>NZ_BCUG01000005.1 GCF_001591165.1 Thauera butanivorans NBRC 103042
CCTTAACGGGGGGTCGCATTTGCTGGGATCGTCGTGCAGTACCGCAACTGAATACGAAGCCAGAATCAATGGGGCCGTTGTGCCTGTAAAAATGACGAAGGGGCAGATTCTCAGCATTCGCTATCCGGTCTCTGGTACGGCAAGTGGCAGCAGTACCGGGACGATCAAGGTTGCCAACTCCGTTGGGGGTAGTATCGGCATTGATACCAAGATCTCGCTTTCGACGATCCCGGGCGACATGACGGGCAATGATCAGTCGCGTTGTGTCAATCAAACGACCATGACGCCATCTATTTCGACAGGGACAACGGCGTTTTCCTGCAAGATCGATCGAACCAAATCGATGTATTATTTGAACGTTGCGGTTCAGCAGAATTGCACTGGTTCGAATTGTGTTTTCTATGTTTCAGAGGGATCGTCCGAGTTCCGCTGATTGTTCGTTTTGCTGTATTCATTTCAACGCGCGGCGTAGTCCGCGCGTTTGTTTCTAAAAAGAGATTTCAGAAGCAAGATGAAGCTGTCCCATATTTTTTGTATTGGAGCTCTGTGCCTTTCTTCAACAGCAATGGGGGCTGAAGCCAAGCTCGGGAGCCCTTCTGCCGAGAGTACCTTTGATCTTCCCCGACAAATTCTCGCCGAACTTGAGCTTGCGCCGAAGGAACTGGTGGCGGGGTTCGTGGCTGATGACCGCAAACTCAAAGAGTTCATCGCGGGACGCTTGCAGGACATGTCGATGGCTGACTACGCGCGCCAACGTGGTCTGGATCAAGAGCCGCATCGCCGTGCGCGTCACATGGTTGAAGAGCGCTCCGAGCTTGTCCACGCCGCAGTGCTGGACTTCCAGCAGGCTGAACAAGCAAAGCTTCCCGATCTGGAACCATTGGCCTATCAGCGCTATCTGGCGACAAGGCAGCAGTTTGCCATCCCCGAGCAGATCCGGGTTGCCCATATCCTGCTGCGTGCAGATGTCGAAATGCAGTCCGAAGAGGAGATTGCCCAGCAGAAAGCCAAGGCTTTGGAGCTGAAGGCCCGCCTGGACAAGGGAGAGGATTTCGCCGAACTGGCGCGTGAGTTTTCGGAAGAAAGAGCCACGGCGGAAAAAGGCGGCGAGTTGCCGCGCCTGGCTGAAAAAGGGCGTTTCGTGCCGCCTTTTGACAAAGCCGCCTGGGGGCTTCGCGAAGGTGAGAGCAGCGACGTGATACGTACCCGCTTTGGCTTTCACATCATCAAATTGCTTGAGCGCAAGCCTGCCTCGTACAAGCCTTTCGAGCAGGTTCGCAATGAGCTTGTGCAGGCCATGCAGGACGAAATTCTGGCACCCAGGCGTTCTGCGTTTGTGGATAGCTTCCGCGGGCCCACGCTGGATGCCAAGGCTGGTCTTCTGCTGCCGGAAATTCGGGAGGCTTTGAAGAGCATCATCACGCCGGTGGAGACGGATGCTGCGGCACCAGTCGATGCGGAGTGAGTGAGGCAAACCCATGCGGGTTCGTCCTGTGTGGAGCGGGCTGATGGAGGGGAGGGTGCCTTGGCGGAAGCACTTGCCCTTGGCGGCGCAACTGGCCCGGCGCGAGATCGCCGGGCGCTACCGTGGCTCGATCTTCGGCATGGCATGGTCGCTGATCAATCCGCTGGTGATGCTGCTGGTCTACGGTTTCGTGTTTGCCTTGGTGTTGCGCGCGCGCTGGCCGGGGGTGGAAGGCGATACCGGGCCCTTCGGGCACGGCGTGCTGCTGCTGTCCGGTCTGATGCTGCACGGCTTTCTGGCGGAGTGCCTGATGAAGGCGCCGGCGCAGATCGTCGGCAATGCAAACTACGTCAAGAAGGTGGTGTTTCCGCTGCCGGTGATCGCGGTGTCGCAGTGGGCGGCGGCGGTTTTTCACCTCGCTGTCAACCTGGCCGTGTTGTTGCTCTTCCAGATGGCGGTATTCGGCCTGCCGCCCGCCACGCTGGTGCTCGCCCCGCTGGCGCTGTTGCCCTTGCTTGCCATCGGCCTGGGCTCGATGTGGGCCTTGTCCGCGATCGCCGTTTATTTCCGTGATGTGAGCCAGGTCGTCGGAGTGCTCGCCACCTTGCTGCTGTTCATGTCACCGGCGCTCTATCCGGTCGAGCAGGTGCCCGAGGCGCTGCGTCCGCTGTTGTACCTCAATCCGCTGACGCCCGCGCTGGAGCAATGGCGCGCGCTGGCCTTGTGGGGCACGATGCTGCCGCTGTCGTCGTGGCTCGTGTTCGCCCTGGCCGGCCTTGCCGCCGCCGCCGCCGGCTTGTGGTGCTTCAAGCGGCTGCGGCCCGGTTTCGCGGATGTGCTTTGATATGCGAGACGGTTCAGCTTCGGTGATCGAGGTGGTGGATCTGCGCAAGATCTACCGCATCTACCGCCGACCCCAGGACCGGCTCTTCCAGGCGTTTGCACGCGGCAAGCAGTTGTATCGCGAGTTCCAGGCGCTGGACGGGGTGTCCTTTGCCGTGGGGCGGGGCGAGGTCGTGGGGATTCTGGGTCGCAACGGTTCGGGCAAGTCCACGCTTTTGCAGATACTGGTCGGCACGCTGGGGGCTAGTTCGGGACAGGTGGCGGTGCGCGGCCGCGTGGCGGCGTTGCTGGAGCTGGGCGCGGGTTTCAATCCGGAGTTCAGCGGCATCGAGAACGTGTTTCTGAATGCGGCCATCCTGGGGCTGGACAGGGCCGAAACCGAAGCGCGGCTGGCGGAGATCCTGGCTTTTGCCGACATCGGCGATTTTGTTCATCAACCGGTCAAGACCTATTCGTCCGGGATGTACGTGCGGTTGGCGTTTGCCGTGGCGGCCTGCGTCGACCCGGAGGTGCTGATCGTCGATGAGGCCTTGGCGGTGGGCGACGTCAAGTTCCAGTCGAAGTGCTTCCGCCGTTTCGAGGAACTGGTGGGCCGCGGCAAGACGATTCTGTTCGTGACGCATTCGGTGGAGCAGGTGGTGCGCCATTGCGGCCGTGCCTTGTTGATGGAAGGGGGGCGCTTGATCGACGATGGTGAGCCGCGCCAGATCGTCAATCGATACGTCGATCTGCTGTTGGGCGGCGATGCGTCCGCGGAGGCGGCCGTGGCGGCTGATGCCCTTCCTTGTGTTCCGCGCCATGCGGAGCGGCTGGAATTGCGCGCGGGTTACTGCGAAACCGAGTATCGCTGGGGCGAAGGCGGGGCGGAACTGTTCGATGCCGAGCTGAGGCGGCCTGGAGGCGGGCACGAGCTCAGCTATCGCACCGGCGAAATGATCGAACTTGTATTGCGCGGACGTTTTCTGCGGGCCTGCCACCGCCCCATTTTTGGTGTGTACGTCAAGACGCCCGACGGTATTACGGTGTATGGGAACAGCAGCCGCAATCTGTTGAGGGAGTTTCCCGCTGCCGATGTGGGCGACGAACGTGAAGTCGTGTTCGGGATGAGGCTGCATCTGGGGGCAGGCAGTTATCTGCTGTCGCTGGGCTTGGCCGAGGAGGAGGGGGCGGATGTGCGCGCGCTGGATCGCCGCTATGACGTGCTGCAGTTCGAGGTCCATGCGCCGCCTGCCGCGGTGGGAATTGCCGATCTGCAGGCTGTTTGCCGTATCGGTGTCAACGGAGATGAGAAATGACCGCAGTATCGGCCGACATGGCTCCGACTTATCATGATTTTTCTTGGCTGGGTCTGCCCACGCGCCAGATCGAGGGTATCTACGCGCCCAACCAGGCGGTGAAAGCGCCCGTCATCGGCGCTTATGTTCTGCTGGCCCTGGCTAGGCTGAAAGCTCGCGGTGTGAGGCCGGTCAGCTTTGCCGAGCTGTTTTGTGCGGATGGTTTTTATGCGATGTTCGCGCGCCGTTTCGGCGCGGACAGTGCGATCGGCTTCGACAACGACCGAGATGGTCATCTCGCCGCGGCGCGGCAGATTCGTGACCGGCTCGATCTGGCGGCGGTCGATTTCGAATGCAGCGACATCGAGGCGATCGATCCGGCGAGACGATTTTCGATCGTCGCCAATGTTGGCGGCCTTTATCACGTCGACGACCCGGAGGCGGTGCTGATCCAGTCCTATGCGATAGCGGAGCATTTTCTGATCGTGCAGAACGTGGTTTCTTTGGCCGATGAGTCGGCTGATTATTTTTGCCGGCCGGCGCCCGGCTTGAGCTGGGGAAACCGCTTTTCCCGCCAGTCCTTCGATGCATTGATCGACCGCCTGGGTTGGCGCGTGGTGCTGCGCGATTTCGACGTCCTGAGCGGGAATCCGCGTCCAGAGGATCGGGGTTGCGTGTTCTATCTGATCGAGAAGACCTGATGTCCGGCAAAGCGGTGTGGCCGGCGATGTTGCCGGCCGAGCGCTATGTGCGCGAGAGCCCACAAGGGCCCTGGTTGCGGCGCGGCGAGGAGCTTACGTTTGCGTATACGGATGGTGAGGCGGTCGAACGGAGCCTGCTCGGTTTTCTGGCAGCGACCGCAGACCGTTCAGTGCTGTCTTCCGCCTTGCTGGCCGAGGTCGGCGATTGGCCGCGCCGCTACCATTTGAGCCCGCGCAGGGCCAATCTGCTGCGCCCCGTGGAGCCTTTCTTGCGTGGGCGGCGAGTGCTCGAGATCGGAGCCGGCTGCGGCGCGATCACGCGCTACCTCGGTGAGTGCGGCTGCGAGGTGTTGGCGGTGGAAGGCAGTGCGGCGCGCGCGCGGGTGGCGGCTGCGCGCTGTGCCGGTCTCGACAATGTTGCCGTGGTGGCCGAGACCTTGCAGGCGCTGGAAGCCAGGCCGTTGTTCGATGTGGTGACGCTGATCGGCGTGCTGGAGTATGCGCGGATCTTTTTTCCCGCCGCCAGCGGGGCCGATCCGGTGGATGCGATGCTGGCCTGTGCGGCGCGCTTTCTGACACCGGGCGGCGTGTTGCTGGTGGCGATCGAGAACCAGCTCGGCCTTAAGTATTTTGCTGCTTACGGTGAGGATCACGTTAACCAGGCGATGTTCGGCATCGAGGATCGCTACCGGCCGGAAGGTGTGGTGACATTCGGCCGGATGGAGCTGTCGGCCCGCTTGCGCGCAGCGGGTCTGGCCTGCCAGCAGTGGCTGTTCCCGTTTCCAGACTACAAGCTGCCCGTTTCAGTATTGTCGGAGCGTGGTGCGCGTGCCGCGGACGGTGTCGACCTAGGTCCGCTGGCGGCGGCGTCGGTGGCGGTCGACCCGCAGACGCCGGCCAGCATGTCTTTTTCGCTGGAGGCTGCCTGGCGTCCGGTGATGCGCAACGGCTTGGGGGGGGAGCTTGCCAACTCCTTCCTGGCCCTTGCTTCTGCCCAGCCGCTGAGCATCGTCGGCCAGGATGTGCTGGCCTGGCATTTTGCCGTGGAACGCGCCAGGCCATATGCCAAGCGGACGGTGTTCAGGGTGCGTGGCAGCGAGGGCGTCTGGGTGGAGCCGGAACGCCTGGAGGCAGCGAATGACGGCACTGCGCGGACGGCGCTGACGATGCGGCTTGCCGCCGCGCCATTTCAGCGCGGCGAGCTTTGGCACCATGCCTTGATCGCATTGCTGAACGAACCGGGCTGGAGCGCGGAGCAAGTGGCGAATTGGGCCGCGCGCTGGCTGGCTTGCCTGGAGGCGCGGCATCCGGCGGCAGCGGGGTGTCGGGATGTGGACGCCCGCTTGCCCGGCTGGCTGCTGGATGCGGTGCCGAGGAACATGCTTGTCGATGGCGCGCAGCAGGGCTTCATCGACCTCGAATGGGAACTGGAGATCGGTGTGAGCCTGGGGCATTTGTGCTATCGGGCGATCGTGCAATCCTTGATGGGCGTGGCGAGCGTTGCGTCGCCCGGAGACGAGCGCGATCTTTCGCCCCTTCGGCTGTTCCGGCATTGCATGGCGGCATTGGGCTTCGGCGAGGTGGAAGGGCGCGTGGCCGAATGGCATCTGCAGGAACGAGACTTCCAGGTGCAGGCGACAGGGGTCGACATACCCAGGGATTTTGCCGGGGTCGAGACCTTCCGCTGCCAGGCGAGGAAACCCCGGGAATGGGGCAGGTGATGGAAGGGAGCGGGGGCGGGCGCCTGGCCGAGCTAGATCTGATGCGCATCCTGGGGGCGATGGCTGTCGTCATGGTTCACGTCAGCGCCATGCCTGCGGCGATTTTCGACACGGCGAATGCAACGTGGTGGACCGCCAATGCGCTGAATGCGGCCAGCCGCTGGGGTAATGCCCTGATCATCATGGCGGCGGGGGTGATCCTGCTCGGGCGGCCGGCGGACAAGGACCCCTTTCAGTTTGTCCGCGGGCGTTTCATGCGGCTGTTGCCGGCAGTGGTGTTCTGGACTGCGTTCTATCTGCTGCTGCGCTGGACGACGGTAGGTTTGCCGCCTGCCAGGGAACTGGGGATCGAGCTGCTTCGTGGCGTGCCGTATTATCATATGTGGTTCCTGTACATGATGTTGGGCATGTATCTAGCGATTCCCTTGCTGCGGGCTCTGGTCAATCTGTCGGATGTGCGCCTGCATTACTACCTGCTGGGCCTGTGCGCGGTGTTGACGCCCATCGAGGGGCTGACCCGCGTCGTGCTGGACATGAGCCACGCGAGTTTTCTGGGCTTGTTTCCAATCTATTTCATTTATCTCGTCGGCGGTTATCTGCTTTATCGTGACCGGCCTGCGGTGCCGATCTGGGTGCTTATCCTGATGCCTTGCGTGTGCATCCTGCTCGAGGTCGTGGGCGTGGTTGCACTGTATCCCGCGTTTGGCGAGTCGGTGTTCAAGCTGATGTATACCAATCGCGGTCCCCTGGTCATGGTTTCGACCTTTTGCGTGTTTCTGCTGTTGCTGCGCTTGCTGGAAACTTCGCCGCGCTGGCTTCTGGTCTGGCATCGCAAGGGCGGCGAGGCCTTGACCCGCGTCACACTCGGTATTTACGTGTTGCATCCTTTCTGGATCGACCTGCTGGCCCGGAATGGCATTGGGCCGCTGTACGCCAGTGTGGCGCCGGCCCCGCTGGCCGTGCCGCTGACGGCCTTGCTTGTGTTCACGCTGTCGGCCGCATCTTCGCTGGCGATTGGACGTATTCCGCTGCTGCTGCGGCTCGTGAATTGAGCGGGACAGGATCGAGCCGTGCTGTTCAACTCCTTGCCGTTCATCTTTCTCTTTCTGCCCATCAGTTTCGGCGTTTATTTCTGGCTGAACGGGCGCAGGCTGATCGTGGTGGCCAGGGTGTGGCTGGTGGCGGCGAGTCTGTTCTTTTATGCGTGGTGGGATCCGGCCTATTTGCCGCTGATCTTGCTGTCGGTGCTGTTCAATTATGTGCTTGGCAACGAGATCGGGCGCCGCCGAGGTAGCGGAGGGGGCGAGCGGAAGCGCCGGCCGGGTGCGCGTGCCTTGCTTGTGCTGGGTGTTACCGGCAATCTGGCTGTGCTGGGTTTCTTCAAGTACGCCGATTTTTTTGTCGGTAATGTGAATCTGGTTGTCGATGCGGGCTGGGCGCTGCCGGGGATCGTGTTGCCGCTGGCGATCAGTTTCTTCACCTTCCAGCAAATTGCTTATCTGGTGGATTGCTATCGTGAAGGGGCGCTCGAATATGATTTTTTGAACTATGCGATTTTCGTCACTTTTTTTCCGCAGTTGATTGCCGGCCCGATCGTCCATCATCGTGAGATGATGCCGCAGTTTGCGGCGGTGGGGAGCATGGCGAAACGCTACGATAATATCGCGGTGGGCCTTTTTCTGTTCTCCGTCGGCTTGTTCAAGAAGATCGTCATTGCCGATGGTTTTGCAGTGTGGGCCGCGCCGGGTTTCGATGATGGGCTGACGCTGAATTTCTTCGAAGCCTGGGTCACGAGCCTGTCCTATACCTTCCAGCTTTACTTCGACTTCAGCGGCTATACCGACATGGCGCTCGGCGGGGCCTTGCTGTTCAACATCCGTTTGCCGGCGAACTTCGATTCGCCGTACAGGGCATGCGACATTCGTGATTTCTGGCGGCGCTGGCACATGACCCTGAGCCGCTTCCTCAGGGATTATCTGTACATACCGCTTGGCGGTAGCCACCATGGTGCATTGCGTACTCATGCGGCGCTGGCCGCTACCTTCTTGCTGGGCGGCTTGTGGCATGGCGCGAGCTGGATGTTCGTCATCTGGGGGGCGCTGCATGGCGCTGCGGCGGTGCTGCACCGCCTGTGGTCGGCCTGGGGGTGGCGCATGCCGCGCTGGCTGGGCTGGCTGCTGACTTTCAATTTCGTAAACCTTGCCTGGGTATTTTTCCGCGCGCCCGATCTCGACGCCGCCGCGCGTATCCTTCGCGGCATGGCTGGCCTGGAGGGGGTCGTGCTGCCGGGGAGCCTTGCCAGGGTGCTGGCGCCGCTGGGTGAGCTGATGGCGGGCAGTATCCGTTTTGGCGTCTGGATGGACGCGGCGCATTGGCCGGCGGTTTCGCTTGTCGCGATTGTCGCTGCGGTGGCGGGGGTGTTGTTGCTGCCGAATTCCAATTGTCTCTGGCGCGGCACGGCGGCATGGCGCGCGCGGCTTGCAAGCCCGGCCTGGGCGGTGTCGTTTGCGCTTTTGTTCATGGTGGCCGTGGTGAAGGCTGCCGTTTCGACTGACATAGAATTTCTGTATTTCAATTTCTGATCGAATGTTGCTGCGACGACTCAAGTCCTGGTTCAGACCGGATGGCGGAAAGGCTGCCGAGGCCAGGGCGGAAAAATTGGCGTTTGCCGTCCCGGTGCTGTGCTATCACAGTTGGACGATGGGGAGCGGGCGCTATGAAGGCGATGATCATGTTGCGCTGGCCCAGGATATCAGGCTGCTGGGCGCGCGCGGCTATCGGGTGCTGCCTTTGCCCCTGCTGGTGGAGATGCTGAAGGGTAAATGCCCGCCGGGGGTGTCGTGGGGAGAGAGGCTGGTTGGTCTGAGCTTCGACGATGGCCGGGATCATGATTTCGTCGATGTCGTCGATGAGTCGGGCCGGGTCGTGCCTTCCATGCACCGGGTGCTGGAAGAAGGGCGGGCCTGGGTGGAGGTGTGCGGCGATGGACCGATGGCGGTTTCTTTCGTCATTGCCTCGCCGGATGCGAGGCTGTTGCTGGACAGGACTTGTGGCAATGGCCTGAATCAGTGGCGGGATGACTGGTGGGCCGAGTGCGCTGCGCGTGGCTTGATCGGGATTGCGAACCATAGCTGGGATCATGTTCATGACACTTTGCCCGCGGTGCGGCAGAGGGAGAACCGCAAAGGTTCCTTTCTGGCAATAGATACTTTTGACGATGCCGAAGCCCAGATTGCCGAGGCCCAGCGCTATGTTGCCGGGCGGACGGCGGGCCGGGCTCTGCCGATCTTCGGCTACCCCTACGGGCATGTGCCGGCGTATCTGCGGGATGAGTATTTCCCTGCCCACGGAGAGCGCATCGGTATCGAGGCAGCGTTCGGGACGGGAGGGGGCTCCGTGAGGCCGGAGTCGCCGTTATGGGATATTCCGCGTTTCGTGTGCGGTTGGCACTGGCGAAATCCCGAAGAACTTGCAGCGCTGTTGGATGCGGTCGAGAGGGGGGAGCGGTGAGCATGCTGCGGCGCCTGGCCGGCTGTTTGTCTCCCGTGCAGCGCGCTCGTCTGCACGACTGGATTCCGCCCGCGCTATTGCGGCGCCTGCGTGCCGGCGCCGATGAGCGAGCGCATGACGGGAGCACTCAGCAGGCAACCGCGCTCTGCGCCGAGCAAGCGGCCGCGAGACCCTTTGCCGATATTCTGCTGGTGATGGAAGTCGATATGGCCGAAGCGCTGGTCGGCGATCTGTTCCGGCGCCGTTTCCGCACTGATAGTTTCCCACAGCGACCCCGGCATTTCGTGGGATTTTACCGGGGCGCTGATGGTGCTTTGCTCCCCGTCGGCTACGTCCACCATGATACCTGGAACGGGAATTCCTTGTGTGGCGGCCTTGTCATCGATGAGCGGATGTATCGCCGTATTCCGGCCGTGGATCGGGAAGCCATTCATGCTGCGGGCGGCGTTGCTGAGGCGATGCTGCGGGGGAGTTTTGCATTGCTGGAAGCGGGACTGGTCGCCATATGGGCGCATGTCGGCAACAGGCAGTCGGAAAAGGTGTGCCACCGTGTCGGCTATCGCCGTACCGATTCGGAGTACGTGATGGTGATCTGGCTCAGGGATGATTTGAGCGATGCCGAAAAGGCGGACTGGGTGCGGCAGATCGTGGCATATGGGCCATTCTGAGCGTCTCTGCCATCCAGGCCGTTATCGCACCGCTGTCCGCTGTTTTCTGGCAGTGGTGGCTTCGTCGTGCGCGGCTTTGTTGTCGGGGTTCTTCGTCTACGACCCGCTGATGGTGTTTCATGAACCCTGGGGGCGGTCCCGCACGCTGCACGAGAGCATGCGCCTGCAGGCGGCGGGCATCATCAACAACGTCGATTTCGATGGGCTGATATTGGGCACGTCGATGATGGAGAATACCTCAGCGCAAGAGGCGGGCCGCTTGCTGGGGGGGCGTTTCGTCAATCTGTCGGTGACGGCGAGCGATTATTTCGAGCGCAGCCTCGTGCTGGATCATGCGATCAGACGGCGCGACGTGCGGCAGGTGATATATTCGCTGGACGCGGGGGTGTTCGGCCGGGAAGGGCACAGGATATTCCATAAGGAAGCGTTCGATTTTCTGTACGATCGAAATCCGCTGAACGATTTTCGGGCGTACATGACGCCGAATTTTCTTGGTTGTCTGATTCGATTTTCGACGAGTGAGGAATGTGTCGGCCGGGAGGTGCCGCTGGATCGGCCTAATGCCTGGTACTGGATGCCGGAGCAGAACATGCGCTTCGGTGGTCTGGACAACTGGTTCAGGGCGCGCAACGACTGGCAGGTGAAGGCGGCATTGGCGGCCATTGCCGAGGATGCCCGACGAATTGAGGCCGGCGAGATCGACCCGCCCGATGCGGCTGCCCGCGCTAGGGCGGCAGCGGAAGCGATCGACTATGTCGACCGCTACGTGTTGCGGTTCGTGGAGGAGAATCCGCGAACGCGCTTTTATCTGTTCTTTCCGCCTTATTCGCGGATTCGTTTCGCGCAGTGGCACCAGCTCGCCTCGCTGGTGGTCGATGCGCATGAAGCCGCGGTACGCCATCTGGCGGAACGCGCAGGCAGCCTGGAGAACCTGGAGGTGCTGGGTTTCGAGGATCTGGGTTTCCCGGACGATATCGCCTGGTACAAGGATACGGGGCACTATCGCGAAGATATCGATGAGATGATTCTCGTGGCGATGGCGGAGGGGGCGCATCGCTTGACAGGCGGCAATGTGGATGCCTATCTGGACAGGGCCCGAGCGTTGGCGATGGATTTCGATCTGGTGGGCTTGGGACGCCGCATAAGGGTTTATCTGGAGACGGCGGATGGAACTGGGCGTTGAGAACGAGGCCGGGCGCTTGCGCAAGGTCAATGTGGTTGTGCCGGTCTATAAGGGGTTCGATGCAACCGTCCGTTGCCTGCGGTCGGTACTGGCCGCGCCGGTGAGGACGCCTTTCGAGCTTGTTGTTGTAGACGATGCGGCCCCCGAGCCCCGATTGGCGGCGTGGCTGGATGGTGAAGCGCGGGCCGGGCGGTTTACCTTGCTGCGCAACGAGCGCAATTGTGGTTTCGTCGGCTCGGTGAACCGGGGTATGGCCCTGCACCAGGATCGTGACGTGGTGCTGCTCAACAGCGATACCGAGGTTGTCAATGATTGGCTGGACCGTATCGTGCGTTGTGCCGACGCGGATCCGCGAGTGGCGACGGTGACGCCGTTCTCGAACAACGGAACGATCTGTTCATATCCTTTCGATGGTTGGCATGGGCAGGTGCCGGGCGGGCTGGGGCTGGGCGTACTGGACGGAATTTTTGCGCAGACATTGGCAGGCAAGGCCGTGGATTTGCCGACGGCGGTCGGTTTTTGCATGTTCATCCGGCGTGCATGTCTCGATACCGTCGGTGCCTTCGACGAAGAAACGTTTGGGCGCGGCTATGGGGAAGAGAACGATTTTTCCCTGCGTGCGGCCAAGGCAGGTTGGCGGAATGTGTTGTGTGCGGATGTTTTCGTATTCCACGAAGGCAGCGTGAGCTTCGGCAGCGAGCGTATCGAATTGGTGCCCAGGGCCGCCGCTGCCTTGCTGGCCCTGCATCCGGACTACGAGCAGCGTGTCTCGGCCTTCATGAAAGACGATCCGCTACGCGGTTTGCGTGATGCGATAGATCTTGCACGTGTGTCTGTGGGTGGGGATGAGGCCGAGGCGGTGTTCGTCGAGCGCCGGCTGGAATACTGCATGCGGCATCCCGTGGCGGATGCGTTGTTGCCCGATGGAGCGGACGTGCGTCCGGTCATCTTGCATGTCTGCCATAGCTGGGGTGGCGGTACGCTGCGCTGGATCGAGGATTTTGCCCGTGCCAAGGCTGATTCCCGGCATCTTTTGATCAGGATGGGGGCCAGCCAGGATGCGTTGGGTGCGCGTATCGAATTGGCGGAAGTGGGCGGATGTTGCCTGATGAGTTGGTCGCTGGCTCGGCCAATCGAGACAACGGCTGTGGCGCATGCGGATTATGCGCGGGTATTCAGGGCGATCGTCGATGGGTTTGGCGTTGCCCGGATCATTGTTTCGTCCTTGCTGGGGCACTCGCTGGACGTATTCGATACTGATCTGCCGACGCTCGTGGTGATGCACGATTTTCATCCGTTCTGTCCGGCAATGTTTGCCTGGTTCGATGGGCCGTGCGTGTCCTGTGAGGCGGAAAGGTTGGCCGATTGTCTGGCCAGGAATCCGCACAACGTGTTGCGCGGGAAGTGTGCTCCAGCGCAGCGAATCGATTTGCGTGAAGCGTATGCACGTTGCCTTACCCGCGAAACCGTCGAGATCGTGGCGCCGAGCCGCTCTTTCCATGCTCGGTATGCCGAGCTGTTTCCGGTGCTGAGGGAGAAACCTTGGCATTGCATACCGCATGGAATCGACGTGGGAATGTTTCCAGCTTCATGCGGCCGGTACGATTTGCTGCAAGTACGGACGAACAGGCTGCGCGTGATCGTGCCTGGTCGGTTGTTGCTGCACAAGGGGGCCGAGCTGCTGCATGCAATGGCCGATGAGCTGTCGGGGTTCGCCGATGTGTTGCTGCTGGGGGCGGGAGAAGGCGGCGAGGCGTTTGCGCATATGCCGAACGTGCGTGTCATCGACAACTATGAAAGGGAAGAACTTGCCACGCATGCCGAGGCCTTCGGGGCGGACGTGGCTTTGTTGCTGTCGACCGTTGCCGAATCCTTCAGCTATACCTTGAGCGAGATGTGGGCGTTGGGCTTGCCGGTTGTGGCGACTCGGCTTGGAGCCTTCGAGGAGCGCATCCGGGATGGAGGAACGGGCTTGCTGGCCGAATGCGAATCCGGTGCGATCCTGGCTTGTCTGCGGCGGTTGGCGGACGAACCTGATCTGCTGGCGCGGATGGCCGACAACGTCAGGGGTATGCCTGTGCGCACGGTCGAGGCGATGGTCTGCGATTACGAGGCGCTGTTGTGCCGTCATTGTCCGAGCAGGGCGGGTGATGGCATCGACGGTGTTGTCAGTGCGCTGTGGCAGGCGTGTCTTCGCGAGCAAGCGGAGAATCAACAGCTCGATGCGTCGATATTGGCGTTAAAACAGAAGCTTGCCGAACAGCGTGCGCTCGTTGCGGCGATGCATGCGTCGACTTCATGGCGGATCACGCGGCCACTCAGGCTGCTGAAGGAGTGTTTGGTCGCGATGGGGGGCAGGTGGCGATGACGATTGCTCCGATCCCTGTGATCCTGGGTGGCTTCAGTCCTGTATTCTCGGGGATCCCGTGGCTACGCATTCATCATTTTTCGTCATCCTCGTCAGGTGCTTCGAAGCCCAGCAATGCCGCGCGAAACTCGTCGGATGTCGCGGCCAGCAGTCGCTTGGTCTTGATGCTGGTCTTGATCGAGGTATCGAGCCGGATGAGGTTGAGGGCCATGTGGCGGACCAGCGCGAGGTTGTGGGCGACGTGGCCGGAGCGGGCGCGGGCGTAGTCATCACCGAACTGAACATCGAGACACCAGTGCAGACGATTCTCGACCTCCCAGTGAGTTCTGACTGCCTGCGCGATCCGCTCGGCGTCGGCGGGCAGGCTGCTGATGTAGCACACGCGCTCGGTGCTGGTGCGATCGCCCACCGTTCGGATGCGTTCGATCACGGCGAAGCTGGCTATGTCCTTCCAGGCGGCGCCATTGTGAAGCCGATCGACGGCATCGTAGACGCGGCAGCGACGCACTTCGATCCTGCCGTGCCCGGTGCTCGTGCTCTCGTGGGTCGAAGTCGGCGTCAGCGGGCCGCGTGGGTCGAGGTTGGCGAAGATGATCGAATCGTGCAGGTTGCGGTGGTTGTCTTTCACACACAGCACGTAGTGCGCACCTCGTTCGCGGATGGTGCGCGCGATCTTGGTCTGCGTGCCCATCGCGTCGATGGTGACGATGCAGCCCTCGATGTCGAGCACCTTGAGCAGTTCGGGAATCGCTGTGATCTCGTTGGACTTCTCCGCTGTCGCCGTCTGGCCCAGCACCACGCCCACGTTGGCCGCAAACGCGCTGACCATATGCAGCGGCGCAGCGGCCGCCTTGCTCGTGGTGCGCCGGCTCGCCTTGCCATCGATGGCAATCACCTGGTCCTTGGCCAGCGCCGGGATGAGGCCGCCGACCCAGGTGCGAAACGCCTGTTCGAACTGTTTCGGATCGAGCAGCGCGAGCACCCGCTCGAAGGTGTCGGGCGAGGCCACGCCGTAGTCCAGCCGCAGGAAACCCCGCAGCCACGGCAGCTTGGCGCGCCCCCACTGCGAGATCTCCTCGAAGTCGTCCGCACCGCTGAGCATCGCACACACGGCCACGGTGAGCAGTTCGCTCAACCTGTGCCGTGTCTGTTGCGCGTTGCGCCAGTCCTCGAGCCCCTCGAAAACCTCCACCATGTCGGCCAGCTTCCCTATGTCCATCGGTCGCCCAAAAAGACAGGAAGCTACACAAAACAAGGGCTTGTGAACGGGGGTGTTGCAAGTGCTTGATCGTGAACATCATTCTGGAGTGGTCAACGACAAGCGGGTAGCTGCGGCAGCCCTGCCTGTACCTGTTCAAGCTGCGTCTGTCGAAGAACGTCAAACGCCACATCGAGCGTCTGTTCCGAGGCTCGGGCTGGTGTGATGCGGGCCAGGGCTGGGAAGGGATCGACAGTCGGCTTGCACTCAGCGGCTGGGAAGGCACGCGCCGCGTGGTCGTACTGCGTCGCCCTTTGCAGGGCGAGCTGCTCGTCATCCAGGAGGAGGATGGCGGGCAGCAGTTGCTGGGCTTCATCGAGGCCAACCGCAAGGACGGCAAGCGCATCACCGGCTACGAGTATGCCGTGCTGGTCACCAACCTGGCGCATGAAGTCCTCTCGCTCGGCCAGCTCTACCGCGACCGGGCGGACGCGGGGGGCTGGGGCGGTTTCACCACGCACGATCTGCATCGCTGCCAGCTGTCGGCTCGCGCCGTGGCGCTGATCTACAACTGGTGGAGCCTGTTCGTGCGCCTAGCCAACCCTGAAGCGAGACTGGAAGCCATCACGAGCCGGCCGTGGTTGATGTCCGCGGTCGGGCGGGCGACTTCCCATGCGGGTCAGACCACGATCACGCTCACCGGCCAACATGCCTATTTCGACAAGGCCCGAGAGGTGCTCATGCGCGTATCCAGCCAGCTTCAGGGTTGGTTCAGAGAGACTGCGGAGCAGTTGGGCTCTGGATCGGTCTGGATACGTTGCTGCGAGCACCTCAAGCGCACCCTCGCAGCCAACGGACCGCCCCAAGCACTCCGTTTGCTGACCTGTCATGCCGGTGGCGTGGGGTAACTGAAGTTTTTAGGTTGAACGCTAAATTGTATGAGTCCGTCGAGGCCCCGCTGCATCTCCTTTTTGCTTCCGAGGCCAGATGAGGTGACGGCCGGTGCGGTTCGAGTTTTAGAATGCAGGTGCCACTGCCAGCGGCACACCCGCCGCATCCTTCGCCGATAGTTCCGGCTGACCGCCCGTCAGTGGCCAGGCGATGACCAGCGCCGGGTCGTTCCACAGCAGGCTGCATTCCGACGCTGGGTGGTAGTAGTCGGTGGTCTTGTAGAGGAAGTCGGCGGATTCGCTGAGCACGAGGAAGCCGTGGGCGAAGCCTTCGGGAATCCAGAACTGGCGGTGCGAGTCGCCGTCGAGCAGGGTGGCGACATGCTGGCCGAAAGTGGGCGAGTTGCTGCGCATGTCCACCGCAACGTCGAATACCTTGCCCTGGGTGACGCGCACCAGTTTGCCTTGGGGGTGCTCGAGCTGATAGTGCAGGCCGCGCAGTACGCCCTTGCGGCTGCGGCTGTGGTTGTCCTGCACGAAGGCGACGCGGCGGCCGACGGCTTCATCGAAAGCGCGCTGGTTCCAGCTTTCCATGAAGAAGCCGCGGCTGTCGCCGAACACCCTGGGTTCGAGGATGAACACGTCCGGGATGGCAGTGCGGATGACGTTCATGGGCGGCCTCGCTGCACTTCGCGGACGACTTGGGCGAGGTACTGCCCGTAGCCGGTCTTTTCCAGTTTCCGGGCTTCGGCAAGGACGTCGTCGATGCCGAGCCAGCCGTTGCGGAAGGCGATTTCTTCCAGGCAGGCGATTTTCATGCCCTGGCGCTTCTCGATGGTCTGGACGAAGGCAGCGGCGTCCATCAGCGAGTCGTGGGTGCCGGTGTCGAGCCAGGCGAAGCCGCGCCCGAGCAGTTCGACGTGAAGGTCGCCGCGCCGCAGGTAGGCGTTATTGACGTCGGTGATTTCCAGCTCGCCGCGCGCAGAAGGGCGCACTGAGCGGGCGATGTCGATGACGTCGTTGTCATAGAAATACAATCCGGTGACGGCATGGCTGGATTTCGGTTGTACGGGTTTTTCCTCGATCGAAACGGCTTTGCCCTGCGTATCGAATTCGACCACGCCGAAGCGTTCCGGATCGGAGACGTGATAGCCAAAGATGGTGGCGCCCTTGCTCCGCCCCGCTGCCGTGCGCAGTTGCGCACTGAACGACTGGCCGTAGAAGATGTTGTCGCCGAGGACCAGGCAGACGTTGTCTTGGCCGATGTGTTCTGCACCGATGAGAAACGCCTGGGCAAGGCCGTCCGGGCTGGGCTGTTCGGCGTAGCTGAGGCGGATGCCGAAGCCGTCGCCGTTGCCGAGCAGGCGCTGGAAGCCTGGTAGATCGTTCGGCGTGGAAATGACCAGGACGTCACGAATCCCTGCCAGCATCAGGACTGACAGCGGGTAGTAGATCATCGGCTTGTCGTAGATCGGCAGCAACTGCTTGGAAACGCCGCGGGTGATCGGGTACAGCCGGGTGCCGGAGCCGCCAGCGAGAATGATGCCTTTCATTTTGGTTCTTTCGCAGTTTGTAGGCCTGCCGTTCATTGTCGGCTACCACCGTCGATGGCGGCAAGCTGTGCCACGCTATAATCCACCCTTTCGGGCCTGCCGTGTCCGGCGGCCACCTTCTTCACGCAGGGACGACTACCTTGGCGCTCACCATCCTCGGCCTTTCCGGTGCCCTCACCCACGACCCGTCCGCCGCGCTCTACGTTGACGGCAAGCTCGTCGCGGCGGCGGAAGAAGAACGCTTCGTCCGCGACAAGCACGCCAAGAACCGCATGCCCTACGAATCGGCGAAGTTCTGCCTGGACTTCGCCGGCATCGAGCCGGCCGATGTGGACGTGGTGGCGATTCCGTTCGCGCCGGTCAGCCTGTTCGGCAAGGCGCGCTGGCACTACGCCAGGCGCTATTGGTACGCGCCGGATCGCGGGCTGGATGCGATCCTGGCCGGCAACCGTCGTTTCCGCCGTTACAAGAAGCGCATCCAGTGGTGCCTGCAGCAGCTCGGCTTCGACCTGAAGAAGGTGAAGATCGAGCCGGTCGAGCACCACCTCGCGCATGCCTCCAGCGCCTATCACTGCTCGGGTTTTACCGAGAAGACCGCGATCATGGGCATCGACGGCAAGGGCGAGTACGCGACCACCTTCTTCGGCTATGGCGAGAACGGCCGCATCCACAAGATCAAGGAGTTCTACGATCCCGACTCGCTCGGCGGCCTGTACGGCGCGATCACCGAATACCTTGGCTTCGAGATGCTCGACGGCGAGTACAAGGTGATGGGCATGGCGCCCTATGGCGACGCGAGCAAGTACGATTTCTCGCGCCTGGCCAGGTTCGAGAACGGCGAACTGGTCATCGACACCGACTACGCCAACGTGATCGGCTTCCGCCGCTACAAGGAGCAGGGCAAGGGCTACTACTTCTCGCCCAAGCTGATCCAGTGGCTCGGCCCGATGCGCCACGGCGACATCGCCGACGACCCCTACATCCATTACGCGGCGAGCATGCAGAAGCTGTTCGAGGATCTCGCGCTGCAGATGATGGACCATTACCTGGGCGGCATCCTGCGCGAGACGGGCCGGCTGGCCTTCGCCGGCGGCGGCGCGCTCAACGTCAAGCTCAACCAGAAGATCATCGCCCGTCCCGAAGTGAAGGAACTCTTCGTCCAGCCAGCTTCGGGCGACTCCGGCACCGCCGTGGGCGCGGCGTCGTACGTGTCGGTGAAACGCGGCGTGCCGGTCGAGAAGATGGATCACGTCTATCTCGGCCCGCGCTATACCAACGAAGAAGTCATCGCCGCCTGCGCCAGGCATCCGTCCCAGCCGCGCTGGGAGCTGATCGCGGACGGCGACACCGCGGTGCCGCAGCGCATTGCCCGGATCCTGGCCGACGGCAACCCGGTGGCCTGGTTCCAGGGCCGCATGGAGTTCGGCCCGCGCGCGCTGGGGGGGCGTTCCATCCTCGGCTGCCCGAGCGCGGCCGGCGTGGCCGACCGCATCAACGAGCAGATCAAGTTCCGCGAACGCTGGCGCCCCTTCTGCCCCAGCATGCTCGACACCGTCGGCCCGCAGATGCTGCAGACGGATCACCCCGCGCCTTTCATGACCTTCACCTTCGAGGTGGCCGAGGAGTGGAAGACGCGCGTGCCGGAAGTGGTGCATGAAGACGGTACCGCACGTGCCCAGGTGTTGAAGCGCGAGTTCAACCCGCGCTACTACGACCTGATGAAAGAACTGGAAAAGCTCACCGGCAACGGCGTGGTGCTGAACACCTCGCTCAACCGCCGCGGCGAGCCGATGATCTGCTCGCCGACGGATGCCTTGAACATGTTCTTCGGTTCGGATCTGCAGTATCTGATCATGGAGGATGTGCTGGTGGTGAAGGAAGGTGCTGCCTGACATGAGCAGCCAGCCGTGGGTGCTGCAGTTCTGTCATGGCTATGACGGCCCGTTCCTCGACGTCGCGCGCCAGTACGCGGCATTGTTCGAGGGCACGCCGTACAAGGTGTGTACCGTCTACCTGACGGGCGAGCCGGATGCGGAGGCCGAGCGCGGTTCGGCCTCGGACGAGGTGATCTTCCTCGGCCATGACAGCCGCGAGGTGCGCGGCCTCAAGCTCGGCGCCATGCGTCGCTTGCGGCAGATCGTCGCCGGGCGGGATTTTCGCCTGTGCATCGCCCACCGCTTCAAGCCGATCTACATCGCCCTGCTGGCGACCCGCTTGCCGGTGGTCGGCGTGCTCCACGCTTTCGGTGTCTTCGAGCGCGCCATGCGGCGCTGGTTCGTCAGCCGTTTCCAGTCGCGCCTGCTGTTGCTGGGCGTGTCCGATGCGGTGCGTGACGAGATGCGCGGCTACCTGCCGGCCTGGGATCCCGAACGCATCCAGACCTTGCACAACCGGGTCGACGTCGAAGCCGTGCAGGCCGAACAGGTGTCGCGCGAGACGGCCCGCGAGGCGCTGGGCTTGCCGCAGGATGCCTGGGTGGTGGGCAACGTCGGCCGCCTGCACCCGGACAAGGATCAGGCCACGTTGATCCGCGGCTTCGCCGAGGCCCTGCCGCGGCTGCCGGCGGGCGGGCTGCTGGCGATCATGGGCAGCGGCCGTCTGGAGGCTTCGTTGCGCAAGCTGGCCGATGAGCTGGGGGTTGCCGGGCAGGTGCGCTTTCTCGGCCAGGTGGCCCAGGGCCGGCGCTACTTCAAGGCTTTCGACGTGTTCGCGCTGACTTCGGATCACGAGCCTTTCGGCATGGTGCTGCTGGAGGCGATGGCGGCCGGGGTACCAGTGATCTGTTCGGATTGCGGTGGCGGACGGGAGGTGGTCGAAGCAGTTGGGCGGACGTTTGCGCTGGGCGACGCGGCGGCGCTGGCGGAGGCATTGTGCGCGGAGCAGGCGCATGCCGCCGTCCCGGTGCCCGAGCGTTTCACCGATCGCTGCGGACGCGAACGCTTCCTCGGGCTGCCGCAGATACGGGCTTGGCTCGGCTGAAGGCAGAGGGCGATGAAGAAGATCGTGCTCCTGTCCGGGACGCTGGAACTGTCCGGCTCGACAACTTGGCTGCTGGCGCTGCACGAAGCCATGAGGGCGTCGGCCGCGGATGTCGTGCATGTCGTGGTCGGCGAAAAATCGAAGGTTTCTCCGGGCGGCGGGCGCGTTTTCCACACTGGGCGGGCGCGCAGGCACTGGTTGTTGCGTTGCCTGCGCCTGCTCTTCGTCCATCGGCTTTTTCCCAGTTTCTTCCGTACTGCGGAAGATGCCGAATACGGCAGGCGGGTCGACTCGGTCCTGCAATCGCTCGGCTGGAAAAGCAGCGAGGTGTGCGTGATCAAGGACTTCACCTCTTACACCCCGGTCAATTTCCGCGGCGGCGACGTCGTTGCCGTCGTTCATCAGGTGCTGACGGGGCGGGAAAAGCAGATCGGAATGCTCGATGGGCGCCATTATTGTTCCCGGCTGGTGGCGGTGAGCGAGTTTTCGGCCGATGCGGTAAGACGCCAGGGGCTGAGCGTCGAGCGCGTCATCGGCAATCCGCTGGATCTTGCCGCGCTGCGGGCGCGCGCTACCGAATTCGAGCCCGGATTCGATTTCGACTACATCGTCTTCGTCGGCCGGCTGCATGAGGACAAGGGCGTGCTGGAATTGCTCGAGGCGTTTGTCCGCCTGGAATCGAACCCCCGGCTCAAGCTGGTTTATGTCGGCGACGGTAAGGCTCGTGCGGCGCTGGGCGAGCTGGCTTCCGCGCTCGGGGTCGAGGACAGGGTCGTTTTTGCCGGCTATCAGGGCAATCCTTATCCCTACATGCTGGGCGCGCGCCTGCTGGCGCTGCCATCGAAAAGCGAAGCCATGCCTTACGTCGTTCTCGAAGCGTCGGCGCTGGATCTTCCGTGCCTGATGGCGGGCTTTCCCGCGGCTCGGGAGTTTTTCGAGGCCGATGCCATCGTGCCGCTTTCGGATGGCCGGGAAGCCTTCGTCGAGGCGCTGGCGGAAAAAATGGAGTGGTTTTTGCGCGAACCGCGTGTGCTGGTCAAGGATGGCGTGCTGGCGCGCATGGCGCCGAAGCAGGTCGCTGGCGAGTATCTGGCGCTGGCCGGCAGGAGCGTGCAGTGAGCATGGAACAGCCGCGGATTCGCTTTCTCATTCCGTATTTCGGCAAATGGCCCTTCTGGATGCCGTTCTTCTTCCAGAGCTGCCGATACAACCCTACGGTGGATTGGCTCTTCTTCACCGATTGCGGCGTGCCGCCGGACTGCCCGCCCAATGTCGAGATCCGGGCGTCGGGCTATGACGAATATTGCGCGCTGGTTTCGGCGAGACTGGGCATCGATTTCGCGCCGTCCAGTCCGTACAAGCTGTGCGACCTGAAGCCCGCGCTGGGCTTCATCCATGCCGATAGCCTGGAAGGCTACGATTTCTGGGCCTTCGGCGATCTCGATCTGGTGTATGGCGATCTGCGCCGCTATTTCACCGCGGAGCGCCTGTCGCGCCACGATCTGCTTTCGACTCACTTCACCCGGGTTTCGGGGCACCTGTGTCTGCTGCGCAATGACCGGCGGATGCGCGAGGCTTTCATGAAAGTACCAGGGTGGCGGACGGCGCTGGCCGACCCCGAGCATCGCGCCTTCGACGAAAAGGCCTTCAGCAAGCTGTTCGTCAAGAACAAGAACTGGCCGGAACTGCTGCGGCGCTTGCGCCGCGCCTTGAGTCCGACACTCGGCCGCTGCGAGTTCGTCGAGGCTTTCAGCACGCCCTATGCGCGCATCCCCTGGACCGACGGCAGCTTCGATTTCCCGAAGCAATGGGTATGGCGCGAGGGCCGGCTGCGGAGCGACCGCGATGGCGAGCGGGATTTTCCCTATCTCCACTTCCTGGTCTGGAAGGGACAGCCCTGGGCCGGGATGGCACCCGAGCAGCGCGTCGGACCGCCCGATCTGGCGGCGCGCGCGTGCTGGAGCATCAGCGCCCGTGGTTTCCATCCTCCGCAGCCGGAGCAGGGCTGAATGCGCGGCGGATTTTACGACCGCTGGCTGCTGGCCGGTGTGTACTGGTTCCTGCTCGGCATGGCCTGGGCGCCTGGAAGCAGGATCTATCAGCAAGGCCTGGTCGCCTTGCTGTGGCTGCCGGTCGCCTTGTGCGCCTGGCCGGCGCGCGCGCAATGGCAGGCACTGTGGCAGCGCCGTGGGAGCGGGCTGGTCGCGCTTGCCGGACTGCTGGTCTGGGCCTTGTTCAGCTTGTCATGGAGTACGGCCGACGATCTGGGGCGCGAGGCCAAGCGGGTGCTGTATGTCGTTCTCTTCCTTGGCAGCTTCGTCCTCGTCGCCGGGGCGGAGCCGGAAAGACTCGCCAGGGTGCTGCGGACGAGCGGCCTGGGGCTGGCGCTGGCCGCACTGGCCTCGATCGTCGTTTTCTACGGCGTATCCGGCCAGCCGTGGCCGGCGAGGCTGGAAGGCATCGGCCATCTCCAGAACCCGATTCTCGGTGGCTATGTGATGGGCGTGGCCGCGCTCTGGCTGCTGTGTCTGCCGCACGAGCGGGGCGGATGGCGGATGGCGGCGGTGGCGGGCGTTCTGCTGCTGGTGGTCTATATGGCGCTGACGCAGAGCCGGGGCGTCTGGCTGGCTTTCGTCGCTACCGCCGTGTCGATTCCGCTCTGCTGCCCCGGCCGCGGAAGCTGGCGGTTCAGCGTGGCGCTGCTGGGTTGCACGGTGTTCGGCCTGATACTGTTCGAACCGTTGGTGATGGAGCGCGGCACCTCTTACCGGCCCGAAATCGCGGAGGCGGCATTGGCGATGATCCGCGAGAATCCCGTGCTGGGGCTGGGCATCGGGGCGGATTACCGGATTCAGGTGCCTGAATTGGGCCTGGCGTTCCAGCATAGCCACAATCTGTTCACCCATGTTGCGATCGAGCTGGGTTTGCCCGGCTTGCTGCTGTGGTCGATCGTATGGGGGTGGGTGGGCTTCGATGCCTGGCGTGCGCGCTTCTCCATCCTGGGTGGTTGCCTGCTGGCAATGTGGGGCTATGCCACTTTCGTGCTGATGTTCGACGGCGCTTCGCTGCTCGACTCGCCGCGTCCGGCATGGATGCTGAGCTGGCTGCTGGTCGCGTTGTGGCTCGTCCTTCCGGGCGGAGGCCGCGCGGCTGCATCAGTCCCCTCGTCAGCGGCGGCAGGGCGCTGAGTTTTCGTGATGAAGCCGCCCGAATTGCCGTTCCGGGCTGCGTGTTACCATCCCGCGACGTTTTTTCGAGTCGGGCTTTCATGACTGCTTCCGCCGAGCGGGCCACGTCCAGTCTCCGCATCTACCTTCGCCTGCTGGCCTACGTCCGGCCCTACGTCGGCACGTTCGCCGTCAGCATCCTCGGCTTCATCATCTTCGCCTCGTCCCAGCCGATGCTGGCATCGGTGATGAAGTATTTCGTCGATGGCCTCAACGACCCGGCGGCTGCGCTCGACGTGGGCTGGGACGTGCTCGACGGCGTGTCGCTGATGAAGGCCGTGCCGCTGATGATCGTGCTGATCGCGTTGTGGCAGGGCGTGGGGTCGTTTCTGGGCAACTACTTCCTCGCAAGGGTTTCCCTCGGCCTGGTGCACGACCTGCGGGTCAGGCTGTTCGACAGCCTGTTGAACCTGCCGAACCGCTATTTCGATCAGAACAACTCCGGCCACCTGATCTCGCGCATCACCTTCAACGTGACGATGGTCACCGGCGCGGCGACCGATGCGATCAAGGTCGTGTTCCGCGAAGGCCTCACGGTGATCTTCCTGTTCGGCTACCTGCTGTGGATGAACTGGAAGCTGACCTTCGTCATGGTCGCGGTGCTGCCGCTGATCGGCTTCCTGGTCAGCCGTGCCAGCCGCAAGTTCCGCAAGCAGGCCAAGCGCATTCAGGCGGCGATGGGCGATCTGACCCACGTGGTGTCGGAGAGCATCCAGGGCTATCGGGTGGTGCGCAGCTTCGGCGGCGAGCCTTACGAGTCCGAGCGCTTCGTCCGCGCCAGCGTCGACAACACCAGCAAGCAGTTGCGCATGGTCAAGACCAGCGCCGTGTTCACGCCCAGCCTGCAGGTCGTCACCTATGGCGCGATGGCGGTGGTGCTGTTCCTGGTGCTGTTGCTGCGGGGCGATGCCACCGCGGGCGACCTGGTCGCCTACATCACCGCCGCCGGCCTGCTGCCCAAGCCGATCCGCCAGTTGTCCGAAGTCAGCTCCACGATCCAGCGCGGCGTGGCCGGCGCCGAAAGCATCTTCGAGCAGCTCGACGAAGCGCCCGAAGTGGATACCGGCACCGTCGAACGCGAGCGCCTAGAGGGGCATATCGAGATCAGGGGGCTGAACTTCCGCTATCCCGGCGCGGAGCAGCCGGTGCTGCAGGACATCGATGTCGACATCCCGCCGGGCCGGATGGTGGCGCTGGTCGGCCGTTCGGGCAGCGGCAAATCCACGCTCGCCAACCTGATTCCGCGCTTCTACGACTACAGCGAAGGGCAGATCCTGATCGACGGCGTCGATTCACGCGACTACCGCCTGCGCAACCTGCGCCGCCACATCGCTCTGGTCACCCAGCAGGTGACGCTGTTCAACGACAGCGTGGCCAACAACATCGCCTATGGCGACCTCGCCGGCGCGCCGCGCGAAGCCATCGAAGCCGCGGCCGAGGCGGCCTACGCCAGGGAGTTCATCGACCGCCTGCCGCAAGGCCTCGATACCGAGATCGGCGAAAACGGCGTGACCCTGTCCGGCGGCCAGCGCCAGCGCCTGGCGATCGCGCGCGCGCTGCTGAAGAACGCGCCGATCCTGATCCTGGACGAAGCCACTTCCGCGCTCGATACCGAGTCCGAGCGCCACATCCAGGCGGCGCTCGACCGCGCCACCTCCGGCCGCACCACGCTGGTGATCGCCCACCGGCTGTCGACGATCGAGAAGGCCGATCTGATCCTGGTGATGGACCACGGCCGCATCGTCGAGCGCGGCACCCATGCCGAACTGCTCGCCGCCGGCGGGCATTACGCCGGCCTGCATGCGCATCAGTTCAAGGATGTGGAGTGAGCAGCTTCGTCTCTTGCCGATCCTGATCGACCAGTTCTCGCCGATGCAGTCAATCAGGATTTGTTGATTGAATTGCGCTTTCTATGTCAGTGCGAGAGAAATCGTCGCTCACGAACAGCAAACGGCATCCGTGTTCCTTTGCCACTTCGTACGAGAAGCAGTCACCGAAATTCAGGGCTGCCGGGTGGGCGCCCTTGCCCCATCGAGCATAAGCCTGGGCGATGCGGCGCGCCGCTGCGAGCTGCCGAAGGCCCACTGAGTGCCTTTTTCGCTGCCGATGCTCGAACTGCGCGGAGCAAGTCCCCGCGGGATTTCCTGTCAGGCACCGCTTTGACCGGTATCAAGCGAACGGCAGCATGGCCGTAGCGAGTCAGGATCACCTCATCCCCGGCCTCGGCACGCCTGACCAGCTCGGTCAATTGAGCCTTGGCTTCCGTTACTGAAATCTGCATTTTTTGCTCCAGAGATGGACCGTCAGGCAGTCTAATATGCCGTCACCGTGTCGTCTTCTGTGGCGGCCAGGACCATGAAACGATTCTGTGGGACGAGCCGTGCGACGACAGCACAGGGCATTGAGCCGTTTGCCATACGGCTTCTCCGCCTTGCATGCCGGTGCTCAGCGCCCAGCCCCCGCCGTGGCGTTCAGCCAGGCCTGCAGATCCCCCACTGCATAGCCCTTGCCGGCCTGCGCGGCGTAGCCTTCGGCGAAGGCCTGGCCGCCGTCGGCCATCAGCCAGGCGCGATCTTCGCGGTAGCGCAGCAGGTGGGCGAAATTGCGCTTGCGCTTGAAGCGCGGCAGCGGGCGGCGGCGGGCCTGCATGTCGGCGATGTCGATCAGGCCGAGCCGGCCGTCGTCGCCGAGGACGATGTTGCCGAGGTGGATCGAGCGGAAGAACACGCCGGCGTCGTGCAATGTCGCGACGAAGCGGCCGAGCTGGCCGAGCAGCGCGCGCGTGTCGATCTCCGGTTGCGCGCCCTGGATGATCTGGCGCAGCGTGAGGCCGGGTAGCGGGCGGTAATGGACGACGTCGCGGCGGATGATCGGGAAGCGGTGGACGCGGATCACGTGTGGACAGGGAATACCCAGCCGGGCAAGGGCTTCGGCGTTGTCGGCGAAGCGGCGGGCATAGGGGTACCACGCGGCGGACGATAGCAGCCGCTTGCGGCGGAAGACCTTGAGATAGCTGCCGTCGGCAAGCCGCAACACCTTCTCGCCGTGGCCGTCGGCCTCGATGATTTCGGCGTCGCCGCGCAGGGTGGGATAGTCGATCGCGCTGTCGGACATGTCTGTTATCAGAATGTTACAGGCGCATCTTAACCGCCATGCCGGCGAAGCGGCATTTTCGGGGGGTTCAGGCCGGCGGCAGATTGGCGTCGAGCCAGCGCCACAGCGCGCTGTCCGCCGGCCAGTTGCGCAGCAGGCGGGCGCGGTCGCGGCGCCAGGCGCGGGCGTGGGAGGCTGCGCTGCGGTGCTGCTGCATGGCGTCGAGGTCGATCAGCACGATCTGGCCGTCGTGCCACAGCAGGTTGGTGGCTTTCATGTCGCCGTGCGAGATGCGTTCGCGGTGCAGGGTGGCGAACAGCGTGTGCAGGGCCTCGGCTTCCGCAGGTGGCGGGCCGCTGTCGATGTAAGGAGCGAGGTGGGTGGCCAGGTCCTGCCCGGGGCACCAGGCGTTGATGATCCAGGCCCGGCGGCGCAGTGGCCCGGCGCGTTCCTCGATGATCGCCAGCGGCGCCGGCGTGGCGATGCCGAGGAAGGCGAGCCGGTGGCCTTCCACCCACGAATGCGCGGCCCGGCTCGGCCGCCAGGCGCGCGACAGCGCATGGCGGGCGTTCTTGAGGTTGTAGCGCTTGATCACCAGCGGCCGGTCGGCATGCTCCAGCTTCGCCACCGTGCAGGTGCCGCCGTCCTTCAGCAGGCTGCCGCGGGCGATGGCGGCGTCCGGGGCGGCCAGGATTTCGGCGAGTGCCTCCGCTTCGGCACGCACCGCGATCGTCAGCCGCTCGAAAGTCTTTTCCGCCTTGAACAGCGTGCAGTCGCGGCGTGTCTTGGCGAGGAAGTCCTTGAGCCGCGCATCGCGGGTGTGGGCGATGGGCGCGCGCAGCGCAGCCGGATCGAGCGCGGGCAGGCCTTCGCCGCCCTGGCGCCAGGCGTCGATGAGCGGGGCGAGGTGTTCGTCCCAGCCGGCCGGCAGCTGTGCCGCCAGGATGGCGAAGTTGGCGCTGGCCGCATCGGCTTGCAGCGGCTGCCCGGGGGTGAGTGCCCGCACCGCGTCGCCGTCGATGACCATCAGCCTGCTGCCGCTGACGAGAAAATTGCCCAGGTGAAGATCGTCCTGCACCAGTCCGTTCATATGCAGGCGGCCGAGCATGGCGAAGGCGGGCGCCAGCACCGCGAGCGCGTCGGAGTGGCCGGCCGGCAGCCGAGCGACGGCCTGCCAGCGTTCGGCCAAGCTCACCGCGTCGGTGAGGAAATCCGTCAGCAATGCATGGCCGCCCTCCGCGAGTTCGCCCGCATGAAGCAGCGCAGGCGTCGGAATGCCGGCGGCGGCCAGCGCCGCGATGCCTTCGCGCTCGCGCTGCCAGTGTCGCGCGCTGCCGGGGGCGATGAAGAGTTTCGCCAGCACGCGGCTGTCGGCCAGCTCGGCTTCGCCGACGATGCGCTTGCCGGGCAGGAGGCGCAGGATGCGATGCACGACGAGTTCGCGGCCGTCGCCGAGCGCGACCGCGAAGGGCTGCGCCGGCGCGCGTCCGGCGGCACGCAGCGAGGCCGCGGTCTGCGCGGCCGGCGTCGTCATTCGCGCCCCTCGAAATAGGCCAGCACCTGCCGCAGCAGCGGTTTGTCGTCGGCGGTCAGCCGGTCCCGGCCGCGGTAGGCGAGGAAGAAGCGCAGGCGCCAGGTGCGCGACAGGACGTGGTGCGCCACCTTGTCGAGGCAGGCCAGATCCTTCATCACGCGCCGGCGCAGCATTGCGCCGCTCCAGCTTCCGCCGGCCGGGCAGTCGATCAGATACACCAGCGGCGGCGTGCCGTCATCCACCAGCAGGTTGCGCCACTTGAGGTCGTTGTGGGCGAAACGATGCTCGTGCATCGTGCGCGTGGCCGCAGCGACTTGCCGGATCACCGGCATCAGCCAGTTTCGATCGTGCAGCCGTGGATCGCGTGCGTTGGCCAGTTGGGCGAGATCGATGCTGCCGGGTATTTCCTTGGTGATCAGGGCGCCGCGGAAGAAGGTGCCGGCGCGGCGCTCGAGCCCGTAGCCGGCGATGTCCGCAGTGCGGATGCCCCAGGCCTGGAAGGTCAGCAGGTTTTCCCATTCGGCCTGGATGCGCGGCCGGCCGACCCAGCTGCGCAGCGGGTTCTTGGCCGCGCGGTGATAGCGCTTGACGTAGTAGCGTGTGCCGTCGACGGTGACGCGCAGGACTTCGCTGAGCGGATCGCCGGTGATCCGTTCGCCTTCGAGCGCGAACACGGCGTCCAGCGAGCCGAAGGCCTCGCGCAGCGCGGGCGTGTCGTAGCCGGGGCAGAGGCGCCAGTGCTGCGTCATGGCTGCCTGTCCTGCGGCGGCGCGTATTTGCGCAGGTAGCGCGCCTGCAGCTTCTCCGCCCGCTGCGCCAGCTTGCGCAGCAGCGCGGCTTCTTCGCGCAGGGTGTCACGCAGCGGACGCGGAAAATAGCCACGCAGGAAGCGCAGCAGGTCGCGCCGGCTCAGGCCGATGTTCAGTGCCGAGAAATACAGCCCGGCCAGATCCTTGTCGCGCCAGCGCCGCGGCGTGGCGCTGCGCACCTGGCTGCGGTGCAGGTCGATCAGCGACAGCCGCAGCGCGTCCGGCGTGGGCGGCGGCTCGGTGTGCAGCAGGAAGTGGCAGAGGTAGAAGTCGCGGTGGTTCATGCCGCCTTCGTGCATGCGCCGTGCCATGTCGGCGACGCGGGCGATCAGCGCGCGCTTGAGCGCGGGCGGCGGCGCTTGCGCGGGCCAGTCGCGGCACCAGTCTTCCAGGCTGATCGTCGGCGCGAGCGCTTCGGTGACGATGAAGGAGTGCCGGCGCGCCGGGTTGGCGCCGCGCTCGCCGTAGGCCACGGCGCGCATCGTGGCGACGCCGACCTGCTCCAGCCGGGCGATGGCTTCCCACTCGTTGCGTGCGCCGAGCACCGGCAGGCGTAGCGACAGCAGGTTCTTGAAGATCTCGCCCCAGCCGATGCCGCGGTGGATCTTGACGAAAAAAGCCTGGCCCGCCACTTCGGTGCGCAGCGTGCGGCGGCCTTCGAGTTCGCGGAAGACTTCGCCCTGCAGGGCCTCGACCGCTTCGAAGGCATCGCGGCCCTGCCACAGGCTGCGGAAAGGTTCGTCGAGGTACAGCGTGCTCACTGGACTACCCTCCGGTCGCTGGTGCGACCACCTCCCCATGGGAGGAGAGCGCCGCCTTCGGGCGACCGGGCGACGGCGCTCATGCGCTCCCTCCTGTCGCCGGCAGGCCCAGGATCACGTCGGCGGCGCGCTCGGGCAGGCTGTAGAGATCGGCATGCCCGGCGAAGGCGAGGCCATTGGCCTGCCAGCGCCGGCGTGCGCCGTCGTCGGTCAGCATCTCCGCCAGCATGCGGTCGAGCTGTGCCTGCGCGAAGGGCTCGGGCACGACGCGGCCGGCGTCGGCATCCTCGATGTAGTGGGCGTAGCCGCACACCGCGCTCGCCAGCACCGGCAGCCCGGCGACGATCGCTTCCAGCAGCACGGTGCCGGTGTTCTCGTTGTAGGCCGGGTGGATCAGCAGCTCGGCGCCGAGCAGGAAGCGCGGCACGTCGCTGCGGCCCTTCAGGAAGTCGACGCGCTCGCCGAGGCCGAGGGTGGCGGCCTGCAGCTTGAAGGGTTTGGGATCGTCCTGGCCGATCACCATCAGCCGGGTGCGGCGCCTGAGCGCGTCCGGCAGCGCGGCCAGTGCCTTCAGGCTGCGGTCCACGCCCTTGGTCTTGAAGCCGGAGCCGATCTGGACCAGCAGCAGGTCTTCATCGCCCAGCTTGAACTCGTTGCGGAATTCCGCCCGGATCGCTGCCGCGTTCGGCGGTGCGCGGCGGTCGGCGGCGATGCCCGGCGGCAGCAGGTGGAAGCGGCTGGCCGGCGTGCCGTAGTGCCTGACGAACAGCGGCTGCTGCACGCTGGAGATCATCAGGATCTCGGTGCGGCTGTCCGGTCCGAACACCGCGCGCTCCCAGGCGGCGAAGTGGCGGTAGCGGCTGCCGAGCCGGTACAGCGGGTTGCGCAGGGTCCGGGCCTTGTCCTCGAAGCAGGGATCGGCGGCGTAATACACGTCCAGCCCCGGCATCTTGTTGAAGCCCACCACCCGGTCCGCCGGCCGGCGGGCGAGGTCGGCCTGCACCCAGTCGGTGTATTTGCGGTAGCGGCGGTGGTTGGACAGCGCACGCACCGGCACATGCACGACCTCGAAACCGGCCGGCACCTCGCCCTGCCATGCCAGCACATACACCCGGATCGCGTGGCCGCGCGCCTGGCAGGCCTGGGCGATGCGCAGGAAGTCGCGCTGCATGCCGCCGAAGGGGAAGAACTTGTACAGGCAGAAGGCGAGCTGCATCAGCGGGCCTCGGTGGAGATGGCGGGCGCTTCGGTTGCGGCGGCGTCCGGCCGGTCGAGCAGTACGGCGAGCTCCTGCCAGACATCGTCGGGCGGCAAACGGGTGAAGCAATAGGGGAAGCCGTTCGAGCTGGCCGCCTCGGCCGGGTGCTCTTGCCGGTCTCCCTCTCCCCTCGCGGGAGAGGGCTGGGGCGAGGGGGCCCGTGTGGTGGCACTGCCGTCGTTGCTCCTCCCCGCCCCTCTCCCGCAGGGGGAGAGGGGCGCCCGGCTGAGGGGCGCAGGGGCTTTTTTCTTGTCTTCCGCCGTCGGCACGTAAGTGCACTGCTTCTTCAAGCAGGGCGCGCAGGGGAAGTCCGCCGCCAGGTGGCGCTGGCCGAAACCCCAGGCGCCGGTGAAGCCGGGATTGGTCGGGCCGTACAGCGACACCGTCGGCACCGCCAGCGCGGCGGCGAGGTGGCCCAGGCCGGTGTCGACCGCGACGCAGGCACGGGCACCGGCGATTTCGGCGGCGATACCTGCAAGCGGCAGGCGGGGCAGCACCTGTACGCCCGGCAGGTTGGCGGCGATGCGTTCGGCCCGCTCGTGCTCGGCGGCATTGCCCCAGGGCAGGCGTACCCGCCAGCCGGCAGCGCAGGCGCGCTCGGCCAGTTGGCGCCAGTAGGCTTCCGGCCAGTGCTTGGTGTCCCAGGTCGTGCCGTGCAGGAAGACGACGTAAGGCGTGCCGCCGTCGCTGTCCGTCTGGCCGGCGCCTGCCAGCACGCGGCTGCGGTCGAGGCCGTAGGGATCGTGCGTGGGTGCCTGGTCGCCGAGGCTGGCCGCGGCATCGGCCGGCAGGGTGTAGCCCAGCGCCTGCGCGAACAGTTCGCGCACCCGCAGCACCGCGTGCCGGCCCCAGGGCACGGTATGGCGGTGGCGGTAGAACAGGCTCGCCAGCGGCTCGCGTGCCGAGCGTTTGTCCAGCCCGTGCAGCGGGCCGTGGGCATGGCGGGCGAGCCAGGCGCTCTTGAACAGGCCCTGGGCGTCGATCACGGCGTCGTAGCGGTGCAGGCCGACCGTTGCGCGGAAGGCCTGCCATTCGCCGCTGCGCCACGCTTGCAAGGGGTGCTTGCGCCAGCGCCGCACCGCGACCGGAATCACCCGGTCGACCGCCGGGTGCCAGCGCGGGATCTCGGCGAAGGCTTCTTCGACCACCCAGTCGAAGCGGATGCCAGGGATGGCGTGGGCGGCGTCGGTCAGCGCGGGCAAGGTGTGGATGACGTCGCCGAGCGAGGAGGTCTTGACGATCAGAACCCGCATCGCTGCGTCAGGCTCCGCGAACCAGCGGGATGGCCTGTGCGGTCCCGCCGGCGGCCGTACAGGGCAGGCCGAGCTCGCCCAGCGCAGCCAATACACGCTCCGGCGCGATGTCGGTCAGGCAGCGGGTGTGGCCCAGCGGGCAGACGCGCTTGAAACAGGGCGAACAGTCCAGCCGCAGGGTCTGGATGGAGACGCGCTGCGACAGCGGCGGCGTGTGTTCCGGGCTGGACGAGCCGTAGATCGCCACCAGCGGCACGTCCAGCGCCGCGGCGACGTGCATCAGGCCGGAGTCGTTGGTGACGGCGGCGGCGCTCATCGCCAGCAGGTCGACCGCATCGCCGAGCGCGGTGAGACCGGCCAGGTTATGCACCGCCGGGTTGCCGGCGGCGATGGCCTCGCCGGCTTCGCGGTCCTTGTTCGAGCCGAGCACCCAGACCTGGAAGCCCTGTTCGGCCAGGCTACGCGCCAATGCGGCGAAGTGCGGGATCGGCCACTGCTTGGCCGGGCCGTATTCGGCGCCGGGCATGAAGGCGACGGCCGGGACTTCGGCGGGCAGTCCGTGCTTCTCGCGCAGGCGGGGCTGGTTGTCCGCCTGGGCGACCAACCCTGGCATTGGAAAAGGTTCGGGCAGCGGCATGCCGGCCGGAGCGGCGAGGGCAGTGAAACGCTGCACCGTCATCGGCAGCGCGGTCTTGTCGAGCGGGCGCAGGTCGTTGAGCAGGCCGTAGCGCATCTCGCCGCGGAAGCCGGTGCGCTGCGGAATGCCGGCGAAGAAGGGCACGAAGGCCGATTTCAGCGAACCCGGCAGCACGATCGCCTGGTCGTAGCCTTCGCCGGCCAGCGACTTGCCCAGCGCGCGGCGCTTGCCGAGGCCGAATTCACCGTGGCCGAGCGGCATCACCACGCCGCGCCGCACTTCGGGCATGCGTTCGAGGATGGGCAGCGACCAGCCCGGCGCGAGCACGTCGATGTCGCAGGCGCCGCGCAGCTTGAGCGCCTTGAACAGGCTCTGCGCCATCACCATGTCGCCGACCCACGAGGGGCCGACGACGAGGACCTTGCGCGCGGGGGAGGAGGCGGACGTCATGCCTGCGGCGGTCCGCTCAGGCGCGCGCGGCCAGCCAGTCGAGGTAGGCCGGCACGCCTGTCTCGACGTCCATGAAGGGGCGGTCGTAGCCGGCGGCGCGCAGCGCGCCCATGTCGGCTTCGGTGAAGCTCTGGTAGCGGCCCTTCAGGTGCTCGGGGAAGGCGATGTAGTCGATGCCGCCGCCTGCGTGCCCCTGCGCGCGGTGCCAGCGGGTGGCGGCGTGGGCGACGTCGTTGAAGCTCTGCGCGCGACCGGTGCCGAGGTTGAAGATGCCCGACACCTGCGGGTTGTCGAGCAGCCACAGGTTGACCGCGACGATGTCGTCCACATGGATGAAGTCGCGCCGCTGCTCGCCGGGGCCGTAGCCGTCGCTGCCTTCGAACAGGCGCACGCGGCCCGATTCCGCGAGCTGCTTGTGGAAATGGAAGGCGACGCTGGCCATGTTGCCCTTGTGCTGTTCGCGCGGGCCGTAGACGTTGAAGTAGCGCAGGCCGACGACCTGGCTGCCGATGCCGGCCAGTTTCGTACGCAGGTGGCAGTCGAACTGGAACTTGGAATAGGCGTACATGTTGAGCGGCTGCTCGAACTCGCGCGCTTCGCGGAACACCGGCCCCATGCCGTACACCGAGGCCGACGAGGCGTAGATCAGCGGCACCTTGCCGGCCACGCACCAGGCCAGCACGGCCTTGGTGTATTCGTAGTTCACCTTCATGACGAAGCGGCCGTCCCACTCGGTGGTGGACGAGCAGGCGCCTTCGTGGAACACCGCCTCGACGGGGCCGAAGCCCTCGCCGGCCTGGATGCGGGCGAGGAAGTCGTCCTTGTCCATGTAGTCGAGGATGTCTGCGTCCGACAGGTTGAGGCATTTGCGCCCGTCGGTGAGGTCGTCGACCACCAGGATGTCGCGGATACCTCGGGCGTTGAGGCCATGAACGATGTTGCTGCCGATGAAGCCGGCGCCGCCGGTGACGATGATCATGCTGGTTTCCTTCAGTCTGGTGTGCCGTTGCCGCGCAGCGCGGCGGCGAGTTCTTCGGGGCTGACGGTGGCGGTGCCGAGCTTGCCGACGACGATGCCGGCGGCGACGTTGGCCACCGCGGTCGCCTCGGCCAGCGCCAGGCCGCAGGCCAGGCCGGCGCCCAGCACCGCGACCACGGTGTCGCCGGCGCCGGTGACGTCGAACACGTCGCGCGCGCGGGTCGGCAGGTCGAGTGGCGCCTGGCCGGCCTGCAGCAGCGTCATGCCGCGCTCGGAGCGGGTGATCAGCACCGCGTCGAGGTCGAGCGCCGCGCGCAGAGCCTCGCCGCGTTCGCGCAGCGTGGCGTCGTCGGCGCAATGGCCCACCACCGCTTCGAACTCGCTCATGTTGGGCGTGATCACGGTGGCGCCGCAGTAGCGGCCGAAATCCGTGCCCTTGGGGTCGACCACCACCGGCACGCCTCGTTCGCGTGCGACCCGGATCAGGCTGCCGACCTGGGCCAGCGTGCCCTTGCCGTAGTCCGACAGCACCACCGCGCCGGCGCCGGGCAGCGCGGTTTCGAAAGCCTGTTCGATGCCGGCCGATTCCAGCACCGCGAAGCTGTCCTCGAAGTCGAGCCGGATCAACTGCTGGTGGCGGCTGATGATGCGCAGCTTGGTGATCGTCGGGTGCTGCGGCGCTTCGAGCAGGCGGCAGGCGACCTGGCCGGCTTCGAGCTTTTCGCGCAGGCGCTGCGCCGCCTCGTCGCGCCCGACCAGCGCCACCAGTTCGGTCCGGGTGCCCAGTACGGCGGCGTTGAGCGCGACGTTGCCGGCGCCGCCTGCGCGGTATTCGTCGCCCTCGACCTTGACCACCGGCACCGGCGCCTCGGGCGAGATGCGGTTGGTCGAGCCGTGCCAGTAGCGGTCGAGCATGACGTCGCCGACGATCACGAGGCGACCGCGGGAAAACTCGGGCAGGGAAATCGTCATGGCTCGGCTGGGCGCAGGGATGCGGGGGCGGAATTATCCCACGAAGCCGCACCATGCTGGGAAAAGGGACCGAGAGAGGGGGGCGGCGGTTCAGCGGTTGAACCAGCGCAGCGCCACGCCCCAGCTTTCCACGTCCAGCCGCGTCGCCTGGCCGCAGCCGAAGTCCAGCCCCAGCCAGCGCTCGGGCGGCAGGCCGAGCAGGTGGCCGGCGAGCACGCGCAGCGGGCCGCCGTGGGCGACCACCACCACCGGCGTGCCCGGCGCCGCAGCCTGCAGTTCGTCCAGCCAGTGCAGCACCCGCGCAGTCATCTCGCGCGCCGATTCGCCGCCCGGGGCGCGAAAGCCCAGCGGGTCGGCGGCCCAGTCGTCGATCGCGGTGCCGATGTCGCCGAAGGCGAGCCCTTCCCATTCGCCGAAGTGGATTTCCTTCAGGCGCTCGTCCAGCCTGGGGGCGCCGAGTTCATCGGCGAGCATCCGTGCGCGCGCGAGCGGGCTGGCATGCAGCTCGAAGCGCTCCGGCAGCAGCGGACGAAGCCGCGCGGCGACCTCGGCGGCGGACTCGGCGATGCCGACGTCGAGCTGGCCGTAGCAGGTGCCCGGCTCGATGGCGGGGCGGGGATGGCGGATGAGGTGGAGTTCCATGGTCGGAAAGTCCGGGTCGGTTGCTATGCGGCGGCGAACGGCGCGGCGAGCCGGGGCGCGGCCAGCAGGCCGGCGTAGCAGGCGAGTTCGGCCAGTTGCTGGGTGGCGCCGAGCAGGTCGCCGGTATGGCCGCCGAGCCGGCGCATGAACAGGCGCGCGCACCAGGCGGTGACGAGGGCCGTGGCGGTGAAAGCCGCCACGGCTTCGGCCGGCGTCAGCAGCGCCAGCGGCAGCAGGCCGCAGAGGCCGGCGATGGCGAGCCCGGCCGGCGTCAGGCGCTGCGCCAGCGGCCGGGACTTGCTGCTGTCGTCGTCGCGTGCATAGGGCAGCAGCTGGATCAGGCTGGTTGCCGCCAGGCGCGACAGCGGATGGGCGACCAGCAGCGCGGCGACGATGCCGTCCGGCATGCCTTGTGCGCCGAAGCTGCCGATTGCAGCCAGTTCAACCAGCGCCGCGGCCTTTGCCAGCAGCATCAGCACGATGCCGATGGCGCCGTAGCTGCCGATGTGCGAGTCCTTCATGATCGCCAGCGCCTGGGCCTTGTCCCAGCCGCCGCCGAGGCCGTCGCAGGCGTCGGCGAAGCCGTCCTCGTGCAGCGCGCCGGTGAGCCGGATCGTGAGCGCCATCGACAGCACGACGGCCAGTGCCGGCGGCAGCAGCCACGACAGGGCCAGATAGCCCGCCGCGCCGGCCAGGCCCACCACCCAGCCTACCAGTGCCAGGTAGCGTACCGCGTGGCGCAGGCGCTCGGGCGACCAGGGCACCCAGGCGGGTACCGGCAGGCGGGTGAAGAAACCGAGCGCGGTGAAGAACAGTTCCGCCTGGTGGCGCATCGGCGCGTCAGCGCAGCGCGCTCGGCTCATCCACCGCGTGCTCGCCGCCGGCGGAATCGACGCCGGCCGATTCGAAGCTCGCCATGTGGTTGAGGAAGTTCACCGCCGCCTGCAGCAGCGGCCAGGCCAGTGCTGCGCCGGTGCCTTCACCGAGGCGCAGATCGAGTTCGACCAGCGGCTGGGACATCAGGAAGGACAGCTGCACGCGGTGGCCGGGTTCGAGCGAGTGATGGGCGAACACGCAGTAAGGCAGCAGGTTCGGGTTGAGGGCGTGGGCGACCAGCAGCGCCGAGGTGACGATGAAGCCGTCGATGACGATCAGCATGCGTCGTTCCGCTGCGCCGAGCATGGCGCCGGCCATCATCGCGATCTCGAAGCCACCGTATTCGGACAAGGCCTGCAGCGGCTCGGTCGGCCAGCCGCCGCGGCGCAGGGCCTGCTTCAGCAGTTCGCGCTTGTGCGCCAGGCCGGTGTCGTCGAGTCCGGTGCCGGGGCCGGTCACTGTGTAGAGGTCGGCGCCGTGTTCGGCGCCGATCAGGCAGGTCGTCAGCAATGAGGCGGCGGCGGTGTTGCCGATGCCCATTTCGCCGAAGCCGACACAGTTGCAGCCGTTGTCCGCCAGCGCGTGGGCGATCTCGCGTCCGCGCTGCAGCGCGGCGTCGCGCTGCTCGGCGGTCATGGCAGGCTGTTCGAGGTAGTTCGCCGTGCCGGGCGCGATCTTTGCGTCGATCAGGCCGTCGCGCTTGCCGAAGTCATGGTTGACGCCGGCGTCGACCACGCTGAGGCCCAGCTCCATCTGCCGGCAGAAGACGTTGATCGCGGCGCCGCCGGCGAGGAAGTTCTCGACCATCTGCCAGGTGACGTCCTGCGGATAGGCCGACACGCCCGCCCGCGCCGCGCCGTGGTCGCCGGCGAAGATGACGATCTGGGGCTGGCGCAGTTCGGGTTCGAGCGTCTGCTGGACGAGGCCGATCTGAAGGGCGAGTGCCTCCAGGCGGCCAAGCGCGCCGAGCGGCTTGGTCTTGCGGTCGATCTTCTGCTGCAGCGCGGCGGCGAGTGCCTGGTTCGGGGGAATGATGTGGGTCTGCATGAGGGACTCGCGGGTACTGTCGTTCGGTTGCGGTAGTGGCGGGGCGCAGGTACGAGGCGAAAGGTAGCAGATCGTGATAATTGCGGCACCTCCGGCTTGCCCGGGTGTGGCAGGGTGAGATTCTGAATCGGTATTCATGCGATTTGTTGGTCATTGATGCATCATCGCATCCGGATTTTTCGGCGATGCCTGTTCCTGGCGCATCGTGACTCGAAGCGTGTGCATTGCGGGCGGCGTTCCGCGACGCCGCCGACACCCTGGGGCCGAACGCGCTGGCGCCGCCGTCGGGCACGATGGTGTGTTCACCGACCAGCTGGCGCCGCTGGACAAGAACCACGCCGCAGGCTGTGGGCAGGAGGCCGATGAAGCGCACGGCGACTGCCATGGCGAGGACTGGTGGCGCTATCTCTCCACCCATCCGCCGACGGCGGAACGCATCCGCAGGCTGAGCGAAGCTGGCATCGAGGCCGACTGAGCGCAGGCGCCGGCAGCGGGCTCAGGCTGGGGCAGCAGGCAGATCCTGATACAGCTCGGCCAGCGCCAGCGTGAAGCCGAACGCGGGCAGGGCGAGGCTGGCAGCCTCGCCGCTGGCTTCGGTCAGCAGCCAGTCGCCTTCGGCGGTACGGGAATAGCATTCGACGTGGGCACGGTCCTGCGACAGGAACAGCACCGTCTTGAGTCCGGGGAAGCGGCGGTAGGCGGCGAACTTGCCGCCGCGGTCGTAGGCTTCGGTCGAGGGCGACAGCACCTCGGCGATCAGCACCGGCTCTTCCTTGACCTGGCGGCGCTCGCGGTCGGCGTCCGCGCAGGTGACGAAGACGTCGGGGTAGAACAGGTCGTCCGTTGCTGCCAGACGCAGGCGGACGTCGGACATGAAGACCGTGCAGGATGTGCCGCGCAGGGCATTGCGCAAGGTCATGTAGGTGTTGCCGGAAACAAGATTGTGCACGTCCGACCCGCCGGCCATCATGAAGGCTTCGCCGTCGAAGAATTCCCAGCGCTCGGGCTGATCCGCTTCCCAGGCGAGGAATTCATCCAGCGTCATCGCATGCTTTTCCGCAGGCAGGCCCATGGCAGTCTCCAGCAACATTCGTCAGTTGGCAGTTTAGCCGCCCTTCAGCACCAGCGGCAGCCCGGCGGCGACGAACAGCACGCGCGGGCACAGTGCGGCGACGGCCTGGTTCAGTCGCCCGGCCTCGTCGCGGAACAGGCGGCCGAGCGGGGTTTCCGGCACCAGGCCGAGGCCGACTTCGTTGGCGACCAGGATGACACGGCCGGGCAGGGCCGGCAGTGTGGCGAGCAGGGCGTCGCGCTCGGCGCGAAACAGCGGCAGGGCTTCGGCGTCGGCGCCGGGCGGCAGGCCGTCGGCATCGATCAGCAGGTTGGCGAGCCACAGCGTCAGGCAATCGACCAGCAGGCAGCGCTCGGGTGCGGCTTCGCGGCGCAGGGTTTCGGCGAGCGCGATCGGCGCTTCGACCGTGCGCCAGCCCGCCGGGCGGTCGGCCTGGTGGCGGCGGATGCGTGCCGCCATTTCGTCGTCGAGCGCCTCGGCGGTGGCGATCACGGTGACGGCCAGGCCGGATGCGGCAGCGCGGCGTTCGGCCTCGCGGCTCTTGCCGGAACGGGCGCCGCCCAGGATCAGTTCGTATGTCATGGTGCTGATTGCCTTTTTTGCCGCGGGGGCCTTGTGCTGGTGCAGTGCACGATACTGGCCGGTACGGTATCATCCGCCCCCACTGCCCCGGAAGGGGCGGCGCGTCATCGGTGCCCGCGGGCGATTCTCGCCCGGGGTTGAACGGGAAACAGGTGCACGGCCCATCTCGCCATGAGGCCGCAATGCCTGTGCTGCCCCCGCAACGGTAGGTGTGCGCAAGGTGGACCATGCAGCCACTGGGTTCATGACCTGGGAAGGCGGTCCATCCGTCCGGCCGGCAGGCTGGTACACACACGAGCCCGGAGACCGGCCGTAGCGCGAATTGGCGGATGTGTCGCGGGGTGGCGGCGATGGCATGGCGTGTTCCGTGGCGCCGTTCGTTTCCTTTTTCCTCCCGAGACCGTCCTGTTGCGTATCGCCACGGCGCGCGGGGACGCGGCGCTCTGGCGCAGGGAGACCGAAACGATGAAGATCCGCTTCTGTACCACGGCGATCGCCGTGGCCAGCGCTTTTCCGATGTATCTGCCGTCTGCGCTTGCGCAGGACCGGTTGGGCGAGGCAGTCGTCGTCACTGCCACCCGTCAGCAGCAGCGCGCCGACGAGACCTTGTCCAGCGTCGATGTGATCACGCGCGAGCAGATCGAACGCGGCGGGCACAGCACGCTGACCGAACTGCTGGCGGCGCAGCCCGGCATCCAGGTGAGCAGCAACGGCGGCCCCGGCGCCAATACCGGCATCTTCATCCGCGGCGCCAATTCCGGGCATACGCTGGTGCTCGTCGATGGCATGCGGGTGGGCTCGGCGACGTCCGGCCAGCCTGCGCTGGAGACGATTCCGCCCGAGTTGGTCGAGCGCATCGAGATCCTGCGCGGGCCGGCGAGCGCGCTGTACGGCTCGGACGCCATCGGCGGCGTGATCCAGGTCTTCACGCGCAAGGGCACGGCGGGCTTCCATCCCAGCCTGCGCATGGGTGCCGGTACCGAGCACAGCTACGCACTCGGCGCGACGGTGGCCGGCGGCCGGGACCGCCTGCGCTACAACGTGTCGGCGGGGCGCGAGCGCACCGACGGCTTCAATGCGCGAAAGAACCCTGCCACCGTGGCCGACCGCGATCGCGACGGCTTCCACAACGACTACCTGAGTGCTTCCGCCTCGCTGGGATTCAGGGACGATGACGAGATCGGGCTGACGCTGTTCCATTCCGAAGGGCGCAACTGGTTCGACTCCGACACCGAATACGATGCCCGCGTGAGCAAGGGCCTGGACACCGCCGGCATCCACATGCGCAACAAGCTCGCCGACGGCTGGGTGAGCACGCTGCGCCTGGGCTACAGCAAGGACCGTTCGCACAGCAAATGGAGCACGGCGCCGACGGACCGCTTCGACACCGAACAGACCCAGTTCGCGTGGCAGAACGACGTCTCGCTGGGCGGCGGCCTGTTGCTCGCGGCGGTCGAGCATCTGGAGCAGAGCATCGACACCACCGGCACCTACGAACGCGACACGCGCCGGGTGGATTCGGTGCTGCTGGGCTGGGGCGGGCAGTTCGACAAGCATCATCTGCAGATCAACGCCCGCCATGACGACGATTCGCAGTTCGGCGGCAAGACCACCGGGCTGCTCGCCTACGGCTACCAGTTCCTGCCCGAATGGCGGCTGCGCGGCAGCATCGGCACGGCCTTCAAGGCGCCGACCTTCAACGATCTGTACTTCCCGCTCGCCTGCTTTCCGCCTTTCGGCTGCTTCGGCGGCAACCCGGACCTGAAGCCCGAGGAATCGCTGAACCGCGAAATCGGCCTGGTCTGGGAGCAGGGCGGGCTGCAGATGACGGCCACCTATTACAACAACCGGGTGAAGAACCTGATCCAGTGGGGCAGCACCCCGGACAACGTCGGCCGCGCCAGGCTGGAAGGGCTGGAATGGGGCGTGAGCGCGACCGTGGCCGACTACCGCGTGCGGGCAACGATCGACCTGCTCGATGCCAAGGACGAGGATACGGACGCCCGCCTGGTGCGCCGCGCGCGCCGCGCGGGTTCGCTCGGCATCGACCGCACGGTCGGCAAGTGGAGCTGGGGGGCCGAATGGCGCGGGCAGAGCGAGCGCGAGGACGCCGGCACGCGGCTGGGCGGCTACGGCATCGTCAATGCCTGGGTCCATCACCAGTTGACGCCCGAACTGCGGCTCGAGCTGCGGGCGAACAACGTCTTCGACAAGGACTACGAGCTTGCCCGCAACTTCGCCACCGCCGGTGCCAATGCCTTCGTCACGCTGCGCTATGCGCCGCGCTGAACCGTCGTTCCCCATGCCCGCCGTCCGTTTCTCCATGCTTGCCGCCGCTCTGGCGCTGCCTTGTCCGCTGCTGGCGGCGCCCGCCCCGGGCGGCGGCGCCCTCGAAGCCGTCGTCGTCACCGCCTCCCGCCAGCAGCAGCGCATCGAGGACAGCCTGGCCGCGGTGGAGGTGATCGAACGCGAGGACATCGAGCGCGCCGGGCATTCCTCGCTGATCGAGGTGCTGCGGGCGCTGCCCGGCATCCGGGTCACCGCCAACGGCGGCGCGGGGGCGAATGCGAACGTCTACGTCCGGGGCGCCGAGGCGCGGCACACGCTGCTGCTGATCGATGGCCTGCGGGCCGGCTCGGCCAGTTCGGGGGCGCCGACGCTGGAGAACATTCCGCTCGGCCTGATCGAGCGCATCGAAGTGCTGCGCGGGCCGGCCAGCGCGCTGTACGGCTCGGAGGCCATCGGCGGCGTGATCCAGGTGTTCACCCGCAAGGGCGAGGCGGGCTTCAGGCCGGAGCTTTTCGTCGGCTACGGCTCCGAGCGCACCCGCAAGGCATCGGCCGCGCTGTCGGGCGGGGCCGGGCGGCTGCGCTACAGCCTGAACGTGGGCGCCGAGCACTCCGACGGCTTCAACTCGAAGCGCGACCCGGCCTTCTGGGCGGGCACGCCGCCGCGGACGTCCTACTGGGCCGACGACGACGGCTTCCGCAACACCCATGCCGGCGGCTCGGTCACGCTGGGCTTCCGCGACAGGGACGAGATCGGCCTGGGTTTCACGTACTCGGACAGCCGCAGCCGCTACGATGCCTCGGCGGCGAGCTATTTCGACTCCTGGATGGACAAGACCGCCGGCACGCTGAGCCTGCATCTGCGCAACGAGCTGCGTGCCGGCTGGACCAGCACCCTGCGCCTGGGCCGCAGCATCGACGAGTCGCTGAACCGGGCGAGCGCCGCGGCGCCGAGCCGGCACGACACCGAGCAGGATCAGTTGATGTGGCAGCACGACGTCGATCTGCCGCTGGGCAGGCTGCTGCTGGCCTATGAATACGTCGAAACCCGGCTCGACAGCACCACGGTGTACAACAAGGACAGCCGCCGGGTGAATTCGCTGCTGCTCGGCTGGTCGGCACAGATCGACGCCCACCACCTGCAGCTCAACGCCCGCCACGACGACAACTCCCAGTTCGGCGGCAAGACCACCGGCCTGCTTGCCTACGGCTACGACCTGACGCCTTCGCTGCGCCTGCGCGGCAGCATCGCCACCGCCTTCAACGCGCCGACCTTCAACCAGCTCTACTGGCCGATGGCGTCGTCGCCGACCAGCTACCACGGCAATCCCGATCTGAAGCCGGAGCGGGCGCTGAACCGCGAACTCGGCATCCGCTGGGCCCAGGGGGCGCACAGCGTCGAACTGAACTACTTCGACAACCGGGTCAAGGACCTGATCGCCGGCAACCCGGTGTATGCGTTGCGGGGACAGCAGGTCAACGTCGCCGAGGCGCGGCTCGAGGGCGCGGAACTCGGCTACATGCTGTCGCTGGGCGCATTCACCGTCAGCGCGGGCCTGGACTGGCTGGATGCGAAGGACGAACAGAACGGCAGGCGGCTGCCGCGGCGGGCGCGGCAGTCCGGTTTCCTGCGGCTGGCCCATGCCGCCGGGCCGCTGGACTGGGGCGTGGAATGGAACGGTGCCGGCCGCCGCCACGACGATGCGGCCAACACCGTGGATCTGCACGGCTACGGCCTGCTCGATGCCTATCTGCATTACCGCCTGTCGCCGCAATGGCGCATCGAGGCGAGGGCGAACAATCTCCTCGATGCGGACTACGAACTGGCGCGGGGCTATCGCACGCCGGGTGCCAGCGTGTTCGTCGGGCTGCGTTATGCGCCGCGCTGACGGCGCCTCCGGCTGCCGATCCGGATGAAGCCGCGTACCCATGCCGTGTCGGTGATCGCCGCGCTGCTGGCGGCCGGCGTGCTGGCCTTCGCATGGGCGCTGATGGCGGGCGAGATGCCGATCGGGCCGGGCGAGGTACTGGCGGCGCTGGCCGGCGATGACGGCATGGCCGCCGGCATCGTGCGCGAGCTGCGCCTGCCGCGCGCGGTCGCCACCTTCGTCTGCGGCGGCCTGCTCGCCATGGCCGGCGCGGTGATGCAGGTGCTGCTGCGCAATCCGCTGGCCGACCCCTACATCCTGGGCATTTCCGGCGGCGCGGCGGTCGGTGCGCTGGTGGCGATCCTGCTCGGGGCGGCTTCGCTGTGGGTCGATGCGCTGGCTTTCGCCGGCGCGCTGACGGCGATGCTGCTGGTGTTCGGCCTGGCGCACGGCGACGGCAGCTGGACGCAGACGCGGCTGCTGCTGACCGGCGTCATCGTCGCCGCCGGCTGCGGCGCGGCGGTGACCCTGATGCTGGCGCTGGCGTCCGACGTGCGCGTGCAGTCGATGCTGTTCTGGCTGATGGGCGACGCCAGCGGTGCGGCGCGGCCCTGGCCCGGGCTGGCCGTGCTGGTGCTGGGACTGCTGGCGGTGATGCCCTTTGCGCGCGACCTCAACGTGCTGGCGCGCGGCGAACTGAATGCGCGGGCGCTCGGCGTCGAAGTGCGCCGCCTGCGCATGGGCCTGTACGTGCTGGCTTCGCTGCTGACGGCCACTGCGGTGACGCTGATCGGCTCGGTGGGCTTCGTCGGCCTGATCGTGCCGCATCTGGTGCGGCTGGCGCTGGGCAACGACCAGCGGACGCTGATTCCGGCGGCGGCGCTGGCCGGCGGTGCCTTGCTGACGGTGGCCGATACCGCCGCACGCACCGTGATCGCGCCGCAGCAATTGCCGGTGGGCGTGCTGACCGCGCTGATCGGCGTGCCGGTGTTCCTGTTCCTGCTGGCGAGGCACCGGCGATGAGCACGGCCGGCAGCGTGATGAATGAGACCGGGCCGCTGCTCGAAGCCGACGGCCTCGCATTGCAGGTGGGCGAGCGCTGGCTGTGCTGCGCCTTCAGCATGAGCCTGAAGCCGGGCGAATGCCTGGTCCTGCTGGGACCGAACGGTGCGGGCAAGACCACCTTGCTGCACACCCTGGCTGGTTTGCGTGTGCCGTCGGTGGGCGAGGTGCGCATCGGCGGGCGGCCTTATGCCGGCTGGTCGGCGACCGAGGCGGCGCGCTTTCGCGGGCTGCTGACGCAGCAGCAGCCCGACCTGTTCGCCGCCTCCGTGCTGGAGACGGTGCTGATCGGCCGCCATCCGCACCTCGGCCGCTGGGGCTGGGAAACGGAACGGGACGAAGCCATCGCCCGCCGGGCGCTGGCCGACGTCGGCCTGCAGGGCTTCGAGAACCGCGACGTCCTGACCCTGTCCGGCGGCGAGCGCCAGCGCGTCGCCATCGCCGCCCTGCTGGCTCAGGCGCCGCGGCTGTTCCTGCTCGACGAGCCCTTGAATCACCTCGATCTCCACCACCAGATCGCCACGCTCGAACTGTTCCGCCGCCTCGTCCGCGGCGAGAGGGGCTCTCCCGCGCTGGAGGCCCCCCTGTCCGGCGCAGGGGCGCCTGGCGGACGGGGCGGCGGCAGGAAATCCGGCGCGGTGCTGGTACTTCACGACGTCAATCTTGCCGCCCGCTACGCGGATCACGTTATCCTGCTCGACGGCCGCGGCGGCGTCATCGCCGGCGACCGCGACAGCGTGATGCGCGCCGAACTGCTGAGCCAGGCTTTCGGCCACCCCCTGCGCCGCTTCGAAAGCGAAGGGCGCATCGTCTTCGTTCCTGATTGAATATCCGTCCGAGCCCGTGTTCCATGAGTCCAGTCCCTGATCTCGCAGCCTTCCGCGCCGGCCCGCTGCCGGGCCACGTCTATCTGGTGGGCGCCGGCCCGGGCGACCCGGAGCTGCTGACGCTGCGCGGCGCGCGCCTGGTGGCCGCGGCGGACGTGGTGGTGTACGACAACCTGGTCGCACCGGCCATCATCGATCTCGCGCCGGCCGCGGCCGAGCGCATCTACGTCGGCAAGAAGGCGGCCGACCACACCCTGCCGCAGCACGAGATCAACGCCCTGCTGGTGCGCCTGGCGCAGGCCGGCAAGCGCGTGGTGCGGCTGAAGGGCGGCGACCCCTTCATCTTCGGCCGCGGCGGCGAGGAGATGGAAGAACTGCTCGAAGCCGGCATCACCGTCGAAGTGGTGCCGGGCGTCACCGCGGCGGCGGGTATCGCCGCCTATGCCGGCATTCCGCTGACGCACCGCGACCACGCCCAGTCGGTGGTGCTGACCACCGGCTATCTGAAGAACGGCTCGCTCGATCTCGACTGGCCGCTGCTGGCCCATCGCGGCCAGACCCTGGTGATCTACATGGGGGTGTCGCGGCTGGCGGAGATCTGCGCCCAGCTCGTTGCCCACGGCCTGCCGGCGAGCACGCCCGCGGCCGTCATCGAGCGCGGCACGACCCATGCGCAGCGCGTCGCCAGGGCGGACCTCGCCACGCTGGCCGACGAGGTGAAGCGGCAGGGTATCCGGCCGCCGTCGCTGACGGTGGTGGGCGACGTCGTCAGCCTGTACCCGCGCCTGAGCTGGTTCCAGCCGAGCGAGCCGCCGCAGTCCGCGCCGGCGCCGCATGCGGGCTGTACCGCCGTGCATCCCGACGAGCAGGGCTGATGGCCGCTGCCGTGCGCTGTCCGGCATTGTTCGTTGCCGCGCCCGCTTCGGGCCAGGGCAAGACCACCGTCACCGCCGCGCTCGCCCGCCTGCATGCCCGGCTGGGGCGCAGGGTGCGGGTGTTCAAGTGCGGGCCGGATTTCCTCGACCCGCAGATCCACGCGGTGGCCAGCGGCGCGCCGGTGTACAACGTCGACCTCGGCATGTGCGGCGAGGCCGACATCGCCCGGCGGCTGCACGCGGCTGCTTGCGAAGCCGACCTGATCCTGGTCGAAGGCGTCATGGGCCTGTACGACGGCGCGCCGTCGGGCGCGGACATCGCGCGCCGCTTCGGCATTCCGGTGATGGCGGTGATCGACGCGCGGGCGATGGCACAGACTTTCGGCGCGGTGGCCTGGGGCCTGGCGCACTACCAGCCCGGCATCCTCTTCGCCGGTGTGCTCGCCAACCACGTCGGCAGCGCGCGCCATGCCGAGCTGCTGCGCGAGGCGCTGCCCGCGGGCATGCACTGGTTCGGCGCGGTGATGCGCGACGCCGCTGCGGCCCTGCCGGAACGCCATCTCGGCCTGCTGCAGGCGCAGGAGATCGACGACCTCGGCAGCCGCCTCGACCGCCTGGCCGAACATCTGGCGCAGACCGGTGCCGCCGAACTGCCGCCGGCGGTCGATTTTCCTGCGGCGCCGCCGCCTGCCGTTGTACCGCTGCTGGCCGGCAAGCGCATCGCCATCGCCCGCGACGCCGCCTACGGCTTCATCTACCCGGCCAACATCGACACCCTGCGGGCGCTGGGCGCCGAGCCGGTGTTCTTCTCGCCGCTGGCGGGCGACGGCCTGCCGGCCGGCTGCGATGCGCTGTGGCTGCCGGGCGGCTATCCGGAACTGCATGGTGCCGCGCTCGCCGCCAACACCGGCTTCTGGGCCGGGCTGCGCGCCCATGTGGCGGACGGCAAACCGGTGCTGGCCGAATGCGGTGGCTGGATGAGCCTGCTCGAAACCATCGTCGATACCGCCGGCACTGCCCACGCCTTCGGCGGCCTGCTGCCGGGCCGCGCGCTGATGCAGAAGCGGCTGGCGGCGCTCGGCATGCAGCAGGCGGACTTTCCGCAGGGGCGGCTGACCGGGCACACGTTCCACTACTCGAAAACCGAAACGCCGCTCGAACCCTGGCTGCGCGCGCAACGGCCGGATGGCGGCGAAGGCGAGCCGATCTACCGCCACGGCCCGATCACCGCGTCCTACGTGCATTTCTGGTTCCCGTCCTGCCCGGAAGCAGTCGCGGCGCTGCTGGGCTGAAACCGCCTTGCATTCGAAGCGGCGCGGCGCTGCTCGGCCTCGCCGTGCCGCGGCACCGTCTGCGGCCTCGGTTTCGTTCTGCAGCCCTGTTCCCGCATCGGCCGTGAATCGGTACGGAGGACGGTAGTGAGGGGTAAAAACCATGGCGGTATAATGCCGGCCCGACGACCTGAATCCTGGATCCCGCCGTGTCCGAACGCCTCTCCGTTGCCTTCCAGTACGCCCTGCCCAAGCGCGCCCTGACCCAGCTTGCCGGCAAGCTCGCCGGCCTGAAGGGCGGCAAGGCGACGACGGCGGTGATCCGCTGGTTCATCGAGCGCTACGGCGTGAACATGGATGAAGCGGCGAACCCCGACCCGGCGAGCTACGCGAGCTTCAACGCGTTCTTCACCCGTCCGCTGCGCGAAGGCGCGAGGCCGTTCGCCGAAGCCTGCTATCTGTGTCCGGTCGATGGTGCGATCAGCCAGTTCGGTCCGATCGAGCGCGACCAGATCTTCCAGGCCAAGGGCCATTTCTATACCACCACCACCCTGGTCGGCGGCGACCGCAGCCTGGCGGCGCATTTCGAGGACGGCGAGTTCGCCACGATCTATCTCAGTCCGCGCGATTACCACCGCATCCACATGCCTTGCGACGGCCGGCTGCAGCAGATGATCTACGTGCCGGGCGATCTGTTCTCGGTCAATCCGGCCACCGCGCGCGGCGTGCCCGGCCTGTTCGCGCGCAACGAGCGCGTGGTGTGCGTGTTCGAAGGCGAGGCCGGCCCCTTCGTGATGGTGCTGGTCGGCGCCACCATCGTCGGCAGCATGGCGACCACCTGGCACGGCGTGGTAAACCCGCCGCGCCGGCCCGACATCGAGAAGTACGCCTATGCGCCGGGCGAAGTGGAGCTGCGCAAGGGCGATGAAATGGGCCGCTTCCTGCTCGGCTCGACGGTGGTGATGCTGTTTCCGAAAGGCACGATGCGTTTCGAGTCCGGCTGGGCGGCGGCGCGCCCGGTACGCCTGGGCGAAGCGATGGGACAGCGCCCGCCGGCTGCCTGAGGCCGCGCCGCGCCCCATTCCTGGGCGGCGGATGGCGGGGATGCACGATGAGGGTGCGTGCGCAATGCCGGCGTGCTGCATTGCAGCATGGCGGCATTGTCGTCAAACCGTAAGAAAGTTGCGCTACAACAAGGGCTTGGACGTAGAAACGATAGCCGAAAATTTTCGTTTGCAGCGTGCGTCCAAACTGGCACGATTGGCGCTAGGCAATCATGCCTTTCCATAAAATGCATCGAGGAGACAGATCATGCCAAGCCGTCCCATCCATCAGGTACTTTCCGATCGTCCCTTCCTGTGCGTGTCCGTCGACACGCCCGTGCGCAGCGTGACGCGCATGATGCAGGAGCAGCACCGAAGCGCCGCGCTGGTGGTCGAACATGGCGTGCTCACCGGCATCTTCACCGAACGTGACGCCACTTTCCGCGTGCTGGCTGCCGGCCTCGACGCCGATGCCACATCGGTCGGCGAAGTCATGACCCACAATCCGCTGACGCTGACCGAGGACAAGCCTTTCGGCCATGCGCTTCACCTGATGTACGAGAACGGCGTGCGCCATGTGCCGGTAATCGACGCCGTCAAATGCCCGCTGGGCGTCCTCACCGCGCGCGATGCGCTGGAACTCGACGCGCTCGATTTCGGCGCCGAACTGGTGCGGCGCGAGGAAATCACCGTCATCCTCTGAGCCGCAATGGCGGCCCTGGTCCGCTAGCGGCCGACCAGGGCCTGATCCAGGCCGGCCTGGAACAGCGCGGCGACGAGATCCGATTGCGTCAGCATGCCGACCACGCGATTGTCCGCATCGACGATCGGCACGTGGTGCCGGCCGCGATCGGAGAAGGCCGGCACCAGGTCCACGATGTTCTGATCCGGGCTGGCGGTGAACACCTCGGCGCTCATCACTTCGCCCACGGTTTCCCAGGGCATTTCCTGCGCGAGCAGGAAGTCGTGCAGCGTGATGATGCCGATCAGCCGGTCTTCATCCACCACCACCGGCAAGGCCTTGACGCGGTGATGGGCCAGTTGTGCCCAGGCCGACTCCAGCGTCGCGTCGGCGGTGATCGTGACCACGTCGCGCGACATCGCGTCGGCGCAGCGCAGGTCGCCGAAACGCCGCCGCCAGGCGCGCTGTTCGGCGGCGAGCAGGATTTCCTCGAGGTCGCTGCTGCTGATGTCGATCATTTCGCCCCGCTCCTGCAGCACCGCCTGCAGGTCTTCGGGGCGGACGCCCAGGCGGTCGCTGGGTTTCGGATCTGCGGTGTGGTGCTGGGCGGCAACCGGAATCTCGGCCGGGCGATGCGGGTAGCGCCGGCGCATCGCGGTATTGAACAGCAGCGCCGTCAGCAGCAGCAGCAGCGAATTGAGCGCCACCGGCGTGAACGCGAACAGCACGCCCAGGCGCTCGACCTCGGGGCCGCCGAGCACGCTCGTCAGTGCCATCGCGCCGCCGGGCGGATGCAGGCAGCGCAGCTGGAACATGGCGATGATCGCCAGGCCGACGGCCAGCGTTGCGGCGAGCGCGGGGTCGGGAATCCAGTGGGCGCAGCCGATGCCGACCAGCGCCGAGACGAAGTTGCCGCCGACGATGGACCAGGGCTGGGCGAGCGGGCTCGCCGGCACCGCGAACAACAGCACCGAGGATGCGCCCATCGGCGCGACGAACCAGGGCACGCTGATGCCCAGCATGTAGCGGCTGACGATTTCGGTGACGAGCAGCCCGATGAACGCGCCGATGCCGCCCAGCATGCGTTCGCGCAGGCTCGCGGGGAGGGGGGCAGGCCAGAAGGCCTTCAGCCAGGAGGACAGGTAATGCACGCAGCGTTCCGGACAGGGGCGTCGGCCCGGCACGCTGCCGGGAGAGGGAAGGGGCCGCGATCTTAGCGCAGGCCCGCCGTGCGCACCAAGCCGGTGCGCACTCTTCCCTCTCCCTTCCGGCGCAGGATCAGGCGAGGTTCATCCGCCGTGCCGCCTCGCGCAGTTCGCCGCGGAAATCCGGGTGGGCGATGCCGATCAGCGCCTCGGCGCGCTGTCTGGCGGTCTTGCCGCGCAGCTCGGCGACACCGTATTCGGTGACGACGTAGTTGATGTCGTTCTTGCTGGTGGTGACGTGGGTGCCGGGCGACAGCACCGGCGCGATGCGCGACACGGTGCCGTCCTTCGCCGTCGACGGCAGCACGATGAAAGCCTTGCCGCCCTTCGAGCGGTTGGCGGCGCGGACGAAATCCACCTGGCCGCCGGTACCGGAATAGGGCACGTGGCCCAGCGATTCGGAGCCGCACTGGCCGATCAGGTCGATCTGCAAGGTGGCGTTGATGGCGCACAGCTTGTCGTTGCGCGCGGCCAGATACGGGTCGTTGGTGAAATCGACCGGATGCATCTCGATCGCCGGGTTGCGATGCAGCGCGCGGTACAGGCGCTGCGAGCCGAGTGCGAAGGTGGCGACCAGCTTGCCGGGCATGAAGGTCTTGCGGCGGTTGGTGACGGCGCCCGATTCGATCAGCGACAGGATGCCGTCGCCGATCATCTCGGTGTGGATGCCGAGGTCGCGCTTGTGCTGGAGCTGCATGACCACCGCGTCGGGGATGCCGCCGTAGCCGATCTGCAGCGTCGAGCCGTCGTCGATGAGGTCGGCGACATACTTGCCGATCGCTTCCTGCACCGGGCCGATCTGCGGCAGGCCGACTTCGAACAGCGGCTCGTCGCTTTCGACCAGGCCGGCGACCTGCGAGACGTGGATGTGGCAGTCGCCGTTGGCGAAGGGCACGTTCGGATTGACTTCCAGCAGCACGACGCGGGCGCGGCGGATCGCCGCCATGGTGTAGTCGGGCGCCAGCGACAGGCTGAAGTAGCCGTGCTCGTCCATCGGCGAAGCCATCGACACGACGACGTCGGCCGGCGTCAGGCCGCGGTCGATGAGCATCGGCAGCTCGGAGAAATAGGCCGGGACGTAGTCCACCCAGCCGGCCTGGCCGCCGGCGCGGGTGGCGCCGCCGAAGAAATAGGCATCGTGGCGGATGTTGGCGCGCGTCTCCGGATCGAGGTAGGCGAACTTGCGCAGCGGCAGGATCTGGCTGACGGTGACGTCATGCAGCGTGTGGCGCCGCTCGGACAGCGCGTGCAGCAAGGCAGGCGGTTCGCCGACGCCGGTCGGCACGACGATGGTGTCGCCGTCGCGGACCAGGCCGACCGCATCCGTCGCCATCATGCGCTTCTGTTCGTAAAGGGTCTGGGCTGCCGACATTCGCTCCCCTCCTGTCCTTGGTGTTCTGTGTGTGTAAAGGACGGATTATAGGGCATTCCATACTAGAGCGTATGGGGAGGCGATCCGCTGGAAGCCGGCCTGCCGGCCACCGGATTGCCGGCCGCGGGACCGTAGGGGGCAGGGAGGCTCGTCGGGAGCGGGGCGGGCTCCTCGATGCTGTGCAGCCATTCGCGCCAGATCGCCACCAGCAGCGCCATCAGCACCGGGCCGACGAACAGGCCGACCAGGCCCATGGTCTGCACGCCGCCGACGAGGCCGAAGAAAGTCGGCAGGAAGGGCAGCTTGACCGGGCCGCCGACCAGGCGCGGGCGCAGGGTCTTGTCCACGATGAACAGTTCGATCGAACCCCAGGCGAACAGCCCCAGCCCGGCGACGAGGTTGCCGGAGCCGACCAGGTACAGCGACACCAGCGTGAACGACAGCGGCGCGCCGCCCGGAATCAGCGCCATGAAGCCGGTGGCGACGCCCAGCAGCACCGGCGAGGGCACGCCGGCGATCCAGTAGGCCACGCCCAGCACCACGCCTTCGCCGAGCGCGATCAGCCCCATGCCGGTGACGGTGGCGCTGACGGTGGCCGGCACCACGCGCGAGAAGCGCTGCCAGCGTGCCGGCAGGATGCGCTCGCCGACGACGTCGAGCTGCGCGGCGAGGCGCTTGCCGTCCTTGTAGATGAAGAACAGCGTGATCAGCATGAACAGCGTGGTCAGCGCCAGCCGGAACAGATCGCCGGTGGCGCTCAGCACCATGCGGTAGATGTTGCCGAGATGTTCGCCGCTGAGGATCTGCACCCATTCGCCGAGTGCGCTGGGGCTGCCGAGGTGGTCCTGCCAGTATTCGGCGAGCCGCTCGCCGACCAGCGGCAGCGCCCGTATCCATTCCGGCACCGGCGCGCCGGTGCGGTTCGCTTCCAGCAGCCAGACGATGAAGTTGCCCGCCTCCTGCAGCGCATAGTGCAGTGCGATGGTCAGCGGCACGATCAGCGCACAGATGACGATGACGATCGCCACGCTGGCCGCCAGCGTGGTGTTGCCCTTGCACAGCGTGACGCCGCGGCGGTACAGCGGCCAACTGGCGAAGCCGATGATCAGCGCGGCGAGCACGGGCACGAGGAAGCCGCTGAGGAAATACGCCCCGGCGGCCAGGATCAGCAGCAGCAGCGTGCGGACGATGAGAGGAGCTTGCAGGACGGGCGGCATGATGGAAGGGGCGGATGGCCAACGGGGGGACTATACCCGAGTGGGCGCTGCCTCCGGTCCGCTCGCCGTCGATGAAGCCGGAGGGCGGCCCGGCGTCTCAGCCCGGCAGCAGGCGCTCCGAGTGGGCGTAGCCCACCAGCCGGTCGTCGCGGGCGAAGCCCGCCAGCACCAGCCCGCTCTGTTCGGCCAGCCGGCATGCCATCGCCGTGGGCGCCGAGATCGCGACCAGGCCGCGGCGTGGGCTGCGCCGGCGCGCCTTCAGTTCGGCGAAGCGGCGGGTGGCGATCTCGATGCGGACTTCCAGCCCGGTGGGCAGGGCGAACACCTCGCGGTCGAAGCCGGCTGCGGCATCGTCGCCGGGCAGCGGACAGGCAGCGGGCTGCGGATGGTTCATCGTCTGCTCCACGGCGTGGGGCGGCCTGAATGGCGGTCGACAGGAGTGGCAGTCGGGAAACGCATGTGCGGCATGCGGACGGCGGGAAAGGCGGCGAGGACAACAGCACCCTCTGGAACCAGTCTGGCAGCTCGCCTGGTGCCTGGGCGTGCGCCATTCCTGCCACTCCCGCCGGGCGGGTGCTATCGTCGGCGCTCACCAGGAGCAACCAACGCCATGAAAATCTGGGTCGATGCGGACGCCTGTCCGGCCGTCGTCAAGGAAATCCTCTACCGCGCGGCCAGGCGCACCGAAACGCCGCTGACCCTGGTCGCCAACCAGATGCTGCGGGTGCCGCCGTCGCCATGGATCAGGGCGGTGCAGGTGCCGGGCGGCTTCGACGTCGCCGACCAGCGCATCGCCAGCGAGGTCGAGGCCGGCGACATCGTTGTCACCGCGGACATCCCGCTCGCCGCCCAGGTCATCGCCAAGGGGGCCACGGTGATCGATCCGCGCGGCGAGCGCCTGACCGCCGCCAACATCCGGGAGCGCCTGAGCATGCGCGACTTCATGGAGAGTCTGCGCAGCAGCGGCGTGGAAACGGGCGGCCCCCGCGCCTTTTCCAATGCCGACCGGCAGGCATTCGGGAACCAACTGGACAGCTTGCTGGCAAAGCGCAGGTGAGGTCCCATCTTCGGGCACAGGATGCCGCGTATCGGTGGCAGTGCCGGCCCGCTCCAACCACCCGCAGGTTCCGCCATGAAGAATGCACATTCCGTTCCGGAGCCGTCCCGGCAAGCCGACCCGCCAAGCAGCAGCCGGCGCAGCCTGTTCCGCCTGGCGGCCGGTTCGCTGCTGCTGACCACGCTATTCGGGCAGCGGCCGATGGCGGCAGCCGCTGCCACTTCATCCGGCGGCACGGGCGCCGCACCCGGCGCATGGGCCAGCGGCGGCACGCGCCGGATCGGCCAGGCAATGAGCTTTCCGGACCCGTTCACGGATTCGCTCGAATCGGCGTGCAGGCTGATCTGCTCGACGACCATCGGGCCCTGTCATACCGCCTCGCCGGAACGCGTCGACATCAGCGACGGCTGGGACGGCATCCCGCTGCGCATGGCGCTGCGCGTCGTCGATGAGGCCTGCCGTCCGGTGCCGGACGCGATCGTCGAGATCTGGCACACCAACTACACCGGAGGTTATTCCGGAAACATCATGCGCATGTGCAACAACGACCCGGACGACCGCGAAAGGCAGTTCTTCCGCGGTTACCAGCGCACCGATGCGCAGGGTGTGGTCGCCTTCGACACCTGCTATCCCGGCTGGTACCGCGGCCGCGCGGTGCATGTCCATGTGCGCGTGCAGCTCGGCGATTATCAGGCCGATGACCGTGCGCCCAGCAGCGTCGTCACGCAGTTGCTGTTCAGTGACGAACTGAACGGCCGGATATTCGAAGAGCACGCGCTGTACCAGCGCTTCGGCCAGCCGGACACCACGCTGGAAACTGACGGCGTGGTCGGCGGGGAGGCGGACAAGACGCCTTATCTGTTCGAGGTCAGCCGCATGGACGATGGTGTGATGTTCGCCCACAAGACGCTGGTGGTCCGCCAGGCCATGGACGAGCCGCTGTGCAGGGCCAGCGGCGCTCGCTGGGGCGGACGAGGGCCGATGGGTGGGCCGGGCGGCCCGCCTCCGGGGGGCGATCGCCGCATGCCGCCGCCGGATGGGCGCTTTCCTTCCGCTGGAGGCTAGAGACATGCCCAGGCAGGCCGTCGGAATGAATCCTGTCTTTTATCGGTACAGGTGATCGAGGTAGTATTACAAAAAGGAAATACAGACGGAGCCCGCCATGACCATCTCGATACGTCTGCCCGCCGAAGACGAAGCCCTGCTCGAGCGTGCCGCCAGCCGGCTGCACGTGAGCAAGTCGGAGTTCATCCGGCGCAGCATCGCGGCCTATGCCGCCAAGGTCGTGCCGGCGGAACGCAGTGTGGCCGAGATCGACGATCTGTATATCGGTAAGGGGGGCGGCTTGCGACAGCCGGAAAGCGTGGCCGATCCCCGCAAACGAGCCGTCGTGGAGCGCCTGCGTGAAAAGCACGGATACGCTGACTGACACCGGCTTTCTGGTCGCCCTGTTCAACGATGGCGACATTCACCACGCCAGCGCAAGGAAGATGCTGGCGAAACTGGCCGGCGCCCGCCTGTACACCGTCTGGGAAGTGCTGACCGAAGCTGGGCATCTGCTGGATGACGTGGGCAAGCTCAATCTCATGCGCTGGGCTGCTGCCGGGCGTTTGACGCTCTTGGCGAGCGAACCAGCCAGCTTGGGAGACATGGCCGATTTCATGGTGCGGTATGCAGACGGTGGGGCTGATCTGGCCGATGTGGCGCTTGTTTTCGCTGCCGATCGTACCGGCATCCACAACATCCTTACCGTGGATCGCCGCGATTTCGACCGCTATCGCAGTCCGCGAGGCAAGAAGCTCAAGCGGCTGTGGATCGAGGATTGAAACACCCGAAAGAACATCGAGGCCGTCCTGCAGCACGACCCTTGCGAGCCTGAGGCGTGCCGGCCCGGCACGCCTCAGGCTGCTTCATTTCCTGACCGCCCTCACGATGCCGATCAGGATGCAAGCGCCGACGACGCCGGCCACCAGGTAGCCGATCCAGCCGCCGAAGGAGACGCCGAGGATTCCGAACAGGAAGCTCGCCACCGAGGCGCCGATGATGCCGAGCACGATGTTCATCAGGACGCCGGTATTGCTCTTCATCAAACCCGAAGCAATCCAGCCCGCGATGCCGCCAATGATGACCGCGGCCAGCCAGCCGATACCCATGTCGCTCATCTGCACGTCCTCCCGATCAGTTGAAACAGTGGAAATGCCCGCTGCCGCTGCAATGGCGGCGCAAACCGGATTATGCGGGAGCGCTTCGCGGCGCCCAGACGGAAATGGAAAGAAAGCATTACGCGGGCCCGGGGCCTGCCGGGTGGAGGCGTTCGAGGCAAGCGCATCGGCTCAGGCGCCGAGATCGGCGAGGGGATGCGGGCCGCTGTAACGAGGCTCGAAGTGGTCCGCGATGATCTCGTCGGGGACGGCTTCCAGGCTGGCGAATTGCCAGCGCGGCTTGCGGTCCTTGTCGATCAGCAGCGCACGCACGCCTTCGGCGAAGTCGCGGTGGGCGGTGGCGGCGACCGAGACGTGGTATTCGGTGCGGAACACCTCGGCCAGCGACATGTGGCGCGTCCTTTGCCACAGTTCCCACGACAGCTTTGCCGAACTCGGCGCGCCGTGCGCGAAAGTCTTGCCGGCGTTGGCGAGCCAGGGGTCGGCATCGTCGACCAGCGCGGCCAGGCGGGCGGCGATGGCTGCCAACCCGTCGTGGCCGATCAATGCCTCGATGCGGTCGTAATGTGCCCGCAATGGCGAGTCCGGCACTGCTGTGGATTCGGCCAGGCGGTCGAGCAGGGCGCCGAGGCGGGCGTGGTTGGCGGTGTTGCCGGCCGCATCCGGTGTTTCCCAGCGGGTCTCGGCGAGCAGCGCCGGCAACTGCGTCCGCTGGGCGTCGTCGATGATGAAATCGGCCAGCCCGGCGAAGCGGGCGTCGGCGGCGTTGATCGGTACGCCGGTCAGCGCCAGGAACAGCCCGCTGCGGCCCGGCATGCGGCGCAGGAACCAGCTGCCGCCGACGTCCGGGTACAGGCCGATGGTGATCTCCGGCATCGCCATGCGGGTGGTGGGGGTGGCGACACGGTGCGAGGCGCCGGCCATCAGGCCGATGCCGCCGCCCATGACGATGCCCTGGCCCCAGCACAGCACCGGCTTGGGGTAGGTGTGGATGCGGTGGTCGAGGCGGTATTCGCGCTCGAAGAAGGCCTTGACCTCGGCCGGTGCCTCGCCTGCGGGTGCGGCCTTGATCGCATGGTGGAGCGCGGCGACGTCGCCGCCGGCGCAGAAGGCCTTCTCACCCGCACCGTCGAGCAGCACGCCGACGATGGCGGGGTCGGCCGCCCAGGCGTCGAGCTGCGGCGCGAGGCGGTCGATCATCTGCAGCGACAGGGCGTTGAGGCTCCTGGGCGCGTTCAGCGTCGCATGGCCGAAGCGCCGGCCGCAGGCGGTGGGGATTTCACGCAGGATCACGCAGTCATTGGCTGCCGGGGCCGATGCCGGCGGTGTCGGGATGGATTCGGGGTGTCTGCTCATCGGCATCTCTCCATTGATGGTATGCGGCGGCCTGCGCAGGGACATGCCGCGGCCGCCGTTCTCATTTTCGCCGCCGGGGCCTCCCAGGGCCAACAAGGCGGCGGGAGGCAGCGGCCCGCAGCGCTGCGGAGCGTGGCCGTCCTTCAGCGTCCGCGCGCCGCGCGGATCAGTTGCGCGCCCCGTTCGGCGATCATGATGGTCGGCGAGCTGGTGTTGCCCGAGGTGATGCTGGGCATGATCGAAGCATCGACGACGCGCACGCCGGCGATGCCACGCAGCCGCAGTTCGGAGTCGGTGACGGCGGAATCGTCGTCGCTGCGTCCCATCCTGCAGGTGCCGACCGGGTGGAAGATGGTGGTGCCGATGTTGCCGGCGGCATGGATCAACTGCTCGTCGGTGGTGAAGTCCGGCCCCGGCAGGTATTCGACCGGCTGGAAGGGCGCCAGCGCCGGCTGGCTGGCGATCTTGCGGGTCAGGCGCAACGCGCGCGCGGCCTTCTGGCGGTCGGCCTCGTGCGTCAGGTAGCAGGGGGCGATCTTCGGTGCGCTGGCGGGGTCGCGGTCGCGGATGTCGATATGGCCGCGGGATTGCGGGCGCAGGTCGCAGACGCTGGCGGTGAAGGCCGGGAATTTGTGCAGCGGGTCGCCGAACTTGTCCAGCGACAGCGGCTGGACGTGGTATTCCAGATCGGGTGTCGGCACCGAGGGGTCGGAATGCGCGAACAGGCCGAGCTGGCTGGGTGCCATCGTCAGCGGGCCGCTCCGTTTGAAGGCGTATTCCAGCGCCATCATGGCCTTGCCCCACAGGCTGTTGGCCTGGCGGTTCAGCGTCTTGATGCCCTGCACCTTGTATACGCTGCGGATCTGCAGATGGTCCTGCAGGTTGCGACCGACGCCGGGCAGCGCATGGGCGACCGGAATGCCGAGTTCCTGCAGCAGGGCCGGATCGCCGATGCCGGAGCGCTGCAGGATGGCTGGAGAGCCGACGGCGCCGGCGGCGAGCACGACCTCGATGCGGCTGCGTGCCACGCAGGCCTCGTTGCCGAGGCGGAATTCGATGCCGCGTGCCTGGCGGCCTTCCAGCACCAGCTTGTCGGACAGCGCACCGGTGACGATGCGCAGGTTCGGGCGCTTGCGCACCGGATCGAGGAAGCCGCGTGCGCTGCTCCAGCGCGTGCCGCGCTTCTGGTTCACTTCGAACTGGCTGACGCCGAGGTTGTTGCCGCCGTTGAAGTCGGGCGTGGCCGGAACGCCGGCCTGCGTTGCCGCTTCGGCAAAGCGGTCGAGGATGTCCCATCTCAGGCGCTGCTGTTCCACCCGCCATTCGCCCTTGCCGCCGTGGAGGTCGTTGCCGCCGGTCCAATGGTTCTCGACGCGCTTGAACAGCGGCATGACTTCTTTCCAGGCCCAGCCGGCATCGCCGGTGGCTTCGGCCCAGGAATCGTAGTCGCGCGCCTGGCCGCGCAGATAGAGCATGGCGTTGATCAGCGTGCTGCCGCCCAGGCCCTTGCCGCGGGCGTAGATGATGGAGCGGCCGTTGAGGCCCGGCTCCGGTTCGGTCTTGTAGCACCAGTCGGTGCGCGGATTGTTGATGCAGTACAGGTAGCCGACCGGGATCCTGGTCCAGATCCATCTTTCGTCGTTGCCGGCTTCGAGCAGCAGCACGCTCACGTCGGAGTCTGCCGACAGGCGGTTGGCCAGCACGCAGCCGGCGGCACCGCCGCCGACCACGATGTAATCGAATTCACCGAAGTCTTTCATGGGGGCACTCCTGGGGGTCGAGTTTCGTGGCGCCCGCCGCCGGGGGGTGGCGGGCGGTCCGCTGAGGAGGACTTGCCGGGTCAGTTGACCGGCATCACGAACTCGGGCCCCTTGGAGCCGCTGTCGGGCCAGCGCTGCATGATGCTCTTGTAGCGGGTGTAGAAGCGCACGCCTTCCTCGCCGTAGCCGTGGTGGTCGCCGAACAGGCTCTGCTTCCAGCCGCCGAACGAATGCCAGGCCATCGGCACCGGCAGCGGCACGTTGATGCCGACCATGCCGACCTGGATCTTCTGGGCGAATTCCTGCGCCGTGCGGCCGTCGCGGGTGTAGCAGGCGACGCCGTTGCCGAAGGCGTGGGCGTTGATCATCGCCACCGCCTCGGCGAAGGTATCGACGCGGACCACGCACAGCACCGGGCCGAAGATTTCCTCGTCGTAGATCTTCATGCCGGGCTTGACGTGGTCGAACAGCGTGGCGCCGAGGAAGTAGCCGTCTTCGCGGCCGGGCACGACCAGGCCGCGGCCGTCGAGCACCAGGCTGGCGCCCTGTTCGACGCCGGAAGCGATGTAGTCCTCGATGCGCGCCTTGGCCTCCTGCGTGACCACCGGGCCCATGTCGGCACCGCTGGCTTCGCCGTCGTCGACCTTGAGCTTTTCGGCGCGGCTCTTCACCTTGGCGATCAGCTCGTCGGCGATGCTGCCGACCGCGACCGCGACCGAGATCGCCATGCAGCGTTCGCCGGCCGAGCCGTAGGCGGCGCCGATCAGCGCGTCAGCCGCTTGGTCGAGGTCGGCGTCGGGCATCACCACCATGTGGTTCTTGGCGCCGCCCAGGGCCTGGGCGCGCTTGCCGTTGCGCGCGGCGGTCTCGTAGATGTATTTCGCGATCGGGGTCGAGCCGACGAAGCTGACCGCCTGCACGTCGGGGTGGTTCAGCAGCGCATCCACCGCGGTCTTGTCGCCCTGCACGACGTTGAACACGCCTGCCGGCAGGCCGGCTTCGCGGAACAGCTCGCCGAGCAGCAGCGAGGGCGAGGGGTCGCGCTCGGAGGGCTTCAGCACGAAGGCGTTGCCGCAGGCGATCGACACCGGCGCCATCCACATCGGCACCATGACGGGGAAATTGAACGGGGTGATGCCGGCGGTGACGCCCAGCGGCATGCGCTGGTTCCAGTTGGCGATGCCGCCGCCCACGTTGTCGGAGTACTGGCCCTTCAGAAGCTGCGGAATGCCGCAGGCGAACTCGATGATTTCCAGGCCGCGCTGCACTTCGCCCCTGGCGTCGGGGAAGGTCTTGCCGTGCTCGCGGGTGACCAGACGGGCGAGGTCGCCGGTGTGGCGCTCGACCAGTTCCTTCATCCGGAACAGCACGCGGGCGCGGCGCTGGACGGCCAGCGCGCCCCACTCGGGCTGGGCGGCGGCAGCGGAGGCGACGGCGGCATCGACTTCGGCCCGGGTTGCAAGCGCGACCTGGCGCGAAACCTTGCCCAGGGCGGGATCGTAAACCGCGGTCTCGCCGCCTTCACCGGGGCGGAATTCGTTGTCGATCCAGTGGCCGACGCGGCTTTGGGGCGAGGCGTAGGTAAAGCTCATATCGATTTCTCCTTCTGTGGTGTGTGGGGGCTTGGTGCTTTGCATTAAAACGACTGCGGGGGGACTGGTCCAATGACTTATTATTAGATTTGATATTTTGATTGCTAATATCCCGGGCCTTTGGAGCCAGCCCCCGGCGCAGCTGCGCGGGGGGCGCCTCAGACGATGCCGAATGTGTAGTACACGGCGATGACCAAGAAGGCCGCTATCGTCTTGATGATGGTGATGGCGAAAATGTCCTTGTAGGACTGGCGGTGGGTCAGGCCCGTCACCGCGAGCAGCGTGATGACGGCACCGTTGTGCGGCAGGGTGTCCATGCCGCCGGAAGCCATGGCGGATACCCGGTGCAGCACTTCCATCGGAATGCCCGCCGCCGTCGCGTTCTGGATGAAGGTGTCGGCCATGGCGGCGAGCGCAATGCTCATGCCGCCGGAGGCGGAGCCGGTGATGCCGGCCAGCGAGGTGATCGTCACCGCCTGGTTGATCAAGGGATCGGGAATCGCCTTGAGGCCTTCGGCCACCACCAGGAAGCCGGGCAGTCCGGCGATGACAGCGCCGAAACCGTATTCCGAGGCGGTATTCATCGTCGCCAGCAGCGAGCCGCCGATCGCCAACTGGGTGCCTTTGGCGAAGCGTCTGGCCACCGTCTTGAAGGCGAACACCATCACCGTCAGGATGCCCGCCAGCAGGGCCGCCTCCACCGCCCAGATGGCGACAACCTTGGAAACGTCGGTCGTTATCGATGTGGTGGCGCCCGCCAGGGTCATTTCGTGCATGTCGCCGTAGAAGCGCGGGATCAGGCTGGTGAAGACCTTGTTCATCACGCCGACCAGCACCAGCGGCAGCAGCGCGATCGCGGGGTGGGGCATGTTGTCGTGGTCGAAGGGCTCGGGCTCGTTCATCAGGCTGCTGCCGTAGCCTTCGCTGGCGGCCGCGGCGCGGCGGCGCTGCACTTCCAGATAGATCAGGCCGGTGATCAGGATGAACACCGCGCCGGTGACGCCCAGCCAGGGCGCGGACCAGGTGTCGGTCTTGAAGAAGGTGCTGGGAATGATGTTCTGTATCTGCGGCGAGCCGGGCAGCGCGTCCATCGTGAAGGTGAAGCCGCCCAGCGCGATCGTGCCCGGAATCAGGCGCTTGGGGATGTTGCTCTGGCGGAACATCTCGGCGGCGAAGGGATAGACGGCGAAGACGACGACGAACATCGACACGCCGCCGTAGGTCAGCAGCGCGCAGACCAGCACGATGGAGAGGATCGCCCGCTTCTGGCCGACGAGTCCGATCACCGTGGAGACGATCGATTTGGAAAAGCCCGACAACTCGATGACCTTGCCGAAAATGGCGCCCAGCAGGAAGACCGGGAAGTAGAGCTTGACGAAGCCCACCATCTTTTCCATGAAGACGCTGGAGAACATCGGCGCCACCAGGGATGGATCGACCAGGAACACCGCGCCTAGCGCTGCGACCGGGGCAAACAGGATGACGCTGTAGCCGCGGTAGGCCACGAACATCAGGAAGGCAAGTGCCGCGATGACGATCAGCAGGCTCACGATATCTCCTCTTCTGGTTATGACGAAAGAAAATCCCCCCTTCATTGCGAAAGGGCGCAAGGGTGCAGCGCGAGGGATTTAAAACCGCCGAAAACCATCCGGTCCAATGAGTTATCATTGGATTAGTTATTTCGATTGCTAATATCAAATGGACTATTCGGGCCTACGGGCTTTCGTGATGACTGCCCAGGAGGGGAACCTGACGCGGGCGGCCGACCGGCTGTGCATCACCCAGCCGGCCCTGAGCCTGCAGCTCAAGAAGCTGCAGGGATCCCTCGGCCTGAGCCTGTTCGAACGCTTGCCGCGCGGCGTCCGCCTGACCCAGGCAGGCCGCCAGCTGTTGCCGGCGGCCGAGCGGGCGCTGGCGGCGGCTTCCGAGTTCCGTGCCGCGGCGGCCGACCTCAAGGGCAGCCTGATGGGCACGCTGCGCCTGGGCACCATCGTCGATCCGGAGTTCCTGCGCCTGGGGGTGTGCCTGCGCCTGCTTGCGGAGCGCCATCCCGGCGTGTCCTTCATGCTGAGCCACGGCATGTCGGGCGCGATGGCGCGGGAGGTGGAGGCGGGCAGCCTGGATGCCGCCTTCGCGATGGGCGCGCCGGGCCTGGAAGACTTGCGGGACCGCTTCCACGTCCTCGTGCTGACGGGTTTCATCTACCGCGTCGTCGCGCCGCCGAGCTGGGGCGGGCAGGTGCGGGGCAAGGGCTGGCGGGCGCTGGCCCAGCTGCCCTGGATCTGGACGCCGCCGGAGTCGGTGCATCACCGCCTGTTGAACCGTATCGCCGCGGCGGAGAATGTCGAGTTCAAGGTCGTGGCCCAGGTCGACCTGGAGCCTTCGATGATGGACCTGGTCAGGTCGGGCGTCGCGCTTTCGCTGGCGCGCGACAGCTTGGCTCTGCACGCTGCCCACGCCGACGGCGTGGTGATCGCCGACGCCGTCATGGTGCCGGCGGCGCTGGGCTTCATCTGCCGCAAGGACAGGGTCAAGGAGCCGCCGATCGTCGCCGCGATGGAAGCCGTCGCCGAAGCCTGGCGCGGCGACATGCGTTGAGCGGCAAAATCCCACTGCGCTTTTCGTAGCAAGGTGCCATGTCGCGTTGCGTGCGACAAGGAGGCCTGCGCCGGCTGCAATGCACGAAAAGCTTGCGCAGGCAGTCACGAAAGTAAATGATAATGGTCATCATTACTTGTTTCGGGAGCTGATCTCCGGGCTTTCCGCGAGTCTGGCTCATCTGACTGGAAGCATGGATGGCCTTGAATCAAACGATGGGCGCGGGAATCGCCCGTGATCTTTTGCTGCCGCCCGGCACGATGCGCGCCGGCGAGTTCTGCGCGGGCGACTACCATTTCGTCGGTGCGCGGATGGCGTCGGACGAACCGGTGCTCGCCGGCAGCATGTTCCGCCTGGGCGGCGGGCACGGGCTCGACGTGCATTGCACCCAGGTCTGCGATCTTCGCGACCTGCGCTCGCGGGTCTCGCTGGCCCCGGGGCTGCGTATCACGGTATTGCTGGCCGGCAATGTCGATGTGTCCTTCGGCGCGCAGCGCGTCGATCTGTCGGCGGGGCAGCGGCAAGCCGCAGCATGCGGCATGATGGTCGGCACCACGCGGCAGGAGACTTTCGAGCGCCGCTGGCAGCGGGGCAAGCTCGAGCGCAAGGTGAGCCTGTTCATGTCGTCCGAATGGCTGCAGCAGCAAGGGCTTGCCGATGCCGGGACGGACCCGCGCGTGCGCAGCTTTCTCGATCGCAATCTGGCGACACAGCCCTGGCGGCCGTCGCCGCGCGCCGTGGCGCTGGCCGAGCAGCTGATGCAGTTGACGGCCGGCCCGGCACCGCTGGGGCGCTTGCTGATCAACAGCCGGGCGGTCGAACTGGCCCATGAGGCGCTGGGCAGCCTGACGGCGCAGGCCGGCAATGCCGGACTGCGCCCGTGCCAGCACGAGCGCCTGGCCCGATTGCGCGATTTCCTCGCCAGCGATGCGGCGCTGGAGCTGAGCCTGGACGGGATCGCCCGCTGGGCGGGGCTCAGTGCCAGCGCGCTGCAACGCCATTTCCGCGCTGCCTATGGAACGTCGATCATCGAATTCCGGCGCGATGCGCGCCTGCACAAGGCGCGCATCGACCTGGAACAGCGCGGCTTGAGCGTGGCCCAGGCCGCCCATGTGGCGGGCTACAACAGCGCCGCCAATTTCGCCACGGCCTTCAAGCGCCGCTTCGGACTGTCGCCCAAGATGGTGCGGGCACGCATCTGAACGGCGCTGTGGCCTCAAAGCGCATCCGGCAAACATTCGTGCGTGTCCGGCAAACCACGGCAAGGCGATGGAATGCTGAAATGCCTGCCGAAGCACGCTCGGGTTCCGTGCGTGCCTGTCGCTCGCGCAGTGCGCGACTCCAGATCCTACCGAAGCCGAAGCTGCCCACGCCCATGAAACCCACCGCCGACATCCATTCCCATCGTTCCGTCCTGCCGCTTGCCCGCTGCATCCTGGCCGCCATTGCGGCAATGGCGGCCAGCGCTTCCGTCCATGCCCAGGAAGAGAGCATGCTGAGCGCGGTCGTCGTCTCCGCCGCCGGCAAGCAGCAAATGGTCAAGGACGCGCCGGCGTCGATTTCCGTGATCACCCGCGAGGAGCTCGACAAGCTGCCGGTCGGCAGCGCGGTCGAGGCCATCAACCGCCTGGAAGGCGTCAACGTCAATGGCGACAGCCCCAATTCCAGCGACATCTCGATCCGCGGCATGCCCGGCGAATACACCCTGATCCTGGTGGACGGCAAGCGGCAGGGCACGCGCGAGACCATGAACCGCGGCACCGGCGGTGTACAGGCCAACTTCCTGCCGCCGCTCGATGCGATCGAGCGCATCGAGGTGGTGCGCGGCCCGATGGGCACCTTGTACGGCGCCGACGCGATGGGCGGCGTGATCAACATCATCACCCGCAAGGTGCCGGCCGCGTGGCGCGGCTCGGTCACGCTGTCGGCGACCAAGCAGGAACATTCCGATCTCGGCGACAGCCGCCAGGCCGACTTCTGGGTGGGTGGGCCGATCAAGGCCGATGCGCTCGGCCTGCAGGTCTACGGCCAGTACGTGCGCCGCTACGAGGACGACATCTACTACCCCCTGCCTTTCGTCAGCGGCGCCCACGGCAGCCGCGACCGCTCGATCGGCGCCAAGCTCAGCGCAAAGCTGAGCGACAAGCAGGACCTGACCCTGGACGTGGGCACCGAGGACTTCAGCTACCTGCGCGAGCCGGGCCATTCCATCGCCGCGACCGCGGATGGCACCGAGACCCGCCACAGCCGCGACCACATCTCGCTGACGCACGAAGGGCGCTGGTCCTTCGGCACGTCCCGCGTGGTGCTCAGCCAGGAAGTGGGCAAGCAGAACGACTACACCAATGGCGCGCGCAACGTCGCCCGGCCGGAAGTGACCAACCGCGTGTTCGACGGCCAGCTGTCGCTGCCCTTCAGCCGCCACCTGCTGCGCCTCGGCGCCCAGTACCAGCTCAGCAGCGTCGAAGGCATCAGCCAGCAGGATTCCATCCCGGGTTTCCCGGCACCGAACGTGGACAAGGTAGACATCGATTCGTGGGCCTTGTCGGCGGAAGACGATTTCTTCTTCAGCGATCGCTTCACGCTGACGGCCGGCGTGCGTCTCGACCACCACGAACTCTACGGCTCGCACTGGTCGCCGCGGCTGTACGGGGTGTATCAGCTCGACGAGGCGTGGACCCTGCGCGGCGGCGTCGCCAGCGGCTTCAAGGCGCCGACGCTGCGCCAGAGCGTGGCGGGCTACTGCATGACCACCGGCGGCAACACGCCCAAGCGCGGCAATCTGTGCGGCAATCCGAACCTCGATCCGGAAACCAGCCTGACGCAGGAGTTCGGCGTGGCCTGGCAGTGGGCGCCGAGTTCCAGCCTCAGCGCGACGGTGTTCAACAACGACTTCAAGAACAAGGTCGCCAGCTACGACACCGGCGTGGACGATCCGCGCATGCCCTCGCGCAGCATCTACGTCTACGACAACATCGACAACGTCACCATCCGCGGCCTGGAAGTGGCGCTGAACTTTCCGCTCACCCGCACGCTGGGCTTCGACGGCAACTACACCTACGTGAAGTCCGAGCGCGAGGGCGGCGGCGAGTTCTCCTACGACAACAGCTCCCTCGACGGCAAGCCGCTGGACAAGACGCCCAGGCACATGCTGAAGGCCCAGCTCGACTGGACGCCCAATGATGCCTTCTCCGCCTGGCTGCGTGCCAACTACTACGGCAAGTCCTACTACGCCGGCTTCCGCAACGGCGCGACGAACGTGCGCGAGCGCCCGGCCTCGGCCACGCTGGACATCGGCGGGCAGTACGCCTTCAGCCCCACGCTGACGCTCAAGGCCGCGCTGCTCAACGTCACCGACCGCATGGTCGCGATCGACAACCGCACGCGCACCACCGGCCTCGACGGCAACTGGATGCAGGACGAGGGCCGCCGCCTGTGGGTGGCCTTGAACGCGGGCTTCTGATGGGCATGCGGCGCTTGTGCGGGGCCCTGCGTGCCGTTCTGGCCGGCCTGCTGTCCGCGCTGTCGCTGGGGGCGGCGGCGGAAGTGGCGGTGACCGACCAGGCCGGCCGCCGCGTGGTGCTGTCCCAGCCCGCGCAGCGCATCGTGCTGACCGACACCTCGGACTTCATCACCCTCGCCCTCATCGACGACCGTCCGGCGCAGCGCCTGGTGGCGTGGAACCGCTGGCGCCTGGATGCGGACACGCTGGGCGCGCTGCGCGAGGCCGATCCCGCTTTCGACGACATCCTGCAGCTCAGCGTCGACGACCCGAACAACTTCCCGCTCGAACGCGTCATCGCGCTGAAGCCCGACCTTGTCGTGCTGCATCCGCGTTTCATGGCCGTCGGGCGCCTGATCCGCCAACTGGAGGCGGCCGGCATCGGCGTGGTGGTTTTGCGCCTGACCCCCAGCTTCCGCAGCGAGCGGCCACTGGACGGCCTGCAGCAGCTCGGCGTGCTGATCGGCCGCAGCGAACAGACCGATGCCTACATGGCCTTCTTCCAGGAGCGCCTCGAGCGCATCCGCAGCCGCGCCGCGACCGTGCAGCGGCGCCCCGTGGTGCTGCTCGAGCCGCACGCGGGCAGTGCCGCCTGCTGCTCTTCGGTGGGAAGCGGCGAGAGCATCGGCGACCTCGTCACCATCGCCGGGGGGCGCCACATCGGCGAGGAAGTGCTGCCTGGCATGTTCGGCCAGCTGAGCCTGGAATACGTGCTCGATCAGGATCCGGAGGTCTATATCGGCGCGGGCGGCGCCTACCTCGCCGAGCGCGGCGGGCTGGTGCTCGGCGTGAATACCACGCCGGCCGCCGCGCAGGCCTCGCTGGGCCGGGTACTGCAGCGCAAGGGAATGTCCGGCATGCGCGCGGTCGAGGATGGGCGCACCCACGGCATCTGGTTTCCGCTCACCGGCGGCCTGAGCATCGTCGCGCTCGAAGCCGTCGCCAAATGGGTGCTGCCCGACTTGTATGCCGACATCGACCCGCAGGCGACGATGGACGAGATCAACAGCCGCTTCCTCGCCACGCCGCTGCGCGGCACCTTCTGGACCAACGGGCCGGGGCAGCCCGCCGGTTTCGTCGTTCCCGGCCGGAGCAATCGATGACGCGTGAGGCCTGTCATCCGGCCGTGGTGGTGTCGACAGCCGGGCTCGACACGCTGGACGAGTACCGCCGACTGATCTGGCGCCGCCGCGGCCTGGTGGCCTTGCTGCTGATTCTTGCACTGGCCAGCGCACTGACCGACTTCGTCAGCGGTCCATCCTCGCTCGGCGTGGTGGATGCGCTGCGCGGGCTGTTCGATGCCGGATCGCTAGGGCGCGGCCAGCGCGTGATCCTGTGGGAGGTACGGCTGCCGATCGCGGTGCTGGCGGTGCTGGTCGGCATGGCGCTGGCGCTCGCCGGGGTCGAGATGCAGACCATCCTCGGCAACCCGCTGGCCGAGCCGTTCACCCTTGGCGTGTCGTCGTCGGCGGCACTCGGCGCCGCGCTTGCGATCGTGCTCGGGGTGGGCGTTCCAGGCTTCGATCTGGCCTGGCTGGTGCCGGCCAATGCCTTCGTGTTTGCGCTCGGTGCCCTGCTGCTGCTGCAACTGCTCGCGCGCACCCACCAGGCCGGGCCGGAAACGCTGGTGTTGTTCGGCATCACCATCGGCTTTGCCGCCGGCGCGCTGCTGTCGCTGCTGCAGTTCGTTGCCAGCGAGGACGCGCTGCAGCAACTGGTGTTCTGGACCATGGGCAGCCTGGCGCGCGCCGACTGGACCAACGTCGGCCTGCTGACCGCCGTGCTGGTCGTGACGATGCCGTTCTCGTGGCGTGCCGCGCGCCGGCTCACCGCGCTGCGGCTGGGGGACGACCGCGCGCGCAGCTTCGGCGTCAACGTCGACCGCCTGCGGCTGTGGGCGCTGGTGCGCGCCAGCCTGCTGGCGGCGACGGCGGTGGCGCTGGTCGGCACGATCGGCTTCGTCGGCCTGGTCGGGCCGCACATGGCGCGCCTGCTGGTCGGCGAGGACCACCGCTTCCTGCTGCCGGCCAGCGTGGTCTGCGGCGCGCTGCTGATGTCGCTGGCCTCGGTGATCAGCAAGACCCTGGTGCCCGGCGTGCTGATGCCGGTGGGCATCGCCACCTCGCTGGTCGGCCTGCCGGTGTTCCTGGTCCTGATCACCCGGCGCCACCGGCGCAGATGAGGCGATGAGCACCACGAATACCACGCCGGCGCTGGAAGTCCGGCACCTCACGGTGTCCTACCGCAACCGTCCGGTGCTTGGCGACCTGAGCCTGCCGCCGCTGCTGCCGGGCCAGTTGGTGGCCCTGGTCGGCCCCAATGCCACCGGCAAGTCCACCCTGCTGCGTGCACTCGCCCGGCTGGTGCCGGCCAGCGGCCAGGCACGCTGGGACGGCCAGGACCTGCTCGCCATGCCAGCGGCCGCGCTGGCGCGCACCATCGGCTACATGCCGCAGAGCCTGCCGGAAACCGCCGCGCTGAACGTGCTGGAAGTCACCCTGACGGCGATGCAGGCCCGCGCCCTGCCGGCGCGCGAGGAAGAGCTCGCGGCGATGGCGGTGCTCGAACGCCTGGGCATCGACGACCTCGCGATGCGGCGGCTCGATCAGCTTTCCGGCGGCCAGCGCCAGGTTGCCGCGCTGGCCCAGGCGATCGCGCGCGACTCTCCCATCCTGCTGCTCGACGAGCCCACCAGCGCGCTCGACCTGCGCCACCAGTGGCGGGTGATGGACACGGTGCGCCGGCTGGCCGACGGCGGCCACCTGGTGATCACGGTGCTGCACGACCTCGCCCTGGCGGCGCAGTGGGCCGACCACATCCTGGTGATACACCGGGGCCGTCTGCACGCCTGCGGCACGCCGCAGGCCGCGATCACGCCGGAGATGCTGCGCACCGTCTATGGCGTGGAAGCGCGCGTGCAGCACTGCGAGCGCGGACGCACGATGGTGCTGATCGATGGCCCGGCCGAGGCGCCGCCGGCCTGAATCCATTTCCCCCTCGACCGAGGAGTCTTCATCATGACCCAGCTTGTTGCGCAGGCGCAGGTGAGCCTGGCCGAAGCCGAACACACCCTGATGCGCCTGGGCGAACACATGCGCGAACACGGTTTCGAATTCCAGCGCGACGGCGCCGACTGGAAACTCGCCATCCACGGCGGCCTGATCCATATCCGCGTCGACGGCGAGCAACTCGACATCCGCGCCGAAGCCGCGACGATGGATGCACTGTACGACCTCAAGGCCGTGGTGGCGAGCCACCTGCTGGAGTTTTCTTCCCAGGCGGTCGAAATCCGCTGGTATGGCGACGGCAGCCAGTTGCGCGAGCCGCCGGCCTTCCGTGTGCTGCGGGTGATCGCCGCGCGCGACCTGACTGCGCGCATGCGCCGCATCACCCTTGCCGGCGAACGGCTCGAACGCTATGCCGGCCTGGGCAATCTGCATTGCAAGCTGCTGCTGCCGCAGCCGGGCAACACCGAGCCGGAATGGCCGACCCTGGATGCCAACGGCCTGCTGCGCATGCCGGAGGGCGACAAGCGGCTGGACATGCGCACCTATACCATCCGCGACATCGATCCGGCGGCGGGCACGCTGGAGATCGACATGGTGGTGCATGAACCTGCCGGCCCTGGCGGCAGTTGGGCGCAGCGCGCCCGCCCCGGCGACCGGGTCGGCATGCGCGGGCCGGGCGGCCTGGGCGCACGCGAGGCCGACTGGACTCTGCTCGCCGGCGATGAGACCGCGCTGCCGGCCATTGCACGCATTCTGGAGAACCTGCCGGCCGACGCACGTGGCGTGGCGCTGGTCGAAGTCCAGGACGCAAGCGACCGCCTGGCGCTGCGCGTGCCGGCCAGCATCGAACTGCGCTGGCTGCTGCGCGGCTCGCAGGCGCCGGGTACCACCACCCTGCTGCCAGATGCCGTGCGCGCCGTGGCCTGGCCGGAGTCCGGCACGCGGCTGTTCGTCTGGGCCGGCCTGGAGTTCGACGCCTTCCGCGCAGTACGTGCGTACGTGCGCAAGGAACGCGGCCTCACGCCGGCCGAACATCTGGTGGTGGCCTACTGGCGGCGCGGGCGCAGTGAAACCGAGTTCAAGAACGTGCCTGCCGATGACTGAACCGGCTTCTTTCGGCGCGGGCAGGGCGTCACGCACCTCGCCTGCGGGGGCCGCCTGTCCCGAGTCGGCGGGCGAGTCCTGTCCCGGGCCGGGTGGCAGCGCCCGGCCAGAAAAGCTCCGACCAGCAAAGATCCTGCCGGGTGGGACCCGGACTGCAAAGGCCCAGGCCAGCGGGCCGCGCCTGGCCCGATTCGTGGTGGACATCGGCCCGCTGCGGACCAACCCGGGCTTCCGCCTGCTGTACCTGGCGCGGACGGTGGCACTGATGGTGTACGGCATCAACGCCGTCGCCGTGGCCTGGCAGGTCCATGCGCTCACCCAGTCCTCGCTGCATGTGGCCCTGGTCGGCTTCTGCCTGGCCGGCGGGCAGCTTGCCGGACTGGTGTTCGGCGGCCGCCTGGCCGACCGGCACGACCGGCGCACGCTGATGGTCGGCAGCCGGATCGCCTATGTCGGCGTCGTCGGCCTGCTGCTGGGCAACACGCTGCTGCCGCAGGCCCACGTCGGCGCGATCTACCTGGCGGCGCTGGCCGGCGGCCTCAGCAGCGGCATCGGTGCGCCGGCGCTGATGGCGGTGCTGCCGTCGCTGGTGGCGCGCGGGCAGCTTGCCGCCGCCGGCGCCTTGAGCGCCATCGCCCTGCAGCTTGCCGCGCTGATCGGGCCGATCATGGCCGGGCTGCTGATCGCCGGTGCCGGGCTTGCAAGCTGCTACGCGGTGGTGATGGCAGCGTCGGCGATCACGCCGCTGCTGCTTGCGCGGCTGCCACGGCTGAATGCCGCCCGCGCGGCCGATGAGCCGCCCGGCAAAGGACAGGAGCAAGGGCACGGGGCGCTGGCGGAGTGGCGCGATGGCTTGCGTTTCATCCGCCGCAGCCCGGTGATCTCCGGCATGCTGCTGCTCGATCTGACCGCCAGCCTGCTGGCGATGCCCTTCGTGCTGCTGCCGCAGATTGCCAGCGAGACGCTGGGCGGCGATGCGGCGCTGGTCGGCGTGCTGCATGCGGCGCCGGCGCTGGGCGCGCTGGCGGCCGCGCTGTCATCCGGCTGGACGCGCACGCTGCGCCGTCCCGGCCGCGTGCTGGCAGCGACGGCGGTGCTGTGGGGGCTGGCGGTGGCCGCGGCCGGCCTCACCGGCAGCCTGTGGATGATGCTGGCCTGTCTGGCGCTGGCCGGCAGCGCCGATACCGTTGGCGACATCGTGCGCGGCGCGCTGCTGCAGCAGCACACGCCGGATGCGCTGCGCGGGCGCGTCTCGGCATGCTGGCTGCTGCAGTCGGCCTTGGGGCCGGCGCTCGGCGGCCTGCAGATGGGCTACGTCGCCAGGCGCTTCGCCGTGTCCACGGCCCTGCTGGCCGGCGGCTGCGCCTGCGTCGTCGGCAGCCTTGCCGCCTGGACTGTGGTGCGGGGGTGTTTTCGGGACGAAGGTGCGTCAGGCATCGACCGGAGGTGAGCGATGCCGCGCTGGTGGCGGACGACTGGATGGGGCATTCCGACTACCGGTCTTCGGCCGGGCAGCGAATCGATCTGCTTGTGCAAGGTATGCCTGAGCTTGCGCAGATGCGCGTCGTATCCGCCGGTGCGGAGGAATTCGGCGATCGCAGCCTGCGGGTAGATGGCCGTTCCCAGTGTCGAGCTGTATTTCATCGACGCGATTGCCGAGGACCAGCGCCCGCCCGCCACCCAGCCGACGCGGATGCCGGGGGCAAGTGTCTTGGAAAAGCTGCTGCACAGGATGACCTTGTCGCTGAATGCGCGCAACGGCCTGGGGCGGATGGCATTGAAATGGGTGTCGCCGTAGATGTCATCCTCGATCAAGGCGACATCGTATCGTTCCGCCAGCGCCACCAGTTTCGACTTGTCCTCCATAGACAGCGTGATGCCCGTCGGATTGTTGATGTTTGCAATGCTGATGACCGCACGAAGCTGTCCGGCCTTGAGCGCGGATTCGAGCTGTGCGAGATCCATGCCACGCTCGGAGGCGGGAATTTCCACCGCGCGCAAGCCGAGGCTGTGGAGCATCTGCAGGATGACGAAATACGTCGGGGACTCCACCGCGATTACTTCACCAGCGCTTCGATCCGCTTGTTGATCTTCTCCGACCGCATCGAGATTATCAGCCCAGGCCATTTGCCCGACAGCTTGAGCACTGAGCAAATCCGTCGAGGGAAATCGAATCGGCGCAATCCTACCCTCACCGATCACGCTGTGAACATCCTGCCGTATCGTGGTATCGGCACCGGCATCCCACGCGTTCTGGAAGATTGGCCGGAGACGTGCTTGGTGAATGACGCGGCTGGCAACGAGTTCAAGGCGGTGATCCCGAGACCCACGCCGGCGACCCCGCAAGTTACCCCGCAAGTTGGGATGCTGCTGGCTCGAATCGAGGGCGAAATGACCCGGCAGGCGCTGGTGGGTACAGGTCTGCCGCCCGTCGGCGGTGTGGGTCTGAACGCGGACTGTGGGCCGAGCCGCATCCGGCAGAAAAAACGCCCGACCCTGTCGGGCCGGGCGCTTGCCGCTGCAACTGCAACACGGGCGGTCAGGAAGGCTTGATCGCGACCTTCAGCACGCCGTCCCTCTGGTTGGCGAACAGCTCGTAGGCGGCGACGATGTCGTCGAGCTTGTACTGGTGGGTGACGAGCACGCCGAGGTCGAGGCGGTCGGCGGCGAGCACGTTCATCAGCCGGCGCATGCGCTCCTTGCCGCCGGGGCACAGCGCGGTGCGGATGGTGTGGTCGCCGAGGCCGGCGGCGAAGTGGGCCATCGGGATCTTCAGGTCTTCCGAATACACCCCCAGGCTGGACAGCGTGCCGCCCGGCTTCAGCACTTTCAGCGACTGCTCCCAGGTGGCCTGGGTACCCAGCGCCTCGATGGAGCTGTCGGCGCCGCGGCCGCCGGTGAGCTTCATCACCTCATCCACCACGTCGCAGTTGCGGAAGTTCAGCGTCACGTCGGCGCCCATCACCTTGGCGATGCCCAGGCGGTGGTCGTTGCCGTCCACTGCGATGATGGTGGTCGCGCCCAGCAGGCGCGCGCCGGCGGTGGCGCACAGGCCGATCGGGCCCTGGGCGAACACCACCACGGTGTCGCCGAGCTTGATGTTGGCGTTCTCGGCGCCCTTGAAGCCGGTGGACATGATGTCCGGGCACATCAGCACCTGCTCGTCACTGAGGCCGTCGGGAATCGGCGCGAGGTTGGCCTGGGCGTCGGGCACCAGCACGTATTCGGCCTGGGTGCCGTCGATCATGTTGCCGAAGCGCCAGCCAGCGGTGGCCTTGTGGCCGTGGGCGCCGCACTGCCCGCTCGGGATCAGGTAGCTGCCATCCTGCGACGGCGCGCCGTCCTGCGCGGCATAGCTGTTGAAGTTCGGGCAGATCGCGCCGGCGATCACGCGCTGGCCTTCGGTATAGCCCTGCACCGCGCTGCCGAGCTTTTCGATCACGCCCACCGGCTCGTGGCCGATCGTCAGGCCGGGCTTCACCGGGTATTCGCCCTTGAGGATGTGTACGTCGGTTCCGCAGATCGTGGTGGTGGTGATGCGGACCAGGGCGTCGTTCGGCCCGATGTCGGGAATGGGCTTGTCCACCAGTTCGATGCGGCCAGGGGCTACGAAAACGGTTGCTTTCATCATCGTCATGAGACTTCCTCCTGGAGTGTGCCGTAAAGCTCTTTCAGTGTAGGCCAGATCGTCGGCGGGCCTCTTCCGCGGGTCTTGATCCAGGTCAATGGAAGCCTGTTTTGTCGGTGCTGAATTGATCTCGATCAAACGAGAATGATTGTCATTTATTGGTATAATCCTGCCGTTCCGTGCGATGCCTGCCAGATGCGGTGTGGCACACGGGAAGCCGCTTGGCCGCGTGATCCGCTCCCGGCCATGCGCGTGCCTTTCGATCCGATGTTCAGCAAGCAACCGACGCCCGTGCGGCTAGGCAGCCAGCCAGATTCCGATGGAGATACCCATGCTGAAGCTGTTGTCTGCCCGTGCGTCCGGGCGTGGTGATGGAATGAAGGTGCCGCTTCGACCGGCGCCGCTGTATGGCGCGCTGCTGGCCCTTGCCGGACTGGCGCCTGCGGCCGCGCTGGCGGTCGAGGACGGCCAGCGCCTGAGCGAGGTCGTGGTCACCGCCACCCAGCGCGAGCAGGCCATCCGCGACGTGCCGGCCGCCGCCTCGGTGGTGTCGCGCGAGGACATCCGCGTCAGCGGTGCCGACAACGTGCTCGGCGCGATCCGCGAGACCCCCGGCGTCGGCTTGCTCGGCCGCAGCGTCGGCGGGCGCAAGACCATGTCGCTGCGCGGCATGGACGGCAAGCACACGCTCTACCTGGTCAACGGCCTGCGCGTGATCTCCACCGACGACTGGGTGGGGCACTCCGACTACCAGTACGACTGGGCGCCGGTCGACGACGTCGAGCGCATCGAGGTGGTGCGCGGGCCGATGTCGGTGCTGTACGGCTCGGACGCGCTCGGCGGCGTGGTCAACACCATCACCCGCCGTCCCGCCGACCACTGGCAGGGCAGCGTGCGCCTGTCCGGCAGCGATGCCCGCGGCGCCGGCGGGGGCGATGCGGTGGGCGGCGGCGTCCATCTGTCCGGCCCGCTCGGCGACAGCTTGCGCATCGGCCTGTCGGCGACCCATCTCGACCGCGACCCGCTGAAGCTGAAGGAAAACCGCCGGCTGTCCGAAATCGAGGGCACCGAGCTGGATGCCGGCCATCTGCTGCTGTCGTGGGCGCCGCTGGCCGGCCACATCCTCGACCTGGAGCACCGCGTCGCCGACGAGGAGCGCACCCGCCAGCAGATCAGCAGCGGCACCTACTACAGGGATACCTACGACATCGAGCGCACCCAGTCCATCGCCACCTGGAAAGGCGACTGGGGCGAGGTCGACAGCCAGTTGCGGGTATGGGAGTCGGACTTCTCGGTGAAGAGCCGGCGCACCAACGGCGTGGCGCCGACGCGGCCGCAGAGCATGGAAGAGCGCGGTGTCGATGGCCGCGTCGGCTTCGGCATCGGCAGCGCCCAGCACCTGACGATCGGCTTCGACGCGCGCAAGGAAGAGATGAAGAACGCCGGCCTCGCCGGGGGCAAGGACGATGCCACGCACAAGGCGCTGTACCTGCAGGACGAGATCGGCCTGTCGGACTCGGTGATGCTGACGCTCGGCGTGCGCCACGACCGCCACAGCATTTTCGGCGGCGAGACCAGCCCGCGCGCCTACCTGGTGTGGCACGTCGATGAGCGCTGGACCGTGCGCGGAGGCTACGGCGAAGGCTTCCGCGCGCCCACGCTGAAGCAGATCTCGCCCAACTACGAAGGCCACGAAGGGCCGCACTCCTTCTACGGCAACGCCGACATCAAGCCGGAGACCAGCCGCTCGGTCGAACTCGGCGTGGCCTACGCCCACGGCGGCCTCGAATGGGAAGCCACGGTGTTCCACAACGACGTCAAGGACCTGATCACCACGCGCCTGCTGCGCATCACGCCGCCCTCCGGCGGGCTGCCGATCCCGCGCCGCCACTATCTGTACGACAACGTTGACGAAGCACGCATCATCGGCGTCGAAACGGCAGCGAAATGGCAGCTCGGAGGTGGCTTCTACCTCGGCGGCAACGCGCAGTGGCTCGATACCAAGGACAAGGAGACCGGCGACGAGCTCAATGGCCGCTCCCGCATCCTGCTCAATGCCCGCGCGGGCTGGAAGCAAGGGCCGTGGGATGCCGCGCTGCGCGCCGAGCACATCGGCCGCCAGCATCTCGATGGCGACCGGGCGCCGTCCTACAATCTGCTGCATGCCAGCGCCGGTTACCGCATCAACGAGCACCTGGGCGTCAGTCTCGGTGTGGACAACCTGACCGACGTCCGCCTGGTGGATAAATCCGACGCCTTCAGCTATTCCGAAACGCCGCGCACGCTGCGCGTGTCGCTGCACGGTTCGTTCTGAGCCTGCCATCCCGCCGGCGGACGCGCGCTGAGCCGTTCGCCGGTTTTGCCTTGTTTACGACTCCTGCCAGCCCATGACTCCGGAATCCTCCCAATTTCCTGCAGAACAGCCGAACCCGCCCACGGGGACTCCCCGCCGCCGCGCGTTGCTGGTGTTCGTTGCCGTGCTGTTGATTGCCGTCGTGGCGCTGTTCGCTCTGCGTGCCGCCACCGGCGCACCGCGGGTGGCGGTGGTGAGCAGCGATTTCGTCCTCGCCGGCAAATTCACCGCGCTGGGCGAGATCGGCAAGGCTGCCGGCGTCGACGTGGATGCGCTCAACATCGACCGCGATGACGACACCCGTATCGGCGCCGCGCTGGGAGAGGCCGATCTCGTGCTGATCGACGCGCCGCGCGAGGAAGACGGCCGCCGCCTGCTCGAGCGCATGGGGCCGCTGCTCGAACAGGCGGGGGTGCCCTGGCTGCTGTCGTCGGCACGCGGGCCGCAGGCCGGCGGCGGCCTCGACCCCGCCCACGGCCAGAGCTTGCACGACTATTACCGCAACGGCGGCCAGCGCAACTTCGCCGGCCTGTTCGCCTGGGTGCGCCATCACCTGGCAGGCGAGCGTGGTGTCGAGGTGCCCGCGCCGTCGATCTACCCGGAAGCCGGCTTCTATCATCCGGACCACCCGGATCTGGTGGTCGCCAACCTGGCGGCCTACCGTGCCTGGCTGGGCGCGGAGCGCGCCGGGCGCGGGCCGGCGGTCGGCATCGCCATCCATCGCGCCTACATCGGCAACCTCGGCATGGCCCATGTGGACGAACTGGTGCGCCGGCTGGAAGCGCGCGGCGCGCTGCCGCTGGTGTATTTCCACCCGACCACCGCGGGCGCCGGCGCGCTCGATCTGCTGTACGGCGAGGATGGCAAGCCGGTGGTGGATCTCATCGTCAACCTGCAGGTGATGTACCAGGGCAGCCGGCGCGAGGACTATCTGCGCCTCGGCGTGCCGGTGCTGCAGGCCCTGACCTGGCGCGGCGGAGATGCCGACGACTGGCGCGCGGACCCGGTCGGCGTGCCGACCAGCGGCGTGCCCTTCTACCTGGCGATTCCGGAGTTTGCGGGGCTCACCGACCCGCTGATGGTCGCCGCGATCGAGGACGGCGATGCGGTGTTGATCCCCGAGCAGGCCGACGCGCTGGTGGACAAGGTGTTCAAGCTGATCCGCCTGCGCGCCAAGGCCAACGCCGACAAGCGCGTCGCGCTGATGTTCTACAACTATCCGGAAGGCGAGAAGAACCTGTCGGCCTCGTTCATGAACGTGCCGCGCAGCCTGGCGCTGCTGACGGAGACGCTGCGCGGCGCCGGCTATGCGGTCGAGCCGCTGGAGGAGCAGGGCATGGTCGATGCCGCTGCCGACATGCTGGCGCCGTTCTATCGTGCCGATGCGGTGCGCCGCCTCGACGAGCTGGTGGCGCGCAACCTGGCCGCGCGCCTGCCGCTGGCCGACTACCTCGCCTGGTACGAGGCCTTGCCGGAGCCGGTGCGCAGCCGCATCGAAGCGCACTGGGGCGTGCCGGCCGACGATCCGATGCTGATCGGCGCCGAAGGCGAGCGCGCTTTCGCCATCCCGCGCCTGCAACTGGGCAATCTCGCCATCCTGCCGCAGCCGCCGCGCGGCCGTGCCGGCGAACCGGCGGAAAAGGCCATCTACCACGACACCCGGGTGCCGCTGACCCACTTCTACCTCGCCGCCTATCTCTACGCCCGCACGCAGTTCGACGCCGACGCGCTGATCCACTTCGGCACCCACGGCAGCCAGGAATGGACGCCGGGCAAGGAGCGCGGGCTGTCGATCCACGACGACCCCT
>NZ_BCUG01000006.1 GCF_001591165.1 Thauera butanivorans NBRC 103042
ACCACGACACCCGGGTGCCGCTGACCCACTTCTACCTCGCCGCCTATCTCTACGCCCGCACGCAGTTCGACGCCGACGCGCTGATCCACTTCGGCACCCACGGCAGCCAGGAATGGACGCCGGGCAAGGAGCGCGGGCTGTCGATCCACGACGACCCCTATCTCACGCTTGGCGACACGCCGATCGTCTACCCCTACATCGTCGACAACATCGGCGAGGCCACCCAGGCCAAGCGCCGCGGGCGGGCGACCGTCATCAGCCACCAGACGCCGTCCTTCGCCCCCGCCGGCCTGCACGAAAAGCTGATGCCGCTGCACGACCTGCTGCACGAGTACGGCCTGCTCGACGACGGCGCGGTGAAGGAGCGCACCATTGCCGCGATCGTCGACGAAGCCGCGCGGCTGAACCTGATCGAGGACATCGGCTGGACCGCCGAGCGCGCCCGCGCCGACTTCGTGCCCTTCGAGCGCGAATTGCACGACTGGCTGCACGCGCTGGCGCAGACCGCCCAGCCGCTCGGCCTGCACACCTTCGGTCAGGCGCCGCAGGCCGAACACCGCCTGAGCACGGTGATGCAGATGCTGGGCGAGCGCCTGTACGGCAAGCTCGGCCTGGACGACCCCAAGGAACTGTTCGTCGACGACTTCCGCAAGCTCGCCGAGACGCCGCCCTACCGCCTGCTCGCCGGCCATCTGCTGGAAGCGGCGGCAAAGGCCGGCGCTGCGCCGGCTGGTGCCGAATCTGGTGCTGCTGCTTCGGCCGATCAGCCTGCGGCGGCGGGAGATGGGGAAGCCCCTGCCGTAGCTGTTGACGCCGGGGCGGCCCGTGCCGCGGCGACCGATGCCGGGAAGACTGCTGCCGTACCGGCCGGCTCCGCAGATCCTGAACTCGCCGAGCTACTGACCGAGGCGCGCGGCCATTTCGATGCGCTGTCGGCCGCCGGCGAGCACGTCGGCCTGCTGGCGGCGCTGGATGGGCGCTTCATCGACACCCATTACGGCGGCGACCCGGTGCGCAACCCCGAGAGCCTGCCCACCGGGCGCAATCTGTACGGCTTCGATCCCTCGCGCCTGCCCACCGAGCAAGCTTATGCCGCCGGCGCCGAAGCCTTCGCCCAACTGCTCGCCGCGCACCGCGCCCAGCACGGCAGCGAGCTGCGCAAGGTGGCGTTCTCGCTGTGGTCGGTGGAGGCAATGCGCCACCTCGGCGTGCTCGAAGCGCAGGCCTTCCACGCCCTCGGCGTAAAGCCGGTATGGGACCGCTTCGGCCGCATCAGCGACATCGAAGTGATCCCGCGCACCGAGCTCGGCCGTCCGCGGGTGGACGTGGTGCTGTCCGCCACCGGCCTGTACCGCGACCATTTCCCCAACGTGATGCTGCACCTGGCGCGCGCGGTGGAACGCGTCGCCGAATTGGACGAGCCGGACAATGCGGTGCGGAGCAACACCCTGGCGCTGGAAAAGCGCCTGCTGGAGCAGGGTTTCTCCGCCGAGGACGCGCGCGAACACGCGCTGACCCGGATCTTCTCCGGCGAAAGCGGCAGCTACGGCACCGGGCTGGAAGACGCCGCGCTGGCCACCGACACCTGGGAGGACGAAGGCAAGCTCGCCGAGCTCTACCTGCAGCGCATGCAGTACGCCTTCGGCCCCACCGAGTCGCGCTGGGGCAGCAAGCCGGCGCAGATCAACCTCTACGCCGAGCAACTGCGCGAGGTCGAGGCGGCGGTGCTGGCGCGCTCGTCCAACCTGTACGGCATGCTCACCACCGACGACCCCTTCCAGTACCTGGGCGGCATCGGCCTGGCGGTGCGCCATCTCGGCGGCAAGAGCCCCGAGCTGTACATCAGCAACCTGCGCGACGCCGACAGCAGCAAGGTGGAATCCGCCGCGCGCTTCCTCGCCGGCGAACTGCGCTCGCGCTATTTCCATCCGCAGTGGATCGGCGCCATGCAGCAGGAAGGCCATGCCGGCACGATGAATGTGGTCGACACCGTCAACAACTTCTGGGGCTGGACCGCGGTGGCGCCCGAGATCGTCCGCGACGACCAGTGGCAGGGCTTCTTCGACGTCTATATCGACGACTCGCTCGACATGAAGATGGACGAGTGGTTCGAGCAGCACAACCCGACCGCCAAGGCGCAGATCGCCGAGCGCATGCTGGAAGCGGCGCGCAAGGAATACTGGAACACCGACGATCAGACCCTGCGCAAGCTGGTGGAGGTGTACCGGGACGCCATCGAACGCCTCGACTACCAGCCCGCCAGCAGCATGGTCGGCGACTACGTGCAGACGCTGGCCGTGGGCTTCGGCCTCGAGTCCGCCGGCGAGCCGGCGCAGGGCGAGGCTGCCGGTGCCGCCGCGCCCGAGCAGGTCACCGGCCAGGTGCTGGAGCAGGTCCAGGCCGAGCAGGGCGCCGCGCCC
>NZ_BCUG01000007.1 GCF_001591165.1 Thauera butanivorans NBRC 103042
AACGCCTCGACTACCAGCCCGCCAGCAGCATGGTCGGCGACTACGTGCAGACGCTGGCCGTGGGCTTCGGCCTCGAGTCCGCCGGCGAGCCGGCGCAGGGCGAGGCTGCCGGTGCCGCCGCGCCCGAGCAGGTCACCGGCCAGGTGCTGGAGCAGGTCCAGGCCGAGCAGGGCGCCGCGCCCGCGCCCTGGTTCGAACTGCTGCTCGCCGCGCTGACCCTGCTCGCCTTCCTGGGCGGCATGCTGCGCCAGTGGCGTGTCCGGCCGTTGGCGCCATGAGGCCAGCCGCTGCCATCGCATGCAGGACCGCCGCCGGTGCGGTTGCCTGCACGCTGGCCCTGGCCGGCTGGGCGGTGGAGCCCGACGCCACGCTGCTGCCCGAAGTCGGCGTCAGCGCCACTTTCGACGCCCTGACCGAACAGCGCCTCGCCCCCGGCGTGAAGCTGGTCATCGACACGGACGAAATCCGCAGCCTGGGCGGCCTGTCGGTGGCCGAGGTGTTGCGCAAATTGCCCGGCCTGGAGCGCGCCGGCCACGGCGCGGACTCTGCCGCTGCCGGCGCCCGTGGGGTGGCGCGCGACGCGGTGCTGATCCTGGTCAATGGCGAACGCCCCACCGCCAGCGGCCGCCATGCGCTGACCCTGGTCGGCCGCCTGCCGGCCGGCGAACTGGAGCGCATCGAACTGCTGCGCGGCAGCTCGGCCGAATTCGGCGCCACGGCGGAAATCGTTGTCAACCTGGTCATGAAGGCGCCGGTGAGCCAGCGCAGCGCCTCGCTGCGCGTGGTCGGCGGCCAGCGCGGCGACGAGCCCAACGCCCAGCTCACCGCCAGCCTCGGCGGCGGGGAGGGCGGCTTCAGCTGGCTGCTGCCGGTCACCGTGAACCGCCACCGCATGCCGGTCGACAGCCGGCAGTGGCGCATGCTGCCGGCCGCGTGGTCCGCCGAAGCGCTGTCCGGCCATTACAGTGTCGATGAGCTGATCTTGTCGCCGCGGCTGTCGTGGAAAGCCGGCGACACCCGCCTGAGCCTGTGGCCGAGCTATTACCGCAACGATGGCCTGCGCCGGCAGACGGCCGAGCGCGGCGGGGCCGGCGAGCCCCTGGCGGCCGCCCGCCACGACCGCGAACGCAGCGCCTTCCGCATCGCTCGGCTGCGCGCCGACGGCGAAACCCGCGTCGGTGCGGACGGCAAGCTCAGCACCCGGCTGGCGCTGATGGACGGCGAGCGCGACACCCGCACCCGGCGCACCGGGCCGCTGTCGCCGGCCTGGTCCGAAGCCCTCGACCGCCACGAACGCGAATTCACCGGCTCGCTGCGGCTGGACCAGGCGCTGGCCGAGACCCACCTGCTGTCGCTGGCGCTGGAGGGCGCGGCCTTTTCCCGCCATGACCGGCAGGCGCTGGATGCCGCGAACCACCGCCATGTGGTGCGCGAGCGCAATGCCGCGCTGTGGCTGCAGGACGAATGGACGCTGAGCGAGGCGCTCACGCTGACCGCCGGCCTGCGCCTGGAAGCCGCCCGCCAGCATGCCGGCAGCGGCTGGCACGGCGAACGGGCGGCGTCGCCCTCGCTCGCACTGCGCTGGCAGGCGGCCGAGGCCTGGGTGCTGCGCGCCTCGGCCGGCACCGGCCTGCGCGTGCCCAAGCTGGACGAGATCACGCCGCTGGTCACGCGCAGTACCGAGTACAACACCCCGCTGGAAGCCGACGTCGGCGGCAATCCCGATCTCTCGGCCGAGCGCGTGCTGCGCGTGGAGTTCGGTGTCGAACGCTATCTCGCTGGCGAGAAGAGTGTGCTCGGCATGAACCTGTATGCGCGCCGTACGCGCGACTTCATCGAGCGCCGCAGCGCGCTGGAGGCCGGACGCTGGGTGGAGCGCCCGTACAACGCCGGCGACGCCCGCCACTGGGGCGTGGAACTGAGCGCCAGGCTCGACGCTGCGCTGCTTGCCAGGGCGCTGGACGGCGGCAGCCTGCGCGCCACGCTGACCCTGCCGCACGCAAGGGTGGATGACGCGCGCCTGGGCATCCGCCGCATCGCCAACGACACCCCGCGCCATCTCTTCAGCCTGAGCTACGAGCACGCGCCGGCGGGCGCGGCCACCCGCTTCGGCTTCCAGCTCAAGCACAGCGGCCCGGCGCGCACCCGCCTGGGCGACGAGCGCATCGCCCGCATCCGCAGCGGCTCCCGGCTGGACGCCCATGTCACCCGCCAGATCGCCCGCGGCGTCGATCTGCGCCTGTCGGTGGACAACGTGCTCGGCGCCGACGAGCGCCAGCACCGCCATGCGCGCCATGGCGCGGAAAGCTGGCGCCTGGACGGGCGCGACGGTGGCGAACGCACCTGGCTGCTGGCGCTGGAAGGCAAATGGTAGGGCGCAGCCCCAGCTCTCCTCGGACGGCACTTCGACCGGGAGGCCGAGGCGCTGCTGTTCGAACATCCAATCGGGCAGGCGATGACGCGTTCCGCTTTCGTCGTCCGCGTATTTCCACTTTCCCCGGAGAAAAAGAAGCATGTCGCAAATCGTCGAATCGGCCATGTACGGCCTGTCCCAGTTGTTCCTGCTGCCGGTGCTGCTGCTGGTTGCCGCCTTGTTCTTCTACGCCTTCTACGCGCTCGGCTGCTTCGTCGTGCAGGCCAGGCAGCGGCAGCGGGGCGAACTGCGCGCCTTCGAACTGCGCGCGGCGCTGAGCGAGCGCCCGGGCCTGCACCTGACCGCGCTCGAAGCGATCGCGGTCAAGCGCCTCGAAATGCTGCGCATCGCCAGCCGGGTCGGTCCGATGCTCGGTCTCGTCGCCACGATGATCCCGATGGGGCCGGCGCTGATGGCGCTGGCCGATGGCCAGTTGCAGGAAGTCAGCCGCAACCTGATGGTCGCCTTCTCGGCGGTGATCCTGGCCCTGATCGCCTCGGCGATCACCTATGGCATCGCCAGCGTGCGGCGGCGCTGGCTGGCGACCGAACTGGCCGAGATCGAGCACGAAAACCTGCCCGAGGCGCAGGAGTACGACGACCCCGTGGCACCGCTGGCTGCGGAGGGCGTGCTGTGAGCATCCGCCCGAACGCTCCCGCGGCGGCGCTGCCGCCGGCCAGGGCGCGCGGTGCCGGCGGCCCTCGCCGTGCCGGCCTGCGCCTGATGGACGACATCGAGGCCGACGATCCCATCCTGTCGGTGGTCAACCTGATCGACGTGTTCCTGGTCATCATCGCCGCGCTGCTGCTCGCCGTCGCCAGCAACCCGATGAATCCCTTCGTCCAGGAAGACGTCACCGTCATCAAGAACCCCGGCCAGCCCAATATGGAGATGATCGTCAAGAAAGGCGAGATCATCGAGCACTACCAGGCCAGCGGCGAGATCGGCACCGGCGAAGGCTCGCGTGCCGGTGTGGCCTATCGGATGAAGGACGGCTCCTTCATCTATGTGCCTGAGACGGACGAGTAAGGCATCATCTGGATGAACTGCGGCGGGCGGAGGGCTTCGTCCGCCGCCGCCGCAGGCCGCGAATTCAGTTCGCCAGGATTCAGCCCGCCAGCGCCGCCTCGATTTCGGCGAAGGTGCGCGGCAGGTCGAAGCCGAGCACCGGCACGCCGAGCAGGCGGCCGATATGGGTGGCAGAGAACAGGCCGCGTACGCGCGGCTGGCCGGTCGCGGGGTCGGTATCCTCGATCAGGATGTGCTGGCGGCCGAGCTTCTTCAGTGCCTCCAGCACGTCGGCGACGCGGGCGGTCAGGATTTCCCCGAGATACAGCGTGTCGATGGTGGCGATCGGCGTCATCAGGTCGCCGACCGTCAGTTCGTCATGCCTGCAGGAACGCGAGCGGGCGATCTGCAGCGGCTTTTCGCCGAGGATGTCGCGCGCGGTGATGAGGCCGGCGACCCGCTCCCGTCCGTCGAGCACCATCAGCAGGCGCACGCCGCGCGAAATCATGCGGGTGTTGGCTTCGCTGACCGGATCGTCGGTGGTGATGGTGACTGCGTTGACGCGGGTGAAATCGGTCATCGCCTCGACGGCGGGCGAGTCCGCGCCGATCAGGTTGAAACCGGGAATGCAAAGCGAGGCGTTCGGGGACAGCTTGTGCGCCTGTACACGAGTCGGCAAGGTCATTGTGTCTTCCTCCAGCGGATCATTGATATTGTTTGTTTGCAGGCACCAGGGCCGCCGACCACTCTAGCATCGTGGGTTTTGGGCTGCACGGGTGTTTTGACCATTTCGAGACCTATGCCGCAGCGGCTCGTGGCGGCATGTAGCGGATGCGAAGCGGCGCTCGCCGTGCGCCTTTCATCCGGCCCTGGTCATGCGGCTGCGCTGTTGCTTGCCACTGGATCGCCGCCAGCAGGCTTGCCGTTTTTCCCGGTGAGCTGCCACGGTACCGGCAGCCGCAGGCCGCCGTGCTCGAAGTGCAGTGCCCGGATGCCGAAGGCTTCGGCCAGCAGAGTGTCGTCGAACACTTCGCGCGGCGCGCCGGCAGCCAGCACGCGGCCCTTGTGCAGCAGTACCAGGCGGCTGCAGAAGCGGGCAGCAAGCGTCAGGTCGTGCAGCACGACGCCGATCGCCAGGCCGGCGGCGGCTTCGGCGGCGAACAACTGCATGATGCTGATCTGGTGGGCGGGGTCGAGCGCGGCCAGCGGTTCGTCGGCCAGCAGCACCTTCGGTTCGACGGCCAGCGCGCGCGCCAGCATCACGCGCGCACGTTCGCCGCCCGACAGCGTCAGCACATTGCGTTGGGCCAGCCCCAGCGCATCGGTCGCGCGCAGGACGCGATCGACGATGGCTGCATCCTCCGGGCCGTCGCCGCGGCCGTGGGGCAGCCGGCCCAGCGCCACCACCTCGCGTACCGGCAGCGGCCAGTGGGCGCTGTGGCCCTGGGCCAGATAGGCGATGCGGCAGGCGCGTCCGTTCAGGGAATGGGTTTGCAGTGGCCGGCCATCGAGCATGATCCGGCCGCTGCATGGCAGCAGTCCGGCCAGTGCCTTGAGCAGGGTGGATTTGCCGGCGCCGTTGGCGCCGATGATGCCGGTCAGCTCGCCTGCCCGCAGTTCGAGGTCGATGCCTTCGATCAATTGCCGGTCGCGCACGGCGACGCCGAGATTCTTGCCGGACAGTACGCTCATGGCATCTCCCTGCGGGTGCGCAGGATCAGCACCAGGAAGAAGGGCGCGCCGACCAGCGCGGTGAGCACGCCGAGCTTGAGTTCCGGCCCGCCGCCGTGCAGCAGGCGCACGCCGATGTCGGCCAGCATCAGCAGCACTGCGCCGGCCAAGGCCGACAGCGGCAGCAGGCGGCCGGGATCGCCGCCGGCGAGCGGGCGCATCAGGTGCGGCGCGACCAGACCGATGAAGCCGATTGCGCCGGACACCGAAACCGCCGCGCCGACCGCTGCGGCGCTGCCGACGAGGATACGAAAGCGCAGCCGGCCGAGGTCGATGCCGAGCGAGCGGGCAGTGTCCTCGCCCAGGGTCAGCGCCCGCAGGCCGCGGCCGCAGCCCAGCAGCAGCACGGCGCCGGCGGCGATGAAGGGCAGCGCGAGGCCGACGTCGCGGCTGCTGCGGTCGGCCAGCGAACCCATCATCCAGAACACGATCTCGCTCATCGCGGTGGGATTGGGCGACCAGTTGAGGATCAGCGAAATCAGCGCGCCGCACAGCGAGGACACCGCGACGCCGGCCAGGATCAGCGTGGTGGCGCCGGTGTGGCGGCCGGCGAGGGCGAACACGAAAGCCACGGCAATGGCCGTGCCGGCGAAGCCGGCCAGCGGCAGCGCAAGGTAGAAGGCGTCGGCGAAGCCGGTGTACAGCGCCAGCACCGCACCCAGCGCGGCGCCGCTGGAAACGCCGAGCAGGCCGGGTTCGGCCAGCGGGTTGCGCAGCAGGCCCTGCATCGCCGCGCCGGCAATGCCGAGCGCCGCGCCCACCGCCAGGCACAGCACGGTGCGCGGCAGGCGGATGTCGAGCAGGATGCGCTGCGGCACCAGGTCGCCGGCAAGCGTGCCGGCGATCAGGCGCCGGGGGCTGAGGTCGACGTAGCCGATCATCAGCGACAGCGCTGCGAGGCCTGCAAGTGCGATGGCGAGTCCGATCACTGCCAGCCGGCTGCGGGAGAAGCTCATCGCTGTCCCCCCTCGGCAGCGAGCAGTGCTGCGGCGTCGAGATTCCATGGTCCGCCGCAGACCGTCAGGCGCGCCGGCAGTACCACTTCGTGCGCGCCCAGCCCGGCGATCGCCGGGTGCTGCAGCAGGCGGTTGCCCAGCGTCGGCGTGCCGCGGCGGTAGTCGCTGCCGATCAGCACGTCGGGAGCATGTTCGACGAGCTTTTCCAGCGGCAGGATGCCGTAGCCGGCGAGGCCGCCGCGGGCGGCGCCGTTGTCGTGGCCGGCGGCGGCGAAGATGTCATGGTACAGCGTTGCGCTGCCGGCGCTGTAGCCGCCGGAGGCGAATTGGGTGGCGAGCGGGCGAGGACTGCGGTGGCTGGCTTCGAGCTCGGCCAGGCGCTCGGCGAAGCGGGCGATGATGGCTTCGCCGCGCGCTTCCTCGCCGACGGCGCGCGCCACGCTGCGCAGTTCGGCGGCGACCTCGTCGAAGCCGTTGGCACCCGCCACCACCAGCACCGGAATGCCGAAGCGCCGCAGCATCGCCGTGGTGTGGCGGGTGGTGTAGGCGCCGACCAGCACCAGATCGGGCTGCAGGGCGAGCACTTCCTCGGCGTTGCCCCAGGCGATCGGCAGGCCGCGGGCCTGTTCATGCAGCGCGGTGCTGAAAGCATCCTGGCTGAGGAAGGAGAGTGCGGCGATGCGCTCGCGCCCGACCAGTTGCAGCAGGATCTGGTCGGTGCACAGGTTCAGCGACACGATGCGCTGCGGCCTGGCAGCCGGTGCCGCTGCGGTAGCCGGCTGCACACCGGGCCAGATCGCAGCGAGTACGAGCAGGTACAGCCGCAGCGCAGTTGCGTACACAGGCCGGCGCAGGCGCATCATCGACAGGGGCATGGTCTCAGCCGCCGCACACCAGGCCGCTGCCGCTGCGGTCGAGCGGATCGGGCGGCAGATCGAGATAGGCGAGGCGCAACTCGTCCCAGGCTTTCAGCTTCGACCAGTCGGGCTCCGATGCGAGCCGGCCTTCGTCGTTGAGGAAGGGGTTGGGCAGGAAGACCGTCACCTGCTGGTCGCCGGCGGCGGTGAACATCCGCACGCCCCAGGATTTGGGCGCATCGTCGTTGCCGAGTACCCGGTAGAACTCGGCGCGCCCGGTGCGCCGCTTTGCAGCGAGTTCAGGCGTGGTGCCGCTGAAGTGGCCGATGCACAGGTGGAAGTGCCAGGCGCCGAAGTCGACGGTCAGATAGCCGTCGAGCAGGCCGATGTTGACCGGCGCGTTGGGTGCGCGAATCTCCCATACTGCGCCGGGCACCAGGGTGCCGAAATGAATGCCGCGCCAGTGGCCCTGGAAGATGTCCTTGACCAGCATCCACAGCGTGTTTTCGTCGGTGGGCAGCGACCAGATCTGGACGCGGCCCAGGCCGGGTTCGTCGATCACCGGTGGTAGCACCGTTGTCGGGTTGTTCATGGCGTGTTCCTCGAAGCGGCGCGGGCCGGCCCGCGCCGCGGGTGGTGGTCGACTGCTTCAGAAGAAGCGGTACTCGATGCCGACGATGCCGTAGACGCCGGGCTGCTCGTAGCCGAGGCCTTCCGAAACGTCGGCGTCGAACAGGTTCTCGACGCGGGCGTACACCGCCGTGTCCTTGTTGAGCGCATAGCGGGCGGAGACGTCGACACGCACGTAGTCGTCCACCCAGTCGCGCTGCGTCCAGTCCAGCCGGCGGCCGGTGTAGTAGGCGTTGATGCCGGCGCTCAGCGGGCCGCTGGCGTGGAAGGCGCCGAGGTTGGCCTTGTGGCGGGCGATCAGCACCGTGCGGGCGTAGTCGGCCCCGGCCTTGCGGGTATGCGAGTCGGTGTAGGTGTAGTTGCCCTTGAGCGTCCAGGCTTCGTCCAGTGCCCAGGCGAAGCTCAGCTCGAGGCCGCGCGTGCGCTGCTGGTCGGCATTGGCGTACATGCCGAAGCCGCCGAACGGGTTGTTCGGGTTGGCAATGCTGGCGTCGTAGATCACGACATCCTTGACGCGCGAATGCCAGGCGGTCGCTTCCCAACTGAAGCCGGTGTCCGGCACCAGTTGGCGGATGCCGATCTCGGTGCTGCGGCCGCTTTCGGGGCTGAGCGAGGTGCTGCCGTAGTTGGGGTTGAACAACTGCTGCAGCGTCGGCGCGCGATAGCTGGTGCCATGGTTGGCGAACAGCGTCACCGAGCCGAGCTGGTAGCTGGCGCCGACGCTGCCGGTGGTCTTGTCGCCCCAGACGTCGTAATCATCATGGCGCAGGCCGGCAGCCAGCGTCAGGCCGCTCGCACCCACCGCGTATTCGCCGTTGAGATAGAAGGACTTGCGGTCGGTGTCGCCGTCCAGCTCACCATATTGCCCCCACTGCCTGGCGTCCGATTCGTACAGTTCGATGCCGGCCAGCGCCTTCAGGCCGCCGGCCTCGTAGCGCAGGCTGTAGTCGAACTCGGTGCTCTTGTCCTTGTAATAAGCGGCTTGCGGGCTGCCGTTGTCGAAGATCGGTACCGCGTCGCCCCGGTTGTAGATGTTCATCCAGTCGGGGGAGAAACCGTCCCAAGGCGCGGTGACGTAGCCCAGCAGGCCGTCGTCGCGGTCCAGCGTCTTGCGCCGCGATTCGGTCCAGCCCGCTTCCAGGCGGTGGCTGAGGCGGTCGCTGAGCCGGTGTTCGAGGTAGGCGCTGACGACTCGGGTACGGGTGTCGTTATAAGCGTTGGGGTCGGGCAACTGGCTCGCCCAGTAGGTCGGATGCCCGCTGCTGCGGGTGACTTCGGTCAGATGGGCGAAGCTGAAGCGATTGTCGGCGTGCCAGGCAGACAAGCCGGCGTCGAAGTTCGCCGAGCGGTAGTCGAGCGAAAGCTGGAGCTCTTCGTCCTTGAATTCCTCGTGCCGGTGAACGCCGTCGCTGTCGGTCTTGGAAGCGTACAGCGAGCTGCTCAACTGGCCGTCGCCCAGCTCCACCACGTGTTGCCAGCTGCCCTTGAGCTTGCGCCAGCCGAGCGAGCCGGCCTCGGCCGCGATCGACAGTCGCGGTTCCTGGCTGCCGCGCCTGGTGGTGATGGAGATCACCCCGGCGGTGGCGTTGGCGCCGTACAGCACGGCCTGCGGGCCGCGCAGCACTTCGATGCGCGAGATCGTCGACGGGTCGATCTGGCCCAGCAGGCTGCCGACGTCGCCGGAGCCGGGCTGGTTCAGCGTCATGCCGTCGACCACCACCAGCACGTGGCCGGCGCCGAAGCCGCGCATCCGCAGGTAGGTGTATTGGCCGGGGCCGCCGACCTGCTTGAACTCGATGCCGGCCAGGCTGCGCAGCACCTCGGCGACGTCGGTGTAGCCGCCGCGGACGATGTCTTCTTCCTCGATCACCGAGGCGGACTGGGTCATCGTGAACTGCGATTTCTCCAGCTTGGTGGCTTCCACCACCACGCCGGCCAGGGAGGTGTCGGCAGCATGCGCGGCCGGCAGCAGAACGAGCGCGGTGGCGGCGCCCAGCAGGGGATGTCTCATCGGGTCAGGCTCCAGAAGGAACTCGCCGCGACGGAATGGTTTCACAGGCATTCCCGGCCACGGGCTGTGCCCATGACCATGTTGCCCGGCGCTGGCCGGACGATGCGGAACAACACTGCGAACAAGATGAAATCGGCGCCATCCGTTGCGGTAAGTGTAAACAAAACAAATGTTTACGCTACTGCAGCGGCATGGCCGTCCACCCAGAGCCCTCGCTCGATGGCGCAGTAACTTGCATTGGCAGGTCTCCTGACTCACGCTTCAACGCTGATCGTCACCTTCCCACCCGTACCCGGGCAGTGGTATGCCGACGATCCGCTCGGCGCTTACAGTTGCGAGGACAGCCACGGATTTCCACCGTGTTCCCTTTTCAGCCCGGTGCTTCCGATGACGGAGGCGGGCGCGCAATGCTGGGCGCGACTATTGGGTATCCATGCACGCTTGTCAAGAATGCTCAACGCCGCTGGCTGTGGAGCATCAGCAGGAAGTAGATGCCACCGATGCCGGCAGTGATGATGCCGACCGGCAGATCGGACGGCGCGACGACGACGCGTGCCAGCCAGTCGGCGGCCATCAGCAGGGCGCCGCCGAGCAGCGCGCAGGCCGGCAGCAGGCGCAGATGCGCGCCGCCGGCCAGATGGCGTGCCAGATGCGGCACCACCAGCCCGACGAAGCCGATCGCGCCGGCCTGGGAGACCAGCACTGCGGTCATCAGCGTCGCCACCAGCAGCAGCGCGAGCCGGGTGCGGCGGACATCGATGCCCAGCGTGGTGGCGCTTTCCTCGCCCATCGTCAGGGCATCGAGCTGGCGGCCGTGGTACAGGCAGTACAGGAAGCCGGCGGCAACCACTGCGGCGGGCAGCGCCAGCATCGGCCAGCGTGCGCCGCCCAGGCTGCCGAGCGCCCAGAACAGCGCCGACTGCGCTACCTCGCGGCCGCCCCAGTAGATCAGGAAGTTGCTCGCCGCCGAGAGCAGGAAGGCAACCGCGACGCCGGCCAGCACCAGCCTTTCCGGCGCTTCGCCCCGCCGCGGGAAGGCAGAGCCGGCGACCAGTGCCAGCGCCAGCGTGGCGCCGCAGAACGCGGCCAGGGCAATGGAGGTGGTGCCGACCGAGGCACCGGCCAGCGTGATCAGGCCGACCACGCCGAGCGTCGCCCCGGCCGACAGGCCGAACAGGTAGGGGTCGGCGAGCTGGTTTCGCGTACCGGCCTGCAGCACCGCGCCGGCCACGGCCAGCCCCGCGCCGACCAGGAAGGCGAGCAGCATGCGCGGAATGCGCAGCCCCAGCAGGATGCGGGCCGAGGGGCTGTCCAGTACCCCGGAAGGGTCGCCGTGCATTGCCGCGTGCAGCAACTCGTACAACTGTGCCGGCGTGAAACTGAGCGTACCCTTGAGCAATGTGCCGACGGCGAGCGCCAGCATGCATGCAGCCAGGAGCGACAGGCGCATCGGATACGGCAGGTGGGGCCGGGCGGAAAGGCGGTTCATGGCGTCGGTTTCGACGGGTAGAACGCCAGCCAGGGGCGCCCGGTGCGCGGATCGTCCAGCACTTCGCTATCGACGCCGAAGACTTCCCTCAGCAGGCTGGGCCGCAATACGTCCACCGGCGTTCCGCAGGCCACCGCAGTGCCTCTGGCGAGCACCAGCACGCGGTCGCAGTAGCGTGCGGCGAGATTGAGATCGTGCAGCGAGACGACCGCGCTCAGTCCCAGCGCCCGCATTTTCTCCAGCGCATCGAGCTGGTGGCGGATGTCCAGATGGTTGGTGGGCTCGTCGAGCAGCAGCAACACGGGATCGCGCACCAGCGCGCGGGCAAACAGCACGCGCTGGCGCTCGCCGCCGGACAGCAGGGCGAAGCGGGTGTCGGCGAGGGCATCGAGTTCGAAGGCGGCCAGCGCGCGCGCCACGGCGCCGTCGTGGCTGCTGTCCCACCACTGCCAGCGGCCGATTCGCGGCAGCCTGCCGGTGGCGACGATGTCACGCACGCTCAAGGCGAAATCGGCCGGCGTGTCCTGCGGTACGACCGCCGCCTCGCGGGCGAAGTCGCGTGCCGTCCATCGCCAGATGTCCTTGCCGCGAAGCCGGACCTGGCCGGCGCTCGGCCGCAGATGGCGGTACAGCAGGCGCAGCAAGGTGGTCTTGCCGGCACCATTGGGGCCGAGCACGCCCAATACTTCGCCGGGCTGCAGCGCGAAACTGATGCCGCTCACGATGGCCTGCCCCGGTCTGCTGTGCCAGGCGAGGGCGTGGGCCTGAAGCAAAGGCCCGGCAGGAGCAGCGCCCGACATGCTCATTGCACCGCGGGAGGCAGCTTGGCTGCCACGGCGTGCAGTTCGCGTGTCAGCCGTTCCAGCACTTCGCCGCTCTTGATGCCGGGCACGGCCGCGGTGAAGCGCAATTCGATGAAGCGGCCGTCGCGCACGGCCGGCAGGGCCGACAGGATGGGGTCGTGCAGCAGGAAGCTGCGCTTGTCGGCGGCGCTCGACCAGTTGGCATCGATCAGCACGATCACGTCCGGCGAGTGCGCCACGACCTGTTCCCAGGACACGTTCCCGCGGCTGAGATCGAGGTCGTCGAAGACGTTGCGGGCACCGCTGAGCGACAGCATGGCGGTGACGAAACCACGACCGCCTTCGACGATGGGCGCGCGCAGATCGCTGTCGAACACCAGCACATTCACCGGTCGCGGGAGCGGTTGACCGCGTGCCGCCGCGATCTGCGAGGAAAACCTGTCGGCCAGGGTTTGCGCCCGCTGCTCCGCGCCGAGCAGCCGGCCCATCGTCCGCAGATCGTGCAGAACGTCGCCAAAAACATCGGCAGTGCGCTGCATGGGATCGCAGGCCTCCTCGACGAGATAGCTGCCGATGCGTTCGGCACTCAGCGCATCGCGTGTGCCCGGCCCGCGTCCAGGCATGAAGGCGGTGGCGAAGCCGGCGACGAGGAAATCGCTTTCATGGGCGAGCACTGCCTCCAGCGACGGGTAGCGGCGGGCGATGACCGGCACGCCCTGGTACAGGCCGCTGGCTGCTGCCTCGGCATCGTCGTCGAGCCAACTGACGCCGATCAAGCGGTCCTTGCCGTCCAGTGCCAGCATGAGGTCGGCGGCATGCTGATTCAGCGCGATGATGCGTTGCGGTGGATGCGGCAACTGCCATTCCTGCCCGCAGTTGCGATAGCGCAGCGGTGCCGCATCGTCCGTGCTGGCGCCGTGTGCGGGCGTGCCGGAGATCAATGCCGGCGCAAGCAGCAGCGCTGGCGCGAGCCTTTGTGCCAGGGAGCGGCAGGCGGACAGGAAGGCAGCTGGCAGGGCGGACGGAATGATGGGCACGGTGCGGTTTCGTGAGGGTTCGGCATGCCGGCAACGTCATGTACGGCGGCCGTGGGGCATGGATGGCCGAGTGGAAGCTTCGGCCACGCTGCCCGCAACGCGGCGGGCGGCGTGTGGCGCGAGTGAATCAGAAGCGGTAGGTGTAGCGCAGTTCGGCGTTCAGCGGCCGGCCGAGCTGCGGCACCAGGCGGCTGCCGTTGGTGATCAGTGCGGTGCCGTAGTCGCGATCGAACAGGTTCTCCACCAGCAGGCTCAGCTTGTGGCTGCGCGCGGCATCGAGATGGTAGTAGGCGCTGGCATCGACGACGGCATAGCGGCCGTATTCGACGGTGGCGTTGTGGGCGATGTCGGCAATGAAGCGCCACGCCACTTCGCCGCCGAAGCGGGTATCGCTGCTGTCGAAATTGACGCGCGCCCGCGCCATCCAGGCCGGCACGCCGGTCAGGCGGGAGCCGTTCTGCGCTTCGCTGAGGGTACGGGTGTAGTCGCCGCCGATGGCCCAGTTGGGTGTCAACTGGAACTGGCCGTCGAATTCGATGCCCTTCACGTCGATTTCGCCGTCGCTGTTGTTGTACTGGCCGCCGACGACGGAGATGAGGTCTTCCACCTTGCGCTTGAACACCGTGGATGACAGGCGCAGCGGCAGGCTGGATGTGCGCGAAATCCAGTCGATGCCCAACTCGTAGTTGCGGCTGCGCTCGGGCTTCAGGCCGGGGTTGCCGAGCAGCCCGTCCTCGAAGGAGTAGAGCTGGTAGGCGGTGGGCAGCTTGAAGGCGGTGCCGATCTGGCCGCGCAAGGCCCATTGGTCGTCGAGCTGGTAGCGCGAACTGAGGTTCCATACCGTCGCGCTGCCGCCGCCGCTCATTTTCTCGTGGCGCACGCCGACGGCCGGCTGCCACTGCGGCATGGACTTGAACACCGGGCGGAACTGCACGTAGGCGCCATAGGCTTCGGCCTGGTGGTCATGCACTTCGGTGACGTCGTCGCGGGCGCGGTAGCGCTGGCTGTCCACGCCGAACACCAGTTCGTGCGCGCCGGGCAGCACGGCGGTGGCCTGGGCCTGCAGGCCCCAGTCCTTGAAGCCCCAGTAGTCCTTGTCGTTGATCACGCTGATGCCGCCGCCCGGCAGGTTGTAGACGCGGGTGTAGTCGGTGTCCCACTTGTTGAAGTGGCCTTTGACGAAATAGCGGAAGCTGTCGCTCGGCGCATGTTCGAAGGTCGCCGTCAGGATGTGATGATCGCGGACGTTGCGCGTGTCGCGGTTCTGCGTCGGCCGGGCGAAATCGAGATCGGCATCGGTGTATTGGTAGAACAGCTCGGCGCGCGCATTGCTGCCGAAGTTCTGCGCCAGCTTGGCGCCGACCGTGGTGACCTCGTAGGCGCGCTTGCGCTTGGTCAGCGTCGCCGTGGTGTCGCTGCGGCGATAGGGCTCGTAGCCGTCGGATTCGTTGTGGCTGGCGAAGGCGAGGAACTCGAATGCGCCAAGGCCGTTCTCGAACACGCGCTCGACGCGGCCTTCGGCATTGATGCCGCCGAAAGTGTCCACGCCGAGGCTGGCCTGGCCGGAATACTCGCGGCTCTGGGCGCGGCGGGTGACGATGTTGATGACGCCGGAAATGGCCTGGGTGCCGAAGAACAGGCTCTGCCCGCCCTTGAGCACTTCGATGCGCTCCACCGCGGCAGCCGGCAGCGTGTCGATGTAGATGCCGCCGTACAGGCGGTTGTTGAGGCGCACGCCGTCGAGCAGGATCAGCGTGTCGTCGGTGCGGCCGCCCAGCAGCGATACCGCGGTGTAGTCGAAGGGGCCGTTCTTGGGCGCGATGAACAGGCCCGGCACGTACATCTGCAGCACCCGCGCCACGTCCGCGCTGGGGCCGGCGCGCTCGATCTGCTCGCGGGTGACGATTTCGGTCTTGCTGCCGAACCGGGCCAGTTCGGCGGTGGTGGTGGTTTCGACCGACGGCGCTTCGATCACGACGCGGTTGAGGGTGACGGCAGGCGTCGTTGCCCACAGCGGCTGGCACAAGGCGGCGCCGGACAGCGCCAGCGCGGAACGAAGGCGTTGAGGGATGGAAGTTGTCATGATCTATCGCATTTCGGCGCGAACGCCTGCAAACGGCAAAAAGTACGTGCAGACCGTGCGTCCTGCGGCGACAGCAGGCAGTTGCGGCAAGCGACGGAGAAAACCTCTGCCGATACGCGCACAAAAGACGGACAACCCACACCCCGGAGTTGGTACTTCTTCCTGATCCGGCCGGTCTTCTGGCTCGCCTTCGACCGATGCCGCCGCCTTCCCGGGCGGCGCGAGCGGCCCAGTGGCATGGATGGCGGCATCTGAAAGGTTTACAGCAGCGGGGGCTGCGCCGGAATGGCCAGGCTGAGAGCCTGGCGTACCGGACTTCCCGTTTCACCCGGCCGCGCGGCTGCGCGGACGGACACCGGATCAAGTGGCGGCGAGCATACGCAATCGGATGGGCTGCCGCAAGCGCGGGCCCGGCACTGCCGACGTCTGCTGCCAGGCGCCGGTTCCGCTGCCATGGCTATATACTGCCTGCCTTCAGCAAGGTGCCGCGCCGGCTTGCGCACGGCACCCGCTGCAGAGAATTACAGGTGCCGGCGCGGCTTCGATGAAGCCGCCCGGTTAAACGGGAACAAGGTGCGTACGGCCGGAGCGATCATCGTTCCGGCCGTGCAAGGCCTTGGCTGCCCCCGCAACGGTAAGCACATCGGGATTCACCCCGGCTCCGGCCGTCGAGCGATCGACGCCGGGGCCAGCCACTGATGCGCCACGTGGCTTCCGGCACGGAAGCGCGCGAACGCATCGGGAAGGCGGTGAGTCCGGTATCCGGCGCTGCGCGCCCGGATACGCTGTGCGAGCCCGGAGACCGGCCTGTTGGCGCCGTGCATCCCGCGTTGGATGCGCGGCATTCGGCAACAGACCGTCTGCGGGGAAGCAGGTGGTGGCTCAAGGCATTTCCGGGCGCTGCGCGCAGGGATGCCGTGAAGTGCCGCCGCGCATGTCCAGACGGTCAGAACTTCGATCTGACCATGAAACTCACCAAATCTCGTGTCTCCTGCCGTACCGCAGCGCAGCTTCGGCCCGTTCCGTTCGCCCTGCTGGCGATGTTCTGCAACCCGTGGCTGTCGGCGCCCGTTATGGCGCAAACCACCTTGTCACCCGTGGAGGTGACGGCCGCGCCCGAAGGCGGCCTGGGCCTGAGCCAGCCGTCCGCGACCGGCAGCCGCACCGGCTTGTCCGCACAGGAGCTGCCCGCCAGCCTGGAGCAGATGGATGCCGACACGATGCGCCGGCGCGGCGACTTCGGCATGGCGGAAGCCGTCACCCGCACGACCGGCCTGACGTCGCAGGGCACCGGCGGCAACGGCGGCCTGTCCTTCTCCGCGCGGGGTTTCGCGGGCGTGAACTCGGTTGGCGTCGCCGAGGACGGCACGCGCATCGGCACCGCCGCCGGCACGATCAACTATCCCAACACCAGTTGGGGCTATGAGCGCATCGAAGTGCTGCGCGGCCCGGCTTCGATCGTCTCCGGCGCCGGCACGGCGGGTGCCGTCATCAACGTGGTGCGCAAGCAGCCCAGCCGCGAGCGCTCCACAGAACTGCTGCTGGGCGTGGGCCAGTACGACACCTACCGCCTGGGCGTGGGCGCCGCCGGCCCCATCGGCGAAATCGCCAGCTACCGCGTCGACGTCTATGGCCATCAGTCGGACGCCAAGCGAGACCATGCGCGTTCGCAGGGCGGCAAGCTCATGAGCACGCTGCGCCTGCAGCCGTCGGGCGACCTGCGTTTCGAACTGCTGGCCGACATCAGCGAACAGAGGCCGGGCGACTACTGGGGCACGCCGGTCTACAACGGCAAGGTGCTGAAGCATCTGCGCCACGAGAACTACAACGTCAGCGACGGCGTGGTCCGCTACAAGGACACCCGCCTGCGCGCGCGGGCCGAATGGACGGCCAACGAGTGGCTGAGCATCCGCAACGAGGTCTATCACTTCGCCTCCGACCGGCACTGGAGGAACGTCGAGGGCTATCGATACGACCCGGCGACGGACACGGTGTCGCGCTCCGACTATCTGGAAATTTTCCACGACCTGGAGCAAACGGGTAATCGCCTGGAGGCGACCATCACCGCCGGCGAGCACAAGGCGGTGATGGGCTGGGAATACTCGCAGGCCGACCTGAGGCTTTCCAACAACGCGCCCTACGGCGGCTCGTCCACCGTCTCGGCGCGCGATCCGATCCATGGCGTGTGGGTGAATCCGGGTATCACCCAGCCCAAGACCGATACCGATACCACCCAGCACGCTTTCTACTTCGAGGATGCCTGGCGCTTCAGCGGCAAGTGGCAGCTGTTGTTCGGCGCGCGCCGCGACCTGAGCGACTACGACCGCCGCGACCGGCTGACCGGCGTGTCCTTCGGCAAGAAGCTGTCCGGCACCTCGTGGCGGCTGGGGCTGACGCACTTCGTCAGCGAGGATCTCAGTGTCTATGGCCAGGTCAGCAAGGGCTACGACCCGATCGACAACATGCTGTCGCTGAGCCTGGCCAACAGCGCGTTCAAGCTCGCTTCGGCGAAGCAGGTCGAAGTGGGCCTGAAGCAGCAGTTCGGCCAGGGCCTGGGCGAATGGACGGCGGCGATCTATCGCATCGAGAAGGACGACATCATCACCCGCGACCCGGTGCAGCCGGCGATCTCGGTGCAGGGCGGCAGCCAGCATTCCAAGGGTATCGAGCTGAGCGCGGTGCTGCGGCCGACCCGCGCCTTGACGCTCGAAGGCAACTACGCGCTGGTCGATGCCGAGTTCGACGAACTGGTCGAAGCCGGCGGTGCCGACCGTGCCGGCAACCGGCCGAGCAACGTGGCCAGGCACATCGCCAACCTGTGGGGCCATTACCAGATCGGCGACTGGCAGGCTTCGCTGGGTGCGCGCCATGTCGGCAAGCGTTACGCCAACAACGCCAACTCGCTGACGCTGCCGTCCTACACCGTGTTCGACGCCGCCGTCAGTTGGCAATACGACCAGAACACCACGCTGCGGCTGCTGGGCCGCAACCTGACCGACAAGGTCTATGCGGCGGCTTCCTATGGCGGCAATTTCATCATGGGCGACGACCGCCGGGTGGAATTGATCGCCGAAATGAAGTTCTGATGCTGCTGGGCGTTGAGGGAACAGCAATGTGGACCGAGCGTTTCCTGTTGGCGGCCGGCGCGGGTGTGCTGGCCGCCTGCGCCCCGGATATACCGCCGGCCATGTCGGCGCCGCTGGCGGCCGAAAGCCGGGTGCAGCCGGTCAGCATCGACGTCTGCGGCGAAACGGTGCGCTACGACAGCGTGCCGCAGCGGGCGGTCACGCACGACGTCAACATCACCGAGATGTTCCTGTACCTCGGCCTGGGCGACAGGCTGGTCGGCTACAGCGGCATCCGCGGCAACAAGAACATCGCGCCGCAATACCGCGAGCAACTGGCCGGCGTGCCCGAGCTGTCCCGCCAGGGCATGAACATCGAAGCGATCGCCGGCGCCGGTGCCGATTTCGTCTTCGCCGGCTGGAGCTACGGCTTCCGCGAAGGCGAAGTGACGCCCGCGGCCTTGCGCGAGTTCGGCATCCAGTCCTACATCCTGACCGAGTCCTGCGTGCGCAAGGTGGCGCGCACCCGGGTATCGCTGGAAGATACTTTCAACGACATGCTCAACCTGGGGCGGATCTTCCGCATCGAACCGCATGCCCAGGCGCTGGTCGAGCAGCAGCGCGCCGAGCTGCAGGCCGTCACCGATGCCCTGAAAGGCATCGAATCGCGCCCGAAGGTGTTCGTCTATGACGGCGGCACCGACAACTTCACCACCTCGGGCCGCTTCGGCATCCCGAACGCGATGATCGAAGCGGCCGGCGGGCGCAACATCTTCGACGACATCCCGAGCAACTGGCCGCGCGGCAACTGGGAAGACGTCGTCGAGCGCAACCCCGAGTGGATCGTCATCATCGACTACGACCACCCCGGCCCGCAGGGCAAGATCGACTTCCTGCGCTCCAAGCCCGAACTGTCCGAAGTGGAAGCGATCCGGCGCGGAAGCTTCGTGGTGCTGACCTATGCCGAAGCCACGCCCGGACCGGGCAACGTGGCACGTGTGCGCACGCTGGCGCAGGCTTTCCACCCCGGGCGCGTGCAGTGATGCAGGCAAGTGGAGCGGAGGTTCGCGCAGGCAGGTCCGCAGCGCCGGGCAGCCGGGCGCCTGTGCCCGCATCGGTCCGCCGCCGCATGCCGGTGCTGCTGGCGGCGCTGGCGGGCCTGCTGCTGCTGTCGATCACCTTCGGCATCACGCTGGGGCCGGTGGATATTGCGCCGGGCAGCGTCTGGCGCATCGCCGGCCACGAGCTCGTGCTGCGCCTGGGATTGCCCTCCGCGGCAGGCGAATGGACGCACGCCCAGCACCAGATCGTGTGGCTGATACGCATGCCGCGCGTGCTGCTGGCGGCGCTGGTGGGCGCCGGGCTGGCGGTGGTCGGCGTGACCATGCAGGCGATGGTGCGCAACCCGCTGGCCGACCCCTATCTGCTCGGCGTGTCGTCCGGCGCCTCGGTCGGCGCGGTGCTGGTGCTGGCCTATGGTGTGCTGGGCTTTGCCGGTGTCTACGCCTTGCCGCTGGGCGCGTTCGCGGGCGCGCTGCTGGCCTGCGTCGCGGTGTATTGGCTGGCGCACAGCAGCGGCAGGCTGCTGGCGCCGCGGCTGATCCTGGGCGGCGTGGCGATCGGCTACTGCCTCAGCGGCGTCACCAGCCTCGTCACGCTGACCGCCGGGCAGCGGGAGCTGGCCAATGCGGTACTGTCGTGGACGCTGGGCAGCCTGGCGGGCACCCGCTGGGACGAACTCGGCCTGCCGGCGCTGGTGCTGGTCGCGGGCATCGCCTGGCTGCTGCTGCAGGCGCGCGGGTTGAATGCCCTGCTCGCCGGCGACGAAACCGCCAGCACCCTGGGCGTGGATACGACGCGGATGCGGCGCGGCCTGTTCGTGCTGGTGTCGCTGCTGACCGGCGTGATGGTGGCCGTCAGCGGCGCCATCGGCTTCATCGGCCTGATGGTGCCGCACGTCACCCGCATGCTGGTGGGCACCGAGCACCGCCGCGTGCTGCCGGTGGCGGCGCTGGTCGGCGCCATCTTCCTGGTGTGGGTGGATGCGGGCGCGCGCATCGCCTTCGCACCCACCGAACTGCCGGTGGGCATCATCACCTCGCTGATCGGCGGGCCTTTCTTCGTCTGGATGCTGTATCGGCGCGGCATGTCGCCCGGAGTGGGGCGATGAAGCTGCAGGCCCGCGATCTGCGCTGGCGTCCACCCCATTCCGGCACGGCGCGGACGATCGTCGAGGACGTGTCGCTGCATGTCGGCGAAGGCGAACTGGTCGGCCTGATCGGCCCCAACGGCAGCGGCAAATCCACCGTGCTGCGAATGATCTACCGCATCCTGCGGCCGACGGCGGGCGCAGTGGCGGTCGATGGCCGTGACGTGTGGGAAATCTCCGCGCGCGAGAACGCCCGCCTGATGGCGGTGCTGGCGCAGGAGCAGGGCGGCGGTGTCGACGCCGGCGGCGGCTTCGGCGGCTTCAGCGTGCGCGAAATGGTGTCGATGGGGCGCACGCCGCACAAATCGCCCTTCGCCCGCGACGACCGGCACGATGCCGGCATCGTGCAGTCCGCGATGCAGCGCACCGGCGTGCTGCCAATGGCCGAGCGCAGCTTCGCCACCCTGTCCGGCGGCGAGAAGCAGCGCGTGCTGATGGCCCGCGCGCTCGCCCAGCAGGCCGGTCTGCTGGTGCTGGATGAGCCGACCAACCACCTGGATGTGCGCTACCAGTTCGAGATCATGAACCTGATCCGCAGCCTGGGCGTCACCGCCATCGCCGCCTTGCACGAGCTGCACATCGCCGCGCACTACTGCGACCGGCTCTACCTGCTGGAGAACGGCCACCTCGCCGCGAGCGGCACTCCCGCCGAGGTGCTGACGGAAGCAACCATCGCCAGCGTTTACGGCGTCCGCGCCGCCATCCGCCTGCACCCGCGAACCGGCAGGCCCCATATCGAATTCATGCCCGATGATCCCGTCTGAATCCCCGCAAACCCTGCCCGCCGATACCGCGATCATCCTGCTGGGGCGCGGCGGCCTCGGCCCCGCCGCCAGGGAAGAAATGCAATCCATGGTCGAAGGCGTGCGCACGGCTCTGCCGGGCGCGCAGGTGGAAGGCGCCTTCGTCGACCGCGAAAGCCCGTCGCTGCCCGAAGCGCTGGACGCCTGCGCCGGCGCGCGCCGGATCGTCGTGCAGCCGGTATTCATCCCCGGCGACAAATCCCTGCTGCGCTGGTTGCAGAAAGTCGCCCTGCGCTGGCGCGCGCGCCAGTCGTCAGATCGGCCGCTGCCGGAAATCGCCTTCGCCCCCGCGCTGGGCAGCCTGCCGGAACTATCGACCTTGCTGGCACGCCAGACCTGTGCCGCCGGCCGACTGCCCGACGTCGCGGGCACGGCGGGCGAGGACTGGCAGCGCGACCCCATCGCCTGGTCCAACATCCCGCCGCACCAGCGCCACGTGCTGTTCTGCCTCGGGCCGCGCTGCGCCGCCCTCGGCGCGGCCACGCTCTGGCAACACCTGGGCGACCGCCTGCGCGCCAGCGGCAAGCTGCAGAAAACCGTGATGATGCTGCAGACCAGTTGCCAATACCCCTGCAACCACGGCCCGCTGATGATCGTCCATCCCGATGGAACCTGGTACGGCAAGCTGGACGAGGCCGTCATCGACCGCATCGTCGAACAGCATCTGGATCAGGGGACGGTGGATGAAGCGTATTGCGTGTATCGGCGTGGGGGGTGACTCAAAGCTGGTACCTGGCCTGATGGAGCGTCGACGTCGACAGCGCGGTTGTTGATACGGCCAGGCATGTTTATATTTTGTTTAAACATTTGCTGGAGACCGGCATGGCCGACACCGTCCTCGACATCAAATACTGGGGCAACAACCTCGGCGTGCGCCTGCCCGCGGCCGTGGCCCGCGCCGCGCACCTGCACGTCGATCAGCAGGTGCGCATCAGCGTGGAAGGTGAGCGGATCATCATCACGCCGCTGCGCGATGCGGCCCTGACGCTGGAACAGCGCCTGGCCCGCTTCGACCCTGAGCGCCCGATCGCCAGGACGTCATCTGGATCGACTGCAATCCGCAGCGCGGCCATGAAATGCGTGACGTGCATCCTTTCCTCGTGCTGTCGCCCAAAGTGTTCAATGCGCGTACCTCCCTGGTCATCGGCCTACCCATGACCACCGCGGCCTACGATGCCGACAACCCCTTCGCAGTGGCGGTGGGCACGGCCAGCGGCCGGAAGGCCGGGCAAACCAGCTACGTGCTCTGCCACCAGCCCAAATCCTTCGACTGGCGCCTGCGCGGCGGTGCGCCCCACCCGATGAAGCGGATCGACGATGCCCGCTTTGCCGAAGTGCTGGCACTGCTCAATCAGATCGTGCAACTGGCCTGAGCGGCGAAGAAACCCCGGTTCGGGTCCCGTGTGAAGATTCGCGAGTTGGCGTAGGCTGTCTCGCTCGCACAGGTGCTGTGGACAGGCTATGTTCAGGTAGCGAGCTGCGGCTTGCCGGGAGAGTGTGATGCAAGGGATCTTCGTCAGCTACAGGCGTCAGGACAGCCAGAGCGCCGCTGGTCGGCTCAGTGACCACCTTCGCGACCATCTGGAGCAGGTGCCGATCTTTCGTGATGTCGAGACGATCGAGCCGGGAGCCGATTTCGTCGATGCCATCGAGCATGCGCTGCAAGCCTGTGCGGTTCTGCTGGCAGTGATCGGTCCGCAATGGCTTTCCGTCGTCGGCGAAACCGGCGGCCGCCGGCTCGACGACCCGGCCGACTACACCCGGATCGAGATCGCCACCGCCTTGAAGCGTCCCGGCGTGCGGGTGATTCCGGTGCTGGTCGACGGTGCCGGGATGCCCTCGGCGGAAGCGCTGCCCGGCGACCTCGCCGAGCTGGCGCGGCGCAACGCGGTCGAACTGTCCGACAAGCGCTGGGAATACGACGTCGGCCAACTGGTCGCCACCCTGCGGCGCATTCTCGCGATACCCGAACCACGGCCGGTGCCACCGCCGCCGCCCGAGCCTGGCGGCAGTTACTCGAAGCGCTGGTGGATCGCTGCGGGGCTCGGTGTCCTGCTGGTCGGCGGATACCTCGCCGATCAGCAGGACGAGGTCTGGATGCCGGAGCCATCGGCCGTCGATTCGCCGGCGATGCGGGACATGCCGCAGATCGATTACGCCGCCGCGCCCACGCCTGCCGCGGCGCTGCCGGCGCCCGCCGGAACGATGCGGCCCCTTACCGGACTGTGGCACGACACCGGGGGCGGCCAGATCGAAATCGTCCAGCAGGGCCAGCAACTCGTCTTCCAGGGCATGGGGGAGGACGGCTACGTTGCCGGCCGTGCGCTGCTGAACGGCAATCGCGGCGAGGGTACGCACACCTTGAACGGCTATCTGCTGCATTCGAGCTTTGTCGTTTCCAGCGATGGTTCGCGGATCGACGTCGTCATCCTCGATCCCGGCACCGGCCAGCGCCATGCCATCGTCCTGCTGCGGGCAGACTGAGCGGCGGGATTGCAGCGAAGCGGGCGTCGCCTGGCAGCCGCAGGGATACCGGCTGTGCAACTTTGTCGAGATGTCGAGGGCGTCTATCCGGTTTTCGGCAAGCCGCGGCAGTCGTTGATGAGGGGCACATTTTCTTCTCCTGCTACACACACTCGCCCATGACTTGTGGTGATTCGATAGCGTATCGACCTGAAAGAGAGGAATTGAGATGCTGAAAATAAAGCATATAGACCACCTCGTGCTGAGGGTGGCCGATGTTCGGCCGATGCTCGATTTCTATGTCGATGTGATCGGCTGCTCGTTGGAAAGGGTTCAGGAAGAGCTTGGCCTGTATCAGCTCAGGGCGGGTGCTTCGCTGATAGACCTGATTCCGGTGGATGGCCGCCTGGGAAGCATGGGCGGGGCTGCGCCGGGGAAGGCGGGCAGGAATCTGGATCATTTCTGCCTTCGCATCGATCCCTTCGATGCAGAGGAGATCATCCGCCACTTGGAGAGCAAGGGGGTCGAGCCCGGCGCTGTCGAATCCCGCTATGGAGCGGAAGGCGACGGGCCGTCGATCTATGTGGCTGATCCGGAGGGAAATGTCGTGGAGTTGAAAGGGGCGCCGTGGGCGTCCGGCGGCTGATGCCATTCGCTGCCGCAGTGCGAACATCCTGCGGGCTGGCCACCCTGAAACGGCGGGCGTTTGGTGCGCCCGCCGTTTTGCTGTTCGTTTATCCCTGCGCCCCGGTATACAGGCGCTTCTCCACGAACATCGTATTGCGCAGACCGTTGAGGAATTTCGCCGCGGCCAGTACCGCGAGGTCGATCAGCGGTTCGACGATGACCACGGTCATGTAGGCGGCGCCGAAGGAGACGACCTGCGACAGGTTGTCGGCACCGATGCCCTGGCCGTAGAAGGCCCAGAAGGCGACCCAGGCGACGATGCCGCCCTGGTAGGCGAGCGAGAGCTTCAGCGCCTGGCTGTAGCGGATGTCCACATATGGCGTGTCGGCGGGGATGATCTTCCTGGCCAATACGGCGGTGGCGAACAGCGGCACCAGCAGCGTGGTGAGGTTAATGCCGTATTGCGGCAGGTCGAAGGGCGCGAACAGCATGCCCTGCGCCAGCAGGCCGCCGGCCAGCCCGATCGCCGCCGGGGCGAGGCCGAAGATCAGCAGCAGCGTGGTGCCGAGGATCAGGTGGACTTCCGAGACGCCGACCGGGTGGTGGGGGAAGACTTCGAAGAAGCAGAACACCAGCAGGCTGGCCAGTGCGGCGCGCAGCAGCAGCGAGGCGGCGCCGTCGCGCCTGATGGTGTCGAGCGAGGTCTTTGCGGTGCAGGCGAGCGCCGCGGCGGCGGTGCCGTAGCTCAGGAGCATCTTGGCGCCTTCGACGATTCCGGGTTCGATGTGCATGGTTTTCTCCTTGGAAAGGATGGGGGTGGGCGCTGCGGGTTACAGGTGAGGGGCGGGGGCTCCATCGGCTTCAGGCAAGATCGGCGGCGCGAATCACTTCCGCGCCCCAGGCTGAGCCGATGCGCGCGGCGCGGCCGAGCGCAACCGCCGCATCGTCGAAATCGATCACGGTGCAGATGTCCGCATCGCGCGGGCGCGGGGGGATGTCGTCGAAGCGGGCGTCGGTCAGCAGCCATAGCGCGACGTGCTGTTCGGGCGCGGCTCGCCGCCGCTTGCGCAGCAAGGCGTCGGCAAGCGCCACGGCCGAGCGTGCCGGCGTGGCGCCGCCGCCGGGAATGGCGGCGATCCAGGCTTCGTTGAAGGCGACGGCCTTGCGCGGCGGCTGCAGCACGCGCGCCTGCTGGCAGGAGAAGCCGATCACCGCGAGTTCTTCGCGGCGGCGGTAGAAGCCGGCGGTCCAGCGCAGCAGCAGGCCCTTGGCCAGCGACAGCCGCCGGCCCTGCAGCATCGACGCCGAGCAGTCGAGCAGGATGCAGTGCAGCACGCCGCCGCCGGTTGGCGGCGCCCGCCAACGCAGGTGGGCGGGGGCGAGCGCGGCGTCGGCCTTGGCCGCCAGCGTGCGCGGCCAGTCGAGGCGCGTGCCGGTGGCCGGGCCGGGGCGGCCTTTCTTCGCGGGGCTGGGTGCGCGTCCGGCGGCGGCCCTGCCGGGCGTGGCCGCCGGACGCGTCAGGGCTTTTTTGCATGCAGCGGCCTCACGTTCTTGACCGTGTGGATCGGCACCGGCTGCGGCGGCAGCGCGCCCCAGTCGTCCGGCTGATCGCTTGGGTCCGGCTGGCCTGAGTCGTCGGACGTGCTGGTGCTTGCTTGTCCGTTCGTGGATCGGCTGCCGTCGCCTTGGGCCGGAGCCGTGTCGTCGCGGTGTTGCGGCGTTTGCGGCGGAACGTCGTCGGCCGCCTTGCGGCGATGGGCGAGTACCAGTTCGGCCACGGCGTCGATGTCGGCATCGGCGATTTCGCCGCGGCCGTCGAGCGCGGCGTGGGCGCGCGCGGCGCGCAGCATGACGAGGTCGGCGCGCACGCCTTCGACCTGGGCGGCGTGGCACAGCGCGGCAACGCGCTCGTGGGCGGCGTCGCCGAAGCCGATGCCGGCCAGCGCGCTGCGGGCACGGGCGATGCGCCGGGCGAGGTCGCGCTGTTCGGCGTCGAAGCGGCGGGCGAAGGCGGCCGGGTCGGTGTCGAAGGCCAGCCGGGCGCGCACGATGGCCTGGCGTTCGGCGGTGGCGAGGGTGTCGCCCAGGCGCACGAACAGGCCGAAGCGGTCCAGCAGTTGCGGGCGCAGTTCGCCTTCCTCGGGGTTCATGGTGCCGACCAGGGTCAGCCGCGCCGGGTGCTGGTGCGAGACGCCGTCGCGTTCGACGCGGTTGATGCCGCTGGCGCAGACGTCGAGCAGCAGGTCGACCAGGCCGTCGGCGAGCAGGTTGACTTCGTCGATGTACAGCACGCCGTCGTGCGCCCGGGCCAGCAGGCCGGGGCGGAAGGCGACGCGGCCGTGCTGCAGCGCGGCTTCGAGGTCGAGCGAGCCGACGAGTTGTTCCTCGCTGCTGCCCAGCGGCAGGTCGACGAAGCGTCCACCGCCGTGCTCGCGCGGCAGCAGCTCGGCGAGCGCACGCGCGCTGGTGGATTTGGCGGTGCCGCGCGGCCCTTCGATCAGCACGCCGCCGATCAGCGGATCGACGGCGGCGAGCAGCAGCGCGGTGCGCAGCTGCGGCTGGCCGTGCAGCGCGGCGAAGGGGTAGCTGGGCGCGGCGGAAGCCGGGGCGAAGAGGGCGTCAATGGAAGAAGGGTTCATCGGTTTTCCAGATGCTGTTCGGCGGCGAGCAGGTGCTGTTCGATGCGTTCGCGCCAGTCGCCGGGCGATTGCCACAGGCCGCGCTGCATGGCTTCGAGCAGGCGTTCGCACATTTCGCGCAGCGCGTCGGGGTTGTGGCGCTGCAGGAAGTCGCGGGTGTGGGCGTCTTCGATGTAGGCGTCGGCGACGCGGGCGTACTGGTCGTCGCGGACGACGCGGGCGGTGGCGTCGAAGGCGAACAGGTAATCGACCGTGGCCGCCATCTCGAACGCGCCCTTGTAGCCGTGGCGCTTGATGCCGGCGATCCATTTGGGGTTGGTCACGCGCGAGCGCACGACGCGGCTGATTTCCTCTTCCAGCGAGCGCACCACCGGTGCCTGCGGGTTGGCGTGGTCGCCGAAATAGACTGCCGGCTGGCTGCCGGAGAGGTGGCGTACCGCGGTGGTCATGCCGCCCTGGAACTGGTAGTAGTCGTCGGAGTCGAGCAGGTCGTGCTCGCGATTGTCCTGGTTCTGCATCACCAGATCGATGCCTGACAGGCGGCGGGCGAAGGTGCCGCGGGCCTCGCTGCCGTAGTCGTGCTGGCCGTAGGCGTGGCCGCCCCATTCGAGCCAGGCGGTCGCGAGGTCGGCGTCGTCGTCCCAGTTGCGGCCGTCGATCAGGCCTTGCAGGCCGGCGCCGTAAGCACCGGGCTTGGCGCCGAAGATGCGGTGACCGGCGTGGCGGCGGGCCTCGGCCGCGTCCATGCCTTCGGCCGCGAGCATGGCGGCTTCGCGCAGGATGCGGGCGCGGATCGGGTTGATGTCCTCGGCCTCGTCGAGTTCGGCGATGGCCTGCACCGCGGCGTCGAACAGGCGGATGACGTTGGCGAAGGCGTCGCGGAAGAAGCCGGACACGCGCAGTGTGACGTCGATGCGCGGGCGGTCGAACAGCGACATCGGCAGGATCTCGAAGTCGGCCACGCGGTGGCTGCCGTCGGCCCACTTGGGCCGCACGCCGATCAGCGCGAAGGCCTGGGCGATGTCGTCGCCGCCGGTGCGCATCGTCGCCGTGCCCCATACCGACAGGCCGATCGCGCGCGGGTAGTCGCCGTGCTCCTGCACGTAGCGTTCGACCAGCAGCGCGGCGGATTTCAGGCCGAGCGCCCAGCTCGTCTGCGTGGGCACGGCGCGGGTGTCGACCGAATAGAAGTTGCGCCCGGTCGGCAGCACGTCGGGGCGGCCGCGGGTGGGCGCGCCGCTCGGCCCCGGTGGCACGAAGCGGCCGGCGAGACCGCGCATCAGCTGCAGCAGTTCCTGTTGACCGCAGGCGTCGAGGCGCGGGCGCAGTTCGTGGTCGATGCGCTCGAGCACGGCAGCAGTACGGGGCCAACGGGGTGCTTCCTCGACTGCTTCCCTTTTTTCCTGGTTCTCCTCCGTAGGGAAGGAAGGGGAAAACCGTGTGGATGTCTGTTCACCAGAGCCTTCCGGCAGGCCCTGTTCCAGCACCTGCAGCGCCAACAGCTCCAGCCGTTCGCGCGTGTGGCCGGCGTTGCGCCACAGGCCGTCGCCGAGCGTGGCGAGCACGGCCGGACGCGGGCCTTGCCAGGGCTGGCCCCAGTCGGAATCGAGCGGGTCGAAGCGGTTGCCATCCTCGCCGCACAGGCCGAGATCGGCGGCCAGCGCGCGGGTCAGGCCTTCCTTGCCGCCGCGGCCGTCGCCGACCGGATGGCGTGCCAGCGCGAGCAGGGTGTCGCGCCGCAGCCGCGCGGTGGGCGAGCGGCCGAAGATGTGCAGGCCGTCGCGGATCTGGGCTTCCTTCAGGTCGCACAGGTAGGCGTCGGTGCGGTTGAGCAGGCGCTGTTCTTCTTCGGCCGTCTGCGGCTCGTCGAAGCCGAGGTCGCGATGCAGGTCGTGGCGCAGGATGTGGTCGAGGATCTGGCGACGCAGCAGCTCGGCACGGCGCGGATCGAGCATCAGCGCTTCGTAGTATTCATCGACCTGGCGCTCGAGGTCGCGCGTCGGGCCGTAGCTTTCGGCGCGGGTCAGCGGCGGCATCAGGTGGTCGATGATCACCGCCTGGGCGCGGCGCTTGGCCTGGGTGCCTTCGCCGGGGTCGTTGACGATGAAGGGGTAGAGGTGGGGCAGCGGGCCGAAGGCGAGGTCGGGCCAGCATTCGTCCGACAGCGCCACGCTCTTGCCCGGCAGCCATTCGAGGTTGCCGTGCTTGCCGACGTGCACGATGGCGTCGCTGCGCCAGACTTCGCGCAGCCAGCAGTAGAAGGCGAGATAGTGGTGCGGCGGCACCAGGTCGGGGTCGTGGTAGCTGGCCTGGGCGTCGAGCTCGTAGCCGCGCGCGGGCTGGATGCCGACGAAGACCTGGCCGCAGCGCAGCCCGGCGATCATGAAGCGGCCCTGGCGCGTCATCGGATCGTCGGTCGGCTGGCCCCAGCGTTCGTTCACCGCGTTGCGCACGGCCTGCGGCAGGCGCTCGAAGAAGGCGAGGTAGGCTTCCATCGCCAGGCTCTGCCGCGCCGGGCGCAGCGCCCACTGCTCGGGGTCGTTGGTGATGCCCTCCTTCAACTGCACCATCAGCGCGTCGCCGTCGGCCGGGATGGCCTCGGTGGCGTAGCCCTCGTCGCGCAGGCGTTCGAGGATGGCGATCACCGAGGCCGGGGTGTCGAGGCCGACGCCGTTGCCCAGCCGGCCTTCGCGGCTGGGGTAGTTGGCCAGCACCAGCGCCAGCCGCTTGCCGGCGTTCGGCTGTGCCCGCAGCCGGCACCAGCGCCGCGCCAGTTCGGCGACGAAAGCCATGCGCTCGGGCTGCGGGCGGTATTGCACGACGTCGCACTGGGTCTGTTCGCAGCGGTGCGACAGGCCCTTGAAGCTGACCGCGCGGCTGATGATGCGGCCGTCCACTTCGGGCAGGGCGATGTGCATGGCGATGTCGCGCGGCGCCAGGCCGTGCGGATCTGCCCGCCAGCCTTCCTCGTTGCCGCCGGACAGAATGACCTGCAGCACCGGGATGTCGTCGACCAGCGCATGGTCGCCGGGATCGTCGAGTGCGGACTGCGAGAACGCGGTGGTGTTGAGGATCAGTGCTACTTCGTGCTCGCGGCACAGCCGGCGCAGGGTGTCGGCGCACAGCGCGTCCTTCAGCGACAGCAGCGCGATCGGCAGCGGGTTCATGCCGCGCGCGGCCAGCGTGTCGCACAGGTGGGCGAACACCGCGGTGTTGCCGGCCTGCAGGTGGGCGCGGTAGAACAGCACGGCGACGCAGGGCGCGCCGGGCTGCCAGTCGCCGCGCCAGCTCTCCACCGAGCCGAGTTCCTGGCGCGGGTGGAACACCGCCACCGCGGGCAGCGGCCGCGGCGGCGGCACCTGCAGCGGGAGGTCGAAGAACTGAGCGGCGAGGAACTGGTGGAAGGCGCGCGCGTTGGCCGGCCCGCCTTCGCGCAGGTAGCGCCACAGCGTGCGGCAGGTCTCGGCATCGACCGTGCTCTTCTGCAGCAGGTTGCTGTCTTCGGTGGTGTCGCCGGAGAACATCACCAGCGCGATGCCGCGTGCGCGGCACAACTCGCCGATGCGTTCGGTGCCGTAGGGCCAGTAGCTTTCGCCGCCGAGGTGGTCGATGACGATGACGCGGGCGTGCTGCAGCACGTCGTCGAGGTAGAGGTCGACCGACGCCGGCTGGCGCAGGTGCAGCAGGTTGGCCAGCCGCAGGGTCGGGAAAGCTTCGATGCCGTCGCTCGCGGCCGGCCAGGCGGCGGCGAGCAGCGCCAGCGTGGTGTCGGCGGCGCTGAGGATGGCGATGTCGGCCGGATCCTGCGCGATGCGCGTGATGATCGAGGCGTCGTCGACGAAGCCGCCGGGCTGGGCCGCGAGCAGGTGCATCAGGCGGCCCCGGCAGGGGCGTCGGCAGCGATGGCGGCCGCGGCCAGGGCGTCGCGCAGGGTGCCGGCATCGAGGTCTTCGCCGATCAGCACCAGGTGGGTGCGCGGCGCTTCGTCCGCCAGCCAGCGGCGGTCGAAGTAGCTGTCGAAGCGCCGGCCGACGCCATGCACCACCAGCCGCATCGGCTTGCCGGGCAGGGCGGCGAAGCCCTTGACGCGATAGATGGCGTGCTCGGCGGTGAGTGTGTGCAGGATCTCGAGCAGGCGCTCGCGCTCGACCAGCGGCAGGTCGACCACCACCGAGTCGAAGGCGTCGTGATCGTGGTCATGCGCCTCGCCTTCCTCGTGGTCGTGGTGGCTCTGGCGCAGGTGGATGTTCTCTTCCGAGGCGGCGCCCAGGCCGAGCACGATGCCGAGCTCGATGCGGCCCTGGTCGGCGGCGACGATCTTCACTTCGGGCGGCAGCTCCTCGCGCACCAGGGCTTCGACGCGGGCGCGGGCCTCGGCGTCGGCGAGGTCAGTCTTGGACAGCACGACCAGGTCGGCGGCCGACAGCTGGTCCTCGAACAGCTCGTGCAGCGGCGATTCGTGGTCCAGGTTGGGATCGGCGCGGCGCTGGGCATCGACCGCCGGCGGATTGGCGGCGAACTGGCCGGACGCGGCGGCGGGCACGTCGACCACGGTGACGACCGCATCCACCGTGCAGGCGTTGCGGATCTCGGGCCAGTTGAAGGCCTGCACCAGCGGCTTGGGCAGGGCCAGGCCGGAAGTCTCGATCAGGATGTGGTCGATGTCGCCGCGGCGCGCGATCAGTTCGCGCATCACCGGGTAGAACTCTTCCTGCACCGTGCAGCACAGGCAGCCGTTGGCGAGTTCGAACAGCTCGCCGGGGCGTTCCCGGCCGTCCTCGTCGCAGCCGATGCCGCAGCCGCGCAGGATGTCGCCATCGATGCCGAGCTCGCCGAACTCATTGACGATCACGGCGATGCGGCGGCCGTCGGCATTGTTCAGGATGTGGCGCAGCAGCGTGGTCTTGCCGCTGCCGAGGAAGCCGGTGACGATGGTGGCGGGGATTCTGGCCTGGACGGACATGGAGCTTCTCCTGGAGGTTCGGGAATTCAGCGGCTAGGGGATGCGAATGCACTTGCGGGCGGAACAGCCGTTCCGGCATGCGAATCTTTGCTGGAGGGTGCAGACGCCGATGCGTCCGCATCGTTTTCAGGTGCCTGCGCCGCGCCTTCGGGCCGGCAGCGCCAGGGCACGACGTAGGGCTGGCGCTCGTGTTCGCCCAGCATCGCCTGCACCTGGTAGACGCGCTGCAGGTTGGCGGCGGTGAGCACGCTGCGCGGTGCGCCGCAGGCCACGGCGCGGCCGTGGTCCATCAGCAGCACGCGGTGGCAGAAGCGGCTGGCCAGCGTCAGGTCGTGCAGCACCACCATCACGGTGCGGCCGAGCGCGCACTGCTCGCGCAGCAGTTCCATCACGCTCAACTGGTGGAAGGGGTCGAGCGCCGCGACTGGCTCGTCGGCCAGCAGCAGGGGGGCATCGACGGCCAGCGCGCGGGCCAGCCGGGCGCGGGCGCGTTCGCCGCCGGACAACTGGTCGAGCCGGCGGTCGGCCAGCGCTTCCAGCCGCATCCGGGCGATCGCCTGGGCGACGACCTCGTCGCCGTCCGGCGCCGCGCGCCAGCGCGGGCGGTGCGGCAGGCGGCCGAGGGCGACGAAGTCGCGCACCGTCAGCGGCCAGGCGGCATGGTCGCCCTGGGCGAGATAGGCCAGCCGGGTGGCGCGCTGGCGCGGCGGCAGCGTGGCGAGCGGTGTGCCGTCGAGCCGGATCGTGCCCTGGTGCGGCAGCAACTGTGCCACCGCCCGCAGCAGGCTGCTCTTGCCGGCGCCGTTGGGGCCGATCAGGCCGAACAGCTCGCCCTGGCCGATTTCGGCGGAGACGCCATCGACCAGGGTCGCGCTGCCCTGGCGCACGAAGAGGGATTCGATGAGCAGCCGCGTCATGCCCGCCCCAGCCGTTCGCGCAGCACCAGCACGAAGAAGAAGGGTGCGCCGATCAGTGCCGTGACCACGCCCAGCATCAGTTCGAAGCCGCCGCTGACCAGCCGCAGCACCACGTCGGCGGCCAGCAGCAGCACCGCGCCGCCGAGTGCGCTCGACACCAGCAGGCGCGCCGGGTGGTAGCCCACCGCGCGGCGCAGCATGTGCGGCACGACCAGGCCGACGAAGCCGATCGCGCCGGTCACGGCAACGCTGGCGCCGACGCACAGCGCGGTGCCGACGACGACCTGCGCGCGCAGGCGGGCGAGATTGACGCCCATGCTGGCGGCCTCGTCCTCGCCCACCGACAGCGCGTCGAGGTCGCGTCCGCAGGTGGCCAGCAGCGCCAGGCCGGCGAGCACGAAAGGCAGGCACAGGCGGATGTCGTCGAAGCTGCGGTCGGCCAGCGAGCCGAGCAGCCACAGCACGATGTCCTGGACGTCGGTCGGGTTGGGGGCGAGGTTGATGGCCAGCGAAGTCAAGGCGCCGGCCAGCGAGGACAGCGCCACACCGGCCAGGATCAGGGTCAGGTTGCCGGTGCCGCGGCGGGCGATGCGGTACAGTACCAGCGTCGCCAGCGCGGCGCAGCCCATCGCCGCCGCCGGCAGCAGCCAGGGCGTCAGCTGGGCGAGGCCGAAGTACAGGCACAGCACCGCGCCCAGACTGGCGCTGGAGCTGATGCCGAGCAGACCCGGCTCGGCGAGCGGATTGCGCAGCAGGCCCTGCAGCGCCGCGCCCGACATGCCGAGCGAAGCGCCGACCAGGATCGCCAGCAGCACGCGCGGCAGGCGGATCTCGGCGACGATGGCATGCTGGCGGGCCAGCGCTTCGGATGCGCCATCGCCGACCGGCAGCAGTGCGGCGGCGACGTCGGCGAGCGCCAGCTGCACCGGGCCGATGCCGAGCGAGACCAGCGCGAGCATGAGCAGGGCCAGCGCGAGCAGGCCATTGAGCGGCAGCGCGACTTGGCTGGTGCGTGGCAGCGGGGGCCGGGATGTGGCTTGGCCGGCCGTCATTGCGGCACCCGTGCCGGTGAGGCGGTGATTTGCTGCCTGGCGCTTGCCGCTTCTTCTGCACCCCCGGCTCCGACAGGGGAGAGGGGCGCCCGGCTTAGAGATGCCCGGCTGCGGGACATCGGGACCGGCGGACTTAGGCGGGCCAATTGTGCGGCGATGTCTTCGGCGGCCTCGATCAACTGCCAGTTGCTGCAGCCCCAGTCGTTGCCGTCCATGCGCACCACCGGCCGTTCGGCGAGCAGCGTCCGCATCTGCGGATGGCGGGCGAAGCCGGAGCGGGCATAGGTGGTGTCGTTGAGCATGCTGCTGACGACGAAGACGTCGGGCGGGTCGGCGACCACGTCCTCCAGCGCGACCCGGCCCCAGCCGCGGCGGCCGGACTCGGTGGCGTGATTGCGCACGCCGGCGGCCTGGAACACCGCGTCGACATAGGTGCCGGCGCCGGCGCTGCCGCCGTTGGGGCGCAGGTAGAGCGCGCGGGCCGGATGCGTGCTTGCCTGCAGGTGGGCGATGCGGGCCTGCACGTCGGCCACCAGCGCCTCGCCGGCGGCGGCGCGGCCGAGCCGGCCGGCGATGTGCCGGGTGCTGGCGAAGATGCCGTTCCAGTCGGTCGGGTAGGGCACGGTGACGATCCCGATGCCGTGGCGTTCGAACAGCGCGGCCTGGTGGCGCGCCTGCCAGCGCCGCGACGCGAGCACGAGGTCGGGGCGCAGGGCCAGCACTTCCTCGGCGCTGCCGTCGTTGGCGGGATGGCGGCGGGCCTGTTCGTACATCGCGGTGCGGCGCGGGTCCTGGCTCTTGCGCGACACCGAGACGATCTGCGCCGGTTCGGCCAGGCCGAGCACCAGCATGTCGGCGCACAGGTTGGTCGACATCACGCGCGGCAGCGCCGCGCCGGCTGCAGCGAAGGCGACGGAGCCGGACAGCAGGGCCAGCAGCGCAGCGAGCAGGCGCACGGCCATCTCAGGCGCCAATGCCGGGCGCTTGCACCGTGCCGGCCCTGGAGGCGTGGGAAGAAGGGATGTGGTGGTGCTGGGTGTCCTGGTCCATGGCTGCGGCTGCGCGGGTGCGGCGACGATCGGCCTGCATGGGGTAGGGACGGACAGCGGAAGGCTGGGGCCGGGACGGCCAGGCCAGACGGTGATCGCCCGCACCCCGGGGCAGTGACCTTCAATCGACCAGGCCGGTCTTCTGGCTCTCCTTCGTCCGGATGTCCGCGGCCTTCCCGGGCGAAGCCCAGTGGCAGGGGGGCGGAATCCGTCAGGACTACAGCAGCGGGGGCTGCGCCGGAATGGCCGCTGGAGGCGGCGTCACCGGACTTCCCGTTTCACCCTGGGCGCACGGCGGCGGCACAGGGCACCTGGATCGAATGCGCGCGAAGCTTAAGTGAGGGGACAGGGTTTGGCAAGCCGGCGCCCGCCGCGCGCGGGCCGGGGGCGCGATCGAGCGCGCAGCCCCGGTGGCTCGTGCTCAGCGGTTGCCGCTGCCCGGCTTGGCGGAGAACAGCGCGGCACGCGGCGCGGCGGGGCGATTGCGGCCGGGGCGGGCGCGATTGCCATCGACGTCCGCGCGGCGGTTGTCGACAGCGCGGTTGCCATCGACGTCGCCACGGCGGGATGCGTGGGAAATGCGGTTGCCGTCCACTTCGGGGCGCGACGGCTGCATGCGGTTGCCGTTGATTTCGCGTGGCTCGGCGCTGCGCGGTGCGCGGTTGCCGTCCGCCTCGCCGCGGCGCGGCTGCGGGCGGGCACCCGGCTTGCCCTGGCCGGCGCCACGGTTGCCGGGGGTGGCACGATCGCCTCGTGGCGCACCGGACGGGGTGCCGTTGCGGGCCTGGCCCGAGCGGCCGCCGCGGCGCTGCAGCGGTTCGCGCTGGTGGTCGGCGTCGTGCGCGGCCTCGGCGCCGGCGCTGGGCACGAAGTCCTCGGCCACGGCACGGTCGATGCGACGCTTGATCAGGCGCTCGATCGCGCTTAGCAGCTTGATCTCTTCATCGTCGACCAGCGAGATGGCATTGCCGGCGGCGCCGGCGCGGCCGGTGCGGCCGATGCGGTGCACATAGTCTTCCGGCACGTTGGGCAGTTCGAAGTTGACCACCTGCGGCAACTGGTCGATGTCGAGGCCGCGCGCGGCGATGTCGGTTGCCACCAGCACCGGCAGCGAGCCGTCCTTGAACTGCGCCAGCGCCCGCGTGCGCGCCGCCTGGCTCTTGTTGCCGTGGATCGCGGCGGCGGCGATGCCGTGCTTGCTGAGGTATTCGGCGAGCTTGTTGGCGCCGTGCTTGGTGCGGGTGAACACCAGCGCCTGGAACCACTGCTTTTCCTTGATCAGGTGGGCGAGCAGTTCGCGCTTCTGCTTCTGGCCGATCATGTAGACCGCCTGGTCGACGCGTTCGGCGGTGGTGTTGCGCGGCGCGACTTCGACCGTGGCCGGATCGTGCAGCAGGCCGTGGGCCAACTGGCGGATCTCGTCCGAGAAGGTGGCCGAGAACAGCAGGTTCTGGCGCTTCTTCGGCAGCAGCGCAAGCACCTTGCGGATGTCGCGGATGAAGCCCATGTCGAGCATGCGGTCGGCTTCGTCCAGCACCAGGATCTCGACGCCGGACAGGTCCACGGTTTTCTGCCCGACGTGGTCGAGCAGGCGGCCGGGCGTGGCGACCAGGATGTCCACGCGCTTTTTGAGCGCGCCGATCTGCGGGTTGATGTTGACGCCGCCGAACATCACCAGCGAAGCCAGTGGCAGGTGCTTGCCGTAGGTCTTGACCGATTCCTCGACCTGCGCGGCGAGTTCGCGCGTCGGCGTCAGGATCAGGCAGCGTGGGCGGCCGGGCGGATGCGGGTGGGCGTGGGTCTGCGACAGGATGTGCAACAGCGGCAGCGTGAAGCCGGCGGTCTTGCCGGTGCCGGTCTGGGCGGCGGCGAGCAGGTCGCCGCCGGCGAGCACTTGCGGAATGGCCTGGGCCTGGATCGGCGTCGGCGAGGTATAGCCGGCTTCGCCGATGGCGCGCAGGATGGGTTCGGCCAGCCCGAGGCTGGCGAAAGTGACGACTTCGGAATTCATTCGATGGTTTCCGGCGCCAGTCCGTCGCGCATGCGTGGCGACACCAATCCGGGCTGGCGGGAGAGAGATCCGGGGCGGGCGCCGGCCGGATCGTTGCAGGAGCCGCCGCGGTCGATCGGTCAAGCCGCGGCGAGCCGGCACTATAGAGACTATGCGGGCTTGATGCGAGCTTTTTGTGCACAGCAGCGTGAAGGCGTATCCCGGAAGGCATTGCCGCCTGTGCCAGGATCGACGCCCAGGCTGCCAGGGCTCCAGCCGGCAGCAGTCGTGGCCTGGCTCGTACCGTATCGCCCAAAAGCCCTTGTTGCAGAGCAAAAATAAATTATGCAGGAAAAATGTGTTGCAAAATGAAAATACATGTCGAATAATTTCCAGGGCATATTCAAAAAGAATACATGGGCGCCGCTGCTCGTGTGTGGAAGAAGCACGGAGGGAGTGCCGCGTCTGCCCGGATGGCGGAAGCTGTTGAACGGTGCCGGAAGCCCGGCTGCGCCAGGCGAGAACCTTGTGTGGAATGCGTTAAAGTCCCCTGTCCAGAATGGTGCTCTATGTTCTCAGGTACTCCATTTCCCATGAAATCGCCCGCTTCCGGCAAAAGGCTGTTCGTGTTGCGCGCACGTCTCGCCCGGCGCCTGACCTTGCTCGCCCTGGCCGGTCTTGCCGGGGGCATGCTGTTGCTCGCCGCCCTGGTCGGCGGGGTGGCGCATGCGCTGGGCTGCAGCTGGGAAGCGGTCGTCAGCGGCCATCCCTTCGCCAGCGGCTTGTGGAGCCTGTGCGCGGTGCTGCTGTTGCTGTGCAGCGCCGCGATCGCCGACGTCCTGTTCAGCGCGCCTCCCCGGCCGCAGGGCGTCTGCCTGACACGCGAGACGGCCGGGCAGCTGTTTGCGTTGCTCGATACCATGGCCGCCCGGCTGGGCATCGAGCCGATCCAGCATGTGTTCATCACCGACGACATGAACGCGCACATCCACCAGCGGCCAGCCTGGGGTGTGGCCGGGCCGCTGGACACCTGCCTGATGATCGGCCTGCCGCTTGCGCACAGCCTGTCGCCGGCACAGTTCACAGCAGTGCTGGCCCATGAGCTCGGGCATCTTTCGGCCCAACGGCGCGGTTGGGCCGGTGTCGCCGGGGCATTGCGCGCGTGGTGGGCGCGGACCCTGGATCGCGCGAGCGCCGGGTTTGCCTGCATTGCACCGTGGCTGGACGAGAAGTCGATCGGCTTCTGTGTCCAGATGCTGCGCCTGGCGCGCATCGAGGAGTTCGAGGCGGATGCCATTGCGGCCGAACTCGTCGGCCATGACCTGATGGGCGAGGCGCTGGTCGAAGTCAGCCTCAAGTCGCATTTCCTCGAACACGATTTCTGGCCGCAGATCGAGGCCTACAACGCCAGCCGCGCACGGCCGGCATTGTGGCCGTTCCGCGACATGGCGCTTGGCGTGGAAGCGGGCTTCATGCGCACGGTGTCCGACCATGCGGTGGCGGTCGAGGAGAGCCTGGACGAGCGCTATGCCTTTCATCCGTCCTTGCAGCAGCGTTTGAGCGCGCTGCGCGTGCCCTGCCGGGTGCCCGAAGGCGAAGGGACCTCGGCCGCCGTGCATTTCCTCGCGCCGATGCTGCCGCGCCTGGCGATGTCCTTCGACCGTGCCTGGTGGCGGACGTGGCGCAAGAACAGGCGCAGGCGCTACGAGATGTTCGAAGGCTGAGCGCGCCGGGACCTGCCGGAGGAACTGGCGGATCGGAAGGCGCGCATGATGCGGTTCAGAAAGCGTTCTGCTCGGCTTCCAGATAGGCCAGGCTGACGTACTTGCCGATGTTCGATTCGAAGCCCGCGGTATCGGCGGCGCGGCTGGCGACGCGGGGGTCTTTCAACACCGCCTCGCGCGCGCTGTCGGCGTCGCGGCCGTCTTCGACCGCTTGCAGGCAGTTTTCGTAGATGCCTTCGAACAGCGCACGGTTCCAGTTCAGCACCTCGGCGCCGGGGTGGCCGTGGCCGGGCACCCAGATGCGCGAGGGCGCGTTCCTTTCCAGTTCGTCGTAGAAGCGGAAGGTGCCGACGTAGGAGCCGTCGTCCATGTTGGCGATGCGGCGGTCCATGGCGATGTCGCCGACGTGGGTCAGGCCGTCCTGCACGACTTCGACGCAGATGTCGCCCGGCGTGTGGGCAGTGCCGTAGTGGTGGATGCGCAGCGTGACGTCGCCGAAGTCGAATTCGGCGCCGTGCTCGACGGTGTGCGTGGGCGGCACGATGCGGGTGCCGACGGTGGCCTGGTTGGTCCAGCGCTCCATCAGGCTGTGCCAGGCGCTGCCCTGGATGCCTTCGATTTCCCGCTTCGTCACCGGATGGGCATGGATCGGCAGACCCTTGCCGAAGGCGTCCTCGAAAGCGTGGTTCGCCAGCCAGTGGTCGCCGTGGTAGTGGGAGTTGAAGACCGCCACCACCGGCTTGTCGGTGATGCGGCGGAGCATGCGCAGCGCCATCTCGCCGATCTGCACCGAACCGCCCGGGTCGAGCACCACCACGCCTTCGCGGCTGAGGACGAAGGTGATGTTGCTCATCATTCCCTGGTTCTCCGGTGTCGGGAAGCCGTCCTTCGACCAGATCATCCAGACGTGTTCCGACAGTTGTGTGGGCGCGATGTCGGGCACGGCGGGGCCGCGGACGAAATTGTCGATGTCGGCGGCGAAGGCCGACAGCCGCGACCAGTTGCCGGCGAGGCCGAATGCGGCCGTGCCGGCAAGCCCCGCTTGCATGAAGCGCCGGCGTGAGCGACAGGACGGGGGCGAGTCGGGTTGTGGCGTGCGCATCGGGCGTCTCCTGCGTGTGATGTCCTGCACGGAATATTAACGAAAACTGATTTTCTTCGCTGCCCGTCCGTGTTTCTGACTTGCCGATGAGCGTCTCATTGCGACTGAAGCGCGAGGGTGGAGCCGAAGGCGAAAGCCGCCATTCCGGGATTGGGGCGTCAGGATCGATGGGGGCGCGATGGGTTTCGCTCCGCTCTGCCCACTCTGCCGGCTGTCAGCGTGTGGCCGGTGCGTCGCCGCGGTCGGCCCGCACCGATTCGAGCTGCTCGCACAGGCGGGCAGCGCCGTCCAGGATGCGGGGTGTGTGGCGCTGCAGGAGGTCGGGCGGGACGAAGAACAGGTGGCCGTTGGCGTTGGCGGTCAGATCCGGCCAGCGCTTCCACTGGTCCAGCCAGTCGGGGCGCGCCTCGCCCATGCCGCTGGCGACGATCGCTTCCGGATTCGCGGCGAGCACGGCTTCGATGCCGATCTTCGGTGCCAGCGTGTCGAGGCTGCCGAACACGTTGCGTCCGCCGCACAGGCGGATGACGTCGGCGATCAGGTGCTCGTCGTTGATCGTCACCATCGGTTCGTTCCAGACCTGATAGAAAGTGCGCACCGGCGGCCGGTCGCGGTAGCGCGCGGCGAGGCCGGCATGGCGGGCGCGGAAAGCCCGCGCCGCTTCGGTGGCGGCGGCGTCGGTGCCGGCCAGGCGGCCGAGCTTTTCCAGGCTGAGGGCGACGTCGTCGAGGCTGCGCGGTTCGTTGATGAAGACCGGGACGCCCAGCGCGCGCAGGCGGTCGAGGTGGGCGTCGCGGTTGCCGCTGCGCCAGGCGACGACGAGGTCGGGCCGCAGCGCGGCCACGGCTTCCAGGTTGATCTGGGTGTAGCCGCCCACCTGCGGCAGCGACTTCGCTTCGGGCGGGAAATCGCTGTAGGCGACCACGCCGACGACCTGCGGGCCGGCGCCCGCGGCGAACAGCAACTCGGTGATGTGAGGCGCGAGGCTGACGATGCGCTGCGCCGGGCGTTCGAGCCTGATGGCTGCGCCGCTGTCGTCGATGGTTTCGACCGCGGCGGGGGAGGCAAGGGCCGCGCCCGGGCCCAGGCAGGCGGCGGCAGCGAAGAAGGCGAGCAGGCGTGTGAGGGTCATGGTGTGGAACGCTCCGGTGCGCATTCGCGCAGTGCGCGCCCCAGCCGCTGCCAGCCCGCTTCGTCGGGCGGCAGGCCGAAGCGCAGGGAAGGCGGCACGGCGGGCAAGGCGCTGCCGGGCGGCTCGCCGTCGAACAGGCGGACGAGGACGCCGTGCCGGGCAAGTGCGCCGTGCAATTCGGCGGCGCGGGGCGTCGGCAGCCATTTGAACAGGCTGGGGCCGCCGGGCCGACCCAGTCCGGCGGTGTGCAGCAGCCCGGCGAGGCGTTCGCCGTCGGCCGCCAGCCGCGTGCGTGCCTGTGCCTGCCATGCAGTGTCGGCCAGCGCGGCGCCCGCCGCATGGCGTGCCGGGCCGCTGACCGTCCATGGACCGAGGATTTCGGCCAACTGCCGGCGCACCGTCGCAGGGGCGAAGACGAAGCCGACGCGCGCGCCGGCGAGGCCGAAGAACTTGCCCAGCGAGCGCAGCACCACCAGGCCGTCGGCGCCGGTTTCCGGTACCAGACTGGCTTCGGGCGTGGTGTCGATGAAGGCTTCGTCTACCACCAGCCAGCCGCCGCGCCGGGCAAGCCGGGTGCGCCAGTCCAGCAGGCGGCCGCGCTCGAACAGCAGGCCGGTGGGGTTGTTGGGCTGCACCAGCACGACGATGTCGCTGGCATTCACGGCCGCTTCGGCGGCATCGATGTCGTCGCCGAACCATCGTGGTTCGCGCCCCCGCCAGGCGTGGGCATGCTCGGCGTAGCTCGGTGCCAGCAGGCTGACGCGCCGGCCGGGCAGCACGGCGGGCAGGGCCTGGATCGCCGGCTGAGAGCCCGCCACCGGCAGCAGCGCATCGCTGCCGTAGTAGCGCGCAGCGGCGGCTTCCAGGCCGTCATCGTCTTCGGGCAGGCGATGCCAGGCCGACAGTGGGATGTCGGGCACGGGATAGACGCTGGGGTTGATGCCGGTGGACAGGTCCAGCCAGTCGTCCAGGGCGATGCCGTATTGCTGCGCGGCGCGGCGCAGGCGTCCGCCGTGCTCAAGCATGGGGCAGGCCTGCGAGTGATAAGACGGCGAGTGCCATCGCCGCGGTGACGATCCACCACAGCAGCACGCCGCGCCGCACCAGCGAGACGGCGGCGCGGATGGCGCGGGCATCCGGCGGCGGACCTTCACCGAGCGGTGGACGCTGCTCCAGCTCGCCGTGGTAGATCGCCGCGCCGCCCAGCGCGACGCCGATCGCGCCCGCACCGGCGGCCATCACCGGCCCGGCGTTGGGGCTGTCCCAGGCAGGCGCCTGCGCACGCCAGCAGGCCAGCGCGCGCCGGGTGTCGCCGAGCAGGGCATAGGTCAGCGCGGTGAGGCGGGCGGGCGCGGCGTTGAGCAGGTCGTCGATGCGCGCAGCAGCCCAGCCGAAGTGCAGGTAGCGCGGCGTGCGATAGCCCCACATCGCATCCAGCGTGTTCGCCAGGCGGAACAGCAGCACGCCCACGCCGCCGCCCAGCAGGAACCAGAACAGCGCGCCGAACACCGCGTCGTTGCCGTTTTCGAGCACCGACTCGGTGCCTGCGCGGGCCACGCCTTCGGCGTCCAGCGCACGGGTGTCGCGGCTGACGATCCAGCCCACGCGGCGGCGTGCTTCGTCCAGGTCGCCGGCGTCGAGCGGCACGGCAATGGCTTCGGCGTGCTCGGCGAGGCTCCGCCCGCCGAGGGCGAAATACAGCAGCACGATGTCCACCGGCCAGTGCGCCAGCGGGTGCAGGCCGCGCAGCCACAGCGCCAGCGCCGCCCAGGGCAGCACGGCAAGCGCCCAGGCCAGCGCGCCGGCGAAGCGCTGCTCGCCGAGCAGGCGGCGCACGGTGGCTTCGACCGCGCGTGCCCAGCGGCCGAAGCCCACCAGCGGATGGAAGCGGCGGACTTCGCCGAACAGCCGGTCGGCCAGCAGGCCGGCGGCCATTTTCAGCGCAAGGACGGTCGGGAGCGAAAGCAGCATCGAGGATGAGGGCAGGGCTGGAGTAAAAGGCTGGGAGGATGCATGAAGCCGTACTGTTTTCTTCCTCCCCGGGAGCGGGCAGGGGAAAGGGGTGCCCGGCCGGGGGGCGCCCGGCTCAGGAGCGGTGCCGTGCCTGGAACAGCGGTATCGGCGATAATCCTGCGCCTGATTTCCGCCCACGAGCTTCGTGCGCCTGGCCGGCCGCTCCGGCCGAGTGCCCGGCCAGGCGCCCCCCTTTACCCGAGGACCCCGGATTCTACGCCATGTCCCCTCCGATCTCCCTGATGGTGCAGGGCACCACTTCCGATGCCGGCAAGAGCACGCTGGTCGCCGGGCTGGCGCGTGCGCTGCGCCGCCGTGGCCTGGCCGTGGCACCGTTCAAGCCGCAGAACATGGCGCTGAATTCCGCCGTCACCGTCGACGGCGGCGAGATCGGCCGTGCCCAGGCGCTGCAGGCCGCTGCCGCCGGCGTCGAGCCGCATACCGACTTCAATCCGGTGCTGCTCAAGCCGTCCAGCGACATCGGCGCCCAGGTCATCATCCACGGCCGCGCGGTCGCCAACCTGTCGGCGCGTGACTATCACGCCTACAAGCCCACCGCGATGGCAGCGGTGCTGCAGAGCTGGGACCGCCTGTGCGCAAAGTACGATGCGCTGCTGGTCGAAGGCGCCGGCAGTCCGGCCGAGATCAATCTGCGCGACCGCGACATCGCCAACATGGGCTTTGCCGAGGCGGCGGACGTGCCGGTGGTGCTGGTGGCCGACATCGACCGCGGCGGCGTCTTCGCCCACTTGGTCGGCACCCTCGAACTGCTGTCGCCGTCCGAGCAGGCGCGGGTGCGGGGCTTCATCATCAACCGTTTCCGCGGCGACATCGGCCTGCTGCAGTCCGGCCTCGACTGGCTGGAAGCACGCACCGGGCGCAAGGTGTTCGGTGTGCTGCCCTATCTGCACGGCTTGTTCCTCGATGCCGAGGATGCGCTGGCCGATGGCGCCGCCGACGTGCGCGCAGAGGCGGGTGCGGAAGGGGACACGCTGCGCGTGGTGGCGCCGGTGTATCCGCGCATCTCCAACCATACCGATCTCGACGCGCTGCGCCTGCATCCGCAGGTCGATTTCCGCTGGGTCGGGCCGGGGCAGGCGATTCCGCCGGCCGATCTGATCGTGCTGCCCGGCTCCAAGAGCGTACGCTCCGATCTGGCCTGGCTGCGCGAACAGGGCTGGGAAGAGGCGATCCGGCGCCATTTGCGCTATGGCGGCAAAGTCGTCGGCATCTGCGGCGGTTTCCAGATGCTGGGCCGGCAGCTGGCCGATCCGCTCGGGCTGGAAGGTTCGCCCGGCACCACCTCCGGGCTGGGCTGGCTGGAGATGGAAACGAGGCTGGAAGCGCACAAGCAACTGGTCAATGCCGCTGGCCGGCTCGATGCCGCGCTCGGCGGCGAAGCGCCGGTGCGCGGCTACGAAATCCACATGGGCGTGTCCGCCGGCCCGGCGCTGCAGCGTCCGGCGCTGCGGCTGGACGCGGGGGCGGCAGGCCGGCGCGCCGATGGTGCGGTATCGGAAGACGGCCAGATCCTCGGCACCTACCTGCACGGCCTGTTCGATGCGCCCGAGGCGCTGGCCGCCCTGCTCGCCTGGGCGGGGCTGGGCGATGTGCAGCGGGTCGACCTGGCCGCGCGCCGCGAAGCGGACCTGGACCGCCTGGCCGACGCAGTCGAAGCCGCCTGCGATCTCGATGCCCTGTTCGATCATTCCTTGCCGGAACGAGCACTCCGATGAATACTTCCGCGAATCCCGCTGGCAGCCGCCCGCACGGCGCCGAATCCTCTCCGCTCGGCCGTGCCGTCGCCTACCGCGATACCTATGCGCCCGAACTGCTGTTCCCGATCGAACGGCAGCTGAAGCGCGACGAACTGGGGCTGAAGCCCGATGCGCTGCCTTTCGTCGGCGAAGACCTGTGGAATGCCTACGAGCTGTCCTGGCTCGATCCGCGCGGCAAGCCGGTGGTGGCGCTGGCGGGTTTCCGCGTGCCGGCGTCTTCGCCGCGGCTGATCGAATCCAAGTCGCTGAAGCTCTATCTCAACGCCTTCAACCAGCAGCAGTGCACGGATGCCGACGAGGTGCGCAGCCTCATCGCGCGCGACCTCTCGGCCGCTGCCGGTGCGCAGGTGGCGGTGAGCGTCGAACCCCTGACGCTGCGCCCGCAACGGGCTTCGGCCTATCCGGACGGGATCTGCCTCGATGGCCTGGAAGTCGATATCGATACCTACCAGCCCGCACCCGAACAGTTGCGTGCCGGCGGCGGGGAAGTGACGGAGACGCTGTATTCCCACCTGCTGAAATCGAACTGCCTGGTCACCGGCCAGCCCGACTGGGGCATGCTGGTGGTGCGCTACACCGGACCGGCGATCGAGCGCGAAGGCCTGCTGCGCTACATCGTGTCCTTCCGTGGCCACAACGAGTTCCACGAGCAGTGCGTCGAGCGCGTGTTCTGCGACCTGATGGCGCGCTGCAAGCCGCGCGAACTGGCGGTGTGGGCGCGCTATACGCGCCGGGGCGGGCTCGACATCAACCCCTTCCGCGCCAGCCGCGAAGGCCTGCTGGTGGACGAGCGCATGGAGGTCAGGCAGTAGCCTTGGCCTGTGGTCTTGATATGCGTCAAATTAATGGGTCGATCATGTGGGTTTCTTGCGAAGATGCTGTTTTATGTGGGGATTTCGGGTAGGAATGGGTCTGGTGCTGGGTTAACATCGGGCCGCCCCTACAGGGCCAACACCATCAACGAGGAAGTAAACATGAAATTGTTCGTCGCTGCCGCGCTAGCCGCGGGTCTTCTTTCGAGCGCGTCGGCCTTCGCCAGTGCCGATCTTGCCAAAGCCAAGAACTGTATGGCCTGTCATTCGGTGGAGAAGAAGCTGGTCGGTCCGTCCTACAAGGATGTCGCGGCCAAGTATGCCGGCCAGGCCGATGCAGCCGCCACGCTGGCCACCAAGATCCAGAAGGGCGGCGTGGGCAACTGGGGCCAGATTCCGATGCCCCCCAACCCGCAGGTCAATGACGCCGACGCCAAGGCGCTGGTGGAGTGGATCCTGTCGCAGAAGTGATCCCGGTTCCGGGATGATTGGGTGCCGCCTGCAGGCGGTGCTCTGGCGCAGGCCGGCAGCGATGCCGGCTTTTTTGTTTTTGTATCTGCGGCCGGGAGTCAGTGGCCGTTGAACAGCCGCGCCGGCTGTGCCAGCCATTCCAGCGCTTCGTGGGCCGGTGCCGGGCGTGCGAACCAGTAGCCCTGCATGACGTCGCAGCCCAGCAGTTGCAGGGCTTCGGCCTGTTCGGGCTGCTCCACGCCCTCGGCGACGATGTCGAGGGCGAAGCCGCGGGCGATGCCGGTGATGGCCGAAATGATCGGATTGATGCTCGGGCCGTCGAGGTCGCGGACGAAGCTGCGATCGATCTTCAGCGTGCTGACCGGGAATTTCTGCAGATAGGCGAGCGCCGAGTAGCCGGTGCCGAAGTCGTCGATGGCGACACTGAGACCGGCGCTGCGCAGTTCCCGGACCTTGGTGGCGACGTCGGCGGTGTCGTTCATCATCAGGCTCTCGGTGATCTCCAGCTCGATCTGGCCCGGCGGCAGCGCATGGCGGGCCAGGCACTCGGTGATCGAACTGACGATGTCGCGCTTGTCGAAATCCAGCGGCGACAGGTTCACCGACATGCGCAGTTCCAGGTGGCCCGCGCTGCGCCACTGCGCCAGCTGGGTGCAAGCTTCTTCCATGACCCAGCGGCTGATCTCGCCGATCATGCCCAGTTCTTCGGCGACCTGGATGAAAGTGTTGGGCGACAGGGCGCCGAGTACCGGGTGCCGCCATCTCAGCAGCGCTTCCATGCCGACGATCTGGCGGCGGGCGACGCTGACCTGGGGCTGGTAGTGCAGTTCGAACTCGCCGCGCAGCAGGGCGTTGCGCAAGTCGTTTTCCAGCGTGATGCGCTCGTGATGATGGGCGTTCAGCGTCGGATCGAAGAAGCGGAAGGCATTCTTGCCCGAGCGCTTGACCTGGTACATGGCGATGTCGGCGTGGCGTGTCAGGTCTTCGGCCGTGGTGCCGTCGCGCGGGAACAGGGCAATGCCGATGCTCATGGTCGCGCGATATTCGCCCTGGCTGAGCGTGATCGGTGCGGCAAGGGTGTCGAGGATCTTGGTGGCGATGGTTTCCGCGTCTTCGGGAACGTTGATGTCGGGCAGCAGGACCGTGAATTCGTCGCCGCCGAGCCGGGCCAGCGTGTCTCCGCGGCGCAGCGTGGTCGACAGGCGGGCCGCGATCGCGCGCAGCAGGGCATCGCCTTCGGCGTGGCCATAGGTGTCGTTGACCAGTTTGAAGCGGTCGATGTCGATGAACATCACCGCCAGGGTGCCGGTGCGGCGCTGGGCCTGCGCGATCGCCAGTTCGAGGCGGTCCTTGAACAGCACCCGGTTCGGCAGGTGCGTCAATTGGTCGTGATAGGCTTGGAAGGAGATGATCTCCTCGGCACGCTTGCGTTCGGAGATGTCGCGGGCGACGCCGTAGAGCCCGGCGCTGCGGCTGTCGCCGGGCTGGGCCAGCATCGGCAGGCCGGTGAGCGAGACCGTGATGCAGTCGTCGATGCTGCTGCCGCCGCGGCTGCAGCGCAGGCGCAGTTCGACGTTGAAGCTCTCACCCGGCATCCGGCTGGGCTGATTGAGCAGGTTGCAGATCCGGTCGATGTCCTCGGGCATGACCAGGGTCGTGAACGGGCGCCGCATCAGCGCATTGCGTTCGAAGCCGAGCAGCGGCTTGATGCGTGGGTTGATGTAGCTGAAGCGGCCTTCGGCATCGAGGGTGAAGATGAGATCGGGCGAGCTTTCGACCAGGTAGCGGTGCAACTGCTCGGAGGCCCTGAGGCGCTGGCTCATCGCCCGGTTGGCCTTCTCGAGCGCGCCCTTGTGCAGCGTGCTTTCCACCGTGCGCTGCAACTGGGCTACGTGGTAGGGCTTGCGCACATAGTCGTCGGCGCCGCGGCGCAGCGCACCGATCGCGGCATCGATGGCGTCTTCGCCGCTGATGATGATGACGGCTTCGTCCCGCCGGCGCTCGACCAGCCAGTCGAGCAGGGCGAGGCCGGAGGCGTCCGGCAGCCGGTAGTCGAGCAGGATCAGGTCGTAATGATGCTGTTCCAGCCGGACGATGGCTTCGGCGATGCTGCCCGTTTCGTCGAAGCTGCGGCCGGGGTGGGCGAGGACGTGGGGGAAGGTGCGCCGCAGCGCCGGATCATCATCGACGATCAGGATGCGGAAATCGGGTTCCACAGGGCCGAGGCTTTTTGTGGGCTGGAAAGGTTTATCGCCCGGAATCGACATGAGTCGCCAAAATTATGTCTAAATGTTATTTGTCACAACATGATGCAATATTCAGGCCAATTGTTCCAGTGGCAGAAAGATCTGGAAGCTCGTGCCGTTGCCCGGCTGGCTCCGGCAGAGAAGCGTCGCGCCCCAGCGTGACAGGATGTCGTGCACGATGCTGAGGCCGATGCCTTGATGCTTGCCGCCCTTCTGGCTGCGCTGCGGCGAGAAGGGATCGGCCATGCGTTCCGGCGGCAGGCCGGGGCCGTTGTCGACGAGACGGATCTCGAGGCTGGCACGGCCATCGACGGTGATCTGCGACAGCGCCGACACCACCAGGCGCCTGCCGGGCTGCAGCGCTTCGGAGGCGTTGCGGAACAGGTTGAGCAATACCTGCTTGAGCGCGGAGGCGGGAATCGCCGCAGGCGGAAGCTGCCTGGGCGCGCGCAGCTCGAACTGGATGCCGCGCTGGCCGAACAGCGTGTCGCCGTAGATCGAGCGCATGTCGAGCAGCAGTGCCGGTACCTGGCAGCGCGGTGTCTCGGGGGCTTCCTGCGGCAACGCGCTGGCGCTGCGCAGCAGATTGTCGATGCGATCCAGCTCGGTGTTGAGCTGCACCAGTTCGTCCTTCAGCGGTGTGTCGTCCGGGCGCTGGATGCCGAGCATCTCCAGCCGGCTCTTGATGACCGTCAGCGGATTGCTCGCTTCGTGCACGATCTTGCGCAGATGGTCGTGGAAACGCTGGTGCAGCGTGGCTTCGCGGCGGCTGATCTCGTTCTGCGCTCGCTGCGCGGCACGCAGCGAGCGCGCTGCGGCACCGAGCAGCGCGGCGTAGCGCCAGCAAAGATCGCTGTCGAGTTCGCCTTCATGATCCATGCCGATCAGCGCCACCACGGCCTGGCCGTTGGTGGTGAGGGGCAGGCAGCAGAAGCCTTCGAGGCCGAGCCAGCGGGCGATCTGCCAGTCGGCCAGGCTGCGTCCGCTGCGGCTGCCGTGCCGGACGAAGCGGGTGGTGTGTTCATTGCGCGCGCACAGTGCGACGGCGCTGGTCTCGTCGTCCAGCCTGAGCCGCAGTTCGTCGATGAGCGCGGCGGCGCTGCCTGCCGCGGCGGGCAGCATGGGGCGCAGGATGCCGTCCTCGTCGGCCGCCAGCAGCGTGGGGATGCGGTGCAGGCCGAACAGCGGGCAGGCAATGGCAAGACGGTCTTCGACCTGTGCGGGGTCGAGGTCGACGAATGCCGCCGTCAACAGGCCGAGCATGCCGGCGCTGCGGTAAGGGTCGTCGGCCAGCGCTGCGGTACCGGCTGCCGCCGCCTCGGCTGTCGGGGCGGACCGCGGCGGATAGGCGGCATGCCCGGAGACGATGTAGTCCACATCGGTGCGCAGGCTGCTCAACACCCCTTCATGGAGCCCGGTCAGGCGCGCGGCTTCGGGCAGCCGTTCCTGCCATTGCGGGTCGGCCAGCCGCAGCGCCGCGGCGACGATGGGCAGCAAAGGGTGCGCGCTCGCGAACTGCTCTTCCAGTACGGTGCCCAGTTCGAGCGCATCGCCGAGGCTGCCGGGCAGTCCGCAGTGATCGACCAGCGTGGCCAGCGAAGGGGCGTGCCGGGCCGGGGTGGTGGCCTTGCCGACATCCGGCGAAGGGGGGGCGAAGCCGTGCCACAGCCCGGCCAGGTAGGCTTCGTCGGGGCGTGCATAGCGTGTCTCGATCGCGAGATGCAGCGCGCATTCGGCCCGCAGCAAGGTTTGCTCGGATGCGGCCGGGTCATGGCCGGCCGCGTGTCCGAGCCCCACCAGCCAGGCCCGCAGCAGATCGATGCCGATGCGTTCGAGGCGCCGGCGCAGCACGCTGTTGAGTCCGTCGCCAAGCTCGTTGTCGGCCAGCGGCTGGGCAATCAGCAGTGCGAGACTCAGCACGGGGTCGCGGGCGGCGACGAGGGCAACTTCCGGCCAGTTGGGCGAACTGGCCGCCAGCAGGCGCAGGATGGTCACCGCACCATCGGTCCGGGGCTGGCGTTCGAGAGTGCAGAATACGGCGGGAAGCATGGGCGGCGAGGCGCGCGGGTCGGGGTGGCTTGGGGGGATTTTAGCGGGCCGTGCCGGTTCCGCATGTGACCGAGTTTGCAATTGGCGTCAGCCTTCTCAGGCCTGCAGGCTGTCGGCGAAGCCGAGGCCGGTCAGCAAGGCGTGGTTGACGCGCTCGCAGGGCAGGTGAAGGTCGTCGACTGCCTTGGTCAGACCGCTGCCGTCGAAGCTCTCGCATTGTTGCGCCAGCCGCAGGAAGGGGGCGAATTCGCCCTCGCCATGCACCAGGGCATCGGTGATGCCGGCGGGCAGGTTCATTTCGTCGAGCACCGATTGCATCGAAGTGCCGAGCAGCAGCGGCAGCAGCGAGAACGCGCCGGTGATGAAGAGGTTGTCACGTTCGGCGGCATCGAAGTAGTCGGCGCCGATCTCTTCCATGAAGCGGCCGCGGGCGATCGCAGTCTGTATCATCGCCGGCGCGCTCGGATCGCGGCTGGCGGTGACGAGCAGCAGCGAAAGCCATTTGTTGAGTGCGGTGTAGCCGAGGATGCTGACCGCGTGGCGGAAGGACTGGATCTCGCACATCAGGCCGAAGCCGGCCGAGTTGATGTAGCGCAGCAACTTGTAGGACAGCGCGACGTCCTGCTTCAGCACCACCTCGATGTCGCGGACTTCGCCATTGTTGCGCACCAGGTTGAGCAGACGAATGATCTGGGCGTGGCTGGGCGACAACTCCTTGGCGGGCGGGTGGCCGTGCAGGAAGAACCAGCCCGATGCGCCGTCGAAGCCGGCGCCGATCGCCGGGCGGAAGCCGCCGGCTTCGGCCAGGCCCCAGGCCAGCTTGAGGCCGGGCGCGCCGGCCGGCGAGGAGACGCGGCGCGCATCCATCAGCACGAAGCGCCAGTCGATGCCGGCCGGCAGCGCCGTGCCGGGCGTATACCAGGTCAGGTTCATCGGCCGGCCGGCTTCCTGCAACTGGGCCATCAGCGCCTGCGTTTGCGGATGGCCCAGGGTCTGGGCGGGAATCTCGATCGAGGCGTTGTCCGGCATCTGCCAGTTCAGCAGTTCGGGTGTCGGCACCAGGCGGCCGAGGCTGACGAAGACGGCGTGATGAGCCGGCCAAGCCGCCGTCCGTGCGTTCAGCACCTCGACCACCGCAGCGACGTTCGGGCCGTGGGCGATGATGCGGTTCGCGGTGATGGCGTGGCGCTTGTTGACCACGGGTTCGCGGGTCAGCAGGACGGTCTGGCTCATTGCGGCTCCGGTGGGCGGGTCAGTTTGCCGGGCTGGCGAAGGTGAAGGCATCGGCGAAGAAGGCGCCCTCGGGCAGGCCGCGTTCCGTATGGAAGCTGGCGCGTGCCGCATCGATCATCGCCGGCGCGCCACAGGCGTAGACCTCGTGGCCCGACAGGTCGGCGAAGTCGTCCAGCACGGCCTGGTGCACCAGGCCGCGGCGGCCGTCCCAAGCGTCGCCGGGCTTTTCGTCCGACAGCACCGGGATGTAGCGCAGGTTCGGCAGGCGGCTTTCCCAGCCGCGCGCCAGTTCGTCCAGGTACAGGCCGGCGCGGTCGCGCGAACCCCAGTACAGCGTGACAGGGCGCTGCAGGCCGGTCTCGACCGCATGTTCGACGATGCTCTTGATCGGCGCGAAGCCGGTGCCGCCGGCGACCATGACGATCGGGCGCTGCGAATCCTCGCGCAGCCAGAAACTGCCCAGCGGGCCCTCGATGCGCAGGATGTCCTTTTCCTTCATGCCCTCGAAGACGTGGGAGGTGAAGCGGCCGCCATCGATGCGGCGCACGTGCAATTCGATATGGCTGGCGTCGTGCGGCGCATTGGCGATCGAGAAACTGCGGCGCTGGCCGTCGGCGAGCAGGATGTCGATGTACTGGCCGGCCTTGAAACGGAAGGTCTCGCTCGCCGGCAGCTTGAGGTCGAGCAGCATCACGTCGTCGGCCAGCCGCTGCAGCTTCTGCACGCGGCTGGGCAGCTTCCGGACCGGGATGTCGCCGGCACGGGTGACGTTGCGCGCTTCCAGCACCAGGTCGGAAAGCGGCTTCGCACAGCAGAACAGCGCATAGCCCTCGGCCTGGTCGGCGGCGCTCAGCGCGCCGGCGGAGTATTTGCCGTAATCCACCGAGCCCTGCACGATCCTGCCCTTGCAGGCGCCGCAGGCGCCGTCGCGGCAACTGTGCGGCAGCAGCAGGCCGGCATCGTGTGCTGCTTCGAGGACGGTCTGGCCGTCGGCGGCGTCGAACGAATGATCGCCAGGCTGGAGGGAAATCCGGTAGCTCATGGTGCGTGTGATAATGACGGGATGAAAAGAGTCCTGATCGTCGGCAGTGGCGATGTCGCCGCCCGCTGCCTGCCGTGGTTGACGCAGCGCTTTCGTGTTCTCGCCCTCGTACGCCATGCCGATGCGGCCGACGCGCTGCGGATTGCGGGCGCGGTGCCGGTACGGGCCGATCTCGACGACCGCAGGAGCCTGACCAGGCTGGCCGGGCTTGCCGATGTCGTATTGTACTTCGCCCCGCCGCCTGCGCAGGGGGCCACGGACACCCGGATGACGCGCTTCCTGGCCGCGTCCGGCGCGGGCCGGAGTCTACCACAGGGCCTCGTATACATAAGTACGACAGGGGTTTACGGCGACTGCGGCGGCGCCTCCGTCGACGAGACGCGGCCCTGCCGCGCCAGCACCGCGCGGGCATTGCGGCGAGTCGATGCCGAGTGCCGGCTGCGCCGCTTCGGGCGCCGCAGCGGCGTGCGCGTCAGCGTGCTGCGGGCGCCCGGCATCTACGCCGCGGACCGCCTGCCGCTCGAACGCCTGCGGCGCGGCGACCCGGTGCTCGCCGCGGAAGACGACGTCTTCACCAATCACATCCACGCCGACGATCTTGCCCGGCTGGCCTGTATGGCGATGTTCCGTGCCGGTGCAGGCCGCGTGTATAACGCCAGCGACGATTCCGGCCTGAAGATGGGCGAGTATTTCGATGCGGTGGCCGACGCGCTGGCGCTGCCGCGTCCGCCGCGGCTGCCGCGCGAACAGATCGTCCAGCGGCTGTCGCCGCTGACGCTGTCCTTCATGGGCGAATCGCGCCGGCTCGACAACCGCCGCATCAAGCGGGAATTGCGTACGGCGCTGCGCTACCCGACGGTGGCGGATGGACTGCGCGCCCTGCCGGGCCGGCGCTGAGCCGCTGCCTCCGTCTTCCTCTTTTTTTCCATCATCGAGATTTCATCGACATGCTGACCATCAAGGCCTTGCACATCATCTTCGTCGTGAGCTGGTTCGCCGGCCTGTTCTACCTGCCGCGCCTGTTCGTCAATCACGCCATGGTCGAGGACGCCGCCACCCGCGAGCGCCTGGCGATGATGGAGATGAAGCTCTACCGCTTCATGACGCCGTTGGGCATCCTCGCCGTGGTGCTGGGCTTCTGGCTGTGGTTCGGCTACGGCTTCGCCGGCGGCTGGCTGCATGCCAAGACCCTGCTCGTCGTTTTCCTGATCGGCTACCACCTCTACTGCGGCCGCCTGCTGCGCGCCTTCGCCGAGGGCCGCAATACCCGCAGCCACGTGTGGTTCCGTGTGTTCAACGAGATTCCGGTGGTCGTTCTCTTTGTCGTGGTCTTCCTCGTCGTGCTCAAGCCGTTCTGAACGAGCGCATGGCGGAATCCGGCCGGCCCGCGAGATTGCGGCACCCGTGCCGGGTGGCTATGCTCGACGGCGTGAAACCCTGAGGTGTTCCCTGAAGTGCAGCGAGGAAAACCATGAGCCTGCCCGAGCCCAAGATTCCGTTCGGGCCAGACGATTTCCTGGCCTGGGAAAGCGAACAGCCCTTCCGCAGCGAATACGTGGACGGCGAAGTGTTTGCCATGAGCGGCGCCTCCGATGCGCACGGCACGGCGGCAGGCAACCTGTTCGTCGGCTTGCATGCCCATCTGCGCGGCAAGCCCTGCAAGGTCTTCATCTCCGGCATGAAGGTCCGCGTCGACGCCGCCAACAGCTTCTACTACCCCGACATCCTCGTCACCTGCGACCCGCGCGACCGCCAGCCCGGGGCAAGCCACGTCAAGCGCCATCCGGTGCTGGTCGTCGAGGTGCTGTCGCCGACCACCGAAGCCTACGACCGCGGCGACAAGTTCGCCGCCTACCGCACGCTGGAGTCGCTGCAGGAATACGTGCTGGTTTCGGTCGAGCAGCGCCGTGTCGAGGTCTTCCGCCGCGACGCTACCGGGCACTGGGTGCTGTATCCGTTCGCAGCGGATGAAGAACTGGAACTGGCCAGCGTCGATTTCCGCTGCCCGGCGGCCGAGGTGTTCGAGGGGGTGGAGGGCGCTTAGGCCCGCACTGCCGGCTTCGCTGTTCAGGCCGGCTGCCGTTCTTCCAGGATCTTGAAGAACACCGTCTCCAGCGAGACCGCCGGCTTGACCGTCACCAGCCGGCCGCCGGCCGTCTGCAGCCGGGCGAGGAAGCCGGGCAGGGCGGATTCGTCCATCTCCTGTTCGTACTCGCCTTCACGGATTACCACGTGCTCGCCGTCGAGCGGCGCATTGGCCTGATAGCGGACGATGAAACGGTCGGCGCGTTCGCTGACCAGGTCGCGCGGCGAGCGGGTGGTCAGCAGTTCGCCCTGGTGGATGAAGCCGAAGCGGTCGGCGATGCGCTCGACGTCGTGCAGCACATGCGAGGTGAAGAAGATCGCGCCGCCTTCGCGCTTGTAGTCGGCCAGGATGTCCACCACGTCCTTGCGCCCCACCGGGTCCAGGCCCGACAGCGGCTCGTCCAGCACCAGCAGGCGCGGGCTGACGACCAGTGCATGGGCCAGCGCCACGCGCTGCGCGTTGCCTTTCGACAGTTCGCGGATGCGGCGCCGGGCGTTCTGCGCCACCGAGAAGCGCTCCAGCCACTGCATGCACCAGATCTCGGCGTCCGGGCGGCGGATGTCGTACATGTCCAGCGCCATGCGCAGGATCTCCATCGGCGTGAACTGCTCGTACAGCGCGGGCGATTCCGGTACGTAGGCGATGCCCTTGCGCGAGGCCGCCTCGCGTGCCGACACGCCGTACAGCCTTACCTCGCCTTCGTAGTCGTTGATGACGTCGAGCATCACCTTGATCGTGGTCGATTTGCCTGCACCGTTGGGGCCGACGAAGCCGAAGACTTCGCCTTCGGTGACGTCGAAGCTGACGTCGCGCAGCGCCTGCACGGTCTTGCCGCGCGAATGGAAAGTCTTGCTGACGGAGTGGAATTCGAGAGCGGAAGTCATCGGTGGTTTCCTTGGCTGCTTCACATGCCCAGTGATTCGAAATCGAACGATAACTGGCGATGGTGACGGATGGCGAGCAGATGCACGGTATCGCCGATGTGCGCATACAGCACCAGATGCCGTGCCGTCACGTATTCCCGCAGGCTGCCCGTGGGGTCCAGCATTTCGAGTTGGGAGACGAGCCGTTCGAGTTGTGAGGCCGCTTCGACTGATTGCACAGGGCGGACGAGGAAATCGCGGCCCATGTCCGGGTGGCGCTCGAGGTTCGGGATCACCACGTCGTGCAGGGTATCGAGGAGTGCATCGAAATGCCCGGACGCATCAGTCTCGTCCAGAAAGCGTTCGATGGCTTCGAGATGAAGCTCGAAGCTTCGGGTGAGGAGGACAGAAGCAATCCTGCTCATTCCTTGGCGCGGCGTGCCTTGAAATCGGCGATTGCCGCGCGGGCGTCCCGGCTGCGGCCCTCGGCGACATCTCGCAAGCCACTTGCGGCATCGTCGATCAGCAGCATGTGGATGTGCGCGCGTTCGAGCCGATGGTAGTGGTCCAGGCGTTGCGCATCGATCAGTGCGACATAGCTCTCACCATTCTTGGTGATGATCTTCTCCGCGCCTGCCTTGACCTGATCCGCCAACTCCGACAACTGGGCGCGGGCGGTGGTCAGCGAAACGATGTCCCGTGCAGTGATGGTCATGATGATGGCTGTACAGAATTGATGCTTTCATTCTAGCTTGAAAGCAGGCGTTCGATGGCAGATCGAGGTCGCCGCCAGGGGGCGTCTGCGATGCCGGCCGCTGGCTGCCAGGCGCTGCAGAACCGATGCGGGCATCTCCGCAGGATGAACGAACAGATGTTCGTGTCGAGCATGCAGGTCTTCACAACTCGAACCGGCCTTCATCATCCACCGCCGCCGTCCGCTCCTGGAGGAAATCCGCGTCGGTCTTGGCCAGCAAGGCCAGGGATTCCCATCTCGGGCGAGTGGGGCGCAAGGTGATCACATCGCCTTCACGGCGAATCTCCAGTTCGCGCACGCCGCCGTAAGCCATGCCCACTGGCAGGCGTATGGCCTGGTTCTCGGAGCGGCCATCCCTCAGGCGGGCGTTGCCCATTCCCGGCATATTTTCCCGGTCTGCTCGATGGCCAGCGCTTCGCCGGTCAGGCCGCAGTGCGTGGTGTCGCCGTCGGTGCGGAAGTGGGCGCATTGCCGGCAGATGCCGAAGGCGTGCTGGCCGTTGAGGCGCTGCAGCGCGACGAGGAGGCTGCGCAGGGTGTCGGCGAGCGCGGCGCCGTCGGCGTGCATGTCGAGTGCGCCTTGCACGCGCTCGGCCCAACTGTTCTGCAGCACCGCCATGCCGGCGGGCGTCAGCTTCAGGTGGATGCGCTTGCCGTGGCGGGCGTCGGCCTGCTTGACGACCAGCGCCTTGCGCTCGAGCACGGTCAGGGTCTGCGACACGGTGCCGCGGGTGATGCCGAAATAGTCGGCGATGGCGATCGGCAGGTCGCTGTAGCGGTTGGCCTGCGCCAGGTATTGCAGCACCTGGAGGTGGATCGGCAGCAGGCCGTGGCGCGCGGCGTCTTCGCGCAAGGATTGCTGGAGCAGCGCGCCCAGGCGTTCGAGGTAAAGGGTGGCGGTGGTCATGGCAATAATGTATCGCCTCGAAGCATTGCTTGACCAGCGGGTGTACGATGCCTATGCTTTAAATGCATCGAGTCGATGCATGTTTGCATCCATTACATCCAGAAACCCAAGGAGCGTCATCATGAGCAAGGCTTTGTTCTTCCATGCCGGTTGCCCGATCTGCATTTCCGCGGAGCAGCAGGTTGCCGCTGCGCTCGACCCCGCGCGCTACGACGTCGAGGTCGTGCATCTGGGCGAGCAGAAATCCCGCATTGCCGAAGCAGAGGGCTTCGGCGTCCAGTCGGTTCCGGCCTTGGTCATCGACGGCCAGCCTTTCCACATCAACTTTGGTGCTTCGCTGGCCGATCTGAAGTAGGCGGAAGCGCTTGCAAAAGGCTGTGCGGCAAGTCGGCCGCGATCATGTCGTCCGGCGGTTGCAGGATGCAGGCGGCGGCTTGCCCTGATGCGTCATCTTCTTTTCGGCCGCCGCCCTGGCGTCCCCTGCGTGCCAGCCGGGGCCGCCGGGCGCGGCTGGCCGTATTTGCGGTAAACCGCGCGGGCGTCGGCCTCGGCGCGTTCCTGGGTACAGATCGACGGATCGTCGTCGTGGCCGCTGAAGAAATCGTCCTCCTGGGCGGCCATGACCAGCTTGATCGCGGCGTCTTCGCTTTGCTCGTAGCGTTCGTAGAGCAGGGTGGCGACTTCGTCCAGGTGCTGTTCGTAGCTCATCGGCATGGTTCCGGCGCTCCTAGCGCAGCGTGACGAGCTCTTCGGCGCTGGTCGGGTGGATGGCGATGGTGCGATCGAAATCGGCCTTGCGTGCGCCCATGCGGACGGCGACGGCAAAGCCTTGCAGCATTTCGTCGGCGCCGTCGCCGATGGCATGCAGGCCGACGATGCGTTCGTCGGCGCCTTCGCACACCAGTTTCATCGCCGTCCTGGGGCGGTGTTCGGTCAGCGCGTGGTACATGGCGGTGAAGCGGGTGGTGTAGACCTTGACCTCGGCGAAGCGCTTGCGGGCTTCGTCCTCGGTGAGGCCGACGGTGCCGATCGGCGGGTGGCTGAAGATGACGGTGGGGATGCAGTCGTAGTCGAGCCGGCTGTCGGGCTGGTTCAGGAACAGGCGCGCGGCCAGCTTGCGCCCGGCGGCGATGGCGACCGGCGTGAGCTCGGCTTGGCCGGTGATGTCGCCGATGGCGTAGATGCCGGGTGCGGTGGTGTTCTGGAAGGCGTCGGTGTGGATGACGCCCTTGTCGTCGGCGGCGAGGCCGGCGGCGGCGAGATTCAGGCGGTCGGTGTTGGGGCGGCGGCCGGTGGCCCACACCAGGGCGTCGGCCTCGAAGACCTTGCCGTCGCCGCAGGCTATGCGCAGGCTGCCGTCGGCCTGGCGGCTGACGGCCTCGGGCTGGACGCCGAAGTTCAGGCGCACGCCGCTGGCCTGCATCTGTTCGGCCAGTTCGTCGCGCAGCATGGCGTCGAAGGGGCGCAGCAGGTGAGGACCGCGCACCAGCATGTCGACCTGGGTGCCGAGGCCGTTGAACACGCCGGCCAGTTCCACCGCGATGTAGCCGGCGCCGACGACGGCGACGCGGCGCGGCTGCCGGTCGAGGGCGAAGAAGCCATCCGAGTCGATGCCGAGTTCGGCGCCTGCGATGTCCGGCACTGCCGGGCGGCCGCCGGTGGCGATGACGATGTGCGGCGCGCTGTAGCGCTGGCCGTCGACTTCGATGGTATGGGCGTCGACGAAACGGGCGAAGCCTTCGACGACGTCGACGCCGGCCGTGTCCAGCATGTTGGCGTAGATGCCGTTGAGGCGGGCGATGTAGGCGTCGCGGCGGGCCTTCAGCGTGTTCCAGTCGAAGCGGCGTGCCGGTGCGTCGAAACCATAGCCGGAGGCGTCGCGCAGGGTCTGGGCGATGTTCGACGCGTACCACATCACTTTCTTGGGCACGCAGCCCACGTTGACGCAGGTGCCGCCGAGGCGCGCGGCTTCGACCAGCAGCACGCGGGCGCCGTATTCCGCCGCGCGCCGCGCGCTGGCGACGCCGCCGCTGCCGCCGCCGATTGCGATGTAGTCGTACTGCTTCATGTCGGGTTCCTTTGCTGAATGCCGGTGATGGCCGGGGTGCCGTCGAGGCTCACGCTGCGGCCGGCTTCCGCGAGTTCGATGGGGGTGTTGATGTTGCGGAAGGCAGCGGCTTCGTCGTCGAAGGACACTTCTACCACGTCCAGCGTGTCGTGCCAGCGGGCGACGCCGCGCCCGCCGCCGTGAAGGTAGTCGGCGAGCGGGCCGGCGAGTTCGCGGCGGCACAGGCAGAACACCGGCTGCAGCCGGTCGAAAGTGCGCGCGACGGCGAGCTGGGCGCCGGCCGAGTGCAGTGCGCCGGCCAGGCGGTCGACGAGATCGGCCGGCAGGAAGGGCGAGTCGCAGGGCACGGTGGCCACCAGCGGGTGGCGGGCGTGCAGCAGCGCGGCATGCAGGCCGGCCAGCGGGCCGCCGAAGCCGCCGATGTCATCGCTGAACACCGGGTGGCCGAAGGCCCGCCAGGCGTCGAGGTTGCGGTTGGCATTGACGATCAGTTCGTCGACCTGCGGCGCCAGGCGTTCGAGCACATGTGCCGCCATCGGCCGGCCGGCCAGTTCGACCAGCCCTTTGTCGACGCCGCCCATGCGGCTGCCCTGGCCGCCGGCGAGCAGCAGGCCGGTGATGCGGCGGTCGGCGGGACGCGGAGCGGGTGGGGACATCGTGCTGGTGATGAGGTGCCGGGGCAGGCTGCCGATTGTAGCGGCTCGCCGGCAAGGAGGGCGAGGCCGCGCCGCGGGTGCTCACTTGTTGCCGAGCAGGCTGATGGCGTGCAGCGCATGCGGCGGCGGGCCGCTGAGCCAGTTGCGTATCTCGTCCGGCGGCAGGGGCTGGGCGAACAGGTAGCCTTGCACGACGTCGCAGCCGTGGTCGGCGAGAAAGCGCAGCTGCGCCTGGGTCTCGACGCCTTCGGCCACCACGGTCATGCCGAGGCCGTGGGCCAGTGCGATGGTGCCGCGCACGATGGCGGCGGCGTCGTGGTCGCTGACGTCGCCGACGAAGCTCCTGTCGATCTTCAGCTCCGATACCGGAAAGCGCTTGAGCAGCGACAGCGAGGAGTAACCGGTGCCGAAATCGTCCACCGCGATGCTGACGCCCAGGTTGTGGATGCTGTGCAGCAGCTCGGCGGCGTAGCCGGGATTGCGCATCGCGGTCGATTCGGTCAGTTCCACCTTCAGCATCGACGGCGCGAGCCCGCTGTCGGCGAGGCCTTCGCGGATGGTGTCGACGATGGCCATGTCGGAGAACTGGCGTGCCGATACGTTGACCGCGAGCGGCACCGTGAGCAGTCCTTCGCGGTTCCAGTGCGCGGTCTGTCTCATCGCGGCATGGATCGCCCATTCGCCGATGCCGCGGATGATGCCCGATTCTTCCGCGGCGGTGATGAACTCGTCCGGCATCACCCGCCCCTTGCCCGGGCGTTGCCAGCGGATCAGCGATTCGAGGCCGGCCAGGCGGCCGCTGGCGATCTCGATCTGCGGCTGGTAGAACAGTTCGAACTCCTGGTTGGCCAGACCATGATGCAGCGCGGTTTCCATGTCCAGGCGGTCGCGCGACCAGGTGTTCATCTCCGGCGAGTAGAAGGTGTAGCGGCTGCCGCCTTCGATCTTGCCCCGGTACATGGCCTTGTCGGCCATCGACAGCAGGGTTTCGGCATTCGGGCTGTCCTCGGGTCCGACGCTGATGCCGATGCTGCATGACAGCAGCAGGCCGGTGTTGCCGTCGGCTTCGAATTCGCGATCGAGGATTTCGAGCACCTTGAGCGCCACGGCGATCACCGCGTTGCGGTCCTCCAGCTTGTCGAGCAGGATGATGAATTCATCGCCGCCCCAGCGCGCGATGGTGTCGCCGGCCCGCACCGAAGCCTGCAGGCGGGCGGCCACGTCCCGCAGCACCGCGTCTCCGGCATCGTGTCCCAGGCTGTCGTTGATGCGCTTGAAACGGTCGAGATCGACGAACAGCAGCGCCAGCATGCTGTTGTGGCGCTGCGCGTTGGCCAGCGCCAGGCGCAGGCGGTCGAGCAGCAGGGCGCGGTTGGGCAGCCGGGTCAGCAGATCGTGGGTGGCCTCGTGCTGCAGCCGGATGGTGGCGGCGATGGCGTCGGTGACGTCGTTGAGCGCCAGCACTGCGCCGCCGCCGGCACCGCCGACCGGGGTCGCGGTGAGCTTGAGGGCATAGTGGCTGCCGTCGGGGCCCTGCCAGTCGATCGGCTCCGGCAGGCGTATCGTCTGCCGGTTCTGCAGGCAGGCGAGTACGGCGCCGACGATCTGCGGGGTCTGGCCGGTATGTTCCCGGACCAGGTCGCCGACCAGGCTGCCCTGTGCTTCGTCGCGGTTCAGCCCGGTCAGGCGCTCCGCGACCGGGTTGGTCAGCGTGACGCGGGTGCTTTCGTCGATGGTGAATACCGCGTCGGCGATCGAACGCAGCGTGGCGTCGGCGTCCTGCTGGACGTGGCGCAGCCTGCCGCGAGTGCGCTGCAGGTACAGCCCGAACCACAGCAGGCTGCCGGACAGCAGGCTGGCCAGCGCCGGGGTGGGCGGAACCCACAGCTGCCAGGCATTGAGCGTCATGCCGCTGGCGGCGAGCGGAAGCAGCGCGAGGCTGGCCACTGCGGCGGCGGCGATGACAGGCGACTGGATGCGGGCGTGGACGACGACGGCAAGCGCCAGCAAGGCCAGGGCGAAGCTCAGGGTGGCGCTGCTGCCCGCGCTGCGATAGACCAGGCCGCCGTGCAGGGCGTCGTAAGCGCGGGCATGGAATTCGACCGCTGCCATCGGCTGGCTGTGGCGGGAGTCGGGGGTGGGCAGGCTGGCGTCGAGGCCGTTGGCCGTGGGGCCGACGAACACGGCCTTGCCGCGCAACTGTTCGGCCAGTTCAGGGCGTTCGAGTAGGCTGTGATACGAAATGCGGGGCGGCCGGGTGTCCGGGCCTGGATAGGGCAGCAGGAGCTCGCCTTCGCGTACCCACAGCGGACTGGAGGCGGTGCTGCGGACCCGCACGCCGCTCTGTGCCTGCTGCCCAACGGCGGCGGCGTGGCCGGCCGGGCTGGACAGGTGCAGCGTCGCCAGGGCAAGCGCTTCCCAGCGCGGCGTGCCGCTGCCGGCGCGGCTGTAGGTACGGCGCACCAGGGCATCGGCGTCGAGTTCCACATCGACATGGCCGAGCATGGCCGCGGCGCTGCCGAGTTCGGCGGTGGGCAGCAGATCGGCCACGCCGCCGGCATCGCCGGCTTGGCGCGGCGCGACCGGCAGGACCACGCGGCCGGAGGCGGCAATCGCTGCGGCCAGTTGCCCGTCGTCGGCGGAGGGTTCGGCAAACAGGATCGGCATGCCGATGGCGGATACGCCGGCGGCGCTGAGCCGATCGATCAGCCGTGCATGCACGGCACGGCTCCAGGGCCAGCGTCCGAGCGCGTCGAGCGCGGCGTCGTCGATCGCGATCACGACCGCATCCTGTGTGCGGGCCTTGCCGCGGAACAGCGGTTCGAGCGTGTCGTAGGCGAGCAGGTCGAGGCGCTGCGCCGGCTGCCAGGAAAGCAGCGACAGGACGCAGGCAAGCATGGCTGCCGCTGCCCATGGCAGATGGCGTCCGGAGGCCTCGGCCAGGTGGCTGCGGCTCACTGGGCTAGCCTCCTTCGGCCCCGGTTGAGAGGTTCGGGATCATGCGCATGCGATGCCATCCATCGAGCTGGAGCCATGGCGGCGCCCCGCCTTCGCTTTCCCCGGGCGGAGGCGCGCTTCCCGTGGATGGAGAAGTGATGGAGATCATAGGGCGAGAATCACCGGCAGCAGCAGGAAAAGCGCCTGCCAGCGGCTGTGCGGCACGTCGATCTGTTGCGGCCGGCCCCAGGGGCCGGGCGGGCTGCCTGGTTCCTGGATGCGGATGCGCACATGCCAGGTTCCCGCTTCGGGCTGGTGGAGGGCGATTTCGGGGGTGGTGGTGTCGAATTCGTGCTCGGGCGAGTTGAAATCGGCTTTGCGGCTGAGCTGGACCTGGTAGCGGTCGCCCTCGCCGCCAGCGCGCCAGTGCAGCCGGAGCGTGTCGCCGTCCACTTCGGCCTCTGTGGCGGAGGGGCCGGCTGGCGGGCGCCGGAAGGGCTGGGGGTCGGACCACGGCCCGCGGCCTTCGGCCGCCGTGCTGACGGCAATGCGCCAGAAGTAATCGCCGGCGGGCAGGCCGTGGTCGAGAACGAGTTCGGTGCCGTCGAGTCCTTCGTGCGCGACGACCGGCGTACCGAAGCCGCTGTCGGTGGCGAGCTGGAAATGGTAGGCCCGGGCATCGGGGACGCGAGCCCAGCGGAAGGCGACGTTTTCTTCCACGGCGAAGCCGCCTGCTGCAGGCTGGCTGGGGAAGGGCGGTTCCGGGCGCGCATCGACGACGATCTCGCGCTCGGCGCTCAAGCCCTCCAGGCCGCGGCTGTCGATCGCGCGCACGCGCACGTGGTAGCGGCCATCGGCCAGCGCGGCACTGCCGAGCAGCGCGGCCTCGTCGCCGACGAGGTCCGAAGCGAGCGCGGTGAAGTTCTGCTGCGGAGAGATCTGGGTGCGGTACTGCACCGCACCTGCGACGGCTTCGATCGGCAGGCGGAAGGGCAGGCGGTCGATGACGCCGGGCACGGCTTCCAAGCCCGGCGCAGGCAGCAGGCGGACGGCCTGCCCGGGCGCCTTGCCTGCGGCTGCATACGCGCCCGTGGCGGTGCCGAGGCGGGTTTCGCCGCGATGGTTGCGCAGCGAGACCTCGCCGCTGAGCGTTTCCGCCAGCATGCCGTCGGCCAGCGCCGCGACACGGAATTCGGTGCCGCGGACGGCGGCCACCGCAGCGGGTGTCTCGATGGTGTAGCGGCCGCCATTGTGCCGGACGGACTGCACGCTGTTGTCGATGCGGCCGTGCTTCAGTGCGATGCCGACCAGTTGCCCGTCCGAAGCCTGCAGGCGATGCAGCGTGCGGATCTGAAGTTCGGAGTTGGCTTCGATCAGGCTGCGGCTGCCGTCCGGGAGCTGCAGCGTCACGCTGCCGTCATGGCCGGTGCGGATCAGGGCGCCGGCGGAGAGTGTCATGCCGGGCGAGAGGGGGCCTGTCCGGCCACCGCTGTCGTGCTCGACGGTGCCGAGCACGTCGAGCACGCGCGCCGGCACGGCTTCGGCCCGCATCCACGCGAACGGCATGCGCAGCCGGGTGCCGGGCGGGATCCTGGTCGGCTGGAGGATCTGGTTGTAATCCTGGATCCGCGGCCAATAGTTGATGTGCTTGAGATAACGCGTGGTGATGTTCCACGGGTTGTCGCCGGGCTGGACGATGTAGTCGAAATCCTGCCGTGCCTGGGCGGCTGCGCAGTGGCCGAGCAGGGCGAGGCCGAGCAGCAAGGATGACATCCGGGCTGTCCGCGGGGCAGGCGATTGCTGCAGAGGTCTGATGTCCATGGCGGTCCTCGCGACAGTGGACGATGCGATGGTCGCTGTCGCCCGGCGTTTTGCTTACATTTTGAATAATAGCCTCACGCGGGGGCCGAGATGCACGGAAAACACCGAAATGCATATTTCCCGCCCATGCGGCGTTCGCGGCGCCGGACATGAGGCATTCCGTCCGGCGGGCTCGCGGCGGGCGGTACAATGCGGTCCCCTCTCTGCCCGGAGCCCGCAATGGCCGAAGCCTTCTTTTCACCCTGTCCGCGAGGCCTCGAAGCCCTGCTCGCCGACGAACTGCAATCGTTCGGCGCGAAAGGCGTGCAGACGGTGCATGGCGGGGTGGCCTGGCAGGGCGACTGGGCGGCCTGCCATCGCGCCAACCTGGAAAGCCGGCTCGCCACGCGCGTGCTGTGGCGGGTGGCGCAGGGCCGCTACCGGGCCGAGATCGACATCTACAAGCTCGCCTACAGCGTGACCTGGGCGAAGTGGTTCACCGCCGACGACACGATCCGCATCTACGTCACGGCGCGCAAGTCGCCGCTGAAGAGCCTGGAGTTCATCACGCTGCGGGTCAAGGACGCGGTGTGCGACCACTTTCGCACCGTCAGCGGCCGGCGACCGAGCGTCGATACGGCGAATCCGGCGGTGCGCATCCATCTCTTCCTGACCGAGGACACGGCGACGCTGTACGTCGATACTTCGGGCGAGCCGCTGTACAAGCGCGGCTTCAAGCCCGCCGCGGTCGAGGCGCCGCTGAAGGAGAACCTGGCCGCCGGCATCCTGCGCCTGTCCGGCTGGACGCCGGGCGAAGTGCTGCTCGATCCGATGTGCGGCAGCGGCACTTTCCTGATCGAGGCGGCGATGATGGCGCTCGACATCGCGCCGGGGCTGGGGCGCGGCTTCGGCTTCGAGAAGTTCCGCCACCACGACCGTGCCGGCTGGGCGGCGGTGCGCCGTGCCGCCGAATCGAGGCGGCAGGCGCCGCGCGCGCTGCCGATCTTCGGTTCGGACATTGTCGGCGAGTGGGTGCGGCGCACGCGGGTGAATCTGGATGCGGGCGGGCTGGCGAAGTGTGTGACGCTGGACCGCGCCGACCTGCTGGAGCGCACGCCGCCCGCGCCCGAAGGCGTGATGGTGGCGAACCCGCCTTATGGCGTGCGCATCGGCGAGGCCGAGGAACTGGCCGCCTTCTACCCGCGCCTGGGCGATGCGCTCAAGCAGCGCTGGGGCGGCTGGCGCTGCCATTTCTTCAGCGCCGATCCGGCGATGCCGAAGCTGATCGGCCTGAAGGCCAGCAAGCGCACGCCTTTGTTCAACGGTGCGCTGGAGTGCCGGCTGTACGAGTACCGCATGGTCGCCGGCAGCAACCGGCGCAAGGACCGCGCGCCGGAGCAGGGTGGCTGAGCCTCAGACCAGGCCGAGGTCCTGCAGGCCGCTGCCGCTCGGCTGTTCGCCGAGCTTGCTGTGGAGCTTGATCTGCAGGCGCAGGTCGTTGATGGAGTCGGCGTTGCGCAGCGCGTCTTCGTAGGTGATCCTGCCGGCCTCGTAGAGGTCGAACAGCGCCTGGTCGAAAGTCTGCATGCCGATTTCGCGCGAACGCTTCATGATCTCCTTGATCTCGGGGATGTTGCCCTTGAAGATCAGGTCGGCGATCAGCGGCGAGTTCAGCATCACTTCCACCGCCGGCACGCGGCCCTTGCGTTCCTTCAGCGGCAGCAGCCGCTGCGAGATCATCGCGCGCAGGTTCAGCGACAGGTCCATCAGCAGTTGCTGGCGGCGCTCTTCGGGGAAGAAGTTGATGATGCGGTCGATCGCCTGGTTGGCGCTGTTGGCGTGCAGCGTGGCCAGGCACAGGTGGCCGGTCTCGGCGAAGGCGATGGCGTAGTCCATGGTCTCGCGGTCGCGGATCTCGCCCATCAGGATGACGTCCGGCGCCTGGCGCAAGGTGTTCTTCAGTGCGGTTTCCCATGAGTCGGAGTCGATGCCGATCTCGCGCTGGGTGACGATGCAGCTCTTGTGCGGGTGCACGAATTCGATCGGATCCTCGACCGTGATGATGTGGCCGTAGCTGTTCTCGTTGCGGTAATCGACCATGGCGGCGAGCGAAGTCGTCTTGCCGGTGCCGGTGCCGCCGACGAACACCACCAGGCCGCGCTTGCTCATCGCCACGTCGTTCAGTACCGCGGGCATGCCCAGTTCTTCCAGGCTGGGAATGCGCTGCGGGATGGTGCGCAGCACCAGCCCGACCCTGCCCTGCTGCACGAAGGCGTTGGCGCGGAAGCGGCCGATGCCAGCCGGCGAGATACCGAAGTTGCATTCCTTGGTGGCCTCGAATTCGGCCGCCTGGCGGTCGTTCATGATCGCGCGCGCGAGTTCGGCGGTGTGCTGGGGCTGCATCGCCTGGTTGGATTGCGGCGTGATGCGGCCGTCGATCTTGATCGCCGGCGGGAAGCCGACGGTGAGGAACAGGTCGGAACCGTTCTTCTGCAGCATCAGCCGCAGCAGGTCGTGCATGAACTTGAGTGCCTGGTCGCGTTCCATCGGGGCGTGGTCTCCTGCGGAGTCTGGTGCGAGGTTTGGGGGGCGGGAGGCGTGAAGGCGGGATGGCAGCCTGCGTTCAGCCGGCGATGCTGTCCTTGTTCTGGGCGCGCAGGCGCGCTTCGACCGGCGATACGATGTTGCGCCGCACCAGGTCGGCCAGGCACTGGTCCAGCGTCTGCATGCCGACGTTCTGGCCGGTCTGGATCGACGAGTACATCTGCGCGATCTTGTTCTCGCGGATCAGGTTGCGGATCGCCGGGGTGCCGATCATGATCTCGTGCGCGGCGACGCGGCCCTGGCCGTCCTTGGTCTTGAGCAGGGTCTGCGAGATCACCGCGCGCAGCGATTCGGACAGCATCGAGCGCACCATGTCCTTCTCGGCCGCGGGGAAGACGTCGACGATACGGTCGATGGTCTTGGCCGCCGACGAGGTGTGCAGGGTGCCGAACACCAGGTGGCCGGTCTCGGCCGCGGTCAGCGCCAGGCGGATGGTTTCGAGGTCGCGCATTTCGCCCACCAGGATCACGTCCGGGTCTTCGCGCAGCGAGGCGCGCAGGGCGTTGTTGAAGGACATCGTGTCGCGGTGCACCTCGCGCTGGTTGATCAGGCAGCGCTTGGATTCATGCACGAATTCGATCGGGTCCTCGACGGTCAGGATGTGGCCGTACTCGTTCTCGTTGATGTAGTCGATCATCGCCGCCAGCGTGGTCGACTTGCCCGAGCCGGTGGGGCCGGTGACCAGCACGATGCCGCGCGGGGTGTCGGCGATCTCCTTGAAGATCTTCGGGCAGTTCAGCTCCTCGAGCGTCAGCACCTTGGACGGAATGGCCCGGAACACCGCGCCGGCGCCGCGGTTCTGGTTGAAGGCGTTGACGCGGAAGCGGGCGAGGTTGGGCACGGCGAAGGAGAAGTCGCACTCCCAGGTTTCCTCGAACTGCTTGCGCTGGCCGTCGTTCATGATGTCGTACACCATGGCGTGCACGTCCTTGTGCTCCATCGGCGGCAGGTTGATGCGGCGCACGTCGCCATGGACGCGGATCATCGGCGGCAGGCCGGCCGAAAGGTGCAGGTCGGAAGCCTTGTTCTTGACGGCGAAGGCGAGCAGTTCGGTGATGTCCATCGTGTTTCCTGGGAGGGCGGCGCCCAAAAAGATCGATCGGTGCGGAATGTTATACTTTTCGCCGCTTCAGCCAGAGGAAGTAGACCACGGACATGACGACAATCGAGCAGCGCCTGCGGGCCGTGCAGGCCCGCGTTGCAGCGGCGGCGAAGGCGGCCGGGCGCGATCCGGCTTCGGTCCGGCTGCTCGCCGTCAGCAAGACCTGGCCGGCCGACGCGGTGCGCGAAGCCGCCGCCGCGGGCCAGCGCGCCTTCGGCGAGAACTACGTGCAGGAAGGCGTCGCCAAGGTCGAGGCGCTGCGCGGGTCGATGCCGAAGGAGGGGCTGGACGGGCCGCTCGAATGGCATTTCATCGGCCCGCTGCAGAGCAACAAGACGAGGCCGGTGGCAAATGCCTTCGACTGGGTGCACAGCATCGACCGGCTGAAGATCGCCGAGCGCCTGTCGGCGCAGCGCGACGTGCATCTGCCGCCGCTGAACGTCTGCATCCAGGTCAATGTCAGCGGCGAGGACAGCAAGAGCGGCGTCGCGCCGGACGAGGCCGCGGCGCTGGCCAAGGCGGTGGCCGCGCTGCCGCGCCTGCGGCTGCGCGGGTTGATGTGCATTCCCGAGCCGACCGACGACGCAGCCTTGCTGCGCTCGCGCTTCGCGCTGCTGCGCGCGCTGAAGGCGGAACTGGCGGACGAAGGGCTGGTGCTCGACACCTTGTCGATGGGCATGTCGCACGACGTCGAGCCGGCGGTGGCCGAAGGTGCGACGATGGTGCGCGTGGGCACGGCGATTTTCGGCGAGCGCACGCGGCCGGCGGCGCAGGCGTGAGCCGGCGGGCGGATTCATTGCATGGCAGCCGGGCGTCTGGCCCGGCATTCACAGAGAGAAGGACAGCATGAAGATCACTTTCCTGGGCGGCGGCAACATGGCGACGGCCCTGATCGGCGGCATGATCGAGCGCGGCTTCGACGCGGCAGGCATCCAGGTCGTCGACCTCGGTGCCGAGACGCGTGCGCGGCAGGCCGAACGTTTCGGCCTGCGCGCGGTGGACTCTTTCGATGCGACCGCGCTGGACTGCGACGTGCTGATGCTGGCGGTGAAGCCGCAGCAGATGAAGGCCGCGCTGGCGCCGATCGCCGGCAAGCTGAACGGCCAGCTCGTCATCAGCGTCGCTGCCGGCCTGCGCCTGGCCGACCTCGGCCGCTGGCTGGGCGCGCCGGGCCAGCCGTATTCCCGGCTGGTGCGCTGCATGCCCAACACGCCGGCGCTGATCGGCGCCGGCGTCACCGGGCTGTATGCCGATCCGAGCGTCGATGCCGACGGCCGCGAGGCTGCCGAGCGCATCCTGGCCGCGGTCGGCAGCGTGGTGTGGGCCGACTCCGAAGACCAGATGGACGCGGTGACGGCGATTTCCGGCAGCGGCCCGGCCTATGTGTTCCATTTCATCGAGGCGCTGGAAGACGCCGGGCGTGCGCTCGGCTTCGACGAGGCCGATGCGCGCCGGCTGGCGATCGACACCGTGCTCGGCGCGGCCAGGCTGGCGGCCGGTTCGGAGGATTCGCCCGCGGTACTGCGCGAGAAGGTGACTTCCAAGGGCGGCACCACCGCGGCGGCGCTGAACAGCCTGGCCGAGTCCGGCTGGCACGGCGCGCTGGTCAAGGCGGTCGGCGCGGCGCGGGCGCGCGGACAGGAACTGGGTGCCGAACTCGGCAAGGACTGATCCACGATGCTCGCCAACATCCTGCTGCTGGTCATCGACGCTGCCGGCGGCTTCCTGACGCTGATGCTGCTGGCACGCTTCTACATGCAGTGGCAGCGCATTTCCTTCCGCAACCAGATCGGCCAGTTCGTCGTTTCCACCACCGACTGGCTGGTGCGGCCGCTGCGCCGCTTCGTGCCCGGCCTGTTCGGGCTGGACATGGCCAGCCTGTTGCCGGCCTGGGTCGTGCAGGTGCTGCTGGTCGCCATCGAACTGAGCCTGCGCGGCGCGGTGTTCAGCGGCAACATGGGTTCGGTGCTGCTGGGCCTGTGGGGCGTGGGCCTGATCGAGCTGGTCCGCATGATGGTGTATCTGCTGTTCGCGGTCGTGCTCGGCTCGGCAGTGCTGTCATGGGTCAGCCCGCATGCGCCGCTGGCGCCGCTGCTGCATGCGCTGGCGGAACCTTTCCTGCGCCCCTTCCGCCGCATCGTACCGATGATCGCCAACGTCGATCTGTCACCGCTGATCCTGCTGCTGGTGCTGCAGATCGTGCTGATGCTGCTCGGAGGCATGCGCGGCAACTTCGCGCCGCTGCTGTTCGGCGGCTGAACCGCAACAGGCTTCAGCCCACGTTGCGCAGCACGCGCTCCCAGTCGATGACGATTTCGGGCAGCACGCCGACGGCGAGCGTTTCCTTCAACTCGTGGATGTCGGGTGCGCCGAAGGCGCCGTCCTGAAGGCGATAGACGGTGACGACGTGGTCGACCGGATGCACCAGCCAGTATTCGCGCACGCCGGCGCGCTCGTACAGCTGGCGCTTGATGATGAGGTCGTGGCCGGCGGTCGAGGGCGACAGGACTTCGACCACCCAGTCCGGCGCGCCGCGGCAGCCGCGCTCGTCGAGCTTGGCGCGGTCGCAGACCACGACGAGATCGGGCTGAACCACGGTGTCGACATCGCGGTCGGCCTCGTCGCCGCGCGGCAGGCGCACGTCGAAGGGCGCGATGAAGGGGCGGCAGGGTTTGCCGTCCAGCGCACTATGCGCCTGGCCTGCAATTTGCAGCAGGAATTCCTGATGCACCCGCAGCGGTGCTGGCGACATCGCGTAGGCGACGCCATCGATCAATTCGTAGCGAACGTCGTCCGGCCACGTCAGGTAATCGGCGTAGGTGTAAGTCTGATCGTCGCGCAGAGCCAGGCCCATGTCGTACTCCTCATGTATCGCTGCGGATGGGGCTGCAGAAAATAGGTAGGATGGGTAGAGCCGTCAGGCGAAACCCATCAAAACAGGGAAGGCCTCCGCCGTGAATGATGGGTTTCGCTTCGCTCTACCCATCCTACCCGTTCAGCCCTCGTACATCACCTGGCCTTCGACCAGCGTATAGCGCACCTTGCCCGGCAGTTCCATGCCGAGGAAGGGCGTGTTCTTGCCCTGGCTCTTCAGCGTGTCGTGGGCGATGGTGACGTGGGCGGCGGGGTCGAACACGCAGACGTCGGCGCGCGCGCCCGGCGACAGGTGGCCGGCCTTGGTGATGCCGATGATCTTCGCCGCATCCGAGGTGATGCGGGCGAGGCCGTCGAGCAGCGGCAGGCCGGCGCGCTCCGCCCATTTCAGCGTCAGCGGCAGCAGCAGTTCGAGGCCGGTGGCACCGGGTTCGGATTCGGCGAAGGGCGTCTGCTTGCCGTCGTCGTCCACCGGCGTGTGGTCCGAGCACAGCGCATCGATGCGGCCGTCGGCCAGTCCCCTGCACAGCGCTTCGCGGTCGCGCTGGCTGCGCAGCGGCGGGATCAGGTGGCAGTTGGAATCGAAGTAGCCGATGTCCATGTCGCACAGGTGCACATGGTTGATCGACACGTCGCAAGTCACGTCCATGCCTTCGGCGCGTGCGCGCTCGATCAGTTCCAGCCCGGCGGCGGACGACAGGCGGGTGATGTGCAAGCGCGCACCGGTGATCTTGGCCAGTTCGAGGTAGGTGTACAGCGCCACCGTCTCGGCCGCCACCGGCATGCCGGCGAGACCGAGGCGGGTGGCGACTTCGCCGTCGTGGGCGTTGCCGCCGCGGGCGAGGAAGGGCGCCAGCGGCTGCAGCCAGACGCGGAAGCCGAAGGTGGCGGCGTACTGCATCGCGCGCATCAGCACGCCGTTGTCGACGATGGGCACGTTGGCCTGCGAGAAGGCGACGCAGCCGGCCTCGACCAGTTCGGCCATCTCGGACAGGCGCTCGCCCTTGAGGCCGAGCGTGAGCGCGCCGACCGGGTAGATGTGGGCGCGGTTCAGCTTCTTGGCGCGGTAGGTCAGCATCTCGACCAGACCCGGCTCGTCCAGCGCGGGGTCGGTGTCGGGCGGGATCGCCAGGCTGGTGACGCCGCCGGCCATCGCCGCTTCCATCTCGGATTCGAGCGTGGCGCGGTATTCGAAGCCGGGCTCGCGCAGGCGCGCGGCGAGGTCGATGAAGCCGGGGGCGACGACCAGCCCGCCGGCGTCGAGGGTGCGTTCGGCGACGAAGCCGTCGGGGGCGGTGCCGAGGGCGACGATCTTGCCGCCGGCGACATAGACGTTCTGCACCGCGTCGGTGCGCCTGGCCGGATCGACGACGCGGCCGTTGGAAATCAGGATGTTCATTCGCGAATCCTTGTGCCTGTTCTGTCCGGGGCTCAGTGGCTGCCCAGCATGCTCATCACCGCCATGCGCACGGCGATGCCGAAAGTGACCTGGGGCAGGATCACCGCCTGCGCGCCGTCGGCCACGGCCGAATCGATCTCGACGCCGCGGTTCATCGGCCCGGGGTGCAGCACGATGGCGTCGGGCCTGGCCAGCGCCAGCTTGTCGGCGGTCAGGCCCCAGACCTTGAAGTATTCCTGCGGCGTGGGCAGCAGGGCGCCGTTCATGCGTTCGTTCTGCAGGCGCAGCATCATCACCACGTCCACGCCCTTCAGGCCTTCGCGCATGTCGTGGAACACGCGCACGCCGAGCTTCTCGACGTCGGTCGGCAGCAGGGTCCTGGGGCCGATCACGCGCACTTCCGGCACGCCGAGCGTGGTCAGCGCGGCGATCTGGCTGCGCGCGACGCGCGAGTGCAGCACGTCGCCGACGATGGCCACGGTCAGGTTGGCGAAATCCTGCTTGAAGTGGCGGATGGTGTACATGTCCAGCAGGCCTTGTGTCGGGTGCGCATGGCGGCCGTCGCCGGCATTGACGACATGGATGTGGTCGCGGCCGGTGGCCTGCAGGTGCTGGGCGATCAGCATCGGCGCGCCGCTGGCGGCGTGGCGGACGACGAACATGTCGGCCTGCATCGCGCACAGGTTGTCGACGGTGTCGAGCAGGCTCTCGCCCTTCGAGGCCGAACTGGTGTTGATGTTCAGGTTCACCACGTCGGCCGACAGGCGCTTGGCGGCGATCTCGAAGGTGGTGCGGGTGCGCGTCGAGTTCTCGAAGAACAGGTTGAACACGCTCTTGCCGCGCAGCAGCGGCAGCTTCTTGACCTCGCGCTCGGCCACTTCGGTGAAGGGCGCGGCGGTGTCGAGGATGGCGGTGATGATGTCGCGGGGGAGACCGTCGAGCGTCAGCAGATGCTGAAGTTCGCCGTGCTTGTTGAGCTGGGGGTTGCGCATCGGGCTTGCCTCGGAATCAGCGATTGGCGATGGGGAGTTTTTGTCGGAAGCGTGTCACGGCAGCTCGGGCATCAGGCGAGCTGGGTCAGCTCCAGCGTGAGCTTGCCGGCCTCGTCGCGCTGCAGCTCCAGGTTCTGGTCGCGCGGCAGGGCGTCGGGCAGGGTGTGGGCGCAGTAGCGGGCGGCGATCGGCAGTTCGCGGCTGCCGCGGTCGACCAGCACCGCCAGCTCGATCCTGGCCGGGCGGCCGAAATCGAACAGGCCGTTCAGCGCGGCGCGGGTGGTGCGGCCGGTGTAGAGCACGTCATCGACCAGGATGATGTGCGCGCTCTCGACGCTGAACGGGATCTCGGTGCGCTGCGGTTTGGCGTGCAGGCCCTTGCTGCCGTAGTCGTCGCGGTAGAAGGAAACGTCGATCGCGCCCAGCGGCGGGTTGATGCCGAGTTCCTTGTGCAGGCGTTCGGCCAGCCACAGGCCGCCGGTGTAGATGCCGACCAGCGCGGTGGCCGGCGTGACGTGGGGGCGGATCTGCTCGGCGAGCTGCCGGCACAGGGCTTCAGCATCGAGAATGTTCATGGCGATGGGCGTCCAGGAAGGTTTGCAGGATGATCCGGGCGGCGGCGGCGTCGAGCACCGCCTTGCGTTCGCGCCAGCCCTCGAGGCCGGCGCGGCAGAGTTCCGACTCGGCGGCGACCGAGGACAGGCGTTCGTCGGCGGGGAAGACCGGCAGGTTGAAGCGGCCGTGCAACTGGTTGGCGAAGCGGCGGCAACGGGCGGTAAGCTCGTGTTCGCTGCCGTCGAGATGGACGGGAATGCCGACCACCAGCGCCACCGGCCGCCATTCGGCGATCAGCCTGGCGATGGCCTTGAAGCGGGCTTCGTTGGATTCGTCGTGCAGCGTGGCCAGCGCGCTGGCCTGGCCGGTTTCGAGTTCGCCGCTGGCCACGCCGATGCGTGCCAGGCCGAAATCGAAGCCGAGCAGGGTGCCGCGTGCGGGCAGGGAAGGCAGGGCGGCGGATGCCGCGTCAGGCATGCCCCGCGACCTCGCTGAGGTTGGCGAAATCGACACCCAGCTTCTGCATCGCGGCAGCCAGGCGTTCTTCGGGCGGCAGCTCGAACACGATCGACATGTCCGCCGGCACCGTCAGCCAGGCGTTGTCCATCAGTTCCTGTTCCAGCTGGCCGGGTGTCCAGCCGGCGTAGCCGAGCGTGACCAGCACTTCGCGCGGCTCGCCTTGGGCGCCGATGGCCTGCAGCACGTCACGGCTGCTGGTGAGGCCGACCTCGTCGCTGACCTTCAGCGTCGAGTGCCAGTCGCCGAGCGGCCGGTGCAGCACGAAGCCGCGATCGGTCTGCACCGGCCCGCCGAAATACACCGGCTGGGTGTCGAAGCCTTCGGCTTCGAGCGGCACCTCGATGCGTTCGAACAGCGTGGCCAGCGTCATGTCGATCGGGCGGTTGACGATGATGCCCAGCGCGCCCTGCTCGTTGTGCTCGGCGATGTAGGTCAGCGCGCGGGCGAAATGGGGATCGGCCATGTGGGGCATGGCGATCAGGAAGTGATGCGTGAAGTTGGCCGTGGGGGTTTCCATGCCTGCCATTTTACGCACTTCGCCCGCGTTCTTGTGTGGCGAGGAAAGGATGCCGGCCGCGATTCCGGCTCTGCTGCGGGCCTGCATCGCAGAAACGGCCGGGTGAGCCGATAATCGCTTCCCGTCCATCCGGATCGCAATGATGAATTCAGCCCTCGTCTGGTTTCGCCGCGACCTGCGCAGCTTCGATCACGCCGCGCTGTATCGGGCGCTGCGTTTCGCCGGCCGCGTGCATTGCGCCTTCGTGTTCGATACCGCCATCCTCGACACCTTGCCGTCGCGCCGCGACCGTCGCGTCGAGTTCATCCATGCCAGCCTCGCCGAGCTGGATGCCGCGCTCGACGCCATGTCGCGCGCGGCCGGCGGACAGGGCGCGGGCATCATCGTGCGCCATGGATGCGCCGAGGACGAGATCCCGCGTCTCGCGGTGGAGCTGGGTGTGGACAAGGTCTTCGTCAATCGCGACTATGAGCCGGACGCGATCGTGCGCGACAGCCGGGTGGCGCAGCGGCTGGCCGAGGCCGGCATCGGCTACGAGGACTTCAAGGACCAGGTGGTCTTCGAGCGCGGCGAGGTGCTGACCCAGGCCGGCAAGCCTTTCAGCGTGTTCACCCCGTACCGGAACGCGTGGCTGAAGGCGGTCGACGATTTCCAGGTGAAGCCCTATCCGGTGGAGCGCCATGCGCACCGCCTGGCGCCCAAACCCGCGGGCGAAGCGCTGCCTGGCCTCGCCGGCATCGGTTTCGAGCCGGCCGGCCTTGCCGAGCTGCGGATGCCGACGGGCATGAGCGGCGGGCGCAGGCTGTTCGAGGACTTCGCCGCGCGCATCGGACGCTATGCGCAGGCGCGGGATTTTCCGGCGATCAAGGGCGTCAGCTACCTGTCGGTCCATCTGCGCTTCGGCACCGTGTCGATCCGCCCGCTCGCCGCGCACGCCTGGCGCCATGGCGGTGAAGGGGCGCAAGCCTGGCTGGGCGAGCTGATCTGGCGCGATTTCTACCACCAGATCCTGTGGCATCACCCGCGTGTGGTGGCGCGGGCCTTCCGGCCCGAATACGACGACGTGGCGTGGGACGACGCGCCCGCGCTGTTCGCCGCCTGGGCCGAGGCGCGCACCGGCTACCCGATCGTCGACGCCGCGATGCGGCAACTGGCGCAGACCGGCTACATGCACAACCGTCTGCGCATGATCGTCGCCTCTTTCCTGAGCAAGGACCTCGGCATCGACTGGCGCCTGGGCGAGCGCCATTTCGCCGTACACCTGAACGACTACGACCTCGCCGCCAACAATGGTGGCTGGCAGTGGGCCGCGTCGACCGGCTGCGACGCGCAGCCGTACTTCCGCATCTTCAATCCGGTGACGCAATCGCAGAAGTTCGACCCGGGGGGGCGCTTCATCCGCCGCTACCTGCCGGAACTGGCGCGCGTGCCCGATGCCTTCATCCATGCGCCATGGACCATGGGCGGCGTCGACCAGAATGCGTGCCGCACCCGGATCGGCGTCGACTACCCCGCGCCGGTCGTCGACCATGCGGCGGCGCGCGAGCGCACGCTGAAGCGCTTCGGCGTGTTGAAGGCCTGATCGAAACACTGGATACATCGTTCAGTTGCGGGACAATGCAGAACCCTGTTCCCGACTGCCTGCCGACCATGAACGCCCCAGACCATTCCGCCGTCCCGTTCGACTTCGACCGCATCATCGATCGCCGCTGCATGCCGGGCGAGAAGTGGGGCCGCTACGCCGGCCGCGACGTGCTGCCGCTGTGGGTGGCGGACATGGATTTCGCCGCGCCGCCCGCCGTCGTCGAAGCCCTGCGCCGACGGCTCGACCATGGCGTGTTCGGCTATACCGATGCCTGGCCTTCGCTGGAGCAGGCGGTGGTCGAGGGCCTGCAGCGCGACCATGGCTGGACGATCGAGCCCGACTGGCTGGTGTGGCTGCCTGGCGTGGTGACGGGCTTCAACCTCGCCTGCCTGCTGGCCGGCGAGCCGGGCGACGGCGTGCTGACCGCCACGCCGGTGTACCCTCCCTTCCTGTCCGCGCCGGCCAACACCGGCCGTGTGCTGCAGCGCTGCGAACTGGTGCTGCGCGACGGCCGCTGGCAATGGGACTGGGAGGCGCTGGAGCGTGCAGCGGACGCGCGCAGCCGCATGCTGCTGCTGTGCTCGCCGCACAACCCGGTCGGCCGCGTGTTCGACACCGATGAACTGCGCCGGCTGGCCGATTTCGCCGAGCGCCGGGATCTGCTGATCTGCTCGGACGAGATCCACTGCGGCCTGGTGCTCGACGGCGAACGCCCGCACCGCCCCATCGCCGCGCTGGACCAGGCCACCGCGCGGCGCACGATCACGCTGATGGCGCCGTCCAAGACCTGGAACATTCCCGCGCTGTACTGCGCCTTCGCGGTCATCCCGGACGCCGTGCTGCGCCGCCGCTACCGGCATGCGATGCGCGGCCTGATCCCGCACGCCAACGTGCTGGGCATGGTGGCGACCGAAGCCGCCTACCGCGACGGCGGACCGTGGCGCGCCGCGCTGCTCGACTACCTGCGCGGCAACCGCGCCCGCGTGCTGGAAGCGGCGACGGCGATGCCGGGCCTGGCGATGACCTCGCCCGAAGCCACCTACCTGGCCTGGATCGACTGCCGCGGCCTGATGGCCGCGCGCGGCATCGACGACCCCGCCGCCTTCTTCGAGGCCGCCGGCGTCGGCCTGTCGGACGGCCGTCCCTTCGGCGCACCCGGCTGGCTGCGGCTGAACTTCGGCTGCCCGCGCGCGACGCTGGACGAGGCACTGCGGCGGATGGCGGCGGCGCTCACGAGGTAACGACGAAGCGGCTGCATCATCTGCCTTCCGCGTGTTGCTGCAGAAGTTGCAGCAGACGCTTGCTTGCCTCGATGTCGCCTTTTGCATCGCCGTGCCGGGCGCACCAACGTTCGACCACGAATTTCTCCTGGTCATATAGCGTCGCCCATGCGTTGGGCGAGGGCACGCGGCTGTAAAGATCCTGGAACAGCGCTTCGATCTGCGGCAGCGCCTGCTGCAGCCGGCCTTCGGCCATGGCGAGATACAGGTCGAGTTCGATGCGGCTGGCCACCAGCCAGAAATCGGCCTTGCGTGCGAGCTGCTCGTCCAGTGACTGGCGCACGGCCGCCACGTCCTCGGCCGGGAACCCTGTCTTGCCGGGCCTTTGCGGGCATACCAGCACGGCCGCGATGTAGTTGATTGCGGGATAGAAGAACTGCTGGTGACCCTGTTCGAGGGCAAGTTCCTTGCCGCGCTTGTAGGCAGTTGCCATCGCTTCCAGCGCTTTGTCCTCAGCCGCCTGGCAAGCAGTCAGTTGCTGCTGCACATCCTTGTTCGCGGCTTCGTCCTTGCCGGCCGCTTCCAGCCATGCCTGCGCGATTCCGCATGCCTTGCGCTCGACCATGGCAAGGCGTTTGCAGGCCGAGCCGATCAATGAATGGCGTTCGATCGTCGGCTTCAACTTCACCAGGGTTTCGAGCGCATGCCGTGCGTTCGTGATCTCATCGCGAGCGGATTCGAACTTGTCGTCGAGCTCCTTGCGGATTCTGCCCTGTTTCGACTTTGGCGTACCGGCGTCGACATTCAGCTTTGAAACGCGCTTCCAGGCCTGCCGCGCGCGCTGGTTGGCCAGTTGTTCGGCAGCCCTGAGCGAGGCGCTGCCGTCTTCGATGGTCAGTGCATGCTCATACCATTCGATGCCTTCATCGACGAGCCCGGTCTCGATGCATGCGGCGCCGAGCGCCTCGGCCACCGATCCGATGCTCCGCCCCCAGCCGGCGCCGAAGCGTGCAGCAAGGTGACGCACGTGCTCCTGCAGCACGCTGCGGTCGCCCTGGCCATATCGGGCATCGGTGGCGATCTTCTCCAGCGCGATTTTCAGGCCCGTCGCCGAGGCGATGCCGCTGTATTCGCTCTGCACATCCGTGGTCGCTGCGGGTTGTGCGGCATCGTCGTCGTTCGGGCTGCGCAGGCGCCATTCCGGGTCGCCGTAGCATTGGTAGGCCGCCCAGGTGTTGCTGCCGGGATGGCTGCGCCAGGTCGCCTCGCGCGCATTGCCGACGGCTTCCATGAAAGTCCTGCGGTCCAGCAAGGCCTGGTAGAAGGTTTCCGCAAACAGCTGGGCCGGCTCGTCGTCCACTGCCCAGCCCGCTGCCACCACGCAGCGCACGCCGATTTCGATCAGTGCCTCGGCCGTGCTGGCGGCGAAGTCGCTGCGGTTGAACGGGTCCGGCGCCTGGGCGAATTGCTGTGCGGGCAGTGCCGCCAGATGGCAGCAGTTGACGAACACCAGTTCCGGCACTGCGCGCATCTGCCTGATTTCGCGCGGTCCCAGCACCGTGCCTTCGGACAGCACCACGCCGCCTTCGGCGCCGGGCTCGCCATGGCCTGCCACGTGCACGATCCGGTAGGGGTGGGACATCAGCGCATTGATGATCGTCGTCGCATCATGCCCGCCCAGCAGATCGAAGGTATGGTCCGCCCCGACGCCGCGCCGGCTCTTCATCAGCTTGCTGACGGCACGGGACTCGTTCAGCGCGCCTTCGAGCCGGCCGTAGCGTGCCGGATCGCATTTCGGTTCGCCGACGACCAGCACATGGTCTTCACGGCCGGTGTCGCGCACCGCATCGCGGTAGCTGCTGGTCCTGAGCTTGCGGATCAGCCGGCTGCGGATGCCCCAGGGCATGTGCTCGTGCTCCCGGCCGCGTTCCGGCGCGGTGTCCAGCAGTTCCCAGGGGACGACGGCCGTGCCCTTGTCCACCTCCAGCACCATCTGGCTGCGCCCGGCCAGGAAGGGCTCGATCTCCAGCGGTACCAGCAGCTGGAACAGGGTGCGCCCGATCTGCGGTCCGCACTGGTGGTCGTTCGAGGCCCGGCGCAGCATCTCCTGCAGCAGGCGTGGCTGCGAGCTCAGTGCCCGTACTTCGGTGCGTGCCCGCTTCGTGTCCAGGCGGAACTGGATGTCGGTGCTGCCCAGCGGCTCGGCGGCTTGCTGCGCGGCAGCGGTCTGGTGGTCCGGGCGGCCACCCATCGAGGTGATGGAGATGAAGTCGTATGCAGCCCCGCGGTAGGCCGAATCCACCTGCCGGCGCAGGGATGCGGTGCCGGTTTCGACCGTCGGCGTGATGTCGAGCTCGCCCGGCCTCGCCGTGGCATGCACCTGCAGCCCGCGCCAGGCTTCGGCGGCGCGCTCCAGGTAGAGCTCGACCAACTGCAGATGGGCGACGTGCGGCCAGGCCGTGCGCCTGCGGCGCTGGTTCAACTGCGCGATGCGGCTGTTGGCGGCGCGCACGCCATGGGCGATGGCGCGCGCCGAGTTGCCCGGCTGGATGCCGATGCCGCCGCTGCCGATCAGCACGGCTGCCAGTTCGATGCCGGCAGGACCCTGGTCGGCTTCGGCCTGGCGTTCGGCCCAGGCCAGCACGCCCTGGCAGACCGACTCGGCCAGCGTCGCTTCGGTCAGATTGCCTTCGGCGCCGAGGCCGACCACGATCACGCCCTCGGGCTGGGGCAGCAGGGCATCGTGCTGCGGCGCCGCGTGGTTCAGGAAGATCTGCGCCGCCCCGATCGTCTGCGGATAGCGGCCGACCGACAGCGCATCCTCCATCACGCCGCCCACCAGCGCGTTCACCGCCACTTCGGCGCCCGACAGCCGCGATGCCGTGTAGTGTCCCACCAGCAGCGGCTGGCGCACGAAAGCCAGGTTGGCGTTGAGCACCGTGACGCGAAGTGCGGGCGCTGCCTGGCGTGCGGCCGTGTCGTCCTGCTGCCTTTGCGTCAGTGCGAACACCGCGTCCATCGAATCGGCCGGGCGCTCGCCGGCCAGGCGGCCGCGCGAAGGGCGGCTGCGCACGTGCGATACGGTTTCGAGCGCCTCTTCCCGGCTGCCGTCGCGCCGGGTCTCGGTCGTCAGCAGCTTCAGCTGTGAGGTATCGCCTTTCTCCAGCAGTTCGCGGAAGGCCTCGAAAGATCTGCGGTGCGAGGGCAGCTTGCCGTGCTCGACATCCAGCGTCCAGGTCCGTACCTGCGGCAGCCTCGCCGATGTCAGCGTCACCCGGCCGTCGCCGCCGTCGCGGAGGTCGAGGTAAACGAGGCCGTCGTTCGCCCATTCATAGCCATCGGGGGTGTAGCGCGACTGCCCCACGACCAGCAGCAGGCGATCGGCCCAGCGCCGCAAGTCCCTGTCGCGCTGCTCGTCCAGCCGCTGCCGCAGTGCGACGGCCTGATCCAGAACGTCCTTCGTCGGCACGCCCCATTCGTAAGCGCCGAGCTGCAGGCCGACGTCGTGCCACAGGCTGGCCTCGCGTACGCGCCGCAGGTCTTCGTCTGCCAGCTTCTTCCAGGTTTCTGCTTTCGACAGTTCCAGCCGGGGATCCGTCAGGCCCGCCTGCAACTGCAGGAAGCCCGGAAACTCCGCCATGGCCTGGCGCGCCTTGCGATCGCGGAAGGGTGCGCCCACGCTGGCCAGCAGGTTGCCGAAATTGTCGTCGCCGGACAGCACCTGCATCGGCGCCCAGGAACCGCCGTTCGGCGTGCCCAGCATCAGCAGGCGCCCGCCTTCGTGCAGGCACACGCGCTGCCAGACCTCCGGGCACTCCAGCATCATGGTACGCACCAGCAGCCCGCCCATGGAATGCGCGACGAAGCGCACCGGCTGCCCGCTGGCCGCGCGTGCGTCCAGCGCCGCGGCGACGCGCTGGCCGAGCCGGCGTGCCTCTTCCTCCAGCGGCCGGCGCCAGTCGAAGCCGAAGGGGATCACCTCGTGGCTCTGTTCGAGGTAGTCGATCAACTCGTCGTAGAAATTGCCGAGTGGCCCATCGTCGCGAATGTTGTGCTGCCCCGGTTCGTAGGCCAGCCGCAGCAGGCCGCCGAGCACGCGCCAACTCAGCCAGACGCGCTTGCCATCGACCTGGATGTGGCTGCCCAGGATGCCCGGCAGCAGGAACGCCGCCGGCCGCTCCGGCATCGGCACGGACTGGCTGCGCATTGCGGCGCGGCGCCCGTCCGCGCTTTCGCCCTTCCACGACAGCGGGCCGATCGGCGCGAAGCCCGCGGGCGCGTCGCGCAGCAGCCCATCGACGATGGCGTCGGCAGTGAGCTTGTTGCGGAAGTAGTTGAAATGGGTGGCGTCCGCGCTCTTGTCGAGCAGATAGCTCGCGCCCTCGTTGCGCGGCGAGCCGCCGTACATCGAACTGGTCTGGACCACGATGTCGTTGTCGGTCCAGTAGAAGGCATCGGCCAGCAGGGTCTTGAGCCAGCTCAGCACCGAATCGCCCTCGATGTCGCCGGCCACCACGCGCAGCTTGCCCGGAACCAGCGTCTGGGCATCGTTGAGCCACTGGACCAGCGGATTCTCCGGCGTCATCGCGTACAGGCCGGGCAGCGTCTCCGGATCGAAGCGCTCGCGTGCGACGGCAGCCAGGAAATCCGTCAGTGCCGGCAACACCGGTATGCCGGCCAGCTTCAAGGACCAGCGCACTATCGACAGGTAGGCGTCCAGCCGGCGCGATGCCAGCAGCGTGCCGCGAGCCGGGCAGGCCACGCGCACCACGCGCTCGATCGTCACCTCGCGTTCGGCCAGCGCCTTGGCCAGGGCCTCCAGCTGTACGAGCTGATCGCGGTGCTTCTCGTCCTTGAAGATCTCACGGTCCGCATCGGTGACCTCACGCGCGGTTGCCATGCGCGCCAGCACTTCGGCCACCAGGCCGCCGCGCGAATGCGAGACCAGATGCAGCTTGAGCGGCACGCCCTTGGGCAGCGCCCGGACCAGTTGCAGCGCATTGCCGACCGGGCCCTCGCCCAGCGTCGCGTGGTCCAGCGCATAGACCTGGCCGGCGTAGTGGGCGAACAGTTCGCCCACCCGTGCCGGGTGATGCTCCCATAGCTTGCCGAAGGTGCTGGCGGTGTCGACGAAAGTGCCGTGCAGCAGCACCAGCACGGGCTGGCCGGGCGCCGGCGCCTCGATGCGGGCGAGCGCCTTGCCCTTTTCGAGCTTGCCGAGCCGCTCGCGAGCCAGCTTGTAGACGCCGGGCGTGACGCCGCCGTCGATCCGCTGCGCGATGGTCCTGGCGGCCTGTCTGGCCGCATCGCGATCGGAGAACAGGCCGGTCACGATCTCCACTGCCCGCAGCAGTACCTTTCCCAGGAAGCCCGGGCCGCGCGAAACCGCCGCCTTTTCCAGCCCGCGCCATTGCAGTTCGGCCGGCACCGGCACCACATCGGGATAGTCCGCCTCTCCCTTCTCGCCGCGTTTCAGCGGCTGTCCGTCGGCCTGCGCCAGCAGCAGGTCGCGCGCCGTCAGCGGATGCAGCACCAGTTCCGGTCCACCTTCGATGTGCAGCACGACCACGTCCTCGCCGATGGTGGCGCTGGTGCGCAGCATCGGTCCGCCGTCGCGGCGCGTGGCCAGTTGAACGAAGTCCTTGCGGCGGCCGGGCAGGTCCGCCGGGGCCGCTGCGGCGGCGATGTCGCCGCTGCGGGATGCCGGGCGCTGGCCCGGAATCAGGAAGGTGATTTCGCGGGGGCTGGCGTCGGACATGGTGGAAGATCCTCGTGGCGGAGAGGAGAGGGGCGCGACTGTTCAGGGGTGGGGCAAGCACGCCGTATGACGACGTTCATCGAACGCCATCCGATTCGAGAATAGCAGGTCCGTGCGAAATCGCTGCACGATCCTTGGCGCACGACGGCGGGGCGTGCCGTGGGCTTCCGCCCGGCGCCACCGGGCGGAAGCCCACGAAACCTCAGGCGGTTTCGGCCTGCGCCTGCGTGTAGCCCGCCAGCAGCGCGAGCAGTTCCTCTTCCTGGTAGGGCTTGCCCAGGTAGTGGTTGGCGCCGATTTCCTCGGCGTAGCGGCGGTGCTTGTCGGCCAGGCGGGAGGTGATCATGATCACCGGCAGTGCGCGGGTGCGTTCGTCGGCGCGGAGGTTGCGGACCAGGTCGAAGCCGTCCATGCGCGGCATCTCGATGTCAGACAGCACGACGTCGGGCAGGATGTCGACCAGTTGCTCCAGCGCATCGACGCCGTCCTTGGCGGTGATCACGCGGTAGCCTTCGCGTTCCAGCAGGCGGCCGGTGACGCGGCGTACCGTCAGCGAGTCGTCGACCACCATCACCGTGGGCTGGCGCACCAGCGCGGGCGGGGCTTCGGTCCGGATGCCCGCTTCGCTCTCGTCGCTTTCGCCGCTCTCGCTGCCCAGGCTGCGGCTGGCGAGCGCCACCGGGTTCAGGATCAGCGCGATCTCGCCGTCGGCGAGGATCGTGGCACCGGCCATGCCGACGATGCGGGCGAGCTGCGGGCCGGCGTTCTTGACGACGATTTCCTGGTTGCCCTGCAGGCTGTCGACGTGCAGCGCCAGCGTCTGGGCGCCGGCGCGCAGCAGCAGCAGCCAGTTGTAGCGCTGCTCTTCCGGCCGGGAGTCGCGATCGCCGAGCAGGCGCGGCAGGTAGCGGTAGGCGTAGCGCTCGCCCTGCCAGTCGATGCCATGTTCGGCCTGCACGCGGCGCAGGGCGTCGGGCTTCAGCTCCATGGCCTGCGCCACCAGGTTCGACGGGATTGCCCAGGTACGGCCGCAGGCCTGCACCAGCAGGGCCTGCGTCACCGCCAGCGTCAGCGGCAGGTGGATGCGGACGCTGGTGCCCCGGCCGGCCTGGCTGCTGACGTCGATGCGGCCGCCGACCGCGGCGGTCTGCGACTTGACCACGTCCATGCCGACGCCGCGGCCGGACACTTCCGACACCTGCCGGGCGGTGCTGAAGCCGGACAGGAAGATCAGGTTGGTCAGGCGCCTGGCGTCGGGGTGCTCGTCGGCGCCGATCAGGCCGCCGGCGCGGGCGCGCTCGGCGATGCGCTCGAAGTCGAGGCCGCGGCCGTCGTCGCTGAGTTCGATGGCGATCTCGTTGCCTTCCTGGGTCGCGCTCAGCACGACCTGGCCGATCTCGGGCTTGCCCGCGTCGTGGCGTTGCTGCGGCGCCTCGATGCCGTGGGCGACGGCGTTGCGCAGCAGGTGTTCGAGCGGTGCCGCCATCTGTTCCAGCACGCTGCGGTCGATCTCGATGCGGCCGCCGCGGATGTCGAGCCTGGCGCGCTTGCCGAGCTCCTTCGCGCTCTGGCGCACGACGCGGTAGAGGCGGTCGGCGAGGCTGTCGAAAGGCAGCATGCGCACGCGCATCAGGCCTTGCTGCAACTCGCGGGCGGTGCGCGCCTGGCTGCCGAGCGCGAGGTCGGCGCCGTCGAGGTCTTGCAGCAGGGTCTGCTGCACGGTCGTCACGTCGTTGACGCTCTCGGCCATCATCCGCGTCAGTTCCTGCAGGCGCGTGTAGCGGTCCATTTCCAGCGGATCGAATTCGCCGTGCTGCGATTCGGCCTGGGCGATGCGCGACTGCATCTGCACTTCGGCCTGGATCTCGACTTCGCGCAACTGGTTGCGCAGGCGGATGACGTTCTCGGTGAGATCGTGCAGCGAGCGGCGCAGCGTGCGCAGTTCGCCTTCGATGCGGGTGCGCGCGATGCCGATTTCGCCGGCCTGGTTGACGAAACGGTCGACCTGCTCCGCCCGCACGCGCAGCGTCGCCGCGGCGATGGGCTCGGCTTCGGCAGCGGGGGCGGGCGCAGGCGCGGCCGCTGCGCTCGCGGCGGTCGGGATGTCCGCCGCCGGCTGCGCCGGTGCGTCGGTCTGCAGGCCGGCGATGCCGTCGATCATCTGTTCGGCGGCATCGAGGCCGAGGGCCAGGTCGTCGGCCAGCGTCCGGGCGTCGGCCTTGTCGGCCAGGCCGTCTTCGAGGCGGGATTCGAGCTCGTGCAGATGGCTGCCCAGCGTCATCGCGCCGGCCATGCGCGCGCTGCCTTTCAGCGAATGCAGCAGGCGGGCGATGGTCGCGGGCGGCTGCGCGGCGCCGGGGACGGCCTGCCAGTCGCGCAGCGCGGCATGCAGCGTGCCGAACAGATCGGCGGCTTCCTCGAGGAAGATCGGCAGCAGTTGCGGGTCGAGTTCGTCCTGCGGCGGCAGCAGCAGGCTTGCCGCCGGCGTGTTGCGGGGTTCGGGCGCCGGGGCCGGTACCGGAACCGCTTCGGCAGCAGGCCCGGCGACATCGTCGGCTTTCGGCGCGGCGCGGGCATAACCGCATGCCTCCAGCTCGATCGCCAGGGCTTCCGCGCGGGCAGGCATCGTCTGCATGCCGATCTCGGCCAGCATCGTCCGCAGCATGCCGGCGGCGTCGCGGAGCAGGGCCAGTTCGTCGTCGGCCGTCGTCCTGCCCTGGTCGCGCAGGCGGCCAAGCGCACTTTCGAGTGCGCGCGCCAGTTCCCGCGGGGGCGGCAGTTGTGCCGTGCCCGAGATGCCGGCCAGGGTGTGGGCGGCGCGCAGTGCGGCCTCGCTCGGCGATTCCTCCGGGTGCCGCGAAAGCTGGGCGATTTCCTGCTCCAGCGTGGCGATGTGCTGCAGCGCCTCGGCCTGGTAGAGCGCGAACAGTGCGGGCGAGATGTCGACGTCGCCGATGCGGACGACATCGGCCGCGGGCTGCGGCGCTTCGTCGCGTTCTTCGGCGGCAGGCTGGGGCGCGGCCTCGGTCGCAGAGGGCGCGGCCGAGGCCTCGAGCGGCGCCGTATCCTGCTGCGGCAGAAGATCGAGGGCTTCCGCGGCATCGGTTTCCGGCAGGCCGGCTGCGGACGCTGCGATCGCCATTGCCGGGGTGGCATCCGGCACAGCATCATCGCTGCCGGCTTCGGCTTCGGCTTCGGCTTCGGCTTCGGCTTCGGCTTCGGCTTCGGCTTCGGCTTCGGCTTCGGCTTCGGCTTCGGCTTCGGCTTCGGCTTCGGCTTCGGCCGTGTCTGCCGCTGGCAGCGGCAGGATTTCGCCGTCAGCCGACAGGTCGAGAGCGGGGAATTCGGGGCCGTCGTCCGCGGCGGCAAGGCCGTCGGGCCGGGGCGCTTCGATGTCCGCAGGTTCGACGATCGCCGTTTCGCCGTTGCGCAGGCGCTCGGCTTCGGCAAGCAGGGCCTGCGTGTCCGGGATGGCGCCGCTGCCGTCGCGGAGCACTTCGACCCAGGCCGAGAACACCTGGTGTGCCGCGTCGATGAGGTGCAGCACGGCGGGCGTCAGCGGCCAGTCGAGCTGCAGCCAGCGGTTCAGCGTCTGTTCCATGCCCCAGGCGGTTTCGCCCAGGGCGCTCAGCCCGACCATGCGGCCGCTGCCCTTGAGGGTGTGGAAGCCGCGCCGGATCGTGGTCAGGTGTTCGAGTTGCCGCGGCTCGCTGCGGGCGAGTTCGAGCTGCTCGCCGATGGTGGCGAGGACTTCGGTCGCTTCCTCGATGAAGATGCACAGCAGTTCCGCATCGATCTCGGCGTCGCTGCCGGGCAGCGAAGGGGGCGGGATGGCGGGGGCCGCCGCGGCCTCGAGCGGCGCGGGTTCGGGCGGCACCAGTGCTTCCAGTTCTTCGAGCGAGGCCTCGTCCAGCGTGCTGTCGGCGGCGAGGCCGGCAACTGCCGGCGGCTGCGCTGCGCTGGCGGGGATCGCTTCGGCTGCCTGCTGCGCGGGCGAGGCAGGCGATGGGCCGGGCAGGCCGCTGCCGTCCGCTTGGGCCGCGCCGGCGGTGGATGGCGGCACGGCAGGCGCCTCGGTCGGCGGGGCCGGCTGCATCTCGATGGATGGCGGCGCCACGGCGTCGTCTTTCGTGTCCGTTTCCGGGCCTGAATCGGACGTGCGCCGATGTTCGGGGTCGAGCAGTTCGTCCAGCCTGGCGGTGCCGAGCGGCAGGGCTTCGAGATAGAAGCCGAGCGCCGACAGCTGATGAGCCAGGGTTTCGAAGGTGCCGAGGTCGGCCTCGGACGGGGCCTTGGCGAGGTGGGCGATGCGGGCGCCGGCGTCACGCACCAGTTCGAGCGCGCGGGTTTCGCCGAGCAGGCCCAGGGCACCGACGATCTGCTGCAGCGGCCGGTGAAGCTGGGCGAGCGGTTCGTGCCTGGCCTGGTTGCGGAAATAGTCGTCCAGCGCCTGTTCGACCTGGGCGAGGCTGGCGCGCATCTCGTGGCAGAGCTGGGCGAGCGCCTGCTTCTCCTGGTTTTCGCGGGCGCCGCCGAGGCCGGTGACGGCAAGGTCGGCGGCTGGTGTTTCGCCGCGCTGCAGGGCTTGCAGCCGTGCCAGGCGCTGGTCCATCTGCGCGGCCAGGCCGGTGTCCGGGATGTGCTCGCCGAAATCGGTTTCGAGCAGCAGCAGCGCAGTGGCGACTTCGAGCGCCAGCGCATCGGAGTGCTGCAGCGGGTCGCGGCGCAGCCACTGCGCCGTTTGCCGCAGGCCGTCGAGCAGGCCTTGCGTGGCCGGGCGGCCGAGCGGCCGAGCGGCGCGCGCGAGCGCGGCCAGTTTCTCGTCGAACGCGGCCAGGGCGATGGCGGTGCCGCCGCAGAATTCATCCCACTGCGCACGTACGCCGTCCAGCGCTTGCCGCAGGGTCCGGAGCAGCGGGCCGACGGGAATGTCGCTGACGGTGGCGCCATCCGGCGGCAGCAGGGCGTCGAGCTGCCAGCAGGCGCGCACCGCCTGTTGCTGGGGGGTGTTCGCCGGCATCGTCGCGACGCGGTAGAGGATGTCGCGCAACAGGCGGTCGGGTACGGTCGGGGTGCCGCCGAGCAGGCGGCGGAACTGTGCGTCGATCTGGGCGCACAGGCGCTTGAGCGGCGTGTCGATCCGCTGGCTGCCGTCGATCAGGCCGTCGTAGAAGGCCAGCGCGGCCCACCACAGGCTGCGCTGGGCCGGTGTCGGCTGCAGGACTTCGACGGTGGCGATGGCGTCGCGCATCACCTGTGCGCCCTTGCGTGCGTCGCCGCGCAGCCATTCGAGCAGGCCGCGTTCGAAGCGCGAGCGCGCATGGCGCAGTGCGGCCTGGGCAACGGTGGCATCGAGCGCGGGCGGCGCCTTTTCCCGCCGCGGCGGCCGGCGCGACAGGTCGGGGTGGAAGAGGTCGGCGGCACAAGGCAGCGGCAGGCCGCGGGCGGCGGCGATCTCCTCGTACAGAGGAGCCAGCCTGAGTGCCTGGTCGGCGGCGCCGTGGGCGATTTCCTCGAGATAGTTGCCCAGGCTGGCGACGGCGCGCGAGGCCAGCGACAGATGCCCGGGGTCGGTCGGGCATTCGCCGCGCGACATCTGGCCGAGGAACTGCTCGATGCCGTCGGCGAACTGGGTCGGGCCGTCGAGGCCGATGATGGACAGCGCGCCGCGGACCTGGTGCAGATGGGTCTGCGCGAACTGCAGGCGGGCGGCGGCGTCCTCGGCGCCGTGGGCTTCGGCCAGGGCGTCGGCGGCGCGCTGCAGCGCGGCGTCGATCTCGCCCTTGACCCAGGTCAGCGGCCCCAGATCCGTCTCGGTGGCTTGTGTCATGGCTTGCGTTCCGTGCTTGCCGCGGTGATGGGGCTCAGACCTTGAAGCCCGAGACCGAGCCCTTCAGTTCGACGGCGAGATCGGCGAGCTGGCCGATCGACACCGCGGTCTGCTGGGTGCCGAAAGTGGTCTGCTCGGTGACGGTGAGGATGTTCTTCATCGTCTCGGCGACGCGGCTGGCGGTGGCGGCCTGTTCCTGGGTGTCGGTCGAGATCCGCTCGATCAGGCGGGCGGCTTCGAGCGAGACTTGGTCGATCTCGGACAGTGCCTGGCCGGCGGCGTCGGACAGCTGGGTGCCGGCGACGACGTCGCGGGTGGCGTTTTCCATCGCGCCCACCGCGTCCTGGGTGTCGGTCTGGATGGTCTTGACGATCGCGGCGATCTGCTTGGTCGCTTCCGCCGAGCGTTCGGCCAGGCGCTGCACTTCTTCCGCGACGACGGTGAAGCCCCGGCCCGCTTCGCCGGCCGAGGCGGCCTGGATGGCGGCGTTGAGCGCGAGCACGTTGGTCTGCTCGGTGATGTCCGAGATCAGCTCGACGATCTCGCCGATCTCCTGCGAGGATTCGCCCAGGCGCTTGATGCGCTTCGAGGTTTCCTGGATCTGGCCACGGATGCCGTTCATGCCGCGGATGGTGTTTTCCACCGCGTTCGCGCCCTTGCGCGCGGCATCCAGCGAACGCCTCGCCACCTGCGCGGACTGCAGTGCGCGCTCGGACGAGTCGGTCATCGATTGCGCCATGCGCTGCACGGTGGCGCCGGCTTCCTCGATTTCGCGCGACTGGCGTTCGGTGGCGCCGAGCAGTTCGCGCGAGGTGCGCTGCGCGGCTTCGGTGGCCGAGGTCACGCGGGTGGCGGCGTCGTTGATGCGGCTGACCAGCACCGACAGCTCTTCGACGGTGTAATTGACCGAGTCGGCGATGGCGCCGGTGATGTCCTCGGTGACGGTGGCGCGCACGGTGAGGTCGCCGTCGGCGAGGTCGCCCATTTCGTTCATCAGCCGCAGGATGGCCTGCTGGGTGAGGTTGCGCTCGTTCTCGGCGTCCTGGCGCTGCTGCTCGGCGGCGGCGCGGCGCCGGGCCATGTCGCTGCGGTAGGCGCGGGCCATCGCCAGCAGCGCCAGCACGCTGGCGAGCGCGCTGGCGGCGATCAGGGCGTGGAGCAAGCCGAGGCCGCCGTGGGCCTGCTTGAGCCCCTCGGTCAGTTCGGTGCTGCGGGCGAGCAGTGGCACCGAGTCGCCGAAGATGCGGCTGCCGGCCTGCTTGGCCTGCACGGATTTCTGGATGTTGCCGAGGATCTCGCCGGCGGCTTCGAAGGTGGGCGTGGCCGCGGCGGCGAGCGCGGCGACGCTGTCGCGCAGCTCGCCGTCGCCGGCGAGCTGCGCGAGCGCGTCGATCTCGCTGCGCAGGGTTTCGATGTCGCGGCCGAGGACGAAGGCGACTTCCGGCTCGATGCTGTCGCCCACCAGCAGGGCGTTGGCATTCTTGGCGATGCGCTGGCTCAGCATCATGCTGCGGCTGGCCGGGCCTGCCGCGGCGCCGTCGGCGCCGAGCTGGCGAGCGATCCTTTCGCTCTGCTCCAGCAGCGCGGCGTCATCCTTGGTGATCGTGGCGACGGCGCTGCCGAGCGTGACCAGGCTCTGGCGCTGCGACAGCAACTGGGCGGCGTTGCGCTCGGTGCCCTGCCAGGCGGCGCTCAGCGCTTCGACCTGCGGGCGGAGCGAGGCCGTCACCGGCGGAATGCTGGTGGCGTCGATGCTGCCGCCCTGTTCGAGCGCCTGCAGCAGCGTGGCGAAGCGGTCGCGGCTGCTGCCGAGTTCGGCGAAGGCAGCGTTGTCGCCGCGCAGCGCGAGCTGGGCCGACTTGGCGATACGCTGCGACAGCATCTGGATTTCGCTCGAGGCGCTGATCTGCAGCGTGGCGTTGGCCGATTCGCGCTGCTGGAACACCACCAGGCCGGCGGTGGCGAGGGCGAAGATGCCGAACAGGATGCCGTAGTTGCGCATCCCCGTCGTGCCGGCCGGCGGCTGCTCCGCCTTGCGGGCCGGCGGCGACTCCATGATGGTCGCGCTGTCGTTGTCTGCGGAGGCCGTTTTCTTGCCGAAGAGTTTCAATGCCATGTTGCGTGCTCCACCATGTGCGTGGGGTAAGCGGGAGTCGGGCGGAAGGCCGGAGGATTCATTCGACCGAGGCGTCCAGGAAGCGGGGGGCTGCCAGCAGTCTGGCGGCGTCGAGCTGCAGCCAGGGATGGCCCCGGGCGTCGCGCAGGCGCTTGCCGACCCAGGGGCGCGCGTCGCCAGCGCCAGGGTCGGCCTCGAAATCGTCGGCGCTGCGCAGGCCGGCCGACGCCGTCACCAGCAGCGCACTGTGGATGCCGAGCCGGGTGCCCGCCAGCAGCAGGCGCGAGCGCCCGCCGAGGGGTGTCGGCGCCTGGCCGTGGAAGCTGGCCAGGTCCACGACGCCGTACAGCGTGCCGCGCACATTGGCCAGGCCGCGGTACCAGGGCTGCGTCAGCGGTACCGCGGCCAGCGGCGGCGGCGGCAGGATCTCGCCGGCCTCGGCGAGGTCGATCAGCCAGTTCTCGCTGCCCGCCTGGAAGCCGAGCAGGCCGCGGCGGTCGGCCGTGCGGGCTTCGGCGAGGCGGCGGGCGAGGCGTTCCTGGAATTCGCGCAGGCTGCTTCGTCTGGCCATGGCCGCCTCAGCCGATGGCCCGGATGCGGGCGAGCAGTTCGTCGTGGTCGACCGGCTTGACCAGGTAGGCCAGGGCACCCTGGCGCATGCCCCAGATCTTGTCGGTCTCCTGGCCCTTGCTGGTGCACAGGATGATCGGGATGCTGCGCGTGCTCTCGTGGCGCGAGATGGTGCGGGTGGCCTGGTAGCCGTTCATGCCGGGCATGACGACGTCCATCAGGATCAGATCGGGCTTGTCGGCCTTGCTGCGCTCCACGGCCTGTTCGCCGGATTCGGCGGTCAGGACCTTGTAGCCCTCGCGGGACAGCAGCTCCTGCAGGGCCAGGCGTTCGGTGGGGGAGTCGTCCACCACGAGAATCGTGCTGATCGGCATTGTCGAAGTCCTGCGGAAAAGGGATTCAGCGCGCCGCGTCACGGCGGGCGTGGGTCGAGACGGCCTTGAGCAGGCTGTCCTTGGTGAAAGGTTTGGTGAGGTATTCGTCCGAGCCCACCATGCGGCCGCGGGCGCGATCGAACAGGCCGTCGCGGGACGACAGCATGATCACCGGGGTGGAAGTCAGGCGCGCGTTCTTCTTGATCAGCGCGCAGGTCTGGTAGCCGTCCAGCCGGGGCATCATGATGTCGACGAAGATCACGTCTGGCTTGTGGTCGGTGATCTTGGCCAGGGCGTCGAAGCCGTCTTCGGCGAGCAGGACTTCGCATCCGGCCTGGCCGAGGAAGATTTCGGCGCTGCGGCGGATGGTGTTGCTGTCGTCGATGACCATGACTTTCAGTCCGGCAATGTCCATTCAAGTCATCCTTGGTTGTTCATCGTGCCGAGGGGCCGGGGGCTCAGATCTCGATCAGTTCGAAATCGTCCTTGCCGGCCTGGCAGTCGGGGCAGGTCCAGTCGGCCGGAATGTCCTCCCAGCGGGTGCCGGGCGGGATGCCTTCGTCCGGCAGGCCCGCGGCTTCGTCGTAGATGAAGCCGCAGATCCGGCACATCCAGGTCTTGTAAGCAGTGTCGGCCATGGTTCGACCCAGGTTGAGGCTGAGGGTAAAATCAGGCGCATCTTAACCCATTCCTAAATGCCGCTTCCGTGGCGGACTTCTCACCCATGCCGATTGAAATTCCGGACTTGCCGCCGGCCGTGCTGTGTTTCGGTGCGGGAGATGCGACGGCCGGCAGCGGCCTCGCGGCCGACGTGCTGACCCTGTCGAGCATGGGATGCCACCCCCTGCCGGTGCAGACCGCGGCCCTTTTGCGGGATACGCGCAGCGCCGACGAAATATGGCCGCAGGATGTCGAGATCGTCGTCGCGCAGGCGCGTGCGGTGCTCGAGGACATCCCGGTCGAAGGCTTCAAGCTCGGCTTCTGCGGCAGCGTCGACAATGCCCTCGCCATCGCCGAGGTACTGTCCGACTACCCCGGCCTGCCGCTGGTGGTCGAGCCGGCGCTGTATGCCGCCGGCGACCTGGGCGAGGCCGGCGACGAAATGGCCGCGGCGCTGGCCGACCTGGTGCTGCCGCAGACCACGCTGCTGGTGGTCGGCCGGCACGAGCTGTGCCGCCTGGCCGGCGTCGCCGATGGCGGCGACGACAGCGACGAACTGCCGGGGCTCGACGATGCCATCGAACGGGTGCTCGACTGCGGCACCGAATACATCCTGTTGACCGGCGGCGGCGAGCACGCGCCCGAGGTCGTCAATCGCCTGCTCGGGCAAGAAGGTAGCTTGCGCACCGACGTCTGGCCGCGTCTCGGCGGGCGCTTCCTCGGCGCCGGCACCACGCTGGCGGCCGCCGCTGCGGCGGCGCTGGCGCACGGCATGGCCCTGCCCGAGGCGGTGCGCGAAGCGCAGGAGTTCACCCAGCAGGCGCTGCGCCATGCCTACCGGGCCGGCATGGGACGGGCGTTGCCCGACCGTTTCTTCTGGGCGCGCGGCAAGAGCGGCAACGATGGAGAGGGCGATGAGTGAGAGCATGGCCTTGCGCGGCCTGTATGCGGTGACGCCCGACGAAACCGACGACGAGCGGCTCGTCGCCCTGGCCGCGCAGGTGCTGGCCGGCCGGCCGGCACTGCTGCAATACCGCAACAAGCTCGCCGCAGCGGCGCAGCGGCGCACGCAGGCCGCGGCGCTGCGGGAGCTGTGCCGTGCGGCGGGCGTGCCGTTGATCATCAACGACGATCTCGCGCTGGCGCTCGAAGTCGGTGCCGACGGCGTCCATCTCGGCCGCGACGACGGCGATCCCGCCGCCGCCCGGCGGGCGCTCGGCAGCGGCTGCATTCTGGGCGTGACCTGCTACGCCGACCTGTCGCGCGCCCGCGCCGGCGCTGCCGCCGGCGTGGACTACGTCGCTTTCGGCGCCATGTTCCCGTCCTCCACCAAGCCTTCCGCGCCGCCCGCGCCGTTCTCGCTGCTCGGCCAGGCGAAGGCGGAGCTGGGCTTGCCGGTGGCGGCGATCGGCGGCATCACGCTGGGCAACGCCGCCGCAGTGGTCGCCGCCGGCGCGGACCTGATCGCGGTGATCGGCGACGTATTCGCGGCGCCCGACCCGGCGGCGCGGGCCGCCGCCTACCGGGCCTTGTTCGTCTCGCCCTGATTTTCGGCGCCGCTCGCCCGCTGCTCGCCTTTTCTGCCGTCGCCGCGCCGGTGCGCGAAGCCGCGGCAAGGGAGGGCGTTCTTGATCCGTGTGGTGGACCGGGGGGGCTGTGGGCGCGACAATGGCGCCTTTCCGAATGCAGTCCAGGATAGATCGCACCATGACCAGTCGTAACGAAACCCTCTTCCAGCGTGCCCAGCAGACCATTCCCGGCGGCGTCAATTCGCCGGTCCGTGCCTTCCGCTCGGTCGGCGGCACGCCGCGCTTCCTCGAACGGGCGGAGGGCGCGCGCGTATGGGATGCCGACGGCAAGGCCTACATCGACTACGTCGGCTCCTGGGGGCCGGCCATCGCCGGCCACGCCCACCCGGCGATCGTCGAGGCGGTGCGCGAGGCGGCGCTGAAAGGCCTGTCCTTCGGCGCGCCGACCGAAGGCGAGATCGAGATGGCCGAACTGATCTGTGCGCTGCTGCCTTCGGTCGACATGGTGCGCCTGGTCAGTTCCGGCACCGAGGCGACGATGAGCGCGATCCGCCTCGCGCGCGGCTTCACCGGCCGCGACGCGATCGTCAAGTTCGAGGGCTGCTACCATGGCCATGCCGACAGCCTGCTGGTGAAGGCCGGCTCGGGCCTGCTGACTTTCGGCAACCCGTCCTCGGGCGGCGTGCCGGCCGACTTCGCCAAGCACACCATCGTGCTCGACTTCAACGACCTGCAGCAGGTCGAGGATGTGTTCAAGGCCCGCGGCGGCGAGATCGCTGCCGTCATCGTCGAGCCGGTGGCCGGCAACATGAACCTGATCAAGCCCCGCCCCGGCTTCCTCGAAGGCCTGCGCCGGGTGTGCACGCAGTATGGCGCGGTGCTGATCTTCGACGAGGTCATGACCGGCTTCCGCGTCGGCCCGCAGGGCGTGCAAGGCCTGTACGGCATCACGCCCGACCTGACCACGCTGGGCAAGGTGATCGGCGGCGGCATGCCGGTAGGGGCCTTCGGCGGCCGCCGCGACATCATGGAAAAGATCGCGCCGCTGGGCGCGGTGTACCAGGCCGGCACGCTGTCGGGCAGCCCGGTGGCGGTGGCGGCGGGCCTGGTGTCGCTGAAGCTGACGCGCGAGCCGGGTTTCTACGAGGGCCTGACGGCCAGCGCCAGGCGCCTGGCCGATGGCTTGAGCGCTGCGGCGCGGGCGGCGGGCGTGACGTTCAGCGCCGATTCGGTCGGCGGCATGTTCGGCGTGTATTTCGCCGACAAGGTGCCGGCTTCCTTCGCCGAAGTGATGGCGGCGGACAAGGATCGCTTCAGCCGTTTCTTCCACGCCATGCTGGACGCCGGCCACTATTTCGCGCCGTCCGCCTTCGAAGCCGGCTTCGTGTCGGCCGCGCACGGCGAGGCCGAGATCGACGCGACCGTGGCGACGGCGCGCGAGGTGTTCGCGGCGCTGGCTTAGGAAGCCGCGCGCCGGGCGAGCTCCAGTTCACGGCGGGCGGTGCCGTCGCGGGCCACCGCCACCGAGCCGAGCACGCCCGTTGCCGGATCGGCGACGACGGCGAAGCTCATTTCCACGTAGATCGTTTCGCCCGCCTGGTTCTGTGCGCGGGTCAGCATCGCGCGGCGGCCGAGGCGGGTGGCGCCGTTCGCCAGTGCGCGGTCGAAGCCGGTCCAGTGCGCCGCGCGCAGCCGTTCCGGGATGATCAGGTCCAGGCTCTGGCCGATGGCTGCGGCGGCCGGAAAGCCGAACAGCGCCTCGGCGGCGCTGTTCCAGACGCGGATGATGCCGTTGCGGTCGGCATAGATCAGGGCGTCCGCCATCTGCCCGGTGATCAGGCGGTGGAGGCCGGCGGGATTCGGATCGTCATTCATGGCGGGTCGAGCTCCTGTTCGCTGCGGGCGGGACACCTCCCGCAGGGGATTGCTCCCGATGGGGCCGCGCTGGCGGGCATGGCCGCTCAGAGCAGGAACAGCGTCGCCAGCCCCAGGAAAATGAAGAAACCGCCCGAATCGGTGAGCGCGGTGATCATCACCGAGCCGCCGATCGCCGGGTCGGCGCCCAGACGCTGGCGCAGCATCGGGATCAGAACGCCGGCGCTGGCTGCCAGCAGCAGGTTCAGCGTCATCGCGCCGGTCATCACGGCGCCCAGCGAAACGCTATCGTACAGCCACCATGCCAGCAGGCCCAGCAGCCCGCCCCATACTACGCCGTTGATCAGCGCCACGCCCAGTTCCTTCTTCAGCAGGCGCTGCATGGCGGACTGCTCGACCTGGCCCATCGCGATCGCGCGCACGATCATCGTCGTCGTCTGGTTGCCCGAATTGCCGCCGATGCCGGCGACGATCGGCATCAGCGTGGCCAGCGCCACCAGCTTCTCGATCGAATCCTCGAACAGGCCGATCACGCGCGAGGCGACGAAGGCCGTGACCAGGTTGATCGCCAGCCAGGCCCAGCGGTTCTTCACCGAATCCCACACCGAGGCGAAGATGTCCTCCTCTTCGCGCAGGCCGGCATTGCTCAGGATTTCCGCCTCGGACTCCTCGCGGATGTAGTCGACCACGTCGGCCACGGTCAGGCGGCCGATCACGCGCTTCTCGCCATCGACAACCGGTGCGGAAACCAGGTCGTAGCGCTCGAAAGCCTGGGCGGCGTCGTCGGCCTCGTCTTCGGGGGTGAAGCTGATCACCGTTTCAGAGCGCATCACTTCGGCGACCTCCAGCTCCGGGTCGCTGATCAGCAGCGTCTCGAGGGTCAGGATGCCCTTCAGGTGGTCTTCGCGATCGACGACGAAGAGCTTGTCGGTGTGGTCGGGCAGGTCGTCGAAGCGGCGCAGGTAGCGCAGCACGACTTCGAGGCTGACGTCCTCGCGCACCGTCACCATGTCGAAGTCCATCAGTGCGCCGACCGAGTCCTCGGGATAGGACATCGCCGTGCGCAGCTGCTCGCGGCCTTCGGTGTCGAGCGACTGGAAGACGTCCTGGATGACTTCCGGCGGCAGGTCGGGCGCGAGGTCGGCGAGTTCGTCGGCGTCGAGCGATTCGGCGGCGGCCTTCAGCTCTTCGGGCGCCATCGTCTCGATCAGCGATTCGCGCACCGCGTCCGAGACTTCGAGCAGGATCTCGCCGTTGCGCTCGGCCTTGACCAGATCCCAGACGTAGAGGCGCTCCTCCAGCGGCAGCGCCTCCAGGATGTAGGCGATGTCGGCGTTGTGCAGTTCGTCCAGCTTGGTCTGCAGCGCGGCTTCGTGCTGCTTGTGCACCAGCGTCTCGACCAGTTCGTGGCGCGGCATGTCCTGGCGGTGGACGAGGTCTTCGACGACTTTCTGGCGTGCGAGCAGCTCCTGCACTTCGCGCAGGTGCTGCTGGACGTCGTCGGGATGGAGTTCCTCTTCCTGCGTCATGGGGGGCTGCCGGCTGGGGGGACGGAACCCTGGATTCTACGGGCTTGATGTGACGCTTGCGACCCTTGTACACCGTCGCGTGGAAAATTTGCTGCATTGCAACGAATGGCGGCGAGGGAATGCCGCTCAGGGGACTTGCGAGGCCTGCATGCGGCGTTGGATGCGGTTGGCGTGGGCGGCCAGGCGGGGGCCGTAGTTGTGCTCGTAGCGCCGGGGGTTGGGCAGCATCACCGCCAGCCGGGCGGCCTGCGCCGGCCCCAGGTTCGCCGCCGAGGTGCCGTAGTAGCGTTGCGCTGCCGCTTCGGCGCCGAAGATGCCGTTGCCCCATTCGACCACGTTCAGGTAGACCTCGAGGATGCGGCGCTTGTCCCAGGTGGTCTCGATCATCACCGTCAGCACGGCTTCCTGGCCCTTGCGCAGCCAGCTCTTCGATGGCGACAGGAACAGGTTCTTGGCGAGCTGCTGGGAGATCGTCGAGCCGCCGGCAGCGAGGCGGCCGCGCTGCTCGTTCCTTTCCAGCGCACGCTGGATGCCCGTCCAGTCGAAGCCGCCATGGTCCAGGAAGCGGTCGTCCTCGGCGGCGACCACGGCGCGCTTCAGGTGGATGGAAATGCGTTCGTAATCGACCCACTGGTGGCGCAGCGTGGCTTCGGGATCGGATTCGCGCAGTTCGGCCAGCCGCATGCGCATGAAGCTGGTGCTGCCCGGATCGAAGCGGCTCCACCAGATGACCTGGGTCAACAGCACGAGTTGCCAGAACAGCAACAGCAGCGCGAGCACGAGCAGCCCGCGCCAGAGCACTCCGAGCCAGCCGGGCCGGGTGGGCATGCCGGTTTCAGCCGGCGCCGAGCCGGCGCCGCAGCTCGGCGAGGACGGTGGCGCCGTCCGGGCGCAGGCCGCGCCACAGCGTGAAGCTTTCGGCCGCCTGCTCGACCAGCATGCCCAAGCCGTCGGCCACGCCTGCGGCGCCGTCGGCACGGGCTGCGGCCATGAACGGCGTGTCGCCGCGGCCGTACATCATGTCGTAGGCCAAGGCACCGTCGGCATACAGGCCGGGCGGCAGCGGCGGCGCTTCGTCGGCCAGGCTGGCGGCGGTGGCGTTGATGACGAGATCGAAACGCCGGCCGGCCAGTTCGTCGAAGCCGCAGGCGGACAGCCGTGTCGCTGCCGCGTTGGGCAGGAAGGCGGCGGCGAGCGCTTCGGCCTTGGCGAGCGTGCGGTTGGCGATCGTCAGCGCCGCCGGGCCCGCGGCCAGCAGCGGCAGCAGCGCACCGCGTGCGGCGCCGCCCGCACCCAGCAGCAGCACTTGCCGGCCCGTGAGCGTGCAGCCGAGGTTGGCCGTCAGGTCGCGCACCAGGCCGGCGCCGTCGGTGTTGTCGCCGAGGATGCCGTCGTCGCCGAAGGCCAGCGTATTGACTGCGCCGGCGGCCTGCGCGCGCGCCGTGAGGCGGTCGGCGAGGGCGAAGGCCTCGAGCTTGAAGGGCACGGTCACGTTCATGCCGCGGCCGCCGCCGTCGCGAAAGGCCTGCACCGTGGCGGCGAAGCCGTCGAGCGGTGCCAGGATGGCCTCGTAGCTCATGTCCTGCCCGGTCTGGCGGGCGAAGGCGGCGTGGATCTGCGGCGACTTGCTGTGGGCGATCGGATGGCCGATGACGGCGTAGCGGTCCATGGCGGATGTCTCAGTTGGCGCGAACCTGATTGTTGTTGGTGAAGGTCCAGGTGCGGGTGATTTCGATGATGTCCGTATCCCGGCGGATGTCGGGCGGGAAGGGGGCGTAGGGGGCGGCCATCCGCACGATGCGCACGGCGGCGTCATCCAGCAGCCTGTGCCCGGAGCTGCGATTGACGACGACTTCCTCGACGCTGCCGTCGGCCTTGATCGACACCCTCAGCAGCAGGCTGCCGTAGAGGCGGCCGCGTGCGGCTTCCGGATAGTTCAGCGTGCCGACGCGCTCGACCTTCAGGCGCCAGTCCTCGACGTACTGGGCGAAACGGTATTCCCTGGCCTTGGAGCCGATGCTGGTCCTGCGCGGGCGCTTGGCGATTTCGTCCAGCTTGCGGTCGATCTCCGCTTCGAGGCGGGCGATCGCGGCGGCGCTGTCGAGCAGATCCAGGCCGCTGGGCTGCGGTGCCGGGGCGGGCTGTTCGGCCTTGGCCGGCGCGGCAGCGACCTTGGCGGGGGATTTCTCGCGGGTGATGACCTGCTTCTGCTCGCGCACCGGTTCCTGCGTGCGCTGCTTGGCTTCGACCAGGGCGTCGCCTTCGCGCTGCGCCGGCTGGGGCGGCAGCGGCGAGGTGGGGCGGGCTTCCTGTTCAGAGGTGCCGCCGGCATCGACGTTGGCCTGCGCCAGCACGTCGGCTTTTTCCGGCGCCCGGGCATGGCGGGCGTTGACCAGCACCACGGCCAGCCCCGGATCCCTGGCCGCCGGCTTGGCGTCCGGCATGCGGAACTGCAGGCTCAGCAGCAGGGCGTGCACCGCCAGCGAAACGGCGAAGGCCCCGGCCAGCAGGCGATTGCCCTTGCGCAGGGCGGCGGCCGTTGGTGTGCGAGCGCTGAGGGCCTGTGCCATCGCCGGGGCTCAGAGCGGGCCGAAGGCGTCCGCGGTCTGGCTTTCGTCCTGCTGCTCGGGTTCGGCCAGGGTGCGCAGGAAGCGCGCGTCGACCTCGATATCGAGCAGGTCGGTGCCCTCCACCACCAGCCGTACCTGGCTGCCCGGCAGTTGCAGCGGCATCGACGGCACCCGGAACACCAGCGGAATTTCGTTCAGGCGTACGACGTTCTCGCGCAGCACCGTGGCGTCGACTTCGCCGCGGCCGTGCTGGCGCAGCCAGCGCAGGCACCAGTAGCGCTCCATGCCGCGCTGGAATTCGGCGTATTCGGCATAGGTCAGCTCGAAGTCGCGCAGCGCCGCCATCAGGTCGGCCGACTTCGGCGCGAAGGCCGGCTCGGTGCCCTGCAGCACGGCAATGATCTGCCACTGGTTGACCAGGTCGACGTAGCGCCGCAGCGGCGAGCTGGACCAGGCGTAGCACTCCACGCCCAGCCCTTCGTGCGGCGCCGCGACGGTGGTCATGCGCACCTTGCCGCCGCCCTGGGCGCGGTACAGGCCGGGCACGCCGGCTTCGTCGAGCAGGCGGCCCCAGGTGACGTTGGCATGGATCATCAACTCGGCGACCAGCTTGTCCATCGGCGAGCCGCGCAGGCGCCGGCCGATGCTGACGAAGCCGGGGCCGTCGGCGGTGTCCTGGTTCCAGTCCACGCTGAAGCCGAAGTCGATGCGGTCCTCGTTGCCGCCGGCCTTGCCGCGGCCGGCTTCGAGCACCGTTGCCAGATCCCACAGCAGCGTCAGCTCGCGCTTCCACGGAAAGTCCGGGCCGTCGCCGTGCACGGTGTCGTCGTTGAACAGCGGCTCGATGTCGTGATGGCGCAGGTTGGCGACGATGGGCACCATCTCGACCCGGCTTTCCTCGCCGACGATGGCGAGGCCGGGGGTGATGTCGAGGTACAGCGACACTGCCGGGCAGTCGCGGCCTTCGCTCAGCGTGAAGGTCTGCACCACTTCGTCGGGCAGCATGGTGATCTTGCCGCCGGGCATGTAGACGGTCGACAGGCGGCGGCGGGCGACGGCGTCGAGCTCGGTGCCGCGGGCGAAGCCCAGCGCCGGCGCGGCGATGTGGATGCCGATGCGCCAGCCGCCTTCGGCACGCGGCACGACCGAGAAGGCGTCGTCGATCTCGGTGGTCGAGGCGTCGTCGATCGAGAACGCGGCGACCTCGGCGCGCGGCAGCCCGGCCGGCAGCACCGCCGGGGCGAAGGCGGGGAAATCGGCGCCGTCGGGGAAATGCTCGAACAGGAAGCGTTTGTAGTGGAAGTCGTAGCTCGAGCCCAGCGCGCCGCACTTGAGCAGCAGGCGTGCGGCCGACAGCCCGGTATCGACGCAGGCGGCTTCCAGCGCCTTGATCTCGTTGCGGTTGCGGTCGGGGCGGTACAGCGCCTGCGGCAGCAGCGCCGCCAGCTCGGGCGGCAGCCGGCCCTCGACCAGTTCGGCGCGCATGTGCTCGATCAGCGCGGCCTGCTGGCGCTTCTTCTCCAGGCCGGCGAGCGCCGCCTGCAGGATCTCGGCCGGTGCCTTGCGGAAGCGCCCCTTGCCCTTGCGATGGAACCAGATCGGCGCCGAATGCAGGCGCAGCAGGAGGGTGGCGGCTTCGACCGCGCTGGGCGGATGGCCCTGGTATTCGGCGGCGAAATCGGCGAAGGCGAACTCGTCGTCGCCGCACACTTCCCACAGGAACTCGATGTCGAGCTCCTCGGCGCCGGCTTCGGCGCGGCTCAGCAGGTCGGCGGGCCCGGGCTCGCGGAATTCGAGCAGCACGTTGGCACGCTTGAGCTTCACCCGCTTGCCGTGGGTGTTCTCGACCTGCAGCGTGGCTTGGTTGTCGGCGAGGATCGTGCCGGCCTTGAAGGCCCCGTCCTCTTCATACAGCACGAACATCGGCATCCGCCTGAAAAAAGCAAGCTGCGTAGTTTACTGGATTCGGGCGGCTTGCCCTAAAGCCGTGTCGACCGCCGTGCGGCGCGGCGGTTGCACGGGGGGCGTCAGCGCGGCCGGCGCGCGGCGCGCACCATGTCCACCGAATAGACCGCGAGCGCGATCCAGATCAGCAGGAAGCCGATCAACTGGCCGGCATCGAAAGGCTCGCGGAAGATCCTGATCGCGATGATGAAGCCGAGGCTGGGGGCGAGGTATTGCATGAAGCCGATGGTCGCCAGCGGCAGGCGGCGCGCACCGGCGGTGAACAGCATCAGCGGCAGCGCGGTGATGATGCCGCTCAGGGGCAGCAGCCAGTCGGCGGCGGCGCCGCTGCCGAAGCCGAGCGTGCCGCCGGCATGCATCCAGGCCAGGCCGGCGAGCGCCAGCGGCGCGACCAGCAGCGTTTCGATGAACAGCCCGCTGACGGCTTCGATCGGCGCGCGTTTGCGCAGCAGGCCGTACAGGCCGAAGGTGCCGGCCAGATAGAGCGAGATCCACGGCAGGCTGCCGAGCTGCCACACCCGCCAGGCTACGCCGGCGATCGCGATCGCCACCGCGACGCGCTGCAGCGGGCGCAGGCGCTCGCCGAGGATGGCGGCGCCGAGGGCGATGCTGACCAGCGGGTTGATGAAGTAGCCGAGCGTGGCTTCGAGCAGGCGGCCGGCGTCGATCGACCAGATGAACACCAGCCAGTTGCTGCCGGTGAGCAGCGCGGTGAGCGCCAGCAGGCCGAGCAGGCGCGGCTGGCGGCAGACTTCGCGGACGCGCGCGAAGCCGCCGGTGAAGGGCAGGAAGGCGAGCAGGCCGGCAAGGAAGGCCAGCGACCACAGGATGCGGTGGGCGACGATCTCGAAGGGCGGGATGCTGCCGACGGCCCTGAAGTACAGCGGCGACAGGCCCCAGATGGAGAATGCAGCCAGCGCGGCCAGCATGCCGCGGCGCCGTTCGGCCTGCTCGATGGCGGAGGTGTTCATGAGTGCCGGAAGGGAGAAGAGGGCGCCGGGCGTTCGTACGAAAATCAGGTGGGGCGTTGTGCGACAGCAGTCAGGGTGCGCGCCGGTGCGGTGAAGCCGTGATCAGCGCGGGGCGCCGCCGAGGCCGGCGAAGTCGATGACGGCGTCGAGGTAGTCGTTCCAGCGCGAGAAGCCGTGGTCGCCGCCTTCGAGCACCGTCTGGCGGGCGCCGGCGTACTTCTCCACCGCATGGCGGTAGTCGAGCACTTCGTCGCCGGTTTCGGCGAGCAGCCAGTAGCGCTCGGGCCGGGTGATGGCGGGCACTTCGAGCGCGCGTAGTTCGTCGATGTGGCCGTGGGTGAATTCGAAGCGCTCGCCGGTGTAGAGGTTGTCCTGGATGCCGACGTAGGCCTCCAGCGACAGCGGCGCGACCACTGCCGGATTGACCAGCACCGCGCGCAGGCCGTGGCGTTCGGCGAGCCAGGTGGCGTAGTAGCCGCCGAGCGAGCTGCCGGCCACGGTCGGTGTCAGGCCGGCCGCCCGGGCGCGCTCGATGGCGCTTTCGGCCAGCGCGATCGCCGCGCGCGGCGACACCGGCAACTGCTCGCACCAGAAGTACTCGCCGAGTCCGCATTCGATCATGCGCGCCTTCAGCGCCCGGGCCTTGATCGAGGCCGGTGCCGAGCGGAAGCCGTGCAGGTAGACGATCATCACGCTGTCTCCGTCAGATTTCCGACCATTCCACCCAGCCGAAATACCAGGTCGCCAGCACGAACAGGCCGAAGGCGATGCGGTACCAGGCGAAGGCGATGAAAGTGTGGTTGGAGATGAACTTGATGAAGCTCTTCACCGCCCACATGCCGGCGACGAAGGAGGCGACGAAGCCGACCGCGAACACCGGCAGGTCTTCCAGCCGCAGCAGGTCCCAGTTCTTGTACAGGTCGTAGGCGGTGGCGGCGAACATCGTCGGGATGGCGAGGAAGAAGGAGAACTCCGCCGCCGTCTTGCGCGACAGGCCGAAGACCACGCCGCCCATGATGGTCGCGCCCGAGCGCGAAGTGCCGGGGATCATCGCCAGCGCCTGGGCGAAGCCGACCTTGAGGGCGTCGCCCCAGCCCATCTCGTCCACGTCGTTGATGCGCGGATGGTAGGCGCGCTTTTCCACGTAGAGGATGATCAGGCCGCCGACCACCAGCGCGGTGGCGACCGTGATCGGGTTGAACAGCAGGCCCTTGATCGTGGAATGGAACATCAGGCCGAGCACCGCGGCCGGCAGGAAGGCGATGAACAGCATGCCGACGAAGCGCTGCGCGGCCGGCTCCGTGGGCAGGCCGACGGCGACCTTGATCAGGCGTTCGCGATAGTCCCAGCACACGGCGAGGATCGCGGCCAGCTGGATGACGATCTTGAACACCTTGCTGGTGTCGTCGTTGTAGCCGAGCAGGTCGCCGACGATGATCAGGTGGCCGGTGGACGACACCGGCAGGAATTCGGTGAGGCCTTCGACGATGCCGAGGATGAGCGCGACGAGGAGAAGAGGGAGATCCATGCGGCTGCGGGAGGGGCTGGGGAGGGAGCGCGCGATTATACCGCCGGGAATGTTGCAGTGCGGCCGGGGTCACGGCGATGTCATCGCTTCGAGGCGGTCGAGAAAGCGCAGTGCATGCGCCCGGCCGTTGCCGCACATCTCGAGCGATGGCTGCAGGCTGCCGCATACCGCGGGGCGGCGCGGGTCGCCGAACAGGCGGCAGCGGTCGTCGCCGTCGAGCTGGATGCAGCGCATGCCGGCGGGCTTGCCGTTTTCCATGCCGGGAATCGGCGACGTGATCGATGGCGCGATGCAGCAGGCAGCGCAGCCGGCGCGGCACTGCACCTCAGGCTCCGGCCCGCACGGCGTCCCACCACGCCAGGATGTCGTCGAGCGCGGGCTTCAGGCGGGTGTATTCGCCGCCGGTGAAAGCCGCCCATTCGTCGAGGAAGCGCTCTCCCACCGCGGTCAGCAGGGGCACGCCGGCGAGCATGGATTCGCCGACCTCGTCGCGCAGGCCGGCGCCCGACACTTCCTGCGCAGCGAACTTGTTGATGACGATGAGCTGGGCGCCGCGGCCGAGTGCGCCGCGCACCGCGACCGCGCCGCGCGCCAGCGCATCGGGGTCGAGGCGGCAGGATGCCGAATTGCTGTTGTCCGGCTCCAGCGTCAGCGGGATGCGCTCGCCGGTCTCGAGATTCTCGAGCTCCATGCCACAGGACGTGGCATGGGCGTCGGCGATGTCGTGCTGCAGCACGCCGCCCAGCTTCACGCCGCGCGAGGCGAGGCGGCGGACCGCTTCGGCGAGCAGCAGCTCGATGTTGTCGGTGGGAGCATAGACGATGGCGGCGAGCGGACGGGCGGTCATGGTCGGCACGGAGGCTGAAGGCGAACGGAAACCCCGCCATTGTCGCACCGCCGTGCCCGCAGGGGGCGATGCGGGGGATAATGCGCGGCCTGATGAAAACGACCGTCCATCCATGAGGGCTGAACACCGGGGCGCACGCCGCCCGTCCGAAGTACGCAAGCCCGGCGAGGCTTTCGGCGACTGCCTCAGCGCCGACCGCCCGCGCCTGCGGCGGCTGAGCCGCGAGCTGGCACGCGGTCCGGGCGCAGAGCCGAAGGCGCAGGAGCGGCATGCCCGCCTGCAGGCCGATCTGGATGCCCTGCTGGAGCGCTCGCGCGCTGCCTTCGCCGCCCGCCGCGCCGCCCTGCCGGTGCCGGACTTCCCGCCCGAACTGCCGGTGTCGGCGCGGCGCGACGAGATCGCGGCGGCGATGGCCGAGCACCAGGTCATCATCGTCTGCGGCGAAACCGGCTCGGGCAAGACCACCCAGTTGCCCAAGATCGCGATGACGCTGGGGCGCGGCGTGGCCGGCCTGATCGGCCACACCCAGCCGCGCCGGCTGGCGGCGCGCGCCACCGCGAGCCGCATCGCACAGGAACTGAACAGCCCGCTGGGCCAGGCGGTGGGCTACAAGATCCGCTTCACCGACAGGACCGGCGAGCGCAGCCACGTCAAGCTGATGACCGACGGCATCCTGCTCGCCGAGACGCAGACCGACCCGCTGCTCGCCGCCTACGACACCCTGATCATCGACGAGGCGCACGAGCGCAGCCTGAACATCGACTTCCTGCTCGGCTACCTGAAGACGCTGCTGCCGCGCCGGCCCGACCTGAAGCTGATCGTGACCTCGGCGACGCTGGATGCGGAACGCTTCGCCAGGCATTTCGCCGCTGCCGCCGGCCGGCCCGCGCCGGTGATCGAGGTCTCTGGCCGCCTGTATCCGATCGAGCTGCGCTACCGGCCGGTGGAAAGCGACGGGGATGCCGCCACGGCGGCGCGCCCGGCTGCAACGAGGGGGGAGCGTGGCGAGCGGCGCCGGGAGGATGGCGGCAGGAGCCGCGACCGCGATCTGCTGGATGCGCTGGTCGATGCGGTCGATGAGGCGCAGCGCTGCGGCCCGGGCGACGTGCTGGTCTTCCTGCCCGGCGAGCGCGAGATCCGCGAGGCCGCCGAGGCGCTGAGAAAGGCACATCACCTGCCCGGCACCGAAATCCTGCCGCTGTTCGCGCGCCAGTCGGCGCAGGAGCAGGCGCGGGTGTTTTCGCCGTCCAACGGGCGCAGGGTGGTGCTGTCGACCAACGTCGCCGAAACTTCGCTGACCGTGCCCGGCATCCGCTACGTGGTCGATACCGGCCTGGCGCGGGTCAAGCGCTATTCGGCGCGCAACAAGGTCGAGCAACTGCAGATCGAGAAGATCGCCCAGTCGGCGGCGCAGCAGCGTGCCGGCCGCTGCGGCCGGGTCATGGACGGCATCTGCTTCCGCCTCTACGACGAGGACGACTTCAAGCGCCGCCAAGCGCACACCGATCCCGAGATCCTGCGTTCCTCGCTGGCCGGCGTGATCCTGCGCATGAAATCGCTGAAGCTCGGCGCGGTGGAGGATTTCCCCTTCATCGACGCGCCCGGCTCGCGCCTGATCGGCGACGGTTACGCGCTGCTCGCCGAACTCGGTGCGGTCACCGACGACGATGAACGCAGGCTGACGCCGAGCGGCATCGAGCTGGCGAAGCTGCCGCTCGATCCGCGCATCGGCCGCATGATCCTGGCCGCGCGCGACCGCGGCGCGCTGGCCGAAGTGCTGGTGATCGCCGCCGCGCTGTCGGTGCAGGACCCGCGCGAGCGCCCGCAGGACAGCCCAGGCGCGGCCGACCAGGCCCATGCCCGTTTCCGCGGCGGCGAGCAGGACCAGAAGTCCGAGTTCCTGTGGTACTGGCAGCTGTGGAAGGCCTGGGACGAAGTGCAGCGCCACGAATCGTCCAGCAAGCAGAAAGCCTGGTGCAAGAAGCACTTCCTGAACCCCATGCGGATGCGCGAGTGGCGCGACGTGTTCGCCCAGCTGCATGCGCTGGGCGCCGAGCACGGCTGGAAGGAAAACGACCAGCCGGCCAATTACGAAGCCATCCACAAGGCGCTGCTCGCCGGCCTGCTCGGCAACGTCGGCTGCCGGATCGAGGATGCTTCGGGGCAACAGGCCGGCGCCTATCTCGGTGCGCGCGGCATCAAGTTCTGGCCGCATCCCGGCTCGGCGCTGGCGAAGAAGGCCGGCAAGTGGATCATGGCGGCGGAGCAGGTCGAGACCTCGCGCCTGTTCGGCCGCTGCATCGCCCGCATCGAGCCGGAATGGGTCGAGGAGGTCGGTGCCCACTTGCTGCGGCGGCAGGTGTTCGAGCCGCACTGGTCGAAGACCTCCGGCGCGGTGCGGGCCTGGGAGCGCGGCACGCTGTACGGCCTGGTGATCTATCCGCGCCGCGTCATCGCCTACCGCGACATCGACCCGGCGCTGTGCCGCGAATTCTTCATCCGCGAAGGCCTGGTGCAGGGCGAGATCGCCGACGGCGCCGCGCGCAGCATGGCTTTCCTGGCCCACAACCAGCGCCTGGTGGCGGAAATCGAGCGCCTGGAACACAAGTCGCGCCGTCCCGACGTGCTGGTGGATGAGGCGCTGATCGAAGCTTTCTACGACAGCAAGCTGCCGGGGGAAGTCTGCGACGTCGCCGGTTTCGAAGCCTGGCGCAAGAAAGCGGAGAAGGCCGAGCCGAAGCTGCTGCACCTGTCGCGCGAGCAGTTGATGCGGCACGAAGCCGAAGGCGTCACCACCGACCGCTTCCCGGCGGCGATGGAAGTGCTCGGCCAGAAGCTCAAGCTGGCCTATCTGCACCAGCCGGGCGAGGCCGACGACGGCGTGACGCTGACGGTGCCGCTGGCGATGCTGAACCAGATTCCCGCCAGCCGCTGCGAATGGCTGGTGCCCGGCCTGCTGGAGGAAAAGGTCGCGGCGCTGATGAAGACCGTGCCGCAGAAGCACCGCCACCGCCTGCAGCCGGTGGCCGACAGCGCGGCGGCCTTCATGGCGGCCTGCGAAGCGGGCGAGTTCGATACCGGCGAGCCCTTGCTGAAGATGCTGCAGCGTTTCGTCGAGGAGCGCGTGCAGTTGAAGCTGCCGCTCGAGAGCTTCCGGCCGGAGAACCTGAAGCCGCACTGCTTCATGAACTTCCGCGTCGTCGATGAGCACGGCCGGGTGATGGGGCAGTCGCGCAACCTGATGGAACTGCGTGCGCGCTTCCGCGACCAGGTGGCGGCACGGTTTTCGGCGGCGAGGATCGGCGGCGCGATGGCGGAGGCGCTATCCGGGGCGGGCATGGCCGGGGGCGGAAAAACTGCACAGCATGTTGCGGCTGGCCGGACGGGCGGCGAGGCGCGAACGGCTGCGTCAGCGAAGGATCGGGTGGGCAAGACGGAGGAGCAGGGGCGCGCCGGGCAGGAGAGCTCTGTGCCGGTGGCCGAAACCCCGGTGCCAAGCCTCTCCGGCTTCACCGCCTGGTCTTTCGGTGATCTGCCCGAGTTGCTGGAGGTGCGCGTCGCCGGGCGGGAAGTGATCGGTTTCCCTGCCCTGTACGACGACGGCGACAGCGTGTCGCTGCGCCCCTACGACACTCCGGAGGAAGCGGCGCGCGTGCATCGGCGCGGCCTGGCGCGGCTGTTCGCGCTCAACCTGAAGGATCAGGTGAAGGCGGTCGAGCGCCTGCCCGGGCTGCGCGAGCTGGCTTTGCAATACATGAATTTCGGCACCGAAAACGAATTGAAGGCGCGCCTGGTCGAAGCGACGCTGGCCCGCTGCTGCCTGCTCGAACCCTTGCCGGCCAGTGCCGATGGCTTCACGCGGCGCTGCGCCGAGGCCAAGCCCCGTGTCAGCCTGGTCGCGCAGGAGTTCATGCGCCTGACCGGGCAATTGCTGGCCGAACACGCGGCCTTGCAGAAGCGTCTGGCAGGTTTGAAGACCTTCCCCGACGCGGTGGCGGACATCCAGGCGCAACTGGCGGCGCTGCTGCCGAAGGATTTCCTGCTGGCGTTCCCGTGGGAGCGGCTGGCGCATTTCCCGCGCTATCTGAAAGGCGCTTCGGTGCGGCTGGACAAACTCCGCAACAATCCGGCGCGTGACGCGCAGTCGATGGCCGAATGGAAAGGCCTGGCGCAGGCCTGGGAGCGGGAGCGCCAGGCGCGCCGCCGCGCCGGTGTGGAAGACCCGGCGCAGGAGGAGTTCCGCTGGCTGCTGGAAGAACTGCGCGTGGGCTTGTACGCGCAGGAATTGCGCACGCCGATGCCGGTATCGGTCAAGCGCCTGCAGAAGATCTGGGACAGCCGGCCGCGCTGAACGGGGCCGGCCGGCGTGCCCTCAGCGCAGCGGGATGACGATCGGCGGAACGTCGAAGCCGATCACCACCGCGGGCGCACGGCCGTAGGCATAGCCATAGCTGCGTTCGCGGTAGGGCGGCGCGTAGTGATGGTGGTGGTGCACCTCGCGTTCGCGGAAATGGCGCGGGCGTTCGCGGATGATGACCTTCTCGCGATACACGGTGCGCTTGTCCCAGCCGCGATGCTGCGCGTGGTGATGCTTCTTCTGGTGCCAGCCGCGATCGTGGCCGCCTGCCATCGCCGGTGCCGCAGCGGCGAGAATGCCGCCACAGATCAGGGCGGCAAGGATCCTGCGAGTGAAGGGAGTGGGATTCATGGTCTGCCTCGTCTGTGCCCTTGCGTGAATGATGTCGTTCGATGACCGGATGCTAGTCGAGGCGGCGATTCGTGCGCTGCGGCAGAGTGTAAGCAGTCTTGCGAGGAAGGAATGGCATCCGGGCTTTGATTTTTCAGACGTTCTTGTTAGACTGCCGGGCTTTCCTTGCTCCACCGGACCGCATGCCGGGGAGCTGCAACAACCAACCGCAAGGAGTTTGCATGCGACATTATGAAATCGTCTTCATCGTCCACCCGGACCAGTCCGAGCAGGTGCCGGCGATGGTCGAGCGCTACAAGACGCTCGTGACCGGCCGCAACGGCCAGATCCACCGCCTGGAAGACTGGGGCCGCCGCCAGATGGCCTACCCGATCCAGAAGGTGCACAAGGCCCACTACGTGCTGATGAACATCGAGTGCGACGGCGAAACGCTGGCCGAACTCGAGCACGCCTTCAAGTTCAACGATGCCGTGCTGCGCCACCTCATCATCAAGATGAAGAAGGCCGTCACCACGCCTTCGCCGATGATGAAGGAAGAAAAGTCGCGCTCGCTGACCACTTCGACCGAAGAAGCCAAGCCGGCCGACAGCGAAGCGGCTGCCGCCTGAGTTGCCTGATCCCGGGTTGAACGAACTGCGCCTCGACGCGCGTCTGGCAGAGTTGCTGCCCTTGCGTCGAACCCCTGCAGGTGTGCCGGTTGCAAGCTGTGTGCTGGCACATGAATCGAAGCAGATCGAGGCGGGCCTGGCCCGCGACGTTTCGGTCGAGATGCAGGCGGTGGCGGTCGGCGATCTCGCCGGCGTGCTGGCAGCGGCGAAACCCGGGGCGGCGGTGCGGATCAGCGGCTTCCTCGCGGCGAGGAGCCTGCGCAGTCGAAGCCCGGTGCTGCACCTGAATACAATCGAATTTCTGGAAGGAAACTGAAATGGCTTTCAAGCCCAAGTCCAAGTTCAAGAAGAAGGATGATCGCGGCGGCCGTGGTCTGTTCAAGCGCCGCAAGTTCTGCCGCTTCACCGCCGAGAAGATCGAAGAAGTCGACTACAAGGATGTGGATATCCTGAAAGACTTCATCACCGAAAACGCCAAGATCATGCCGGCGCGCATCACTGGCACCAAGGCGGGCTACCAGCGCCAGCTGTCGGTCGCCGTCAAGCGTGCCCGCTTCCTGGCCCTGATGCCTTACACCGACCTGCACCAGTAAGAGAGGAGCGAACACATGCAGATCATTCTTCTCGAAAAGGTCGTCAACCTCGGTGCCCTGGGTGACGTGGTCAAGGTCAAGGACGGCTACGCCCGCAACTACCTGATTCCGCAAGGCAAGGCCAAGCGCGCCACCGAAGCCAACATGGCCGAGTTCGAAGCCCGCCGCGCCGAACTCGAGCGCGTCCAGGCCGAAAAGCTGGCCGCCGCCCAGGAACTGGCCGGCAAGCTGGAAGGCGTGTCGGTCCAGGTCACCCGCAAGGCCGGCATGGACGGCCGCCTGTTCGGTTCGGTCGGCAACGCCGACGTCGCCGAAGCGCTGGGCACCCAGGGTTTCGAAATCGATCGTGCCTCCATCCGCATGCCGGAAGGCCCGCTGAAGCAAGTCGGTGAAGTCCAGCTCGAAGTCGGCCTGCACGCCGACGTCGTGGCCACCATCACCGTTGCAGTGGTCGGCGACCAGCAGTAATTCCTGCGAGTTTTCGTACGCAGATGAAAAGGGCTGCCTTCCGAGGCGGCCCTTTTTGCTTCCTGGTGCAGTGTTTGTGCCTGGTGCTGCTGCGGCACCGGGCTCCAATGTGGGCGCAGCACCGTATGCCCCTTCTAACTAGAATGCGGGATGCTGCTCCCCAAGGGTGTTCGTGATGAGTTCTTCGTCTTCCGGTTTCCCTGATTACCTGCCCGATCCCCAGATCGCGCACATCAAGCTTCCGCCCCATTCGCTCGAGGCGGAGCAGTCGCTGATTGGCGGCATCCTGCTCGACAACCAGGCCTGGGAGCGCGTCGCCGACCTGGCGAACGAGGCGGATTTCTACCGGGACGACCATCGCCGCATCTATCGGCACATCACCAGGCTGATCGATCAGGGTCGGCCGGCCGACGTCGTCACGGTCTACGAGTCGCTGGAAAAGAGCGGCGAGGCCGAGCAGGCGGGTGGGCTCGCCTATCTCGCGGAAATCGCCAACAACACGCCGTCGGCAGCGAATATCCGGCGCTATGCCGAGATCGTCCGCGAGCGGGCGATCCTGCGCAAGCTGGTGGCGGTGGGGGACGAGATCGCCGCGAGCGCGCTGAGCCCGTCGGGCAAGGATGCCAAGGCCCTGCTCGACGAGGCCGAGGCCAAGGTGTTCGAGATCGCCGAAGCCGGCGCGCGCCATGCCAGCGGTTTCGTGTCGATCCAGCCCATCCTCAAGCAGGTCGTCGATCGGGTGCAGGAGCTCTACGATCGCGACAATCCGTCCGAAGTCACCGGGGTGCCGACCGGGCTGGTGGATCTGGATGACAAGACTTCCGGTCTGCAGCCTTCGGACATGATCATCGTCGCCGGCCGCCCGGCGATGGGCAAGACCACGTTTGCACTGAATCTCGCCGAGCACATCGCCATCGAGCAGCGCCTGCCGGTGGCGATCTTCTCGATGGAAATGCCGGGCACGCAGCTGGCGACCCGCTTCATTTCCTCGGTCGGCCGCATCGACATGCAGAAGATCCGCAGCGGGCGGCTCACCGACGACGACTGGCAGCGGCTGACGATGGCGATGGGCAAGCTCTACGACGCGCCGCTCTACATCGACGAGACGCCCGGCCTCAATCCGATCGACCTGCGCGCGCGGGTGCGCCGGCTGGCGCGCCAGTGCGGCCGGCTCGGCCTGGTGGTGATCGACTACCTGCAGCTGATGAGCGGCACCCGGGAAGGTGACAACCGCGCCTCCGAACTGTCGGAAATCTCGCGCTCGGTGAAATCGCTGGCGAAGGAACTGCACGTACCGATCATCGCGCTGTCCCAGCTCAACCGCAGTCTGGAGCAGCGGCCCAACAAGCGCCCGGTGATGTCGGATCTGCGCGAATCGGGCGCCATTGAGCAGGACGCGGACATCATCATGTTCATCTACCGGGACGAGGTCTATAACCCGGATTCGCCGGACAAGGGCACGGCCGAGCTGATCATCGGCAAGCACCGTAACGGCCCGACGGGTACGGTCCGGCTGACCTTCATCGGCGAGAACACCCGCTTCGAGAACTACGCGGGCGGCCAGGGTTTCTGACGGCAGCCGTAGGATGGGTGG
>NZ_BCUG01000008.1 GCF_001591165.1 Thauera butanivorans NBRC 103042
CCCATCGAAGGCAGACACCATCGGCATCAGGTGCGGTTGCTCGTGTTCGAGCATCTCGGCCACCGACAACGCGTACTCGGGATGACGCACTTCCTGCCACAGGGCCTGGCAACGGGCCAGCAGCCAGGCGTTCAGCTCAGCAAAGCTGCCAAAGCGCAACGTGCCGGCCTCCTGCCAGATCCGCCGCCGGCTGTCCTGCACGTTCTTCTCGACGACACCTTTCTCCCATCCCGAGGCGACGTTGCAGAAGTCCGGATCGAACAGATAGTGCGAGCACAGCGCCGAGAAGCGTGCATTGACCACCCGGCCCTTACCCTTCTTGACCTTGTCGACCGCCGTCTTCATGTTGTCGTAGATGCCGCGCCGGGGAATCCCGCCCAGCGCCTGGAAACTGCGTGTGTGGGCGTCGAACAGCATCTCGTGACTTTGGCTCGGGTAGGCGATCAGCACGAAGGCTCGGCTCGCACACAACTTCAGGTGCGCCACCAGAAGCTTCCGCCAGACCCCGCCGATCACCAGCCGCTCTTCGCTCCAGTCGAACTGGAACGCTTCGCCCAGCTCGAACCTCAGCGGCACAAAGGCGCGCGTCGGCGCGTTCGCGCCCGCCTGCTCACGCCAGTGGCGGATGAAATCGGTCAGGACCGTGTAACCGCCGGCATAGCCCTGCGATTTCAGTTCCGCGTAAAGCGCCTTCGCCGTACGCCGGTCGCGCTTCGGGCGCCGCGCATCGGCTTCCAGCGCCTGCAACAGCGCACCGTGGAAGGGATCCAACTTGCCCGGTGCTTGCAAGCGCCGGTAACGCGGCTCGACGGCCTCAGGGGCCGTCAGCCACTTCTTCACCGTGTTGCGCGACAGCCCCGTGCGCCGCGCAATCTCCGAACGGGACAGCCCGTCCCGGTAATGCATCCGTCTGACCTTCCCCAACAGTTCCATGGTGATCACCTCATGTCCTCTGCCTCAAAATGAGGCAGAGAGGTTAAACACCCTGGTCAGTCTTCAACCGGAATTCACCCCGTTAGATGGTCAGTTTTCGGCCGGCGCCAACACACCACGAAAGCCCACTTACGCGGCACGAAGGACGCCAACCCGAACACGCTTCGCGAACCGAACAGTTCGCTTACCTCGACATCGACGCGCCCGACAGCCTGTTCGAGGGCATCTTCCTCGACCTGTACTTCACGCGAGCAATCGAGTGATCGAACACTTCACGGATCGGCCGCCCACCGTGCTGCCCAAGCCTCGGCACTGGCTCCCGAAGCAGCGTGAGGAGGCCTCACCGTGTTGGCGGGGCCCGCCTTGGCCCGATCACCGCGGACTTCGGAGGTCAGGCGTCATCCAACCACGCCATAGGCACGAGCTTGACGCCGTTGCGCCACTCGGGCAAGCCGACAACCCCGTCGATGTCGCCCCACACGTCGCGCGAGGCATGGTCAAGTACGATGAGCTGCAAACCGCCTTTGGTATCCAGAGCCACACGCCCCATCACCTCGAACGCCTGTCGAACGGCGTCCACGTCTTCGTCCCGCAGTTGGGGCTCCTCGGCCTCCTCGTCTTCCTCGTCCTCCGGCCGCGCCACGATGCGCTTCGGAAAGTACACTTGGCTCGGCTGGTCAAGCACGAGGAATGCAGGGACGGGCCCCCTGCGCTGCGACAGGAAGAACTGATGGAGCGCCAGCAGCACTGCCAGGTGATAAGAGAGCCAGTTGGAGCCACTGCCAATCTCGGACAGGTAGTCGTCACGTTCCGGGCCACGCACCTTGATCGTCAGATCGTTGATTTCCAGGGAGATCGGATCGTTCGGGCTCTCGACATCGAGGTGCGGCAGGAGTCGGCCCGCGTTGTTGCTGATGGCGTGCAGGGCCCGGCGCTTGCGCGCTTCGACATCCTGCTCGCGCAATTCGGCCTCCAGCCGCTGTACCAGTTCCCTCAGGCGCACGACCTCCTCGACGAGTTCGCTGTCGCTGCCCAGCCGCCGATGCAGGTCCAAGGCGGACTCGAGGTTGCCGACGAACCGCTCGGCCCGTTGCGCGGCAAACTGCCGTTGGCGCGCTTCGTCCGAACGCCCCGACAAGGCCCGCTTGCGGATCTGGACCGAGCGCAGCCGCTCCGTCGCCTGTCCGACCTCCTCGGTCACGCGCTGCAACTCGCGGTCAAAGGCGGCCGGCACCTCCTTGTCGACGCCGGCTTCTGCCTCGACTTCCCGCAGGCGCTCCGACAGCACGGCCAACTTGCGCTTAGCCGAGTCCGTATGGCTGCCGCACATCGGGCAGTCCGCCTCGTCGTCGGTGTGAGACACCAACCAGTTCGATAGCTGCAGGCGTCCCCGCTGCAGCGCGAGGGCATCCTGGTATTGGTCGACGCCGACGCGCATGCGGTTCATCTCACTGAGCCGATGGCGCAAGGTTGTCAGCTCACGCGACACCTCGCGCTCCTCGACCTCGAGGCCGCTGAGTTCGCGCAATGCATCCGAGATGGTCGACGTGCTCACCGACAGCGTGAGGTCCGTGCGCGCGACGACTTCTTCCAGTCGCTCGATCATCTGGCCACGCGACAGCTCCTGCTCCGGCTTGGCGGCCAGCCCCAGCTCTTGGGCCTCGCTGAACTTCGCCCTCAAGTCGGCCAGCCAGCGCGCAGACACCTCCTGGGCGTCCTTGAGCTCCCGCTCCTTGCGACGCAGTTCCTGCCGGGCACGCCCGAGCTCGAACTGCTTCGCCATCAGCGTCGGCGTCACGGCCCCGAGCACATATGGGAAGATCTTCCGAAGCTTCTCCCGGTGTTCGTACGTATTGGCCTTGAAGAACAGCACGTCCGGATTGGCGACGACGTTCTGCGGCTGGAACGTGAACGCAGCAAGATCGCGGAAGCTTGGACGACCATCGAACCCCGTCGACTCTTCGCCGCCCGAGAAGTCGAGCTTGGACAGGCCCGCAAGTTCGTCGAGCAGCCGCTTCACAGCGTCGGCATTGGTGTTCTTGGCGATGCGGCGCGGAATGTCCAAGATCCGCTCCGCTTCCAGCAGGTACATGTCGTCGGTACTGCGCTGCGCACCGGGCTCCCGCCGGGCCAGCAGCTTGTCGCCCTGCGACGTCGCCACCACGACACCAAACCACTCGCAATACTTGCGGATGGTTTTGACGGGGATCGAGCAAGTCCCCGCGCCAAGGCAGTAGTCGATGATGGGAATGACAGCGGATTTGCCGGTCCGCGACGCGCCGCTGATAACGTTCACCTTCCCCAACTCGAACTGGAGCCGGCGCGGCTCGAAGTTTGGGTTGCGCGGCCAGAGCACGATCTCGCGAATCTGCAGATACATCAGAGCCTTATTTTCAGTGTTGTTGTCACTTCGTGCAGCGTAAGTTGGCCGCACCACACGCCGAGCTTTTCTGCATCGGCCAACAGTTGCTTCACCTCGTCGGGTAGACCGCGAGCCTTGGTGCGCGACAAGGGGATTACCTCTCCACCCTCGAGCAGCTGGATCAGGTGCCCGGCGGCGGCCAGCTCGATCGACTGAAGGCTGAGCGTGCGCCAGCGGACTGCGCGCTCGTGAACCTGGAGAAGCAGGTCCTGTTTGGAGATTTGGGAGTCCCCGAATTTCGCGGCGAAGGCCCGTAGCCCAGAACTGGGCCGGGTACGCCGTAGCAGTTCGGTGGTCGCCTGGTGCAGCACGATGGGCAGCACCAGGAACAGCATCGGCAGGCGCGGAGGGTCACCGACGGGATGGGCTTCGACATAGCCGCAGCAAAAGCGCCAAAGAGCGGCGGCGCCGAGCGCTGGGTTCTGGATGTTCTGTGCTTCACGTGCCAGCATCGTCACGCAGCCTTCTTGACCTTGAGCTGCTGCTCGTAGTCCGGGTGCCATCCGATCGACAAGTCATCGGCCAGCCGGTGAAAACACCCCGGAATGAAGTGGTCCGGCGGCTGCATGGCCTGGAGGGGGGTGGTGAAGTCCATGCAATCGGAGTAAAGCGCCTGTCCCTGGATCTCACCAGGCTTGCTGCCATGCTCGATGCCACAAGTACGTCGCTTGTTTTTCCAACTGCGCTTCAGCGCGGCGTCCAGGTCATCGAACGACGACTCATCAACTTCGCCGCTGACGGCCCAAGCCGTGCGGTCGGCGGCGGCCATCAGATAGTCGCTCGCGGCCTCCAGCTTGTCCTCGAAGGGCATCCCGATGAGGTCCAATTGCTGAACAAATATCTTCGGCAATTGACCGCGCGACTCCTCCTCGCTCGGCGCCTTGGCGCGGCTCGGTAGTACGGTGTCCCGATCGACCTTGCGCAGGTAGGCAGCGTACCAGCCATAGAACGTGTCACGTGCGATGACGGCCGGCCGCCCGGCCTCCAGCAGTTCGTCCACCCGACGCTTCACGACGCCGCACATGTGGTCGGCGATATCGGCAACCTTGGTCGCGGAAACCGGATGGGTGCGGATCACAGCCTCGATGTCAGCCTGGGGACTTCCGCTGCCAAGGGTCAGCTGAAAATTGCAGATGATCCGCTCCAGGCAGGTCTGATCTGCATTGAATACGCGTTCCAGGTACGGGGCGATCTCGTCAGCCACGGTGCTTTTCAACGCGAAGTCCGGCGACTTTCCCCACAAGGCGTCGCGCGCTTGCGCAATGGCCGCCCGCGCTTCCTCCAGCGTATGGGCATTGGCAAATGCCTCGACGAGTTGGCCGCCGACCGGACGGGAGACATAGATCTCGAAGACCGTCTTCTCCAGATCGTAATCGGAATCTGCCCCCAACGTCGTCCAATTGGACAGCGTCTTCCACAGCGGCTTGGCGCGATCGGCGACTGGATTGGCCGTCAGCGCACTCTTGCTCTGGATCAGGCGTGTACCCTTGTCTGCGTGCTGCTGCGCCACATCATCGAGGAACTCCATACTGCAAAAGCTCCCGGCGGGCGCCTCCAAGAGGAGTTGCGTCATCCGCGTGTACTGGAGACCATAGCCCAGTGCCTGGCCCGGCACCTCGGTTCTTCGATTCTTGGAGCGGGAGGATCCGCCGCGCTTCGATGTCGCCATTCAGTTCGTCCTCGACTGATTCGAATATCATTTTATAATGGATAACGTGTTGCGGCATATGGTTGAGTTGGCGCGGCGTCATGTGCCGGCCGAGCATCTTGCCCTCTCCCCTTGTAGCGCAAAGTGGCCGCGGGATTCCGCCGAAACTGATCGAGGGATGCACCGATTTCGCTCAGGGAAACAGACGGTCGCATTGCCCGCGGAATGCGCATGAAAGACACGTCTTCCGAGACTGGGGCCGGCGCGGCAAGACACGACCTGTGAGAATGTCTTCCCGCCTCCTGACCAGGGCCACCACGTGCTCGTCAGTCAACAATTGGACACGATGCGGGATCGGCAAGGCGCGCCCCGTCGGTGCCTTCACCAGTACATACCCGTACGACGCCACCGACTGCCCCGTCTGACCTATCACTGCCATCCGCTGCGCCGACAACTGGATCACGTCCGAAAGGAAGGGCCGGTTGATCCAGCGGGTCTTGAGCTCCACCAACACGAGCAGGCCAGAAGGCAGGCGGTATGCGCGGTCAATCTTCCCCACCACCCCAACGGGGTTGGAAGCCCAGAACAGTCTCTCCATATCGACCAGTTCGGCATCCCGCAGCGCGTCCGGCCGTGAGGCTCGCTCGGCGAGTGCGGCATTGGTCTCTGCCGACTGCCGACGCGCTATGGCCAGCGCGAGGCATACGACGACAATAGCGCCAAGGACACTACAGCCTAGCGCCGACATTGGCTGCCTCCGCGCAAACCTGGCCACCATCGAAGACACGCCGCTATCGCACCCAAGACCACGCGTACCGGAGCCTGCAAGGCAGGCCATCGGCGCAGGCATTTGCAGATGCCGGGCGCCAACCGGTAGTAGGACCAGATGACGCGGCGTCCCCAAACGTTCCGACGTAGCGCAATGTCCCGGAATTGGCGCAGCACCTGGGTCTGCCAAGACTCGCCGAACACGCAGGTGGCGATGAAGCAGCGCCCCTTCCGCGCGGCCTGTGCAGAAGCTGCCAGGCCTTCTCGATAGAAGCGCTCATGCTCGACCAGCCCGCGCTCCCGGGCTCGCTCCTGCCCGGCGGTGCGGCGGCTGCCATGCCGATGTTCGAACATGACCAGCCGTTCGCAGCGGCCCATCTGGGCCAGTTCCGAAGCACTGACCATCCGATCGTTCGCCGACTGGCGCGACCGCTTTCCCATGGCCGCCTCACCCGTCGATCGCTGGCGCGAAGATGTCGTTGGTGACATCGCCACTGCCCTCCTGCGCCCCACTTCCGGAAGGTTGATGGGGCAAGCCCCGCCCCATCCCGGCGATCACGCCGCTCTGCGCCAGCAAGCCGTCGTAGGCCAGCACGCGCAGGCGGTTGACCCGCTTGGTGCCCTTGTGGAAGCGGATCAGGTCGTCGTACAGGCGCGGATGATCGGCGCGCGCCAGTTCGAAGACGAGACGTATGGGTTTGGGATCCTGCGTGGTCTCGGCGCTCATTCGATTTCTCCCGAGGCGTCGTGGCCCCGCTCCTTCCCGGTGGCGGCCATCACGCTGCGCGCGTGGTTCTGCCCCGCCAGCTGGAAGCCCCGCACATTGGCGAACATCGGCTCCTTCACTTCATGGATGCGGTGCTTCGGGAACGCTGCCTTCACCGCCTTGCGGAACAGGAAGGCCCCGCCGCCGACCAGGATGATGTTTTGCAAGCTGTGGGGTGCCTCGATCCACTGCTTCATAGTCGAGACCGCCTGCTCGGCGACCGTCTCGGCCAGAGGCAGCAGGCGCTTCATGTCGTAGGGCTTCTGGAAGATCACCGGCTGCTTGCCGGTGCGAAGCGCCAGGTCGATGGCGTCGTAGTCCCGGTACGGCGAGCCGATGTCTTTCGTGATCTCGGCCGCCAGCAGCCGCAGCACGTCGGACATGCCGCGGTTGAACGAATAGCTCTGCTTCTGCACGAGCCGCATGCCCCGCGCCACCAGCCAGTCGAACGTACGCGAGCCCGGATCGATGATCAGGCTCTGCTCGTGGCCGATCTCCGCCATCTTCTGGTGCTCGGAGGCGTAGTGCACCAGTGCGCCCTGCGGCTGGGCCACGGCCAGGGCCTTGCCGACCGTCACCGCCTTGCCGCCACCAATGTCGTGGCGACCGGTCATGGCCTTCTCCAGCGCCGCCTTCTTGACCGCGAAGAGCGCCACCGGCAGGCCGACCACTAACAAGTCGATGCGGCTCACCTTCATCATGGAGAGCGCCCCCCGCAGCAGCGCCAGGTACTCGGGCGTCTCGGTGTATTCGTCGTGCAACTGCTTGGCACGGAAGGTATCGGCCGCGAGGCTCACGTCCGGCCCGACCTCGTAGAACAGCGGGCCAATGGGGATGCACACCGTCTTCTTGCGCTCGCTGGACGGCCACGACGGCGAGTCGTCGCTCGACGGATAGGCGACGGAGGGGAAGCTGGCGCAGCGGATGTCGGTACCGGCTGAGGCGGTGACGAACTTGGTGTTGCCGGATCCGACATCCACCGCTCTGACGATCAATTCCATAGCAAGGCTCCGAGGTAGAGTTGAGATCGATCAGCATTGACAGGACGATCTGATCCCGCCACACGGAATCCCCACTCTTTGCGCCCGATTTCGGGATCTGGTCCGACTCGCTGTCAGCAAACCAGCGCCGTACAGACAATCCAGTGACACCTGAAAACGTCATCCCTCAAGGGGACTGCGTGTGTGTCACTACGCTCTCATTCAAACCGCTGGTATCAACCCCGTATGCCGAACTGGCGGCGGGTGCACGCCAGCACCGGACAGGTCCCGGTCGGCCCCAGAGGCCAAAGATTTGCTCGTCAAGGGCAGGCCGCGCTTGGTTGTCGTCTTCCGCCGAAAAATAAGCGAGCCTCAGACCCCGATTTCAAGTGCCACCCGCAAGCCCACGGAATTCCATGGGCGTGCGGTCGTCGGCCGTTGACGCCATCGATGGGGAGGAGTCAACTGTGGGCTCCCGTGGCCTCCTGGCCAGCTCCATCGCGGAGCAAAAGGCGTTGCGGTCGTTACCCGCCCTTCAAGAGCCCTGACCTGTCGAGTCGGGGCGGCTATGGCCTTCAAGGCCTCGCCCCCGAGGATTTTCATTTCGTAGTGCCTGCACCGGCTTGCCAGCAATTGTCCGCTGGGCGTTCCCCTGAGGACGCGCCGATGCTCTGAGCAAATGGTCCGGACGGCACCCGATGCCGTCCCGCTGTTCCCGTCATCCTTCGAGCATGCGCATCCTGCGCCGCACACGGTCGTGCTTGCCCCTGATGGGCTCCCCGTGTGTCTTCGCTCGTCAACCTGGCACCGCCCTGGACTTTCGGTCAGGGGCGGACCCATGCAGGTGGCTGACGATACGAATCGAGGACTGATCCACCGGTAGCACCCGGCTCGACCGGCGTGCCGATGTCGTGCCATGCCCCAGAGGCGCGGCGGCATCCCCAAGCTCGCGAGCGCAGAAATGCGTGAGTGGGACGGATCACCGTTTCATTTTTAAGACCGACCGAGCCGATACCTGCGCTTGCACGTAGGCCATCGGCAAATCCTTGGGTAGGTGCAGCAACGTCCGTGGTTACGTGCTGCGCTGAACTGCCGCAACCACGGTCGGGCCAGATTCCGGAATCCGTCTCGCCCGCCATGCTGGGATTCCATCCATTGCTGTGCTGTGCGCCGCCGGGACGGCCGCACGGCGTTCATTCGAAGGAAAGCCATGTCCACTGCCAATCCCACGTCATCCACCCGCCGCCGCGTTCAAGGCACTGCCGGGCTGGGCCGTGCCGCCCCGCTGCAGCCCACCCGCGATCAAGCCCAGGCCAATCTGCCGCCTACGGCCATCCTCGTCCGCTACAAACCCGGCAAGGCCGACCCCATGAAGGTGCTCGAGGTGCTGCTCGGACTCTTCAATAGCCTGCACACCTCGCTCGACAAGACGGTCTCGCACAAGACCCGGCAGGAGCGCGCCGACTTCCTGCGCCGCTTCTTCCGCGACCTCAAAACGAAGGCCGGCTTCAAGACCCTGCCCGACCCACGCAACCTTGGCGAACGGCACATCCAGGCAATGGTGAAGATCTGGCAGGAGGAGAAGCTCGCGCCGGCCACCATCCAGACCTACCTCAGCTTCCTGCGCGGCCTGGCGATGTGGTTGGGCAAGCCCGGCTTCATCCGCAAACCGGCCGATTACGGGCTGAGTACCGAGGAGTACCAGCGGCACGAATATGCGCAGCGCGACAAGAGCTGGTCGGGCCAGGGTGTCGATATCGACGCGCTAATCGAGCAGGTTTGCGCCTACGACCGCTATGTCGGCGCCTCGCTGCGCCTGATCCAGGCCTTCGGGCTGCGGCGCAAGGAATCGGTGATGATCCGGCCGCACCGTTGTGTCGTGCCCTTCGAGGCCACCGGCCTGTCTCCGGCGGAACGCCGCGCGGACCACTACGTGCGGATCAAGGAGGGCAGCAAGGGGGGACGGCTACGGTTCTTGGCGCTGGACAGTGCAGCCGGCATGGCCGCCCTCGATTACGCCCGTGCCGTAGCTGAAGGTGAGGACGCGCACTTGGGCGATCCTCGGCATGACTTGAAGCGCAACCTGCGCCGTTTCGACTATGTGATGGAAAAATTCGGCATCACGTCGAGCGAGCGCGGGATCACCGCCCATGGGCTGCGCCACGAAGCGTTGATTCGGCGCTTTGGCGATGAAACCGATGGCGAGGCCCCGCCGGTGCGTGGGGGAGGCCCCCTCCCCCCCGACCTGGACCACGCTGCGCGTCAGGCCGTCGCCGAAATGGCAGGCCACGGGAGGATCAGGGCCTCTGGTGCGTATTTGGGAGCCAGCCCGTCGCGCCACACACCCGCGACGACGGATGAAGGCCTTGCGGCCGCCTCCCCTCACGAAGCCTCCGACGCGCCGCCCAGCACGGCTTAGCGACGCCTGCCGCGTTCCTCGGTCATGCTCGGGCGCGGCACTTTCGCGCCCAAGCGTTCACCGGTGGCCGGGAAGCCGTTAGCATCCTGGCGCAAGCAGAGGGAGAGACATTTATATGATCGGCATCGACGGCAATACCTGGTTGGTCTACGAGGGGGTTAGCAACTATGGTCACGGCGTGTGGCCCACACCGGTGGTGTCCATCGCCACCTTGATCGCCAGCGAGGCCGACTGGGAAACGCTGCCGTCCTCACCCCACCTCGACAACGCCAAGCTGATTTTTCGGGAAGACTCGTTCGATCCGGTTACGCGCGTACGTCGGGGGCGCTTGTATGAGTGGCGGGACGGCGCGCTACAGCAGACCTGGCATTTTCCGCCGCACCCGGCAGAACCCGTCGATCGCAACAGCATGACGATGGATGGCCGCCTGAATCGAACGCTCTGTACGTTTCGGCCGGCCCAGATCTTCTCTTCGATGCGGCCGAACGTCCTGCACGCGCAATTGGTACTCGGGACGAAATCGGCCCCGACCGTTTGGCGGATCGTGTCGGTGGAGACGGTGGCATCGGGCGAGGAGTTGATCACGCTGCGCGCCCGTTCAAGCCTTGGCGCCTTACCCGAACTCGTCGAGGATCACATCCCGGAAGGCGCACGGACCGAAGTCTTGGCGAGTTTGGAGCATGTCGCCGATGCCGCCTTCCGGTCCAGCCCGGTGTCCTTGATCGACTTGTGCCGCGCCGCCGCGACCGTCGTTCTCGCGCACTGGCTCGAATCGACCGAAGGTGCTCCCGACAACGTTCATCATCTTGACCTGGGCGCCTTGTTGAAGGCATTTGAAAAGCAGCAAGGCAATACCGATGCCCATTCGCCATCCGCTGCCGGTTCGGCCGTTCGCTTGCTGCAACGTTTTCACTCGCGTGGGAAACCCAACGAACAGAAACGTTACAACACCCGACCGCCGACCGAGGAAGACGCCCAACTGGTTCTGAATGCCTTGGGCTTTCTTCTCAGGGAAGTCGGTTGGGCTCGATAAGTATGCAGATATTCCCCCCTCTGGATGCGGGTGCCGGAGCGACATATCCGGAGATGTTGCTGCCCGATTTCATCCCAGTCAGCAAATCCAACGACATGACCGACTTAAGCAGCACGAACCGACCCAAAACGGCATGGCGGTCAATGCCGCCGGAACATCCTCGACCGGATTCGCTGCTCTGCAGCAGAATGTCGGACGCACCACGTTTGAGTGCGCTGGAGACCTCGTGATAAAGAAGATTCGTGTCCGCGGATACCGCATCCATCGCGACCTGACGATCTACCCAAACCGCAAGCTCAACCTTATCGTCGGCGCCAACGAGTCCGGTAAGTCGACGCTCATGGAGGCCATCGTTCTCGCACTGACGGGACGCATCAACGGGCGAAGCGCGACCGAAGAGCTCAATCCCCACTGGTTCAACGCGGGCGTGGTGGCCGACTTCATCACAAAGAGGGCGCGTGGCGAACCCCAACGGTTGCCGGAAATCGACATCGAGGTGTTCCTCGAAGACGTCCCGGAATTGCAGGAGCTGTGCGGGGCCCATAACTCGGACACGCCCACCAACGCGTGTCCAGGCGTTCGGATTCGTTGCATTCCCAATCCCGACTATTCCGCCGAGCTGCAAGCGTGGGCGAAGGCGCCCTCGCCGCTCTTGCCGGTCGAGTATTACTGCGTCGAGTGGACCACGTTCGCGGACGCCCGGCTGACTATGCGCCCGCGAGTGCTGGCGACCGCGGTCATTGACGCGCGCACCGTTCGAAGCACTAGTGGCGTCGACTATCACCTGCGCCAGATCTTGGGTAGTCAGCTCGAACCCCAGGAGCGAGCCAACATTTCCCGCCAATACCGCGAATCCAAGGCGGCCTTGTCAGATTCTGCGTTCAAGAGCGTGAATGAGCGCATCGGCAAGCTTCATGCGGAACTGCATGAGCAGCCGATTGCCCTGGCGATGGATCAGACCGCGCGCACGTCTTGGGAGGAGTCGGTGGCCCCCCACGTCGATGGCGTTCCGTTCACGATGGCCGGGCAAGGACAGCAGTCAGCGATCAAGATCGCACTGGCGATGAACAAGCATGCGGGCCGAGCCAAGTTCGTCATGATCGAGGAGCCCGAGAACCACCTGAGCCACACCAGCCTGACGAGGCTCCTGCACAGGATGGAAGCGCTGGCCAGCGACGACCAGCAACTCTTCATCACCACTCACAGTTCGAGCGTGCTGAATCGGCTCGGACTTGAGGCCTTGCAGTTCCTCGGCCCCACCGCTCCCGTGAAACTCAACGAGTTGGATCCGGAGACGGTGAGCTACTTCAAGAAGCTACCGGGATTCGACACCCTGCGCATCGTTCTGGCCGACAGAATCGTTCTCGTCGAGGGCCCCTCCGATGAAATCGCCTTCGAGCGGGTGTTCACGGACCTTTATGGAAAGCGGCCCATGGCGTGCGGGATCGATGTCATGAGCATGCGGGGCCTGTCGCTGGCCCGGGGGCTCGAGCTGTGCGGGCGCTTGGGGAAGAAGGTCGCAGCACTTCGCGACAACGACGGCATCGAACCGGATGAGCTTCGAAAGCCGCTGGCGCAGTGGCTCAAGCCTGGCTCCCGTGAAGTCTTCATTGGCGAAGTGGCTCATGGCAGGACGCTCGAGCCGCAGATGATTCATCACTGCGGAGAGGCGCACCTGCGGACCATCCTCGGAATCACGGACAAGGCGGACATCGAGACGTGGATGTCGCGCGAGAAGACCGAGGCCGCCCTGCGCATCGCGAGTTCGCCAGAGCGGTTCACGCCTCCGGCGTACATGCTCCACGCCGCGCAGTTCATCCATGGCTAAGCGGGTGACCCTGGCGGTCGCCGGCTCTCGCAAGACCCAAGGCATCGTCGAGCACTGCGCAGGATTGCCGCGTGAGCGGCGCGTCCTTGCCCTGACCTACACGCAAAGGAACCAGTGCGAGCTTCAGGAACGCCTTGCTCGCTACGCAGGCGACCATCTGAACGTCGAAGTGCTCGGCTGGTTCACGTTCCTCTTGCGGCACTTCGCGAAACCCTTCCTGCCGTTCAAGTTCCCCGGCGAGCGTGTGCTGGGCTTCAACTTTGAAGGCATGCCATTCCGAATGGCAACCGGCAAGGCCCGCTTTGTAGACAAGAGCGGCGCGGTTTACAGGAGCGAACTCGGACGTCTGGCGTTCGAGCTGATCACGGCGAGCCAGGGCGCGCTGACCCGCAGGCTGGAAGGCATCTACGATGAGATCCTGATTGACGAGGTGCAGGACCTCAGCGCCTACGATTGGGACATCGTCGATGCTCTTCTAGGCTCGGCTGTCGACCTCTGGATGGTTGGCGATATCCGCCAAGCGGTGCTCTCCACCAACGCGCGCAGCGCGAAGAACAAGAAGTACGCCTACGCCGAGGCGATCAACTGGTTCAGGAGTCGCGAGAAGAAGGGGCTCTTGGCGATCGAGGAGAGCGCGGTCTCTTGGCGGTGTCACCCGAAGATCGCGGCGTTCTCGGACACCATCTTTGACCCGTCCTGGGCCTTTCCTAGTACCGTCTCCAAGAATGACCACACGACGGGTCATGACGGCGTATTTCTTGTCCGCAGCGAGCACGTCCATGCCTACGTGGCGCAATATGGTCCCCAGAGTCTGCGTCACTCGGTTGCCTCGGCGAAAAATCTGGCCCTGGATTTCATGAACTTCAAGGTTTCCAAAGGCGCGACGTTTCCCCGCGTACTGATTGCCCCGACGTCCACCATCACGAACTTTGTTCGAGGCGGCGTCAGTATGGACGCCATCGCTGCTTCAAGCTTCTATGTGGCGGTCACGCGGGCACAACAGAGCGTCGCAATCGTGCTCGACGACCCAGGTATGTCGCGCTTGCCATATTGGAAGCCGGCGGCGGATCTCGAGCGGGACTAGACATGGTCGGTACTCATCCGATTGCAGCGAGTGGCCGCTTCCAGCTTCGGCCGGACATTGATCGGGATTGGGCGAACTTCCGCTTGTGGCCGCAAGTGCCAGTGATCACGATTATCCGTCCCGCGTGGTCACGTCGGCGGGCTGCTCGGTCAACATCTCAGGAATAAGCATTCCGTCTACGCTGCCTCCACGGCTTCTGCCGCGACCGCTACATCATCACCAGCCATAGGTATGGCACCAGGCCCTGTGTCATCTGATGCCGCGTCGGCGTGAGCCGGCTCCCGATTCCGCAACACGCCCGGCAACCACGCCACGCCCGCCAGCGCCTGTTCGGCTCCGGACACAGCCGCATCCTTCTTGAGCGCTTGCAGCGGGCTGGCTGCATTCGCCCCGGCCGCTTCGGTCACGACCTCCAGGATGCGCGCCTTCGAGACATGGTTGAAGTAGCTCGGCCCGGTCGCCTTCCACCATTTCGTCATGTCCAGCCCGAGCGCCGCCGCGATGCCAACGGTGCTCTGCTTGTCCGGTTCGGCGCCATAGACGCCCGTCACGCTGGTCGCAATCAGGAAGGTGAGCAAACGGACCACGGTGGCGTTGCTCTGCTGGAGCACCCAAGGCAGGATCGCGTCCACGTCTTCGGGCAGATGGGTTGCCCAGGCCTGGCGCTCGGCCTCCAACTGCTGCCATGCAGCGCTGGCTTCTATATCCTCCGCCTCGGTCCGCAGGGTGCCGTGGTTGTCGGTGGCGTTGATGGTCAGGGGATCGCCACTGCCATACAGGCGACGGTAGCCGTCGAGCACCAGCTTTGCGGCGAGTTGCGCGGTCAGGGCGGCGATGGCGACATCGGGGCGGCTCAGCAGTTCGGCCTGGATGGCGGCGACACGATGCGCAGTCAGGCTGCGCACGAGGCGCTCGGAGTGAACCGGCCGGGTCTTGGCCGCAGGCAGCGAGACCAGCGACTCGCCCCCTGCCCCCTCGGTCGAACCGGCCTCGCGGGCAGCCTGCGCCATGTCGCTGCGATCTTCGGGACGGACCAGCCCATAGCGCACCGCGGGTGCCGCATTGTCCCCGACATAGACCACGCAGCCCGCCTGCATCATCAGTTCCACCGGCCAAACCACCAGCGCCGCCTCGATGGCTTCGACTTGCGCGCCCAACGCCTCGGCCTCCTGCTCCAGCTTGTAGAACTCGTCCTCGTTGCCGTCCTGGTCGGCGAGTTCCTCCATCCTGTTGTGGCGCTCGGCGATCTGCGCCTGCAGGCTTTCGAGCTCGGCCGCCTCCTGCTCGGTGGGCGGGCGCTTGGCTTTGCGCAGTTCGCCGTACTTGACGTATTCGTCATAGACATAGCGCGTACGGACATCCACCCATTTCCAGCCCTCGCCCAAGACTTGCTTGGCCGTGCGCTGGAGCTTCTCGATGGCGAGTTTCTCCAGCAGCGCGGCGTCCAGCAGATAGACCTTCTTGTCGTCGTCGCTGAACAGATCGCGGCGCGATGGCCCGCCCGCCTTCTCGTAGGCCTTGACGGTGACGTACTTCGCCACCGGATGGCGGTCGGACTCGATCTCGCCGCGCGTGAGCAACTGGCGCAGGTAGTCGGCATGACGGTTCCACGATGGCAGGTTGGCCCACGCCTGTTCCTGCTTCTCGTGGTCATCGACCGAGGCGAGCACCATCAGGCAGTCCAGACTGATCTTGTCCTCGCGGAACAGGGCCATCAGCTTGGGCGACACCGTTGCCAGCTTCATGCGGCGCTTGACCACCAGCGGCGTGACGCCGAAGGCGGCAGCCACGTCCTCGACCGACTTGCCTTGCCCGATCAGCTTGGCGAAGGCGGCGAACTCGTCTGCGGGATGCATCGGGACATGGAAGCAGTTCTCGGCGAGACTGGCGATCAGCGCCTTGTCGGCGGGGACGATCAGCACCGGGACCGGGTAGTTGTCGGCGATGTCGTTGCTACTCACGAGCAGAGCCAGCGCTTCGAGGCGACGGCCACCGGCGCAGACTTGGTAGCGGCCGCGTGCGCCTTCCACGACCACAAGGTTTTGCAGTACTCCGCTTTCCTTGATCGAGGCCGCGAGTTCGGCGATGCTCAGCTTCGGCGTACTGCCGCCGGTGCGTGCCTGATAGTCCTCCGAGAGGACCAGCTTGTTGAAGGGAGCGAAGGTACGGGGCGACGCCGCGATGATGGCGTCGACTTCGGATTTGGAGAGTTTCATGAGGCCTCCTGAACGGTTGAAAGGGGCACGCCGATGGGCATGTCCATAGGTTCAGAATCTCACCCGCCCCCTACCCTTCAAGCCTTCCGTCTCCTTGAATCGAATGGCACGTCGCGCCTGATCTTGAAATGGCGCCGACAATCCGCCCGTTCCCGCTGGGTATCTCCGACGCCCCTCCCTATGCTGTGGTCCTCTTTTTACGCGGCACGGGTCCTTCATGCGCTCCAGCTCCCAGCGACGACATCGGCGGTTGGCCGTTAAGCAACAGATCGTTGCCCTGGAACGGGCGCTGCAACAAGCACAGCACCTGCTCCACCAGGACGACCTCACCCCGCTCTTGAACCGTCGCGGATTCCGGCGCGCCTGCGACCAATGGGCCGACGGCGATGTGAAGGACGCGTCGGCCTGCTGCGTGATGGTCGATTTGGACGGCTTCAAGGCGATCAACGACCGGCACGGCCATCCGGCGGGCGATGCCGCGCTGATTCATTTCGCCGCCACGCTGCGCCGCCATATGCGTCCGACCGACACCATCGCCCGGTTGGGCGGCGACGAGTTCGCCTTGATCCTCTCGGACTGCAGCGGGAGCGACTCACGAAAGATGCTGGAACGTCTGCGGGATGCGCTCGCCGTCTCGCCGCTCTCGGCTTCGGGCAGTACCGTCTTCCTGCGGTTCTCCGCAGGCATTGCCGAGCGCCATGCCGACGAATCGCTGGCGCAGGCCCTGGAGCGCGCCGACGCCGCCTTGCTCGATGCGAAGCGGCAGGGCAAGGCGACGGTCAGTCTGGGCGTTCCGCCCGCCCGGTCGGTGGACGGGGCAACTGCGAATGCGTGCGGCCAACAAATCGCATCAGCATGTACTCGAACCGACGCCGATTCACGGGAAGGCGGTTGAGATTGGCGTCTTCGGCCGCGCGACCGACCAGATGCTGATGTAGTCGGCGCCCCCTCGTAGCCATGGTCGGCGCCCCCTCGTAGCCATGGTCGGGCCTGCCTCGTAATTGGAGGGTGCATCAGGGCTCGCCCTCGGCGTTCGCGTAGCGCAGGCCCATCCATCGCCACCCACAAACTCCGCGCTCCGCTCGGGCTTCCGCAGGCAATCGACCGCTCCGTGCGCAAAACGGCGCGCCGCGCGGCACACTGACCGTGCATCTGGCTTCGGCCAACACGCGCCTTCGAGCGCTCCGATCCATTCGGCGTTGCGGTCGTCACCCGCCTTCAGAGTACCGGCAGCAATGTCTTGCCGCCGCGAGTCCAGCATCAGGCTGAACCGCCTCGCGTCGCCGTAGCGGGTTCGATCGCGATCCGCCTGTCATTCCCACCTGGGGAGCATGTCTCCCCGGGTGGGGGGTGTGTTCCCGCATTTCATGGAGAACACACCGATGGCACGTCCTACCGCGCCTTCCCTGTGGCTGCCCGGCTTCGACCCGGACGGTCCTGTGCTTCCTGGCCTGCCCCCCGTGGCAAGGCCGACCTTTTCCTTCGCCATACCCCGGCTCTCTTGCTCCGCCGATGAGGACGTTGCTCCGTCCGATCCCGGGACGAGCGAAACGTTCCCGGCGCCCATCGCTCCCCGGGCGAGTTGGCGCGTCGTCGCCAGCGTAGCAACGGCATCGCGTGTGGTCTGGCCCAGCCTGGGTCGTGCCGACCTCGATGGTCTGGGCGGCGCCGTAGCGAAATTCGAAGCCAATCTGGCGGCAATCGACCAGTTGCGGCAGATCGAAGCCGAGAACCGCCCAGCCAGCGCGGAGGAGCGCCAAGTCCTGCTGCGCTATACCGGCTGGGGCGGCCTGCCTGCAAGCTTCAACCTCGATACCGAGGATCGCGCCTGGGCCGGACGCGCCCGTCGCCTGCAGACGCTGCTCGGCGCCGAGGACTACGAATCGGCGCGCGCCTCCGTCAACAACAGCCACTACACCGAGATCCACGTGATCGAGGCCATCTGGCAGGCGGTGGAGCGCTTCGGCTTCACCGGCGGGCGCATTCTGGAGCCCGCCGCCGGCATTGGCCATTTCATCGGCGCCATGGCGCGGAATCTGGCTGAGCGCAGCTGCGTCACGGCCGTCGAGATCGACCGGGTTTCCGGCCGCATCCTTAAGGCGCTCTACGCGTCTGGCGGCGTGGACGTGCGGGTTGCCCCTTTCGAGAAAACCCAGCTACCCGACCACTGGTTCGACCTGGTGATCGGCAACGTCCCCTTCGGCAAGTACAAGGTCGCCGACGTGAGCAACCGGGCCTATGCCCGTTTCAGCATCCACAACTACTTCTTCGGCCGCGCCCTCGACCTGGTGCGCCCCGGTGGGCTGGTGTGTTTCATCACCAGCAGCCACACGCTGGATGCTCAGTACGACGCAGTGCGCGAGTACATCGCCGCGCAGGCTCACCTGCTGGGTGCCATCCGCCTCCCCAAGGGCACCTTCGCCGGGATCGCCGCCACCGATGTGCAGACCGACATCCTGTTCCTGCGCAAGCGGCAGCGGGCCGAGGCGGTCGATGCGGACTGGCTGAAGCTGGGGGCGGTGCCCGATAGTCTCCGGCATCCTCAGTGCTACGAGCGCTACCTGCCGATCAACGCCTGGTACGCCGAGCGTCCGCAGTTTTGCATCGGCCGCATCCGTCGCGAGAGCAACGGCTATGAGGAAGTGCCGGTCGCCGTGTTCGAGGGGAACCTGGAAGCGGCTCTGCAAGAGCGCATCGCCTTGCTGCCGGCCGGCGTCTACCACCCGATCGTCCATCAGGCTGCGCCCTTGCGGGTGGTGGTCCCGGCCGAAGCCGGCGCCCGGCCCGGCAGCTACCGTCTCCACCAGGGGCGGGTCCATCGGGTCGAAGCCGGCGAGATGGTCGATGTCCATGACCGGCTCAACGCCACGCAGCGCGCCCGCATCACCGGGATGTGCGCCATTCGCGACCACGCCCGGGCGCTGCTCGACGCGCAACTGGCGGACGAGAGCGACGGCCGGCTGGGCCACCTGCGGGCCATGCTCAACGGGACCTACGACCGCTACGTCGCGAAATGCGGTTGCCTGTCCACCCGCGCCAACGCGCTGGCATTCCGGCGCGACCCCGACTATCCGCTGCTCCTGTCGCTGGAGCATTACGACGAGGAGTCCGAGACGGCCCGCAAGGCGGCGCTGTTTTCGCGGCGCACGCTCACCCGGGTGGTGGAGCCGAGTACGGCGGGCGAACCGGCCGAAGCGCTGGCCGCGTCCGTCCAGTGGCGCGGCCGGGTCGATCCGGCCTATATGGCCGGGCTGCTCGCCGCCCCCGAAGCGGCGGTGCTGGCGGCCTTGGCCGAGGCGGGCCACATTTTCCTGGACCCCGCCGACGGGCACTGGAAGACCGCCGACGACTACCTGTCGGGCAACGTGAAAGCGAAGCTCAAACAGGCGGTGCTCTCAGGAGAAGCCTACCGGCGCAACAGCGCCGCGCTGGAACAGGTGCAGCCCGCAGACCTGGAACCGGCAGCCATCGAGCCGCGTCTGGGCGCGGTGTGGATTCCAGCCCTCGATGTCGAGGCATTCATCCAGCAGGTCCTGGAACTCAAGGACTGCCAAGTGGCGTATTCGGCCGAGGCCGGCGCCTGGTCGGTGAAGTACGGCGAGTGGGAAGCGCGGCAGAACGTGAAGGTGACGCAGGAATTCGGCACCTCGCGCATAAACGCGATCGAACTGGTGCAGTGCGCGCTCAACGTCCAGGTGCCCACCGTCCGGGACCGCGATCCCCTGACCGACAAGTACTTAGTCAATCCCGACGAGACGCTGGCGGCCAGGGAGAAGCTGGGCCTGATCAAGGAGCGGTTCGCCGTCTGGGCCTTCGAGGACACCGGGCGCCGCGAGAAGCTGTGCCGCATCTACAACGACCTGTTCAATGCCACGCGGCCGCGCCGCTTCGACGGCTCGCACCTGAAGCTGCCAGGATTCTCCCGCTGCTTCGAGCTGCATCCGCACCAGTTGGATTCCGTGTGGCGCATCGTGCAGTCCGGCAACACCGGGCTTTTCCACGTGGTCGGCGCCGGCAAGACGGCGGTGTGCGTCATCGCCGGCATGGAGCTGCGCCGGCTGGGTTTCGTCAACAAGCCCTGCCATGTGGTCCCCAACCACATGCTGGCCCAGTACACGGCGGAGTTCGTCCGGCTCTATCCGAACGCGTCGGTGCTGATGGCGAGCAAGGAAGACCTGGAAGGCGACCGCCGGCGCGAGCTGGTGTCGCGCATCGCCACGGGCGATTGGGACGCGGTAGTCATCACGCACTCGAGCTTCGAGCGCATCCGGATGTCACCGCGATTCAGCGAGCGATTCATCAAGGAGATCATCCATGAAATAGAGATGGCGGTACGCGCCCAGAAGAGCAACGACCGGTCCAACCGGATCGTCAAGCAACTCGAGGCGATGAAGAAGAGCTGGGCGGCGCGGCTGGAGAAGCTGCTGGCCGACCAGAAGAAGGACGAGCTGCTCAGTTGGGAACAGCTGGGCATCGACGCCCTGTTCGTGGACGAAGCCCACCTGCACAAGAACCTCTACCGGTTCACCAAGATGACGCGGGTGGCGGGTCTGCCGCTGACGAGTTCGGAGCGCGCCTTCGATTTGTTCCTGAAGACGCGCTACACGATGCAGCTCCATGGGCACGCGCAGCGCGGGGTGGTGTTCGCGACGGCGACGCCGGTGGCCAATACGATGGCCGAGATCCACACCATGATGCGGTACCTGCAGCCCAATCGGCTGGAGGAGCTCGGGCTGCAGCAGTTCGACGCCTGGGCCGCCACCTTCGGCGAGAGCGTCACGGCGCTGGAGATCGCGCCGGACGGCAGTGGCTACCGCATGCACACCCGCTTCGCGCGCTTCATCAACGTGCCCGAGCTGATGGCGGTGTTCGGCGAAGTGGCCGACATCCGCACAGCAGAGATGTTGGGCCTGCCGGTGCCAAAGCTGCGTGGCGGCAAGCCGCGCACCGTCGCCTGTCCCGCGAGCCCCGCGCTGAAGGCCTTTGTGCAGACTCTGGTGTTGCGGGCGGAAGCCATCCGCAACGGCGAGGTCGCCCCGAAGGACGACAACATGCTGGCGATCACCACCGACGGCCGCAAGGCCGCGCTGGATTTCCGGCTGGTGGCGCCGCTGGCGCGCTTCGACGAAAACGGCAAGGTGGCCGCCTGCGTGCGGGAGGTTTACGCCATCTGGCAACGCACGGCGGACTTCCGCGGCAGCCAGCTGGTGTTCTGCGACCTGTCGTCCCCCAGGGGCGGCAAGGGTTTCAGCGTCTATGACGACCTGCGGGCGCGGCTCATCGCGGCCGGAATCCCCGACAAGGAGATCGCCTTCGTCCATGACGCCGAGACGGATGCCCAGAAGGCGGCGCTGTTCAAGGCAGTGCGCGAGGGCCGGGTGCGGATCCTGCTGGGCTCCACCGCCAAGATGGGCGTCGGCACCAACGTGCAGACGCGCCTGGTGGCCCTGCATCACCTCGATGCGCCGTGGCGTCCGTGCGACGTCGAACAGCGCGAGGGGCGCATCCTGCGCCAGGGCAACGAGAGCGAGGAGGTGGAGATTTTCCGGTATGTGACGGAAGGCAGTTTCGACAGCTACATGTGGCAAACGCTGGAGACCAAGGCGCGCTTCATCGCCCAGGTGATGAAGGGCGACCAAGGCATCCGGTCGCTGGAGGATGTGGAACTGGCGGCGCTGTCCTATGCCGAGGTGAAGGCCTTGGCGTCGGGCAATCCGCTGGTGATCGAGAAGGCCGGCGTGGACGCGGAGGTGGCCAAGCTCTCGACGCTGTTCTCGGTGTGGCGCAACCAGCGCTACGCCAACGAAAGCGAAGTGGGCCGGCTGCCGATGACGATCGAAGCGCTGGAGAAGAAGATCGCGCTGTACGCGCAGGATGCGGCCCGGATCGAGCCGCAGACCATGCAAGGCATCGCCATGGAGCTGGCGGGACGCAGGATCGTGGGCCCCGATGCGGTGGGCGAAGCGCTACGCGGGTTGGTGAAGGCCGCCAAGGAGGAAGTGCGCACGGCCAGCCGGATGATCGAACGGATCGTCGGCCGGTTTGGCGGCTTCGACCTCGGCATCCTCGCGGCCCGCGGCGAGGAGACGCCCAACCTCTATCTGGCAGGGCACTGCCTGTACAACGCCGAGCCCTATCAAACGGGTCCGGCGCTGGTGGCCGCCCTGTTGGCCGGGCTGGAATCGGTGGGCAAGCATCACACCGATGCCATAGCGCAGCTGGCGACCCGCCGCAAACGGCTGGAGGACCTGCGGCTGGAACTGGCCCGGCCCTTCGAGCACGAAGGCCGCCTGACCGACCTGCTGGTCCGGCAGCGCGAGTTGCTCAGGCAACTCGACCTGGACAAGGACGAAGCGGGCAGCGCCAGCGTCGATGCCGAAGAGGTGCGGCAAGCGGCGTAAGTGGAACTCACCCCCATGGCCGAACGGCCGTGGGGGTTTTTGTTTGGTGCAGGCGGCGATGTACCTATGACGCATACCTGTGTGGGAATATGCGAGATTGGCCATTGCTTCAGGTGATGCAGGAGAATCAGGTGACTGCTTGGCAGATCGACAGGCTCGGTGCCTCGCCTGAACAGGCGGGGCCCGACGCTTCCGAGGTACCGCTGAAGTGGGCGCACGATGCCCGGACCGGCGAGCCGCGCTATATCCACGACGACGAGGTCGTCGAGCACAGATGCACCTGCGTCTGTCCTGCCTGCCAGTTGAACTTGACGCCGGTCATGCCCGGGCAACCAATGCGCGTCCGCCCCACGGCGCATTTCCGACACCCGCCAGGAGGCCAGAAGGATGCCTGCACCATCGTCGCTGCGCGCCTGGCCGCAACCCATCTTCTCCACGAACAGGGATTCATCGATCTCCCACGGCGAACCATGTCGCGGACCGCGACAGGATTCAGCGGCCGGGGTTACGAAGTTTGGGTCGAAGCGCCGGCCGAACGTGGAATGATCGGGAGTGCGCGGCTGCTAGACCACGCAACGGCGGAACTCACATTGGACGACGGCCGTACCCTGCTCGTCGACCTCACCGGCAGACGGGATGCCGCCGACGGACCCGACGGGCGGGCCATGGTCACGATTTCGCTTTCGGACCCGGATCTTGCCATGCTCAGTCCCGAGGACATCCGTGCCCGCTTGCGAATCCTGCCCGACATCCGTTGGTGCTCCCACTGGCAGGATCGAACACTGGCCGCCCGGGGCGATGAAGAAGCGGCCCGGGCAGCGCACGACGCCCTGGATGAATGGGATGCGACCGACGAGGCCGATTTCCGGTCCCGCCTGACATCCGACCTCGACGAAGCCACTGCACAGCGCTGGCGACGCGAAACGCTGCTGCATCGCGAGGTCAAGGCCATCCTGGAGCGCGCGCGCCGGATCGCGACACCTGGTCTCGAGGTTTCCGCCCGGCGGGAACCTTCCGACGAGTTTCTCGGCGAGTGGGAGACCGACACGCTTCGCATGACCTGGTTTTCCCCGCCGAAAAAGCTGGAACTCACCGATGTGCAACTCGAGCAACGTCGGGGCCGAATCGTTCCGGATGTCATCGCCACGGTGGACGGAAGCAAGATCTCCACGGTAGGCATCACCGACACTTGGGTGAACGATGATTTCGAGGAAGAGATCGAGGACACGTTCAGCTCGCCCTGGCCATCCACCGTGCTTGTGGAGGTCACGGTCACCCATGGCGTCGACGACGAGAAGTTGCAGCGCATTCGCCAACTCGACATCGCCACGCTGGAAATCGACTTGAGCAAACTCGGCGGGCGGCTGAACCGGGAAGCATTGAGCGATCTCGTAGTCAATCAGACGCTCGGCAAACGTTGGGTGCATCACCCGATCTTTTCGATCAAGCAACAGCGACTCGACGCGGCGCTCGATGCGCATCCCGTGACGCTCCGCTACAAGGAACGCCTGTTTGAATTGATGCGTCCTCGTTGGCTCGCCCTGCCCGTGTCGGACTGGACGGTCCGCTACCTGGAGGACGTGACCACATTCCACGATGCCAACGTGCGGATCAGGAAAGCCCAACGACACCATGGCGACGGTCCGGAACCGACGCTCCTTGGCGTGCGCAGCGATGAATGGGCGCAGATCATGGAAGCCGCATCGGCGTTGTCGGCTCATGGTCTGCCGGGAGCCGACGATCCCTTCCTGCTGGACGAGTCCGGCCTGATCGCTCGGCTGCTGTCCATCCAGCACAATAAGGGCGTCGGGTACGACGTACGCACCGGCTACCAGGTGCTCAATGCCATCATGCAAAGCGGGAAACACAACAAGCGCTGGGACTCGCTATATGCCATCGCCGTGAAAGCCTATGAACTCGAAACACACTTCACTGGGGAGCAAGCCAGCAAATACAAGGCGTGGCGTCAGACGCTCATCGACCGCATCGACGCTGGCGACGAGGCCTACCTGCGCCCAGCCACTTTCGACGCACTGCTCAGCGTCCTCTTCCCCAAGATGGCCGAGGGTATCGGCCGGGGTTACGGCCGCCTTACGGAGCAGATATAGAAGGCACGCCACCTCGGCAACGCAACGTCTCTGAAGTCCCGGCGCTTGCGGGTGGCAACCCGTGGCGCGGACTTGAGTCTCATTGATCCTGCCGCGATACTGCAGGAGCTTTCTGTGGACATCGCGTCTGCACAGCCTTCATCGGTGGCTTCGGTCACCCTGAGGTCCAGCTTTGCTGGCGTCGCAGTCGTTACCTGCCTCGTGGATCCCCGGCTTCGGTCGGGTCCGGCCATGTCTTTGGCCGAGTGTCCGGTTCAGCCGTCTGGCTGAACGCTGTGTCCCGCCGCGCGACCTTCGGGCCGCCCGGCATCGAGCGAAGGCCCCGTTCGCAAGAACGGTGGGCCTTCATCCTGTGCGTGCCGCCTGGCACGTCGCCGAACCGCTCTGCCGTCCACGGCCGAGCATCCCGAACGGGGAACTCCGAGTTCCCCGCCAGGGAAGGGTGTTCCCTTTCATTTCCGAAGGAGAACACCATGTTCGCAATCCCCGTTACCAGAGAGTCGCGCCCGGTCGCCGCGTTGCTGGGCGGTTCGGGCCATGCCCGTCCTGCCCCGCGCCCATCGGTCCTGCCGGCGTTGCTGAGGCCGCGGCCCGCCGCCCCCGGGCGGTCCGGCCGGGCTTCCGAATCGCGCGCGGCAGGCGGCTGATCATGTCGATCAGCCTCTACCGTCGGCGCATTGCCGCCACCGTGATCCAACTGGCCAAGGACGATCCGTCCCTGGTCAAGGAGGTCATCGCCCGCTTGCGAGAGTCGGGCGAGATCGAAGCCGACGATCTGGTCTACCTGGACCGGATCGCCGACCGTTGGATGAGGATTGCCGAGGCAAATGGCAACAAGGCCGCGTCAGCGCACCCGCGTCAAACGCGCGGGTAGCTTGATGCCCCTGGCTTTCGCCATAGCCACGGCGATCTTCTCCAATAGATCGGGACGTTCATCGTTCAGCGTATCGGTCCACCGGGTCAATGCCTGTTCGATGTCATCCCGTGTTCGCGCCCCGTCGAAGTCGAGACCGAGTTTCCGGTAGGCATCGATTTCGTCGGGCGTGAACCGTAGCGCGTCGCCTGCACGGAGCATCTGTGTGGGCCCTCATGGGATGTGAGCGTTCAGCTTAGCAGCGCCGCATGTCCTTGCAACCATCGGGGAGTCCACCGCCTCCCCGAACGGGGACAGGTGTTCCCTCTACTCGTCGTTGGAGAAAACACCATGTCCCTTGCGAAACCTCGTCCTCGCGCCCGGCGCACCAGCATCGAAACCGAGGAAGAGCGTGCCTGGGTCGGTTTCTATCAGCGCGTCGGCCGTGATCCGGCCATCGCGACCGAAGTCATGGCTCAGCTCGAGTCCGATCCTGAAATGAAGCGCACCCATCTGGCGTTGTACCTGTGCTGCAAGGAATCCCTGCGCCGGCACAAGGCGCGCCAAGCGCGCCACCAGCGGATCGGTCAGTTCGTCCGTTGGCTGTGCCACGGCCTGTTTGTGCAGCCCTGGCGCAGTTTGCAGACGGGGCTGCTGCACGGCCGCGATGTCGCTGTCGAATGCTTGCCCGAAGTGACCAAGGAGCCGGCCGTGGCCCAGGTACGCCGCCTGGCCGGGGACGCCGAGTTCGCGACGGCACACGCGGTTTTCGAGCAGCAGGCCGCCGGGCCGGCACCCGACCAGGCCGCGGCACCTGCCGAAGCCAAGGCCTCACGCGCCGCCTGACTCGAGAATCGCCGGGCCGTCCCGCCCTGACCTGTGATGCGGCCCCTTCGCCGCATCCGGATCGACGAACGCCCACGCCCGCTGTTCACCCAGCGGCGCGTGCGGTGTTCGCCCCGTCCCCCAACCCGTCCATGCCGACGAGCCTCCGCAAGGCGACGCCGCGCAACCCAGACACCCGCCCGGCCGATCTGCACCCGCCGATCTGCACCGGCATGCCAACTCATTCTCCGCAATGAAAGGAAGCCATTGATGATTACCGTCACCGCCATCCTGAATGCCATCGAAGCGCACGCCGAGTGCGCCATCGTCCAGGAACTTCGCCTCATCAAGAAGGAGGTCGAGAAACTGCGCCCGTCTCTCTACCCGGATGACCAGGAGCACGCGGACGCCCTGCTGCTGAAGCTGGACCGCCTGCTATCCGATCAGGTCGTCGTCGCCGATGACCTAGTCGTAGAGCAAGCCTTCCAGCCGGCAGTGCAAGCGGCCTGAATCAACAGTTTCGGTACGCCAGCCGCTGTCCGGCGCAGCGAACCACCCAACGTCCGTGGGGCTCACATCCTGCGGGTGTCGGGTTCCACGTCATTTCGAAAGGACCCCGACATGAACAAGGTAAGCATCAATCCGGAGCAGCGACGCTACGTGGTCGATTGCGGCGTGGGTTACAGCTGCCTCGGCTTCGCCAACGCCCGCGATCACGCCAACCAGATCGCCCACAAGCTGGGCCGGCCCGACCTGGCGTTCGCGGAGGACGATTACGCCACGATCGCCGGTTACGAAAAGTACTGCAACGCCGTCGAGGCCTGGAGCCGGTCCCCACTGACGCGCACGACCTACTTCGATCCCGGCACCGATGCGATGGCCGCCCGGGTCCTGGAGTCCTGCCGCACCCATGAGCGCAAGGTGCGCCTGATCCTCGGCGACACCCGCACCGGCGAACCCTGGCTCGAAGAGCATGATGTCGTCGGCCGGATCGGCCGCTCAACCGGGAGCCTGAAGGTCCCCTTGCTGATCGAGGCCGGCGAATGCGGCGGCACCGCCATCCTGTGCGCCTGCCTCCTCGCCATCATCGACTGGGGATCGGGCGATTTCCTCTACCGTCAGGCCGCGTACCGGGAAGCCGATCTGAGCATCCGGCCTTCGGACGATGCTGAACGGCCCTGGGAGGTGCTGCGGCGCGATGAGGTCGTCGCGAGTTTCGGCGACATCGGCAAGGCCGGCGCGTACCTCGCTTTTATGCGCGGTGGCACGATCGAGCCGCGTCTCTTCCAGTGAGCCGACGACGCTTGTCGACTGGGCACCGTCTCCCCTGCTGCACAATCGGGGAGACGATGGCCCGCCGAAAGCACCCTACGCCGCCTGGCGGCACTGCGCGTACTCGCGGTCGATGAGCCAGTGCAGGAACTGGGTTTCCTGGGAGACGCCCCAGTAGTGCGCCTTGCACCGTGCAATGTAGGCGTCCAGGTCGTCGAGCGTACGGATGCCCACCGGCTCGATGTCGGTGATCTTCCGAAAACGCTCGACCTCCCGGCAAGTGAGTCGAATTTGCGAGCCGAGGCGGATCATGGTCGTTCTGCAAGAAGGGTTGAGTCCCTATCTTGACCAAATCGTCCAGGGTTGTCGCGGGTTTTGCGGCGGAGATGCATAAAATTTGTCTGGCGCCAGTGGGCTGACATTCCAGTCGCACTGGAGGGCGATCCGGCACTTTTTCGCGTCCCGTTTCGCCGCACGCTCTCGGAGAGCGGCCGCAGCCCACCACCAAGCGCCATGCACAAGGCCACCGGCTTCCAGCCGGTTGAACACGGCATTGTGCCCTCTCCCTTGTGCCCATCCGCCTGATGCCGGAAACTGATCGGGCATACATGCATTCCATCGAGGGATGGAATCCGGCCCCTGGCCGGCGTCGCAGTCGATACCTGCCTCATTCGTCGTGCCGGCCAATGTTATCCATTCGTCCGCACATTCTTCCCAAGCGGGGACCTTGTCCCCGTGGGGATCGGCGTTCCCGCTCTTCTTTCGTGGAGAACGCCATGAATCTCTCTGCCTTGTCGCGCGCCGATCTGGTCAGCGAACTGCTCTCGCCCTTGGTCTGCGCATCGGGGACCAACCCCTTGCACGTCAGCGATGCCGTGGCCCAAATGGGCATGCTCGGGACCGCCGATACCGTCTTGGCCCATCGCCTGAACGTCGCCCGCGAACTGCTGCTGCGGGAGTTGCGCGAGCAGATGCGCAGCGGTCCGCTGATGACTTCGCCGCAGATCCTGCGCGACTGGCTGCGCCTGCACTGCGCGAAGCTGGAAAATGAAGTGTTCCTGGTACTCTACCTGGACGCCCAACATCGCCTGATCGAGGCCGAGGAGCTGTTCCGTGGCACCCTGACCCAGACCAGCGTCTATCCCAGGGAAGTGGTCAAGGGAGCGCTCGCTCGCAATGCCGCCGCCCTGGCCGTCGCCCACAACCACCCCTCGGGGGAAGCAGAGCCGTCGCGGGCCGATGAAATGCTGACACAGACGCTGAAGTCGGCACTGAGCCTGGTGGACGTGCGGGTCATCGACCATTTTGTCGTGGCCGGGGACCGCGTGATCTCGTTCGAGGAACGTGGGTTGATATAGCGCCATGCGCCGCCCGTATACCGCTCCGTGTCCGACCCTGAGCAGCACGCTCGCCTCCACCACAGGGGCGGGCTCCTTCCTCTGCCAGGTGAAACGACCATCATGCCGGTGAAAACCCTTTCACATTGCCCCCTCTGCGCAGGTGACGGCGTGCTGTTGGGTGCGCTGGTTCCGTTGTCGCGACTGCGGAATGAACTTCAGTCGTCAGACTGGCACGCGTCCCAAGACCAAGTCGACATCTCATCAAGAGGAAGGAGAACCGCATGGAAACGCCCGCCGTGGAAAGCTTGCGAGCGCAGGCTGAATCGCTGGCCTCGTTATCGATCTCGCATCTGAGTCCAAGCACCCGCCTGAAACTGGCCGATTCCCAGTTGTCGGTCAACGCTTATCCGACCGAGAGCGGTGGCGTCATCTACGTCGGTGCCCCCTGTTACCGGATCCCGGCCGAAGCCGATTTGGCCGCGATTTTCACGGTCGCTGAGCAAGCCGGTATTGCCTGGCTGAAGTTCGATAGCGAAGCGGCCGTGATCGACGGTCTGCCGATCTTTGATTTGCAGGAGCCCGAGGCGTGAGTCGGCAATTCAGCTCTCACAATGGGGCCACACGTTAGTTGCGGCGGCCGGCATCGTCCGGCCACCGCTATGCCAGCAGCGCTTTAAGCCGTTCCAAGCCCGACTTGATGTCATCGGCAAGGCGTAAGGCCTCCGGAGTGCCTTCCGTTGCTTGCTGCGCCGCCCAGCTGCAAAACTCCGCCATCAAAGAAGCCTTCTCGGCGGTGATTTTCGACTGGCGAAGGCCATCCTCAATAAGGGGGATTAAGCCGGCCGCTGCGCGCAGCCTGTTCAATGCAGGCGTGGATTCGGGGATTTTCGACATGCAGACATTTTAGCGGCGGGGCGCCCGACAAGCCACGGCAATCGATGGCGGCCAAACGGCGGATAGCTCTGTCATGCCGACCGCGGGCATCCTGTATCCAACTACGCTCCAATCGGGACTTCGTGCGGCTCCCTGTGTAGATCCATATCGATCACGGCATCCGCCATAGCGGTCAGTTCCGGCGTCTGGGACACGAAAAACTCCCGCTGGTAACCCCCCAGCCGCAGCACCTCCTGCTTCATCGCCATGAACATGTGCTTGCGCTCGGGGTCCAGCGGCCCATCGGCCTCGTCCGAGAACAGCGCACCGTAGCGGCGCCCGGTATGCTGGGCAAGGTACAGCGCCACCGCCCGGATCAGGCACTCGTTGATCCAGACCCGTTCGCCGCCGCTCATCAGGCCGACGCTCTTGCTCTCGCCCGACTCGCCGTCATGCACCACGATGTCGAAGCCCTCCTTCTGTTCGCTTTTTCCCGTCTCCACCAGCGTCTGGATCGACACCGTGAAGCGGGGACCGTAGCAAGCGAGCAGGAGGTCATTGGCGAGTGCCGACAACGCCGGACCGGCGTCATCGATGGCTAGCGCGATCAGCCCATCGTTGCTCATGCACTTGGCGAACAGGTTCCAGTTGCCCAACTCGGTTTCGACCTGAGCGATGCGGCTGGCCACCCGTGCATGGCGGCCGGCCAGGGCCGTTGCCTGCTGCATCAGGACACCCAGGGTTTCGGCATCCCGCACTGCGTTCAGATGGGCCTGCTCGGCGGCAGTAACCGACTGTGCCGCCTGTTCCATCCTAGTCTGTGCATCGATCAGGCGTTGCTCGTCATAAGGTGCAGGCAAGGCCGCCAGCGCCTGCTTGAGCCGGTCCAGCGTAGCGCGATAGTGTTTGGCCTGCTGTTCGTGCTGGTAGGCGATCGCCTGCCGTGCCGCGCCGATCTGCTGGTGCTCGGCCGCCTCCTCCGGCGTCTCCACCGGCCGATCAGCCGCGGAATCGGGGCCCGGCGCCGTCCCCAGTTCCGTCAACTCCTGGTCGATCTCAGCCAGCGTAGCCCAGGCCCGCGCCATTTCGCCGGCCTGGGCGGCCAGCAGCGCAAACCGCGAGGCACGCGCCCGGGCACGCTCGGCCCGGTGCTCGGCTCGAGCCAATGCCTGCGGCGCAGCGGCGAGGGCCTGATGCTGTTCGCGCAAGGCGTCCAGTTCTTTCTGTACCGTCGACTTCTCGCGCCCCAGGCGCTGGATCGTCCCCTCGGCGCTGGGCATCAGGGCCTGGGCTTCCCGCGCATCGCCTAGGAGCTTGCATTGCCCCTGCAGATCGGTACCCGCACACGGCACCTCGCCGGTCAGCCCGAAGCGCCGCGCCAACTCCTCGGCCTTGAGCACCGCCTGCCCGGCCTCGCGCTCGATCCCGGACAGGTTCTGCTGGGCCATCCGCTCCGTAGCCTGGCACTGGGTCAGGTGTTGAACGTGCTCCCGCCACGTTCCGACCTGGGCTGATCGTAGCGACAAGACGCGCTCTGCCAGTGGCAGACGGCGCTCTCCATGCCGCACGGCTTGCGCACCCGCCAGCAAGGTGAGGCACTGCCGGCGCTGGTTCTGCAAGACCTGCCGCCGGCTGCGCTCCTGACCGAGACGCTGGGCGATACGCTGGTCCAGCCGTTCCAGCCGCTGTTGCTCGCCCCGATCCTGTGCCTGCAAGGCTTCGATGACCTCTTTGCCGGTCTGGATCACGGCTTGGCATTCGCCCTGAAGTTGTCGCCGGCGCGCTTCCACGCCTTGCGCCTGCTCTCGCTCGGCGAGCAACCGGGCATGCCGGGTTCGCGCCGACTCCTGCTCGGCCTGGGCCGCCTGTCGGGTCGACAGACTTTGCGCGACGCGAGCCTGGGCGCCATCGAGCCGCCGCTGTTCGCCCTCGATCCGCCGCGCCTCCTCGTCCAGCGAGGCCTGTTCCTGCCGGATCGCCGCGAGGCCCGTCCTGAGGAGACGCGCCGTCTCGGCCGCTTTCTGGCCGAGCGCCCGGATCTGGTCCTGCCCGAGCAGATCGGCCAGCAGGGTCTTGATCTCGGCATTGCGGTAGGCGCTCAGCTGCCGCTTGCCCTGGGCCGAGAACACCGAGGTGAAGAAGGTGTCGGCGCTGCCGCAGATGGCGTCGACGCAGCGGGTATAGGTGTCCACCTTGCCGTCGGACACGGTGCCGTCGTCCAGTGCCACCGGTTTCCAGGCGCCATCGTCGGCGAGCACGAAGAGGAAGGCTTCGGTCTTGCGCCGGCCGTTGAGCCGGACCACGACCTGCGAGCGGTAACTACGGCCGTCGTGCGCCCAGATCAGGTCTTTCTCGTTCTCGGGCAGACAGACGTGGTCGTAATAGGAGAAGCCGCCTGGACCGGCCACACCGGCTCGCGAGGGCATCGTGAGATACGGGTGCATGTTGTCCATCACGGTGGTCTTGCCACGCCCGTTGGCGCCGACGATGGCGACCAGTTCGGCGCCGTCGGCCAGTCGTTCGAAGTCGAGAGTCAGGACATCGCGTCCCAAGCCATCGCGGATGCCGCGAAAGCCTTTGAGGGTGAGTGAAAGCGGTTGCATGGTGGGGTTCTCCTGCGGGATGACCCATTCAGTCTCCCGCATGAAAAAGGGTCTGCAAGCCCGTCCCCAAGGGGACGGATCCGGCAAGGTCAGGACGACAGCGCAGGCGCCAAATCAGGCTGCGGCGAAGACCGGGTGACAGGGGTTTCGACGCCTGCCGCGCACGCCGGACCGGCCTGCCTCCGCAGCACCCCCTCGGCAATGGCTTCCGGCGCCTGACTGGAGAGCGCCTGCAGGCACGCGAGCAATAGATCGGCCCGCGCCTCGGTCACCTGCGCCCAGACCCGAACCTTGTCCGCCAGATTCGCCAGTTGCGAAATCCCGGCCGCCCGCGTGCGCACCACGGGGACGATCCGCCCTTCCAGCTTGGTCTCCATCGCCCCGGCCAGCAGGCGCTCGATTGCCGCGCGGTCGACTTCGTGGCGATCTTCGTCGGCGACGGTCCAGCGCACGCGCACGAACGCGCCGGCGACGTCCTGCTGCGCGACGGTGGCCCGCAGGGCCTCGAGGTCGGGCTTGCCGTCGAACACGATATCGATGGTCCGGCGCGCGGGCGTGGGCTCCAGCCGGTAGCGTGCCTGATCAGCATCGACCTCCCACAGCAGGAACCCCTTCTCCCCCTCCTCGCCATAGTGGAAGCGGCTGATGGAACCGGCATAGGCGATACATTGCCCGCCTGCCGCGCCTTCTGCTGCCCAGAACTGATGGCGGTGGATGTGCCCGAGCATGAAGGCCTGCGCCTCGGCGGCGAACACCGCCCCGGTGGTGAACTCGTGATCGAAGCCGGCCATCGGCACGCCGTGCTCGCTGATGCAGCCGAACACGGTGCCATGCGAGACGCCGATCGTGGGTACACGTTGCCGCCGGGCCGCGCGATGGATCGGCGCGTAACCGCGCAGCAAGCAGGCGAGGTTTTCGCCGACGGCCTGGGCGGCATCCGCTGCACCGACCGCCGCCGCGACCGCGGCCTTGTTCGCCGTGGGTACGCAGGAAAACAGCGCGCGAGCACCGGCCGGCAGCCGGTCGAAGCACCAGTCCGTCGAAGCCAGCCATTTCCCCTCGGCGATAAGGGCGACCTGCCCGATGCGGTCGGCCACATGCACCGGATGCCGTCCGCCCAGCAGCCCGAAGATTGCCAAGGTACCCGGCGGCTCATGCGAGAAAGTCCCTTGCAGCATCAGCACCGGGCAATGATCGGCCAGCCGCCGGACCTGGGCGAACAGCCGTTCGGCGGCCGGCGCGTGCAAGTCCAGGCCATGGTCAGTGGCATCGCCCGATAGGACTGCCGCCTCCACGCCCAGCGCTATGGCGCGGTCGATGGCGGCGCCGAAGCAGCGATCGGCCTCGACCAGGTTCTTCGTACCGTAGTGCAGATCGGAGAAATGGGCGAGGCGGATCATGATGCCCTCCCGCGGGAGGAGAGTTGCAGTTCGCTCTCGATCTTGTCGAGATAGCCCGGCGGGTCGTGGCGGTAGCGCTCCAGTTCGTCCCAGGCGCGGGCACGGCCATGCGGGTTGATCTTCCAGCCCCTTCCCCACCGCCGATCGGCATACGCCTGGTAGCGTTCCGGCGCGATCCTGTAGGCCTGCACACGTGCCATCAGTTGCTCAAGGCTGGGATGCCCTTCGCGCAGTGGTGGCGCCTCGCCGGATGCCGCCTCGGTCGCCGTCACCGCCTGGCTCTCGGCCGCCTCCGGCTGTAGCGGCTCGGCGCTCGCCGCAACCGAGCTCCCCTGAAGCACCTGCGTCGCCAGTTGGGCCTGGACCAGGGCCGTCTCGGCATCCTCGTTGTCGCGCAGCAAGGCCGTCACATCCACCGGCGCCTCAAGGTCGATAATCCATTGGGGTACGCGCACCGCCCTCCCCTGCTCGTCGATGTGGGCTACCTCCATTAGTTTCTTGGTCAGGTAGAACGGCGTGCGCTGCCGGTCGAGGAAGCCCGAGATGCGCCCGCCGCGCAGGAAGCCCACCGTCTCGAATTTCTGAATCGCCGAGTTCATCGCATAGAAGCTGTTGGTGTGCAGTTCGAAGGCGCTGATCGAACGGATGCCGGGGATGAAGAACAGGAAGCGTCCGGTCAGGTTGCACTGGCGCTGTTGGTACTCACGGCAGGTCTCGGGGTGGCATAGGCCGCCGTTGTCCTCGCGGACCATGGTCTTGCGCCCGCCAAAGAGGCGGATCGTGCGCCGGCCCGTCTCGTCGACCGGCACCGGGGCATGGCACATGCAGTGCCGCACCCGGCCATCGGCCGAGTATTGCGACCAGTAGTGCTTCTCGGGCGTCCCCCAGGCCGCCAGTTCGTGCGGTATCACGCTCTGCCAGTAGTCGGAGGGGAACACCACCTGGAAGCGATACAGGCGCCTGCCTTCGCCTCGATCCTCCCCGTAGGCGTCCAGAATCGCACGTGCGATCTCGGGATTGGGGAAGTCCTGTGCCCGCACGGTGAACCACGGCACGTTGCGCGGCACCAGCGGCGTCTTGAGATCGGGCAGAGCCCCGGTGATGGCGCGCTCGATCTGCTCGAAGGACGGGCCCGCGGCTACACCCTGCTCGTAGAGCGCCTTGGCCTGGGGCTCGCCGGCGGCCTTCTTGGTGAGCACCTTGATGCCGGCACGGATTTTGCCGCCGGTGTGAATGCGGGCGGGGCCTTGCCGCAGCAGGGTTGGCACGGCCGTCGTCTCGCCGCCCTGCACGGCGATGACGGGGTGTGCGTTGGGATGGGCCATGACGGCGCTCCTTCATGAACATCGGGACATTCCGACAATTCATGCTCTCGCGACTTCCCCGCGCTTCAACCCCGCCCCGAACCGCTGGCGTTTTGCGCGTGCCATGCGTGATAGATAGACACAATGGAGACTGGCGCCCGCCTTGCTTGCATTCGAGCAAAAGAAGGCTTTCTTACCGATCCTCGCGTTCAGCGACGCCTCGACACTGGGTGCGTCGGCATTACGTACGCTAATCACATGTCCTTCGGGTTGTAGGACCAATCGCCTGGAAGAATGCGATGGGCAACAGACCAACAGACCAACAGACCAACAGACCGAAGGCGCACATCGTGCTGAACGAAACCGGGGGAGCAACTGTCGGCCTGGGCGCATCGGCGCAAGACGGCGCAGGCGCTGGCCATGCGTGCGGAACTTGTGCTGGCCTGCGCGGACGGCATGGAGAACAGGGCCGTGGCGGCGCGATTGCGGGTGACGCCGCAGACGGTTTCCAAGTGGCGCAATCGCTTCGCCGGGCAGCGTCTGGACGAGTTGCTCGATGCGCGGCGCTCGGGGGCGCCGCGCACGATCGACGATCCCAACGTGGAAGCCGTGATCGCCCGCACGCTGGAGACCGTGCCCGAGACCGCCACGCACTGGAGCAGCCGCAGCGTTGGCCCGCAAAATGGGCCTGTTGCAGACGGTGGTCAAGCACACCTGGCGCGCCTTCGGCTTGCAGCGCCACCGTCAACAGACCTTTAAGCTCTCCACCGATCCGGTACCTCGACACGCACAACGCAGATCCCACGCCCTTCGTCTGGACAAAGACGCCCGATGACGTCCTAGCCAGTATTGAACGCATTTGTCTGGGAATTTCTAACTCACGACGTGCCTCACAACCCAAGCGCCTGTCGGGCGGCGGCCTCGTCGATCACTCCCGAGACTCCGACACGGCCCCCGTGACCGTCGAACAGCAGGGTGCGCGGCAGTTCCCCGCGCCATCTGGCGTCGAGGGCGTGGGCAAGCGCTTCGGGCGCCTCGTTTCCATACGCATAGCGCGGACCGGCGACTGCGAGGCGATCGAGGAGTTCGGCGGCCGCCTCGACCACCGGCTCGGTGGCGATCGTCATCAAGCGCAAGCGGGGATTGCCGCGCGCGAGCGCGGCCAGGAGCGCCAAGTTCTTCTTGCAATAGGCGCAATCCATCGACCACAGGGCGACGACGGTCGGCGCGGTATGCGCCTTCGGGTCGGCGAGCATGGCGGCCTGGCTGCGGTCCATGGCCACGAAGTGTTCAGCCGCGGCGGCGCCGAAGGCGAGGCCGCCGATGAGCAGGAAGGTAACGATCCTCAATTCAGCGCATACCCTCGCAAGCCCTCGGCCTCGGTGTGCCAGAAGGCGAAAAAGTCACCGTTGCGCGTCAGCAGGCGCGGCTGGTCCGTCGCGCCGGCGGACGCCGCGAGTTCGAGCGCGTGGAAGCGGCGGCCGCCGTCTTCGACGATCTCGGCGCGCAAACGCGTGCGCTCGCCGTCGAACTCCTTCCACACCACTGCCACCCGGTCGCCCGCGGCGGCAACGTCGGCGTGGGCAGCGCCCTCGCCGCCGAGCGGGCGCTGCCCCTCCACCGCGCCGCTGCGCAGGCGGCCGTAGAACACCCGGCCCTCGCCATCGCGCTCGCTGAACCACACCGCATGGCGCGTGCCATCAGCGCCCACCGCGAGGCCCGGACCGTGGTGGGGGCAGGCGTCGATGCGCCAGTGGTCGAAAGTCGCACGCTCTACTGCTGCCGGCGCACCGTCAGGGCCCAGGCTGGCCAGAGCGTGGTCGCGTTCGTTGGCCTCGAACACCTGGCGCCAAAAAAAGAGCGGCGTGCCGTCCGCGTCCGCTGCGGCGGCGATCCGGCAGCACTCGCAGGAGTGGTCGGCGACCTTGCGCTCGGGCTGGAAGGTCCTGCCGCCGTCGCCCGAGACCGCGGCGTAGAGCGCCGTGCCCCGGTAATCCTGCCCGGCCGCCGTGGCGGCTTCCAGATCCCGTTTGTCGATCCATGCCACCACAACGCGCCCGTCGCTGGCGACCATCAGGGACTCGAAGCGGTGGGTGATCTCGCTTTGGTCACGGTGGACCGTGATCGGCGCAGCGAAGTGGCCGTCGCCTGCGCCGCGCGCGAGGCGGATTTCTCCGCTGAAGCGCCTGGCGAGCGGCCGGGTCCATGACACGAGGACCACTCCATCTGCGGCGAAGGCGATCTTGGGGCGGTTTTCGCCGTCGGCGGAGATTGGTTCCGGCGTAGCATTCACCACCACCGGCGCGCCCCAGCTCGTGCCCGCGTCCGCGCTGCGGTAGAGGAGGACCTGCTCGCCGCGCTTGACCACGGCGTGGAGCGTCCCGTCGGGGGCGAAGGCGGCGCTAGCGCCGAGCTCGCTGCGGGCCGTGGCGCCATCATGGCTCCGGCCTGGGGGCGGGAGTTCCACGGCGGCCGCGAACGTGGTGGCAACGGCCATGGCGGCCAAGACGGCTCGACGGGCGAGCAGCGTGCCCCAACCGGGCGTTCCGCGGCGACGCGGGCGCGCCGTCGCCTCGATATTGTCCAACATTTTTTCGTATCCCATGTCCGTCAGAGCTCGACCTTGACTTCGACGTAGCCGGTGCGCCCCGGATACGGGTGGTAGACGTAGTAGCGGCGATCTGTGAGGTTGTCGACGCCGACGCCGACGCTGCCCCACTTGCCCATCTCATAGCCGAGCTTGACGTCGGCGACGGTGTAGCTGGAAATCCCGCCGAAAGTGTCATCGTTGTGGTCGCTGTTGTCGAGGGTGCCGTACTGGCGGCCGGCATGGCGCACACCGAGGGAAGCCAGCCACGGACCGCTCCGGTAGCTCCCCAGCAGCGAGGCTCGCAGCCTGGGCGCGCGCGGCCAGTCCTTGCCCTCGGCCGCGGTGTAGGCGGCATTCTCCAGGGTCTTGGGCTGGACCAGGGCGAGGCTCGCCTCCAAGTCTAGGCCGCGCGCGACGACGTCGGCGCCGCGCCAGGCCAGTTCCGCACCGCGAGTGCGCACCCGGTCCACATTCTGCACCGTGCTCACCGTGGTGGCGCCGACGGTCTGTTGCTGGAGGAAGATGGCGTCGCGCACGTCGTCCTCGAACAGCGACACCCGCAGGCTGCTCTTCTCGCCCTCGCGGATGAAGGCGAGTTCCTTGGCGTCGCTCTTTTCCGGCTTCAGATCGGGATCGTTGCCTTCCGCAAGCCAGACCGGGGCGAGCCGCAGAAGGGGCATAGGGGAGGCGCCGGTGGGCGAATCGACGGCGGCCTGGGCGCCGAACCAGCCGGCCAGGTAGAGGCCGGCAGCAAACATCGCGCTCATCGCCGCAGCCGCGGCGATGAGCGGGCCGGCTTCTGCCGCCCACAGGCGGGCTGCAGCGATCACGAAAGGGTTCTTGTTCATGGCCCTGAGTTGGGACTCGGGCGCGGACGGTTTTCACACCCCGAAAGGTGAAGCGCCGAGCAGCGCTTCGCCCCTGTTCGCGGGCCTGGCCGGTTCAGTGAAATCGCCGCGGCAGTAGTCCGTACTCGCGAGCCTGCCTCTCCAGGAACTCGCGGTCGTCAGGATGGGCGATGGATATAAGCGCGGCCACCCGTTCCGGAACGCTCTTGCCCTTGAGATTGACGATCCCGTACTCGGTGACCACGTACATCACGTCGGTGCGCGGAGTGGTCACCACCGTGCCCGGGGCGAGCCCCGAGACGATGCGCGAGCGTGGCTCGCCGTCTTTCGAGTAGCGCGAGGACAGGCAGATGAACGACTTCCCGCCTTCGGACATAAAGGCGCCCCGCACGAATTGGAGTTGGCCGCCGGTGCCCGTGCAATGCTTGAACCCGGCGCTCTCCGAGGCGACTTGTCCGAGGAGATCGATCTGCATGGCATTGTTGATCGACACGACCCTACGGTTGCGCGCAATGTTCTCGGTGAGGTTGGTCTCATCCACGGGCAGGCTCAGGCACATTTCGTTGCTGTCGATGAAATCGTAGGTACGGCGGGTGCCGAGGGCGAACGTGAAGACGATCTTGCCGCGGAACGTGCTCTTTCGCCACCCCGTGACCTTGCCTGCCTCGACCAGGTCTACCATGCCATCCACGAACATCTCGGTGTGTATGCCGAGGTCCTTGATCGGGGCCGTAGCCAATGCCGAACACACTGCGTTCGGCATGCCGCCGATGCCGATCTGCAGGCACGCACCATCCTCGATTTCGGGCAGAATGAATTCCGCCACCCGGTGGTCGATCTCAGAGATCGGCGCACTGGGCAACTCGGTCAGCGGGGCGTTGTCGCCCTCGATAACGAAATCGACCTGGGAGATGTGCAGCGCATTCTCGATCCCACAGCAGCGTGGCATCGTCGTGCTGGTCTCCACCACGACGCGCCGGGCGGTGTCGCACGCCGCCTGCAGGTAGCTGTTGCTGGCGCCGAAATTGAAGAATCCATGCCGGTCCATGGGAGCAGTCTTGATGACCAGCACGTCCGTGTCGAGGTGCTGCCTATACAGCCGCGGCCCTTCGCCGAAGTTGAACGGGATGTAACTGATGAGGCCGTCGTCGTACTTTCGCCGATCGTAGCCGGAGAAGTGCCAGTTTTCGACGTGAAAGTGGCGCTGGTCGCGGTCCAACTCGACCACCTGACGCGGTTTGACCGAAAGCGCGCTGCGCACGCGGACGTTGGCGAGTTCGTCCTTGCGGGCAGCCAGTGCCGCGTCAAACAACTCGGGTTGGCTGAGCGCAAAGCCATAGTCGACCGTCCAGCCGCTTTGCACGAGTGCTGCGACTTCGTCCGCGGTCACGGCCTTCTCGGAAAGCATCCGTTCGAAATTCATTGTAGTGCTCCTTACTCCATCATTGAAATCATCGCATCTCCCGCCGCAGCACCTGTCGCTGCCGGCAGTGTCTTCCGTCGACGCCCTTCTCAGCCGAGTTCGGGAAAATCCTCGTACCAGAACTCGGTCGCCTCGCGATGCGAGACATCCGTGCGCTGCAATTCCTTCTGGCGCAGCTCGACGCGGCGGATCTTGCCGGAGATGGTCTTGGGTAGATCCGCGAACTCGAGGCGCCGCACGCGCTTGTAGGGCGCGACCTTGTCGCGCACGAAGCGGAAGATTTCGCGCGCCGTGTCGCGGTCCGGGGTCGCACCGGCGCGCAGGACGACGTAGGCCTTCGGGACCGACATCCGTACGGGGTCGGGGCTGGGCACCACTGCGGCTTCCACTATTACGTCATGCTCGATCAGCAGGCTCTCGAGCTCGAAGGGGCTGATGCGGTAATCCGAGGACTTGAACACATCGTCGGCACGTCCGACGTGCCACAGATAGCCGTCCTCGTCGATGCGCGCGACATCTCCGGTATGGTAGTGGCCGTCACGCATGACTTCGGCGTTCTTGGCCTCACCGCCCTCGTAGCCCTCCATCAATCCGAGTGGCCGCTGGGCGAGAGGGAGGCTCAGCTCGCCCTCGACGCCGGGCTGTCCGTCGGCATCGAGCAGCGCCAGGCGATAGCCCGGCAGCGGTCGGCCCATCGAGCCGTAGCGGACTGGCTGCCCGGGCGGATTGCCAACCTGCGCGGTGGTCTCCGTTTGACCGTAGCCGTCGCGGATAGAAAGGCCCCACGCCATTTTCACCTGCTCGATCACTTCCGGATTGAGCGGTTCGCCCGCGCTCGCCAGCTCCCGCAACATGACCGGCCAGTGGGCCAGATCTTCCTGGATCAGCATCCGCCACACGGTCGGTGGCGCACACAGGGAGGTCACCTCATGCCGGGTCAGCACGTCCAGGGTGGCCCTCGCGTTGAAGCGGGGCGCGTTGTAGATAAAGACCGTCGCCCCCGCATTCCAGGGGGCGAAGAAACAGCTCCAGGCGTGCTTGGCCCAACCGGGGGAGCTGATGTTGTAATGAATGTCGCCGGGTCTGAGGCCAAGCCAGTACATGGTCGATAGATGGCCGACCGGATAGCTCTGATGGGTGTGGAGCACGAGCTTGGGTTTGGAGGTGGTACCCGAGGTGAAGTAGAGGAACAGGGGATCGGTGGCCCGGGTCGGACCGTCCGGCATGAAGCCACTGTCGGCATTGCGCGCGCCCTGCAATTCCATCCAGCCGTCCACTGGACCATCCGTGCAGATTCGCGTCAGCTCTCCAGCCAGGCCCGCGAATTTGTGCGTGTCTTGAGCGGCGCAAAGGATGTGCGCGATGCGGCCTCGCTCGATACGATCGCGCAGGTCCTTCGGGGTGACCAGGGTGGTGGTCGGAACAACGACCGCGCCGAGCTTGATTGCCGCAAGGGTGGCTTCCCAGAGGGGCACGACATTGCCGAGCATGATCAGAATGCGGTCTCCGCGCTGGACCCCGAGGGCGCGCAGGAAGTTCGCCACCTGGTTGGACCGCTGCGACATCTCGCCAAAACTGATCCTGGTCTGTGACCCCGACTCGTCCACCACCAACAGGGCCGCGCCGTCGGTCCGGGCCAGGCTGCCGTCGAAGTAATCGAGCGCCCAATTGAACTCGTTGAGCACGGGCCAGTGAAAACTGCGATAGGCGGCATCGTAATCGGTACGGTGCGCCAGGAGAAAATCCCTCGCCTCATGAAACGATCGGATCGAATCCATTCCTTCCCCTCCTCTTCCTTCAACAATTCTAGTGGCGTCGTGACTTGTCAGCGGAAGGTGCGTCCGCTCCCAGCCTGACTGCCGTTGCGGCCCCAGTGGGGCGCGGCGCGGACGCGCGACTGGTCAGTTCACGCTGTGTTTTTTCGTCTCGGCATCTTCCACGAAACGCATGAGGTGGTTTGCGGAAGACGTGCAGGTAATAGGCAGGCGCCGCGACCCAGGTCGAAAACGGACAGCTGCGAAAGACAGGCGGCGACGAAGCGCCGCGCGTGGGCCGATGAGCCGAAACCGAGGGAACTCAACAAGCGGCCGACACCAGGCAGCGACGCGAGATGGGTGAGGGGGAGCAGCAGATAACGAGCGATGGCGGCGATCCGACGTGCCGAATCGTAGATGGAACTCGTCACGTCGCGCTGCTCCACCATCTCGAAGCCCGCCTGGTCGGCGAGTTCGAGGAACTCGCCTGGCGTGCACGGCGCGGGAAATGTCCAGCCCGCCAGGACGTCGCTCACGTAGCGGCGCTCTTCTTCATTCTCTGGCGCGCGGCATGTACAACCGTCCATTACGACGATCCGGCTGCCCGGACGAAGAAGGCGGTAGAGCTCGGCAACCAGCGCCGGCCGTTCGTTGGCCGGCGTGTAGCACAACGACTCGATGGCGTAGATGCCGTCGAAGGAACCGTCGTCGAAGGGCGTGCCCAGATAGTTTCCGTGGCAAAACGTCGCGTTGCGGATCCCCATTGCCGCGGCGCAACGGCGGGCCGTTTCGACCTGGGCCCGGACCGCAGATAATCCGATCACTTCGCTGTCGGGGCGCAACAGGGCGATGTCGGTTGCCGCGCCGCCGATGCCGCAGCCAGGCTCGAAGACCAGCGGCGCCGAAATTTCGCCAATATCCAACAGGTCGAATGCCCGGCGGGTCGTGTCGCGAATCGCGTCGTCGAGGCTCGCCGCACCCGCCAAATCCCAGCCGTAGTGCAGCTGCGCCGGGTGGTCACAGCGCGCCCAGCCCAGGACGGCGGCAGCTAGCACCGAGCCCGGACTTGCCCACATCTTGTACAGCCCGCCACCAATGTCGTAATGGAGTTCGAGCAGTTCCGCCGCCTCGATCGAAGCAACCGAATCGTACCCGTCGAGGTCTGCGGCGTCATTTCCCATCGCGCCTCCGACTGCTGTGTAACCTGCGCTGCCTGTCAACGATTCAGTCCTCGCTGCTCTGCTGCCCCATAGCGTTGAGGGGCCATGATTGATCAGAACGGTTGATTTCGGAAGACCGGCTTCCAGCGCAGATGACCTTGCTCTCGTGCCCTGCAGGTTCCTGAAGCAGGAAGACGGTCGCGAGCGCGTCATGCAATGCGGCTTCACGCGTAATGGCCGCCCCTTCCCGCACTACCACAGCCCCGTTCCAAACGACCCAATGGAAAAGGATGTCCTCTCTCGCAATGCCCACCCGAAACGGACCTTGATCGAACACATATTCGACATTCATCCCAAAGCTCTCTCGTTGTCCCGTCCCATGCGCCGCAAGGTGCGCTTGGTCGCTAAATGGGCCGCTTGTCGATCACTTCGGTTTCGCCCGTATAATCCTTTCGGAACCGCGGGCTGCGCGGCTTTCTCCAGGGTCACCGATAGCATGACTCGTACCAGTTAGGGCTCAGTACGGAAAAAACGGCAAACCAGACCGGAACCAGACGGCCGGCCAGCCGCCCTCGCGGGGAAACATTTGGTCAGCGGGCGCGGGCTGTGATGCATCTTGAGCCCGTTACGTCGCAGTTTGAAACAGTGGAGCCGCCGACCCTGTTACATGCCCAGCGGCCGAACCGGATCACCCATCCCATGGCTTCCGCCGACTCGGGGCTGCGGTTTGATGGCTGACTGAACGGCTGTCATCGATTCGGCGCGTCCGAAATACTCGGCTCCTCGTCTCCGGCTGCGGCCAGGTACGACACTGACCATCGATCAGACGCTGCGCCGGAGATCTCGTCGAGTCACCAGGCGCAGCAGTCCGTGATCATCGACAGGATCGAGCTGATTCGCTCGGGAAGGATCCGTGTAGTCGGATCGTCGCCCGCCTTGCCGGTTGTCAGGCGACAGCGTAAATTGACCCCCTGACGACACGAAGAACTGACCCCCTTGTTCGCAAGGAGGCAGAAGTTGGAAGCGATGAGTTTGATGGTGAATCCTGTGCGCCCTTTGGGTCACGGAGCACGGGAGATGTTGGAGCCGGAGGCGGTCACGACGATCGTTCGTCTGGGTGAGTTGCGTTGGGGGTCGAAGCGCGCGTGCCAGTTCGTTGGCTGTACCGAGCGTGTCAAGCACCGCCGACAGTCCGAGGTCAAACACGCCATCCATTCAGGGCTCCCGCATCTACCCGAACGTCATCAATCGTCCACCTCCTCCTCGTCCTGCGGTTCGAAGCCGAGCAACTCGGCACGGTACTCATCTGACGTGGCAGCCAGCAGCCGCTTGGTCTTGATGCTGGCCTTGCGTGAGGTGTTCAGCCGAATGAGATTCAGCGCGATGTGGCGTACCAGCGCCAAGTTGTGGGCAACGTGCCCGGTGCGGGCACGGGCGTAGTCGTCGGAGAACTGCACATCCAGGCACCAATGCAGCCGATTCTCTACTTCCCAGTGGCTTCGAACGGCATGCGCGATCTTGTCCGCATCGGGCGGCAGGCTGCTGATGTAGTGACGCCGCTCGACGCTCTTCTTGCCGGCGACGATGCGCGTGCGCTCGAGCGTGGCGAAGCTTCTCAGATCGGGCCACTGCTCGGCCTTGTAGAGCCGCGCGTCGGCCTCGAAGGTCTGGCATAGACGCACTTCCTCGCGTCCATGGCCGCGCGAACGTGTCTCGCAGGTACTGGCTGCTTCGAGCGGCCCGGCCACGCCGGCGTGGGTCAGCAGGATCGAATCGAGCAGCGTGGGATGGTTGTCCTTCACACACAACACGTAGTGCGCACCGCGTTCGCGGATCGTTCGTGCAATGGCCGTCTGGGTGCCCATGGCATCGATGGTGACGATGCAATCCTTGATGTCCAGCACACCCAGCAACTCGGGAATCGCCGTGATTTCGTTGGACTTCTCGCCCGTGGCCACTTGCCCGAGCACCACGCCCACCTCGGCAGCGAAGGCGCTGACCAGGTGCAGCGGCGCGGCCGCCGCCTTGCTCGTGGTGCGCCGACTGCTCTTGCCGTCGATGGCGATCACCTGCTCGTGACCAAGCGCCGGGATCACCATTGCGACCCAACTGCGAAAGGCGCGCTCGAAGCTCTCCGGATCGAGCAGTGCGAACACCCGCTCGAAGGTGTCGGAGGAAGCCACGCCGTAGTCCAGAGTCAGGAAACGGCGCAGCCAGTCGAGCTTCTCCTTGCCCCACTGCGAAATATCCTCGAAGTCGTCGGCGCCGCTGAGCACCGCGCACACCGCCACGGTAAGCAGTTCGTCCAGCCGGTGACGCGTCTGCTGCGCGTTGCGCCAGTCCTCGAGTCCTTCGAACACCTCGACCAGAGCCACCAATTTGTCCGCTTCCATTGCCCGTCCAAAAAGACAGGAAACTACACAAATCGGGGCGCCGTGAACAGGGGCGCGGTAAGCGCATGATCGTCAACGACATTCTTGGGGTGTCAACGACATGCGGGTAGCTGCGGGAGCCCTGGCCATCCATTGCGAGCACAAAGATTTTCATGGCGAAAACGATACCATAATCGGCGGTCTCGCCACTCGGTCCCGAGCCGTGATTCGTTTAGAGTCAGTACTCCTTCAATGACGGAAGAGGCTGGAACATCATGACTATAACCAAGGTTGCGTTACTAGTCCGCTTGGAAGCCAAGCCGGGCGAAGAGTCTACCGTTGCGAGCTTCCTGGAAAAGGAAAACGCACTCGCGCTCGCGAACGAGGAGGAAGCGACGCCGGTATGGTTCGCCTCGCGCCTGGGCCCCTCCATTTTTGGCATTTTCGACGCCTTTGCCGACGACGCGGGCCGACAAGCTCACCGGCCGGCCCAATCGCGGCGGCGTTGATGGTCAAAGCGCCGGAGTTGCTGGCGCAACCGCCGCAAATCGGGCCGGTCGACGTGCTGGCGGCCAAGTTGACCGGCTAGCCGGTCGTCCCCGGACGACTCGTCATGCGTGCGCTGCCGCCGGGGCGGTGGCGCACCAGGCAACGACCTTCGACTGCGCTACGACTTTTTGAGGAGCGCTTTTCGAACTGGATGGAGTGCAAGGCAACGCAGCCGAGCCGATATTGCTTCCTGGCCGGCAGTGCGTCCGTTGCGCGGGGGCACGATGGCGAAGACCGATCCGCTCTGCCCGAATCTGCCTCCGGCCGTCTGATGAACGGGGCGAGCATCCGTCATCAGCCTGCCGGTCACCCCTCTGGCGGCGTCGACCTAGTGCGAGGATGTTCCAGATGTGCCGAGCACGCGGAGGTCGTGCCCTCTGGCGGCGCCCAGTTCATTCATCGAACCCGCCCTCGCGCATCAACTTGTCGTGTACCCGCTCCGTGCCCTTGAAGCGCTCTGGCGCGGGCTTGGGCGATGCGCGAGTCACCAGGGCGCCGACGCCCAACATCGACCCGACGACGCTGACTGCGACGCGTATCACGTCGGTGACCATATCGAGGGCGTCGAGAACCCCGTCTTCAGCCAAGTCGCCATATCGGCCAGTCATGGCGTTGAGTCCGTAAAAGTCCGACTCGTTCGCCAGGGTTCGAGCGAGCACTTCATCCGGGCGCAGCCCCGCATTTCGTGCAATCCACCGGATGGGTGTGTCAAGCGACTGCAGGAAAATGGATGCCCCAGAAGCAACGTCGCCTTCAAGTCGCCCCATCTCTTGCTGCACCTTTTCAGCCGCACGAATCATTGCGACGCCGCCCCCGGGCAGCACTCCCGACTTCGCGGCCGCCAAGAGCGCCCGATGAGCGTTCTCGGCGAGCGGCAAACGCGTCTTGATCTCAACGTCCGTCGGCCCCCCGATATGCAGCTTGGCGCTACCTGCAGCCAGCAACTTCAGCCGCTCCTTTCGCTTCTCGATGTAGTCGAGCTTTGCCGATGGGGAGTCGCCCACGGAAACGTCGCCGCGATCGAGTTCAGCACGCACCAGCGCGATTCGGTCTTCCAATGCAGACGGATTGTTTCCGGCGCCTCTCAGAGTCACACCATCCGCCTCTAGGATTGCTTCGTCCGCCTGCCCCAAGTCACCTTCCGACAGTGATCCCAAAGACCTGAGTGCGAATTCGACGAATCCCTCCCTTCCAAACGCCGTCCCCCCGAATTTGCTCGTCAGGTCAAGCAGGGCCTCGCGACGCGTATCGCCATACATTGGCGCCCTGACGACCGCAACAGCCAAGGTGCCTTCATTTTGATTCCGGACGAGCAGCGTCTCGACGTCGATACCCACCGAGTCGGCCAGAATCAGCAAGGGTCTCCGTGAACTGCGAGCTAGCTCCAGCGCCGGAAGAATCTCGTCCGCCGTCTCGATCGCGTCGCAATGGAAAAGGATAAGTGGCCGGGCGAACTCGACCTGCCCTGTTGGCGGCAACAAGGCCGTGACGAGCGGCACCGTGTCGAAATAACTGCCCTGCGCGACTTCAAGGACGTCCTCGACCGAATTACCCATTTCTACTTCGATCGTGCCTTCAGCCCCGACCCTTTCGAAGGCCTCCACGAGGAGATCCGCCACGCGACGGTCGCCGTTGGCAGCGGTTTGGGCAACGGCGGTGAGCATTCCCCGGTCGGCGCGCCGGGCCATGTCGTTCAGGGCGACCAACGCGGCATAGGCAGCCAAACCCAGACCTCGACGGACCTCCAGGGTATCCGCCCCGGCACCGATCAGTTTGAGCGCCCGCACGGCCAGATCCGCCGTAAAAACGGTTGCAGTGGAGGTGCCGTCGCCAAAGGACTCGGACACTGCGACGGCTGCGTTGCGCAGCAACCGGACACCAAGTTCTTCCTCGCTGTCCGGCAACGACAGGTGACGTGCGACCTCGACGCCGTCCTTGCTGACGTGCGGAGCCAATCCGGCCCGATGCGCAAGCATGACGTGGCGGCCCTGGGGCCCCAGCGTTGTTCCAACCAATTCCGCCAACGCCTTCATTCCGCGGACCAGGGCCAAGTGCGCAGTTAACCCTGTGGTTGTCTTCTTGCAATTTAAACTGATCACGTTCTGCTTCTCATATAATGTTTCTCATCGAACCACGACCAATACTGAGCCTGAGTCCCTTCAGTCTCTTCAAACGGACCCACGCCCACAACAGCTTTCTCTCCGTATAGCAGAGGGATGCACGCACTTCCGCTTCGTCGTCGCGGTCATAAACCTGTTCGAGCAAACCCCGAACAATGTTGACACGCTCATCGCCCAGCTTTTCACTTAATTCTTGGGCAAGGCGCTCCAGTTGTCCGACGCTCTCGCCGAGTGTTGCCGCTGCACCGGCCAGAAAATCTCTTTCTTCTTGACTCATGGTCTCGTAAACGCTGCCCGTCGCGCCCCGGTTTCTTCAAGCGCCGTTCAACCGCCGCTCGCTACGAATTCTTCCCTGTGAACTCTATTGTCGGGAATTCCAAGCTCGCGACAAGCGCCGAGCGCGGCCGCGATCATCGGTCCGGGCCCGCACAGGTAAACGTTCTCGGGTATCTGGCTACTGGCGGCGAAATGTTCTTTGAACGCAGCTACGGCGTTACCACGGTAGCCTTCCCATTCGGCAGAAGGGACCATCAGGGCGAGATGCAGCGTGAGCCCCGGAAGCGTTCGCTTGATGTCCCGGAGTTCCTTCTCGTAGAACATCGTTGCGGTGTCCTGCATGCCGAAGAAGAGGTGACACTCGCCGTTGAATCCTCGCCGCCCGAGCTCGCGCAGCATGCTCGCGAGAGGCGCCAGCCCCGTGCTACCCGCCAGGAACGCAATCGTCCCACCTCTCGCTGGGCTGTCCGCTGGCAGCGTGAAGTCCTCCACCAACTCGTGTTCACGCAGCACGAACTCGCCGAACGGTCCCTTCACGTTGATCGTCTGCCCTGCCGCTGCGCGTTGCTCCAGATAGGCCGCATAGTATCCGCCGGGGACGAGTCGGATCAAGAACTCGAGCAATCCGGCGTCGTTTGGAAGGTTCGCCAGCGAAAACGCCCTGGTCTCGAGCGAATCGGCTGTACTGATTTCGACATACTGCCCGGGAACGAAGTCGAACCGTGCAGGCATTCCTTCGGCGTCGAGTGCCTGCAGCACCAGACGGTAAACGGTGCTAGAGAGTCTCTCCACGCTGACGACGCTCGTCTTCGCCTCGGTAGCCGTAACGGTACCGAGACGGTCGCTGGTATACGGAAACTCAAGGACCAGATCGCTGCGTGGGAAGGTATCGCAGGTGACCACCACCCCGTCCTCTTCTTCGTCAGGCGGCAAGACCTGAACGTTGATATGATCGCCCAGTTCATAGTCGCCCTCGCTGCACAAGGCCTTGCAACTGCCGCAAAACGCCTTTCTGCATTGACACAGCAAACGGACGTTCTGGCGCAACGCCGCGGCGAGCAGGTTTTCGTCCTCGCCGCAATCGTACTCGTATGTCACGCCGTCTTCGAAGCGGGCGACTATTTTATATTGTTGCATCAGCATATACCTTCAGTCTCCTACTAGGGTGTCGCGTCCATCAGTTGGCGTCTCGAACCCCCTCTCATTGACCTTCACCGCCCAGTAGCATGGCCACAGTGGGGCGCCGTAAGAATCGAATTTTGGATCTCGCCGCGACGACGCAGCTCTCCGGGTGCTGGGCGCATCCGGTATGAACGTGCGCATCGCCGTTGTAGATGTCCCATCGCCACATGATCGTCAGCTCTGTGGCGAAAACCCGGAAGCCATCTTCTTCCAGGACCAGCGTCGGTTCGCCGACAGTCTCGGGCAAACCGGGCAGATCGGGTATTGCCGGCGCTTCTTTCATATCTCCCCCTCGCCCAGTCACTTCCACCTCGATCGGGTGAAAGCGACCGCGCTCTCGGATTAGAGTACTTTACGTTACGATCTTGTGGCCACCCCGCGTCCGCGGCCACGCAGGTTTCCGTCCGCCGCGATCCATCGTCCGGAGGCCCTCGGGAAGTCGTGGTCCTCCGAGGACGGCTCGATTATGCCGATTCCGCGCAAGTCGGGTCGATCATCCGATGTATGCGGGACACCTTGTCGGCGGGAAAGTCTCCCGATCTTGCATGCTCGCGGATGGAGGCCTCATCGGGAGCGATATAGATGCAGTAGAGCTTGTCGTCGGTGACGTAGCTTTTGACCCATTGGATTTGTGGCCCCATGGAGCGGAGGATTCCACAGGATTTCTGCGACACCGACGCGAGGTCCCGCTCCGTCAGCTTCCCTGCCCCCGGAATCGAACGTTCGATGATGTATTTCGGCATTCCCTGCTCCTTTCAGTCTTGATGGCTATTTTGACCAGTCCTCCCCGTTGTCGGGGAGGATCCGGCTCAGAACGTCCGGCCGCTTACTGCACGGAAATCATCGTTACACCCCGTGCCTCGCGCAACTCGTCGAGGGAGGTAGTCAGATACGTGGGCGCCCTCAGCTTCATGAGCTTCGCCACCAACTCCTTCTCTGCCGGCGCGAAGAAGTTGATGGGCATCATCGGCGGTTTGCACGCCTTGCGGAAGGCGACACAAAGCCGCTCCATCTCGTAGTGACAGTCGATGTCCGCAGCCTTTTTCAGCCACTCCGCTGCGACTTCCTTTGCGCAGCGGCCGTCGATCGTCTTGGTGAGGAGGTCTTCGTCCGAGGCCGTGGCCTCGGCATGAAGCTGGCTGACCCGCATCTCGATGCGCGACTCGATCCAATTGTATTCCTTCTTGAGATCGTACGTCGTGCGATCCGGCCCCGTATGCTCCGCGCGGAAGCGGGCGAGCATGTCGGTGCCTTCGCGCGCTGTCCTGATCGCAGTGATCTTCTCGATCCACTCGTCGCGCACCGGTGTGTTGTACCAAACCTGTTTCGACATGTCGTCTATCCTCCTCAGTAAACGCTTTCGACCTTGGTTTCGAGACCAAGGAGCTCGTTGGTGATGATGAACTGATTGCCGAGGGTCATCGCCCGCCCAACGGTGGTGCTGACGTTGACCAGCAAATCGTACACCGTATACTTCTTGCCCAGCAGTTCGGTGGCTTCGTCACAATCGATGACGATCTTTCCGTTGGCCTTGATCCACCAGTATCCACCGCGGTCCTCGACGGCGATGGTCGGGTTGTCCTCCATCTGCGGCTTGATCATCTCGTCGACGACCGCGTCGATCTCTTCGGTCTTCATCAGGGCCAGAACCACGGCTTCGCTCGTGGGTAGAGCACTGTTCTCTTCGCTCAAAAAGTCATCGATGAAGTCCTGGCCTTCTTTACCATTGGTGCCAGCGTGGTATGCATTTACGTTTGACATTCGGTCTGCCCCTGAATTAGTAGCCACTCAGCACATCGTCGATGAACGCCGCGCGGTTGAACTTGAAGTTGATCGGTTCAGCGAACCGCGCCGCCCAGTCGTCCACCACGCGTTCGACACTGGCGCGCACGCCCTCCCGGCAAGTCACCCCATCGATCTTTACCGGAACCTCCTTGTAGATTGCCAGGAAGGCCTTCAATGCGCGGCCCACTTGCGGGAGATAGCGCCCTGTCCATGCCCGCAGGTAGCGCCTGTTGTGTTGGGCGTATACCGGCTCGTCTTCGATCAGAAATTTGAAGCACAGTGCCGTTACGCCGTCGCGGGCTTGCAGGTGATACGTCAGCGCCTGGTTCTGAATGAAGGGCGTCAGCGTGTCTCCATGGATGCCGCCGAGCCGCTGGAAGAATTCGCGCCGGACAAATTGCCCGAAAATATGGTCGTAGACGGCGTGGATCGCCCAAAGCTGCTCGACCCAGTCGTAGGTCTCGGCCCAGATGTGCTCGACGAACTCGCGGGCGGGTTTCCATGACTTGTCCTCAGTCCATGCCTGCTTGGCTTCGGCCAGGTCGGCGTCGAAGCCAGGGAACACCTTGCTCAACAGCACGCGCTGCATCTGGATCATCTGACCGGCGTCGTTCTTGTCGAACGCGGCCTCGGCAATCCAGGTTTTGATCAGATCAGAAAGGCCACCGTAAACTGTTGTTGAATGGGCGCTGAACAGACCGTACTCGTTATAGACGAACGCGCCGTAGTGCCGGGCCAGGATGTGCTCCCGCCACGCGGCGTTCATCATTTCCGCGTCGCCGCCCTCGGCCCAACTCTTCATCGCGCGTTCGGCTGTCTGCCCTTCCTCGTTCTTCTGCTTCACGTAGGGCATGAACCAGCGCTTCGACGGGTCGCGGAAATGGAACCAGTTGCTGGAGAGGGCCGCGGTCGACTCGACGCCGTAGTTCGGCCTGCCACCCGGCCACTTCTGTACGACTTCACCCACCTCCTGGCTGCCCGGGACGGCGTCCAGTGAATTCTGCGCATGCAACATCACCGCTTCATACTCGGTGAGTCGGCGCCAGCCGCGTTTGGCGAAAGGAATATGGTCACGCTTGGTTTCCAGCGGCGCCTTGGGTACGACCTCCTGAATGCAGGCTTGGCGCTCCGGGTCTACCATCCCGCGCGTAAAGATGTTTGTTGACATATTTATCTACTCCATATAGTGCTGTTCGTTCGTTGGCACGTCCGCCCGCTCGTAGGCGGGCGGCAAGTCTTCCCCGCCGGCGCATCTCTCGCCTGGCGGCGTGCGCCGGCCCAACCCTCACTGGGCGACGGGTTGCCAGTTGAGGATCTTCATCGGGTCGGGGATCGTCAGGTTGATCCGCTTCAGATCGTCAAGCGTCCACATGTCGGTGTCGCGAAGATGCGGCTGCGCGATCAGCGTTTTGCCATCGCTGCGCACGCCGCCTGCCGCCTTGACGAGATCGGAGAGTTCCCAGCCTTCGAACTGCTCGAAGAAGTTCTGGAACTCGTAGCGCTCGGGCTCGAGCAGCCACTGGCGCTCGCCATACGGCTCGGCGAAGGCGTAGCGCTTGCCGTTGTATTCAGTGAACCGCGGCTTGATAGAGCTTTTGGCGAGGCTGGGGCAGAACGGCAAACCCGAGGCATGGTCGACGAAAATGCCGTGACCACGCTCCATCAGCCAGAGCGCACCACAGAAGCCGCTCTTCGGATCCTCGAAGCCGGCAGCGCGCCACTCCTCGTAGATCTTGCCGTAATGGTTGTACCAACCGGGGTAATTAGCCTCGAACCACTCCATCGCCAGGCTATCCGGGAGTTCCATGCGGATGCCGGTCAGCGGCCACAGGGCAAGGGCCAGCAGCGCGAGATCGTGGTGTGCCCAAACGGCGTCTTTCTTGGCGTCGGGCAGGCACTTTGGCGTTTTGACGCCGAACTGCTGCAGTCGGCCCAGCCAGATGCCAGCCCAGTCTTCGTACACCCACCGGTTCCAGGACTTGGCCCACGGCTCGACCTTGTACTTGGAACCATATTCGAGCGCCACCCCGACGAAGGGGGTCAGGAACTTGTGCTGCGTCCAGAATGCGTTATCGAGGTCCGTTTGCAGGTACTTCATCGTCTCCGGATTGTTCATGATCGACACGATGGTCTGATAGCCGTTGGCCATATGGCGCAGTTCATCGGTTTCGATCGACAGGAACACGGTCGGCGTGATTTCATCGCCGTTCGCGGCCGCCCATTCGGTAAGCGAAACGATGAGCGGATTGGTGAAGCAGGCTTCGCCGACCAATTGGAGGTTGATGGAGGACTCGACGGCATCGCCCGCGAGAAAGCCCTCCCCGAAGGCGCGCTTGACACCGGGGTACAGGGGGTTGATCGCCCGAAGCTGGCGCATGTTGGTGTGGCCGGCGGGGTCGTAGTAGTGCTTGCCGTAGTAGTAATTCACGTACGCGGTCTGGTTCACATGGCGGATTTCGTCGATCACCTGAGCGAGGTAACCGTTGCGCTGCTCCGGTGACTGGGCCGTGTCCCACAGCAGAGCAGAACCGGCGATTGCGCCGTATTCGCCGGTCTCGAGGAAGTTGGAGACCAGCTTCATCACCTCGCCCCATTTCGGATGCACCTTGTTGCCCGCATCCAGACGGTCGAGACCATCGAGCAGGGTGCCGTACTGGCGCTCTTCCTTGATCGACTCCATGCGCGCGTACTCCTTGGCAGTCAGCTTGAACTGCTCGCGCGTATTGACGTCCATCTCATACTTGGTCGGATACTTCGCGGTCTTGCCCTTGAAATCCCAAGTGAAATCCTGAAGCCATTTGTGGACTTCCTGAGGATCCACGGAACTCGGGACCGGATTGGCCTTCAAGGCCTGTTTGACTGCCATATTTGCTGACATCACTTCCTCCTTTGTGTGTTCTGCTGTCGGTAGCGGCTTCGAATGCTCCATCGGACCGATTCCGCTCTAACGCTTTCAGCAAGTGTCGTGCCAGCATGGACGGTCGCAGCAAAAGGCCGCAACCGGTGGGCCCCTGGGGAAGACGCGCCGCAAGGTGCGGGGCTCTTGGCCGCTCCAGGCGTGTGTTACACGTTAAAGAAGGGTACATCTGTAACGCAACGGTACACCCGCGGCGCCGCGGGAGCGAACGCGAATGTCGAGCGGTCCGACGAATCCGGTTGGGTGTGGCAAGGATGCAGCCCGAGGCACGCACGCTCGGGCTGTTTCCAATCTTCCGCGCTGTCCGCCGAGGTCCGGGGGCGGTCGCGTAACAGCGCGCTACCGCGACAGGAGCATGAGCAGCCGCAGCACCTACTATCTGTGGGGGTGAAGGCGACCGGTGTCACTGACCGCCACAATAGAGCCACCGATGATCGGCATATAGAAGCCACTCGAACCGGGCTCTGACGGACGTCGTTGGGGGGTCAAGAATCGATGTTTTTCGGGGTGCTGGCAAGGGCGTTTTTCGCCCGATTCGGACCCTGTCGGGGCGCACGGTAAGAGGCCCCGTCGAGCGTGAGGCAATAGGCGTTGTGACGCAGCCGGTCGACGGTGGCCGAGGCCAGCAGCCGGTTGCCGGGGAAGGCCTGGTCCCACTCGGTGAAGTCGAGGTTGCTGGTGACGATGGTGGCGGTGCGCTCGTAGCGCTCGGCGATGAGGTCGTGCAGATCCTCGTCGGCGGGGGCGCGAAGGGGTTTGAGGCCGAAGTCGTCGATGATGAGCACCGGCACGCGCGCCAGTTGCTGCAGCTTTCGCTCATAGGTGCCGACCGCGCGGGCGGCGTTCAGGCTGGCGAGCAGTTGCGCGCAGGAGGCGAAGATGACGTCGTGCCCCTGACGCACGGCGCAGTGGCCGAGCGCTTGCGCCAGATGGCTTTTCCCGGTGCCGCAAGGACCGACGATCAGCACCGGGGCGCGCTCGTCGATGTAGCGCCCGGTCGCGAGGTCATGGACCAGGGCGCGGTTGGTCGAGGGCAGGCGGTCGAACTCGAAGCCTTCGAGCGTCTTGCTGGCGCGGAAGGCCGCGCGGCGCAGCCGGGTGCCGAATTTCTTCTGCTCGCGGCGGGCGATCTCGTCCTGGATCAGCAGGGCGAGGAATTCCGTGTAGGCGAGCTTGGCGTCGATGGCCTGGCGGTTGCGGGCGTCGAGCGAATCGAGGATGCCGGAGAGGCGCAACTGCTTGAGCTGCGGTGCCAGTTCGGTGGCAGGGTTCATGGTGAGGCTCCTTGGGTGAAGTGGGCGCGCGCTGCGCCCGGGTCAGTGAAACGTGGGGCCGTCGTCTTCGAACAGCGACGCGGTGGCGCGCGCGAAGCGGGCACGGCCGGCATAGGGCTCGGGGGTGATCGTGCTCACCGGCGCGAGGTCGTGACCGCCGGCGAGGATGGTCTTGACGGTGCGGTAGTGCGGGCTGTCGTGGGCGATGGCCCGCTCGCACGCGGCCTCGAGGCGTGCCGCGCCGTACGGGTCCTTGAGCGCGAGAACGCCCTGGGCGGCGCGCAGGCGCTCGCTGATGCGGTCCGAGAGCAGTTGCCCGATCAGCTGCGCGCAGGCGTCTCCGATCTCGCGGGCCTGCTGCAGACACCAGCTGCGGTCGTGCGCGAAGAAGCGCTGGGCGGCCGGCGGCAGATGGTCGGAGACGGTGCGCCGCTCGCCGGGACGCCGCGCGCGGGCATGCGTGGCGACGGGCTTGAAGTCGTGATAGACCGTGACCACGGCGTCGGTGGCCCGCAGCCACAGCGCCTTGCCCACCAGCGCGAACGGCACCGAGTACAGCGCACGCTCGAAGCTGACGTGGCAGTCGCGATGCACCGTCACCGAATGCCAGGTGCCCAGATCCGGCGGCACCTCGGGGAGCGGCAGTAAGGTGCTGCGCTCGACCGCAAAGGTGTCGAGCGGGCGCACGCGGGTGGTGCCGTGGATGCGCAGCCCGGCCTCCTTCAACACCCACTCGCGCGCCTGCGCGTTGAGATCGGCCAGATCGCGGAAACTGCGCGTGGGCAGGAAGTTGCCCTTCACGTATTTGACACCGGCCTCGACGATGCCCTTCTTCTGCGGGTCGTGCGGCGGGCAGGCGTCGATCCGGAAGCCGTAGCCCTCGGCGCACTCGGCGTAGGCGCGCTGCACCTGCGGGTCGTGCATGCACGCGCGGGTGATCGCGCACTTGGCGTTATCGATGATGAGCCGGGCGGGCACGGCGCCGAACCACTCGAAGGCGCGACGGTGGCAGCCGAGCCAGGTGCGCACGCTCTGGTCCCAGACGAACTCCACGTACTGGTGACGCGAAAAGCACAACGTCATCACGAACGCCCACGTGCGGCGGATCTCGCCCGTGGCGGGGTCGACCAGATGGGGACCCGCGCCGAAGTCCACCTGCGCGGCCTCGCCCGGCGCGAAGGTGAGCCGCACCGTGGCCTCAGGCGGCTGCTCGCGGCCGATCTGCGCGATCAGCCGGCGCACGCTGGAGTAGTGCCCGCTGAACCCGTGCTCGCGCTTGAGCGTGGTGTGGATCACCACGCCGGAGACGCCCTGCCCGAGCCACTGCTCGACCAGCGGCCGGTACGCGGCTATCGAGGACTGGGCCGTCACCGGCAACTTCGGCGGCCCGAGCGCGGCGGCGATCTCGGCGTCCTCGGGCAAGGGCCGCTCGGGATCGAGCCAACCCTGGCCGCGAGCCAGCTCGCGGAATCGGGCCGCCTTGCTGCGCCCCATCAGTTTCGAGCGCGCGATCTCGCGCTCGGAATCGCCCTGGCGCATGCGCATCAGGGCCTGGCGGTACTCGTACATCTCGATGCTCCTGCGGGCCACCGCCTACCTCCTGCCGAACAAAAAGGCAGCAGGGTAGCGATGGACCGGTCAAGGTCGAGACGTCCGTCAGAGGGGAAGTGGCTCCATTACGCCGATCCGGCGCTGGCCTCTATGTGCCGATCCGCGACTGGCTCCAATGTGCCGGTCGGTGACAACCGGTTGGTGAAAGTTGCCTCAGCTTGCGGTAGATCGTGGTCCGGCTGACCCCCAACTGCCGTGCGGCGACCGATATATTTCCCTCGTTTTGCTCGATCGCCTGCTCGATGGCATCCAACGCGAGATCTTGCAACTTTTTGGCAGGACCGCTTCCCGACGCCGGCTGTCGCGCGCGATGCGCCGCCGTCGAACCGTCTTCCTCGATCGGTCGGAGGCCCGAATCGACCTCCATGACGAAGTCTTCGGGGAGGTGATGGGGCTCAATGACATGGCCGTCGTCGAGCATGGCAAGCGCTGCATCGAGAACGTTATGTAGTTGGCGTAGGTTGCCGGGCCACGCATGCCGCTTGAAGAGCGTCATCACTTCTGGGCTCACGCTGTAGTGCGGCTCGCCCCCGCAACACTGAAAGAGGATATGGTTAACCAGGGCGGCAAGGTCGCTACGTTGACGCAGGGGTGGCAGCGAGATCGCCAGCCCGTTCAGGCGGTAGTAGAGGTCTTCGCGGAACTGGCCCTGCGCTATCAGGCTGCGCAAATTGCGGTGCGTCGCGCATACCAGCGCAATGTCGACCGGCATAGGTTCGCGACCGCCGAGGGGCATCACTGCCCGGTCCTGTAGAACCCGCAGCAGTCTGGTCTGCAGCCCCGGCGCCATGTCTCCGATCTCGTCGAGGAACAACGTGCCGCCGTGGGCCTGGGCGACCTTGCCGATGTTGCCTTTGCGCCGTCCGCCAGTGAAGGCCCCTTCTTCGTATCCGAAAAGCTCGGACTCGATCAAACCCTCGGGTATGGCGGCGCAATTGACGGCAACGAACGGCCCCTTGCTTCTCGGGCTCTCGGCATGCAGATGCTTGGCGAACACTTCCTTGCCGGCACCCGTCTCGCCCTGGATGAGGATGCTGAGGTTGCGGCCGATCGCGCGGCGGGCGCGGTCAATCGCGAGGCGGACTGCTGCGTCGCCCGTGTCCAGCGAATCCAGAGGCCGCGGTGCCGGCCGAGGAGGGCGGGCGTGGGCGGCCGGACGTGGCGGAACACGCAGGCCCGGTTCCACTCGGGCGTAGACCTGAACGCCGCCGTAGAGCGAGACGCGGACGAGACCGAAGGCGGACTGCCGCACGTGGTCGAGAAAGGCCCCGAAATTCAAGTCGAAGACGGAATCGAAACGGTGATCGGCGACGGCCTCCAGGTTGAGCCCTGCGATCTTGAGCCCAGCACGGTTCATCGAGACGATGGTTCCCTCGCGCGACAGCACGGCTATCCCTTCGCGCATCGTTCCGACGAAGTCGGGGCGCACATGAAAGTGCAGCAGAATGCAATCGGCAAAGGTCTGGCGGAACAACTGATTCTCGATGAATTGCACCGCCATCTGAACAAAGGGAATCGGAACCGGGCCCATGTCCCCCGCATATCCGCTGATATCCAGAATTCCGGTGAACTCGCCGAACGGATCGTAGATCGGCGCCGCGGTGCAGGTGAAAATCGTATTCGACTCGAGGTAGTGCTCTGCGCCGTGGATCGCTACGGGCCTCCTCTCCGCGAGCGCGGTTCCCATGGCATTGGTGCCTCGGGCGTGTTCGTCCCAGCAGACGCCCACCCGCACGGCCCGGCGGCGGGCGTCTTCAAGGAGGGTGTCGTTTCCCTGGTTCAGCAGCACGACGCCCCGTTCGTCGTTCAGGATGATCATCCTGGGGGCGTCGTTCATCTGCTCCATCAACGCGTCGACGACCGGCTCGGCAGCAAGGATCAGCGCCCGCTTGGCCTCAACCGTTTCGTCAAGCGCCGTTCGCGGGATCGGGTCGAACTCCTGGCGGGCATTGGGAACGACACCTTCAGCACGACACCGGGTCCACGAGCGCAAAACGACATCAGCCACTTTCCCCGGCTGACACTCGTTGCCGTCCCAGACCGCTCTGCGCATCGACGCGACTGTCTCCAGCCGCGCGAACTCTTGCATCTTGGACATACCGTCTCCTCATTCACCTCTGTCGGGCGAATTGCTTATCTTCGCGAGTCTCTCCTCGCTGTCGAGAGCTTTAGCAAAACCATAATAGCACGTGGGAAATTTTGGTGGTATCTGCCCGCTCAAGGTCACCTCAAGGTCCGCGCAAGCCCCTCGGGCAGGTGCGTGAAGCCGCGGATCAGACCGATTCTCGACAAATTGTTACTGAATACGAAAATAGAACGTCGCTCCGCACTCAGGTTCTCCGGATCTCGTACCTGATTGAGGACGATGCTTGGCGTTCATGCCGTCGCCGGCGGCGTACACGTTCGTCTACCGGGCGTTGCCGTCGGCGGCGGTCGATGGCGATATCATAATCCAGTTGCAGTGCGCCGGCACGACGCCCTGGTGCACGGTCTGCCACGCAGCGTGTCTGTGGGGTGAGCCATCAAAGTGTGGTAGCGCACGTTCATTACCGGATGTATTAGCGTTTTCGCGAGAACCGGAAACGACAGACATTGCCGCCCTTGGCGATGCACTCCTGATGGTCGACCTTGCTGTCCGTAAACGTGGACAGCAGGGCCAGGTCGAACTCGCAGATATCCGGGTCGTCCATGGCGAGCTTGTGGAAAACGCAGTTGTTGGCCTCAATCACCGGCTCTTTGCCTTCGGCATCGACGCTGCCGATCTCGTAACCCAGCGCCTCCATGAGTTCGGCGAGCTTGGCCACGCGCTGCCGCCGGCCTTCGAGCCCGCCATGCTGACGGAGCAACAAGCGGGCAATGCCCGATCCCATGGCCGCGAGGCGTTCCCGCGTCGCCTCGGCGCCGGCTTCCTGCTTCATGGACTCGACCACCAACTGGGCGAACCAGGAATACTGACGGGGAAAAAGCTCCTTGCCCGCCGCAGTGAGCACGTAGAGTTGCTCCGGCCGCCCGCCGGAAGGACGGGACTCGCCGTGGGCGACCAGCCCCTCGTTCTCCAGGGCGGCAAGATGCTGGCGAACCGCGTTGCTGGAGATGCCCAGCCGCGCCGAGAGCTCGACCACCGTCAAACCGCCCTTGCTCCTCAGGAGGAGCTTCAGCAACTCCCGCTGGCGCGTTCCCAATATGGCAAGCATGTCACGCTCTCCGACTGTCCTGGACTCGCCTCCTGACGCGCTCCGCATCGACACGGTCGGTGGCTCTGGGGCTTTATACATAAAACCATTGAGAAAGGATTTTATCTACTTTACTCTAGTGCGGCCAGTTCTCCGTTTTGTTCGACCCCATTCCCGAGGAAGGACCGAGATGAATGCCCCTGACAGAGCAACTCTGATGCCGGACGTCCAGTCGCAACTGGATGGCCGTGACCTACCCATACATGCGGTCGGGGTCAAGGGCCTCAGATACCCTGCCACCATCCGGTCGGGCGCCGAGCGGCTGGCGACCGTTGCCACCCTGTCGCTCACCGTCGGTTTGGCGGCGCACGTCAAGGGAACCCTCATGTCCCGCTTCGTCGAACTGATGGAGGAGCAGACCGGCCCGCTGGATCAGGCGGCGTTCAAAGCCCTGGCCCTCGCAATGTTGGACAGGCTGGAGGCGAGGAGGGGCACGATCGAGATGCGCTTTCCCTATTTCGTGAGCAAGACGGCGCCGGTGTCGGGTGTGCGGAGCCTCCTCGACTACGAGGTCTGCTGGCAGGGCTCGGTATCCGATGCCGGGGAGTATTCCTTTTCCTTGCGCGTCCTGGTGCCGGCGACGAGCCTGTGCCCCTGCTCCAAGGGAATCTCCGACTACGGCGCCCACAACCAGCGCTCCCATATCGGCATCGAGGTGAGGCTGGCTGGCGACATGCTGATCGAGGAATTGATCGCCGTCGCCGAAGAGAGCGCCTCCTGCGAGGTGTACGGGCTTCTCAAGCGGCCGGACGAGAAATTCGTTACCGAGCGGGCCTATGACAATCCGAAATTCGTCGAGGATCTGGTCCGGGATGTGGCCCTGGCGCTCAACCGGGATCGGCGCTTGGCGGACTATGTGGTAGAAGCGGAAAACTTCGAATCGATCCACAACCATTCGTCCTTTGCACGCATTGTCAAACCTGTGCAGGCAGGAGGATGAACGTGAGTACGCACGAAATCCGACTCTGAGGCGCTAAAGACATCGCCGAAGGGAACATGGCCGGGTCCGCGGCGCTCAGTTACGTCTGCGGGCTGGTGCGGTGCGAGTTGGGCGGGAGGCCCTCGGCTACTCGCTGCTTCGCCCCGTCCTCTTGGCACGCCGTCCTGGCGACTCAGGCAGTGCGCGAGCGCAGATCCCTAACGCCGCGGCCGAGCTTGCGCCTGAGCAGTGCACGCAGCGTGACGCCGTCCGAGTAACCGACCTGCGAAGCGATCTGCTCCACGCTGGCGTTGCTCGTCTGCAGGAGATGCACCGCCCGCTCGACGCGGAGATCTTGAAAGTAGGAAAGAGGCGATTTGCCGAGCACTGCCTGCAGGCGACGCGCCAAGGTGCGTTCGCTGGTGCCCACGCTGAGAGCAGCCCGACTCAGCGAAAATCCCTCGGCCAAGTTGCGGCGCGCCCAGTGCTCGAAGCGTTCCGCCAGCGCGTCGTCGTGCGCAAGATGGTCGGGAATGATAAAGGCCGCCTGTGACGCCCTGGGTTCGACAAGCAGATATCGTGCGATGAGCGCTGCGAGCGCCGGGCTATGCCTACGAATCAGGCTGAGAGCCAGGTCGACGTGCGCCAGCGCGGCGCCGGCGGTGACGAAAGCGCCCGATGTTGCGAGCATGCGCGTCTCGTCCAGGCGAACGCCCGGATAGCGCTGGCGGAAGAGCATGTGGACGACATAGAGCGCACCCGCCCGCGACTGCGTCGCTTTTTTTGGCATGGTCTTTGCTGCCTGCTGAACGTCGGCCGCCAAGTGCTCCGCAATTCGATTAACTGGGGGGCTGATGTGACTCAGGGGTGTATCGAGCTACACAAGTGATGCAGCCTGTAACAGGTGGTACTTGCGAATGTTACAACCCGGCTGAGCGGGTGTTACGTTGCGTAGTGGGTCGAGCCCTGGCGGTCTGCGGAGTTAGAGATTCGACGACCGCGCGGATCCCGGTGTGCTCGCATTTAAGGGAAAGGAGATAGGAGCGAAAATGACAGAAAACCAGAAGAAGGCGATGATGGGCTGCCGTGCCGAAAGGTCATCCGGCTCGGCGACGAGCGGCGCAGGGAGGCTTGCCACGGTCATTGCCCTGACGTGCGCTACGGGGGTAGCCCATGCCCTGAATACCGGCACGGACATGAACATGTCCTACAAACCGGCTTCGGGGGGCATGGCGGGTGCCGCCTACACGAAGCCGCAAGAGCCCTCGGCGGCGGTGTTCGGCAACCCTGCCACGATGACGCAGCTCCGCGGAACCCATTTCGGCATCGGCGCCGCTTTTCTCATTCCCGAAGTGGATGTCCATCAGAGGGGGGCAGCCGGGTCGCGCACGTCGAGCAGCGATGCCCGAAACTATGTCGTTCCCGACACCGCGGTCACCCATGAAATCGGTGGGGGCTGGTTCCTCGGTGGTGGGATTGAGCTGGATGCCGGGATTGGCGTGGATTTCAGGGACGATCCCATTACCGTGCCGAGCGTCAGTACCGATCCGAGCGTGACCGGGCTGCCCTTGCTGGTCGAACTCATTTCGTTCAACGCCAATGTCGCGGCCGCCAAGCAATTGACGCCGCAGACCGCGGTCGGGGCCGCGCTTACGATTGGCTTCGGTTTGGCCCAGCTCGGCACCTCTGGCCCTTCCGGGTCGTTTGGAGGGCTGCTCGGACCAGCCGGTTGCGATCCCGCGACGGCAGGCTCGTGCGGGTTCGGCGGTAACACTTCCAGTGTACACGACGTCGGATTCGGCGCGTCGATCGGCCTGACTCACCGTCTCACGTCGGCGCTGACCTTGAGCGCGGCGCTGAAGAGCCCGGTGAAGTACAAGTTCAAGAACATCCTGTACCAGAACGCGGTTGGTACCCCGGGATACCAGGACCTCACCGTCGAGCAGCCGTTGGAGGCGATCGTCGGGATGGCCTACGACGTCACCCCGAGCTGGATGGTCGAGGCGGACGTCGTATGGAAGAACTGGAGCAGCGCCGAGACCTATGAAGACGTCTATGACGACCAGTTCCTCGTCCTCCTCGGGACGCAATACCGGACCGGGCCCTGGAGTCTGCGCCTCGGATACAGCTACGCGCAGGATATCCTGCGGGATACCCCCAACAATACACTCGGCAACCTGCGCGGACTCGGCCCGATTCCGCTCGGGGCCGCGGCGGGGTCCCTTGGTACGGATGTCGTCAAGCTGGTTCAGATGAGCCTTGTCCCAGTGATCTGGCAGCACACGATTGCGGCCGGCGTCGGGTTTGACCTCAGTTCCAACGTCCGCCTCGATGTATTCGGCGCCTACGGCTTCAAGAACGAAGATAAGCGAACGACCTCCATTGGCGCGGCGCTTGCCGGCCCGGTCGGGCCGGAAACGTACGAGGCCGAGGTGAGTGCGTGGGCGGTCGGAGCGGGCGTGAACTTCAGCTTTTAATCGAGGAGGTGAATTCGAGTCAGGTAGACGAATTTGTAGCGATTGAACGGCGAATCAAACGACAAAGTTTCTCTTGGCCTCGTATACGCGTGTTTTGCAAGGATATTCCGGCGCTTGTGAAGTAGGTCCAGGACCGGCGTTTGGGGGAGGATGCACTACAGACAGTCGTCTTTCCTTTTTTTTCTTTAACCAGCAAAGGGAAACATCATGAGTGGAGCGAAGCTGATTGTGATCTATCCGATGCCGACGGATGTTGCGGCGTTCGAAGAGGTGTATCGCGACGAACACGTGCCGATGGCGATGGAAAAGCTCAAGGGAGCAACCAAGATCGTAGCCTCGAGAGTAGTCGGGGCGCCTGACGGAAACCCGGCCTTTCACAGAATTGCGGAGGTGCATTTCCCTTCTATGGTCGCGTTGGGCGAGTGTGCGGCCTCCGAAGGGGGGCAGCAGACCGTCGACCACGCGAGGCGGATCTCGTCCGGTGGCGCTCCCATCTTCCTGGTCGCTGAGGAAGCAACGGTCGTCCTTTGAGAGGGGCGCGGGGGGCCGCTGTGCTGTGTGCGTGCCGTTCCCATGTGGCTACCGGTACGCACTCGTGGCATCGGGTTGGGGCCCCACGTTATTGCTTAGAGGAGGCAGCGTTCGGCCTGGAAGGCGCCCCGCCGTAGAGATGGACCTGGAATTTTTCACATTCCGGGTGCATGAGGAGGACGAAAAGATGCCGAAGCTGGCTGGGTTGGATATCACCCCATTTATGCAGGCGCAGGCGGTACTGCGCGAGAGCGAGGCGCACTTCCGCAGCATCGCCGATACGGCGCCGGCAATCCTTTGGGAGACCGGACCGGACGGTGCAGGCACCTTCGTCAGCCGCGGCTGGTACGAATACACCGGCCAAACGGAAGCCGCTGCGCTGGGCCACGGGTGGCTCGACGTGCTCCACCCCGAGGATCGGGACGAGGTTACCGCTTCATTCGGGGCAGCCATCGATCAGCAAAGCCCCTTTGCCCGCGAATATCGACTCCGGCGTGCCGACGGCGTTTATCGCTGGGTTCTCGATCAAGGGCGCCCCCCCCCCTTCTCCCCCAGCGGCTCATTTCTTGGCTATGTCGGCTCGGTCGTCGATATCACGGAGCACAGGCAGGCTGAAGACGCGCTGCAGGCGGCCAAGGCCGAAGCCGAGCGGGCCAACGAAGCGAAATCCCGCTTTCTGCCGGCGGCCAGCCACGACCTGCGCCAGCCCTTGTCGGCGCTGAGCGTCTACGCCAAGGTGCTGGAAGGGCATGTGGATTCGGCCGGCGCACCCTTCCTCGCCAAGCTCAAGGCGTGCCTGGGCTGCCTGGGCGCACTGCTCTCGGAACTCCTCGACCTCAGCAAGCTGCAGGCGGGCGCTATCAAGCCCAACTGCGGCAATTTCCCCGTTGCCGACGTGCTGGCGCGGCTGCTTTCCGTTCACGAGCCGGAGACTGGGCTCAAGAGCCTGCGCCTTCACTGCTGGCCGTCCACGCTGTGGGGCCGGACCGACGCCGTGCTGTTTGAGTGCATTGTCGGCAATGTCATCGAGAACGCGGTCCGCTATACCGACGACGGCGGCGTCCTGGTCGGATGCCGCAGGCGCGGGGGTAAGGCGTGGGTGGAGGTGTGGGATACCGGGATCTGCATCCCCCCGGACAAGACGGCGGAGATCTTCGAGGAATTTCGCCAGCTCGACGGCGCGCGCACCTGCGGCAGCGGGCTGGGGCTGGCCCCCGTGGCCAAGACGGCGGAGTTGCTCGGGCTCGAGGTCAGAGTGCGCTCGCGACCCGGTCGCGGCTCGGCGTTCGCCATCGAGCTCCCGCTCGGCTGCTCCTCGCCCGGCATCCTGCCGGAGTTCGACATCGTGCCCGGCCGCGCCCTGCGCATTGCCTTGGCCGAAGACAACGCCAGCGTGCGCGAGGCGCTGACTGAAGCGTTGCAGTCGATCGGTCGCCGCGTGTGGGCCGCCGACAGCGGCCCGGCGCTATGCGCTGTCCTGGGTGAGGCGGCACCCGATATCGTGATCTCGGACTACCGGCTCGCCCACGGCGAGACGGGAGTGGATGTCATCAGGGCGACCCGAGATGCCGTCGGCCGGGACGTACCGGCGATCCTGATGACCGGCGATACGGACCCTGACCTGCCGAGCAACATCGCGCTGCACCGCGCCGTCGTTCTCCACAAGCCTTTGGATCTTGAGACCCTGCATGCCTACATCGAAGATTTGAGCAATAGCGATGACAACCCCGCGTAGCGGCGGAACCTTCCCGAAAACATCGTCCAACGGAATTAAGCGAGAGAGGATGACGCGTCTGACGTGCGAATCTGCCCCAGAGCGATCCCGGGTCGGGTCGCGAAGAGGATTAGCGATGCGTGAAGCACGGCGCTCGCTTGTCGACGAAGGCCGCCATGCCTTCCTTCTGATCGTCCAGCGCGAACGTCGCATGGAAGGTGCGCCGCTCGAACAGCAACCCTTCGTTGAGCCCGCTCTCGTAGGCGCGATTGACGCACTCCTTGATCATCACCACCACCGGCAGCGAATACGAGGCGATCTTCTCGGCCGCGGCGGGCGAGCAGCTTATCGGCCGGCACCACGCGCGCGACCAGTCCAGCGGCCTCGGCCTCGCGGGCGTCCATGCGTCGGCCAGTGAGGCACAGATCCATCGCCTTCGCCTTGCCCACCGCGCGCTGCAGGCGCTGCGTGCCGCCGGCCCCTGGCAGGATGCCAAGGCCCACTTCCGGCTGGGCGAACACCGCATTGTCAGCGGCGATGATGAAATCGCACATCATCCCCAGTGCATATTCCGGCGAAGGCGTAGCCCCCCACGGCCGCCCGCTCGAAGTGCGGCGCGGGATTGCCTCAGAAGGCGGCGAGGCAGCTGCGGGCGGCGCGCAATGCGCTGGCGGCCTGGGCGCCCTCGACCGCCACGCCCGCCTCGGCCACCGGCCGCCTCCAGCGTAAGCGCGCCGGCGGGTTCCGCGACCCGCGAGGCGCCTTCGTCGGCCGGGGCCGGGGCGCGCACGTCCGCGGCCGCTGCAGGCGGCGCGGACTGTGCAGGGACGGGCTGGATTGAAATGGCCGCCAGCCCGAGCGGCAAGAAAAGCCTTCGCATCGAATTCTCCACGAACGAGGGGGAACGAATTCGGCGAGACGGGACTGCCCGGGCTTCAGGCTGGGTTGCAGGTCAGGCAGATAGGATGATGAAGGGCCCGTCCCGCCGCATCAGGCGGCAACGAACCACTTGGGCCGCTCGGGTTGGTCCGGCGTGGTGGAGGCGGGGTGGGGGTGGTCTGCGGCGTGCAACTCGCCGCCCCAAGCATCGCCGACGATCGGCGCGGCGTCGCTCGGCAAGCCATGAAGCCCACCTGATGGCTGTGAAGATCGTGCGCAGGTGTTGAAGTGCCCGGCTTCGCCGGGGCGGCGGACTTGCCGGCCCAGACCTCATGCTTGTCGTCGTGGTGGCCGAAGTGCTGCGCTTGTCCGCGTTCGTGCGCGCAATAGTCGGCCACCATCGCCCAGGAGACCTGGAGCGGTAGCAGAGAGCAGGACAAGGGCAAGCCAGCGGCGCATGGGCCGGGAGTATCGCAGCTCAACGCCTTCCGGACGTCGTCATCGCCCACCCTACTTGTAAGGTGCTGATGTGGTATCGCCTTGTCGGCGATACCACGTCAGCACTCCGAAGCCCCTGCAGGAAAGGCGGGCATCGGCTGATCGGTCCACCATACCCAGGCATCCAGTTCCCCAGATGCGATCGCCTTCTCCTCTGCCGCCCGCTCCTTGGGGTCCATAAAAGCGCTGGCTACGTGTAAGGGAACGGGTCGTGCTCCAGTATCCAGCAGCAAGGCATTCGGAAAGGCTGCCCCGCTCCGGGCGTCGTAGCGCAGCGGCTTAACGAAGCGGCGGTGCTGGGCCACCAGGGCATCGATCAGCGGCAATTCATGCACCCCCTCGATCGGAATCCAGTGCTCGCTCGCCAGCATCAGGCTCGCCGCGTCGATCTCATAGGTGTATTCGCTGCGGGCGCGGATGAGTGCCGCCAGGATCAGGCGGACCGGGTGGCCTGTGTCGGCGTCACGAGCCTCGAACAGCGGGGCGAACACGCGCTCGATGCGCTCCCAGCTCTTGCCGGCGATCAGCAGCGGCGCATCCGGCATGTGCCGGATCCAGACCCGGCGCCCCTGGCTCGTCGCCTCGCTCGCCTTGAACTCGCCGATCACGATGGCCAGGGGTGTTTGTCCATCCTTGGGGCGCAGCACGGCCAGTTTCTCGCGTCGGCGCTGGGCGGCCTCGGCCCTGGCGTTCTCCTTGAAGGGGTCGGGCACGTACAGGCGTTCGGCCAGCGGCACGCCTTTGACCATGATCTCCTCGGCCGCCTCCAGCAGGTACTTGCGCAGCACGCCCTGGTTGCGTTTGCCCGCCATCGCCGGGCTCCATCGGTTGAAGCCGGCGCGCTCGAAAAGGAAGTGCATCAGCGCCCGCAAGGTCATGCGCCGCCCCGGCACGCCGACCTCCGACACGTCTTGCGGTTCGCCGCGCGGCACGCCGCGCCCGATCACGCGCGTCCAGGGGAAATCCACGCGCAGCTCGACGCGGCCCGGTTCCGATTCTAGCACAGCCTCCCCGACCAGCTCGCCGAGCCCCGATTGCTGGAGCTCAGGCTCGTAGGAGGGACACCCCGGATGGTGGGTGCTGCCGCTATCCGGCATGCGCTTGACCACGAACTGGCGGTGCAATGCGACGTACATCTCCACGCCACCGGGCACGCATAGGCAGCGCGGCCGCTCGGGCGTGTCGTAGACCTGGGAGAGCGCGTCCTGCAGTTGCGGATCGTCGGCGGCGATGACCCGTCCCTTGATGGTAAAGCGCTGGTTTTCCATTGCCGGCTCAGACCAGCTCGTCGAGCAGTTCCGCCAGCGTCGGCTTGGGCCGCGGCAGCAGCTCCCGCACTGCACTGCGCTCGCCGATCCCCAGGATCGTGCCCACCTGATCCTCGTCGGCCCCGCGCTCATACATCCGGGAAATCACGGTGAGACGCGCCGACTGGGCGCTCAGACCCTTGAGCTCGGCGTAGCGGAACAACTTGCGGTAGATCTCGAGCAGTGCCCGGCAGACGTAGCGGTTCTGCCCCGGTGCACCATTGTTGGGCGCGATCTTGTAGGGCTCGCCGCCCGGGGAAAGGAACAGCCGGCTTTCGGGATCGAGGCCGCGGTAGCAGTCGGGCTCGCCCAACCCATGGCCGCTGTGGAGCCGTTCGCGGAAGTAAGCGGTCAGTGCGTCGTCGAGTCGAGTGCTGCCGAAGTAAAGCGGCCTCGGTTTGCCGTTGATGGCGACTTCCGCGCGCAGCTCGGATTCCCAGCACACACTGCCGTCGACGAGCAGATAGTCTCGTACTTCGAGCCGGGCGATCTCGAGGGGGCGCAAGCCGGTAGCGAACAGCATGTAGTACAGGGCCAGGTCGTGCCAGGTACGGTTGGTTCGGCCCTTGATGCGCACGGCCCCCTGGGTCACTTCCGCCGCCGACAGTACCCGTGCCGGACGGGCGCCGACCGGTGGCTGGGGCTCGAACCCTTCCAGCGCGACCAGGATGGCCTCCCGATGCAAGCGCAGTCGCCGCACGAAGGCGGCCCCTTCTTCCTTGAGGCCGTCGACGCCCACGACCTGGGTGAGCTGGACTGCGACAGACTTGATGCGTCGCTCGACCGCCGTGCGTGAGACACCGAAGCGCGCGGCCACCGCCTCGTAGGTTTCACCGCCGACGACGGCGCGGAGCATCTCGACCGATTGCAACGCGTTCTCGTGGTGTTTGCTGACCTCCTGATTGTCTTGCATGACTTGCCTCTCCCATCACTGCTCGACCGTCATAGCCCGAATGTTCGGGCGCCGGCACCGCCTTTCGCCAGCCGAAATCGCTGGGAAGGGCGCGGGATTTCGTCATCAGGCCGACGGCGGTCCCTTCGCTGAAGCACCGGCCGGCTGGACCTGGAAAAGCAGGCACCCCGCGTGCGGCGGGCCGGTGCCGGCGCGGTCAATCCGCGAACGGGACCGTCGATCCATGCCGAGCCGCTCTCCGCAGTTGGCCGTGCCCGTCAGTTGGACTGGCCTTGCTGCGCGATCCAGCGGCGGATGTCTTCCACGCGCCAGACGGTCACCCGTTCCGAGAGCTTCACGGGCGCGGGGAAGGTGCGCGCCTGGATGCGCCGCCAGAGGGTCGATTTGGAGATGGGAACGAAGGCCAGGACTTGCGGCTGCCGCAGGAAGCCGGTTTCGGGCAGCGTCCGGGTCAGAACCGGAGCGGCAGGCGTCGCCGGAGGAGCAACGGGAGTCGCTGCCATCGCGTCGACGCGGGTACGGATGTTTGGCATGATCGGACCTCGTCACGGCGGGCGCCGGTAAGGGGTATGACCTGCTCGGTTGCGGCCCCGCTAGGTCAGAATGGCGCGGGCCGATAGGGAACGCGGAACTCGACGGCATGCCACGGGCGCCCCGGTCGCGCGGCATGGAAGAATGAGCCGGAAAGGGAATCCCGGCGCCGGACGGCCAAGAGCGTCCGGGTCGGGAAAGATCAGGCGAGCCGCATCTATGCCGCGCAGCACGCGCGACAGCGGATCGTCGGACAAGAGGCAGGTAACGACTGCGACGCCGCCACGAGAGCGGTGCGGGCTCCCACGGCGTCAGGTCAGCCTGAGGTGGAGCCTGTCGGTAGGATATTGAGGTCCGTGGGCCGACGCAAGGCGCCCCCGGACGCGCCAGCCGAAAGGGACGGCACACGCCAACGATTGGAGATGGCAGCGGAGCCGAGGCCATTCCGGCGCGCCGTGATCAGGGCTGCGGCCCAGACATCGGATCGCGGACAAAGCCGATCCGACTCAAGCCCGCCGTGGCGGATAGGGCCATGATTCCCTCCTGCTCTCGTCGGGCGTTTTGAAGTCCGATTGGAAGTCGCACCGCGGGGATCGCGCCGAGAGGGCTTCGCGCGCGAAACTTGGCCTGGCGGCCCGTTTCCCCCTCCGCGGGAGGGACAATTTACTATCTCGAGCGGCTACCCAGGTATTCACAGCAGTTCCGCACGACCGACATGACGAATGCCCGGTCGTCAGCCCCGAGTTCGGAAATCCATGCGCCAAAGGTCGCCGCTTCGCTGACCTCTTCGGGCACTTCCGTCGATAACAGGTCGCCAGCCGAACATTGGAGCGCCCCCGCAAGCCGGTCCAGCGTCGGCAAAGACGGCAGATGGGCGCCGCGCTCGATACGCGAGATGGTCTCGGCGTCGACGCCGACCCGCTCTGCAACCATCTCCTGTGTCCATCCCAGTTGTTTGCGCCGCTCGGAGAGGTTGCCCCCAAGTCGCTTCGCCAGACGGGCGGACTCTTTCTTCTTCACCGCCATCATGTTGTCCTTTCACTCAACAAGAATGACGGTCACTGGACTATCGAAACAGGGGTTATTATGTGGTTTTGCTTATCATCATTCTTGTTGATCCGCGAGCTAGGAAGTGACAAATCGGCCCGGATTGGGCTGCGGTAACCGAAGCTCAGTCGCCCACAGAAGACGAGATGCTCTTCGGGGCTTCCGGCTGCGCATCGGCGATCGCATCGAGCGTTGCCTCGCGCTCCGCGCCCGGCTCGTCCGTGCCATCCGCGACGTCTACGGTCACGGTTTCTGGTCGGCTTCCCTCGCTACGCCCCTCGCCGCTGCGCGCGTCCAGGGCGTTCATCCGTCGCCTCAGCCCCATCGCGAAGTTGCGCGCGCCATTGGCCACGTCGCGCACCTGGCGCTTGAGACTGGCGCGCTGGATATCCACCGCCTGGGTGGTGATCACCTCGTGGATCTCCAGCGTCTGCAGCAAGGGCATCAGTTGGTCGAGCTTGCCCAGCACCTCCAGGAAGCGTCGACCGATCGACGACAGCACATGGACGTCCACATCCAGCGGCACGGTGTCGTAGGTCGCAGAACTGGTGATGCCGTGCGCCTTGAATAGCGCCTCGGCGCCGTCGATGGCCTGGTTGAGGTTCGTGGTCACCGCATCCATCTGGGCGCGGATGGTGTCCTCGACCTTGGAGACGTCCGCGTGGTCGAGGCGCGTGCGGGCAATCACCGAGATGAAGTGGGTGTTGAGCTGCAGCGTGTTGAAGAGCCGCGCGAAAAAGCGCTTGCCCTCGGCGCTGGTGAAGCGGGTCGGGATCTTCAGGCTGGCCGCCTCGACGCGCCGGAAGTCGGCCTTGGCCTCTTTCGCGAGGATGCGGGCATTGACGCCACCCTGGTCCACCTTGACGATCTGGATCTCCGACATGCCGTGCTCCTCCAAGTACAGCGTTCGGGCAATCATCCACGCCGGTATCTGCATTCGCCACCGGGAATGGCCGTCGCCTGAGGGGGCTTTCGGCATCGGCCCCCTTTCGGGCGGCATTTCGGTATTGACCCGGCCCTCCGGCGCCACTACCTTTACGTCATGCAGCAGCTGGCCCTGCATTCAAACAAGGCAAGCCCTGGAGTTTCCCGTCTTTCGCGTAGGCCACCGGTCTTGTCCGGTGCCGCGTGCGCCGATCTTGTCGGCACCGCTTGCGGTGCCAGTCGCGTCCATGCCATCGAGGCGAGCTTTCGAGGCAGGGGCGAGGCGTCGTTCCCTGCGTTTCCCGGACGCCCTTCCCCCGAAAGCCTTCCTCGATCGGTAGCTGGCACACCGATCCCGGCGGCTCATCCCGTCCGTTCCCGCCAGCCCTGGAGTCTTTCCCCGTAGCACCGACCCGGCCCCTTCTGGGCCGGCCGTTCATCACCCCCTGGGGGCTTACGCCTCCAGCCGTGGTGCGCGTTGCCTCCTGCTCTTCCTTGGAGACAACGATGCTGAACCCGAACCGATCCGCGTTCTCTTCCCGAGCCGCTCGCCCCGCACCCGTGGGACCTGTGTTACCCCCCTACACGGCGGCGTCGAGCCACCGTCCTGCTGCGATCCCTGATCGCGCAGCCCTGGACAGCCTGCTCGAGGACGAGGATGCACCCGTCGAGTGGAGCGAAGAGGACATCGTCTTCCTCCACTGGCGCCTGCTGCAGGAGGTCAGCCAACTGGCCGATCCCGCGACACCGCTGGAAGAGAAGTTCGACACCCTGCGCTGGGTCTTCTCCGAGCGCGAGAAGGACGGCCTGCCGTTCTCGTTCGTGAGTTGCCTGCGCGTCGTTGGCTGCAGCCCGCTGTCGCCGATCGCCTATTGCGGTCGGGTCGATGCGGAGGAAGTGCGCGACCGCATCCGCCATGGGCTGAAGGCCTGGCTCGAAGCCACCCTGGCGCGCTATCCCGCCTGGGTGCGCGATGCCGTCGTACGCAATCCCGAATGGGTCGAGGCGCGGCTGGCCAGGAATCCCCAGTGGATCAACGAGCAGGTCAAGCGGATGTCCGTGCAGGGCGACCTGTTCGCCTGACCCGTTTTCCCCTTGCAGGCCTTCTTCGCCAACGCGAGAGGCCCGCCCCGTTCAAGGAGTCGTCATGACCGCTTTCAAGGATGTCCTCTGCCTGCTGGCGATCTTCATCGCCTACGGCATCGTGGGACGCCTGGACTATGAGGATGCGGTACGGCTGGAACAGATTACGCGGGAACGACAGCATGCTGAATGCCTAACAGCGATGCCGCCGGTCCGCGAACCTGCGAAACCGATCAGCAATCCGTCCCCGGATCCACCAAACCAAGGTGCGAACCGCAACCGGCCGGACGACAGCCGTTGCTGGCCGCGCTTGATGTGAGGAGGTCGCTATGCAGGACCAAGCACGCATCACGTCCGTCAGCCCGAGCTTGCTGACCGTTCAGGCGGCGGACGACATCGAGTTCCTGGTCAAGGAAAGCGAAGTCCTCACCGGCCAGGCCGGCCGCACCTTCGTCATCGCCGGCGCCGACTGGCTGGCCTACCGGCTGCACTGGCATCCGATCGGCCTGAAGGTCGAGCGGCTCGATGTCGAGGGCCGGGTTCTCAGCACCCAGCACCTGCTGCCCTGGGAGTTCCTCGGGCACAGCCTGATCGAGGCCCTGGCCGCCGGCCAGTTATTCACCCCACCGGTCCGCCACGTCGGCTGACCAGGTGTTCTTCCCCCTTGGCGGGCCCGTCCCGCCGAGGCCGGGTTCCGTCTGCACTTATGGAGCACATCATGCAGATACAGGTTCGAATCAATGAGGATGGCGCACTGCGCAACCAGCGCTACGCGTTCACCGACCGCTTCACGCTTGTCTCCGAGCTGTTGCAGAACGCCCGCCGCGCCGGTGCGACGCGGATCGAGATCGATTACGACCCCGCTGCCCAGGTGCTGCGGGTGCAGGACGATGGCTGCGGCCTGGACGACTTCCAGAAGCTTCTGAGCTTCCACGAGTCGGGCTGGGATGCGGCCACCGCCGCCGAGGAGCGCCCGTTCGGGGTGGGATTCTCGAGGTGCCTCTATGCCGCCACGCGCTGCATCGTCGCCTCGAACCACCAGCGGGTCGATATCGAGACTGCTGCGGCACTGGCCAAGGCGTCGATCGAGGTGGAAGCGATCGCGGAGACCGTCGCCGGCACGCGGATCGAACTGCACGGCGTCGACCTGCCTGACCTGGGCAACCGCATCGAAACCTTGTGCCTGGGTTTTCCGGTGCCGGTGCTGTTCAACGGCAAGCCGCTCGTGCGGCGTTTTGCGCTGGCGAATCTCGCGGCGATGCCGAGCCCGATGGGCGCGGTCCACCTCGCCGGCACGCGCGACGGCAAGAACAGCTACGAGACGATGGTGTTCCTGCAGGGCTTCTGCGTCATGAAGCCGACCTACTCCCTGCTCGACAAGGTGAATGTCGTGCACCTGGACTCGCGCCAGTTCACCGCCCGCCTGCCGGATCGCGACAAGCTGATCGACGAGGACGTGCAGAGCAAACGCATCGATGCCGAGCTGAAAGCCTGCTGGCGCCGGACCCTGGAGGTGGCCAAGATGCAGTTGCCGCCCGACCGCTTCGTCGAGATCTATTACGCAGCGATGCGGGGCTCGGGGCAAGTGGATATGTTGAACGACCTCGACGTGCTGCCGGCCGAGTTGTTTGACGACATCGTCGGCTACCCGATCCAGGACGACGACCGCGACTACGTCCGGCAAGTGGCCGTAGCCCCCACCCGCCAAGCCATCGAAAGCGGTGCGGTGCAACTGGTTTCGCTCAACTGGATGGGCGACGACAACGCGGCGCGCTGGATGCTGGCCCGGGCCAAGGGCTATCTGGTCTTCGACTGGATCGGCCTGCATCTCGACCATTGGGCCCAGCGCCATGTGCGCTTCCTGGAGGAAGAAGCGGTACGGGTCGAGCCGGTGGCCGAACAGCTGCGCGTGCAGTTGGAAGGGCGCTGGGTGTGGCCCACCGTGATCCTGTGCGAGGCCGTGCGCATCCGCGTCGGCCACGACGTCGTCGAGATCGCCGACCATGGCGTCTGCCACGAAGACGTCTTATACATCCCGGCCGGCGAGACGTCTGGAGAGCCCGTGCGTCAGGTCTCGTCCTTCATGGACGAAAACGACCAGTTTCAGGGGTCGGACCTGGACGCCGACCGCGACGCGTTGGCGGACCTCATCCGTCGTCTGCGTTCGGTCGATCCGGTGCAGACGCTCGACTCGCTGTTGCAGGAACTGCGGCTGGGGAAGTATCCCCTGCTCCACGGCAAGGCCTTCCAGGTCTCCGTGGGGGTGGGCTCGGCACCCGGCCATTCGGTGGCCTTGCTCGCCGAAGCGCCCGGGATGGGAGGCCGCCATGCAGGATCGTGACTACGCGGCCCGCATCGAAGCGGTCAAGCAGCGTGCGCATGGCCACTGGACCGAGATCCTGGCCAGTCTGGGCGTGGACGAGCGGATCTTGAAGCGCCGCAACCTGCCCTGCCCGCTGTGCGGCGGCACTGACCGGTTCCAGTACACCGACAAGTTCGGCGAGGGCAACTACCACTGCCGCCAGTGCGGTCCGGGCGGCGGCTTCAAGCTGCTGCAGGCGGTGCTGGGGGTGGATTTCAACACCGCGTTGCGCGACGTCGAGCGCTGTCTGGGGATGATGCCGGCGACGGCACCATCCCGGACGGACGAACCGTCGGCCGAGCGCATGAAGAAGCTGGCCCAGCGCATCTGGAGCGAAGCCCGGCCGGTGGCGGTGGGCGACGAGGTGGATCGCTATCTGAGCAGCCGGGGCCTGGCGCTACCGGTGTACCCGAAGGTACTGCGTTTCCATCCGGCGCTCGGCTACTACCAGAAGGATTCCGCCGGCAAGTCGCGCAAGATCGCCGAGTACCCGGCGATGCTGGCCTGCATCCAGGGCGCGGATGGCCATGCCGTGACGCTGCACCGGACCTATCTGCAGAACGGCGGCAAGCTCACGGCCCTGGATGCGAAGAAGGTGCTCTCGGCCGGGATCAACGGCGCCGCGGTGCGTCTCTCCGAGGCGACCGAGGAACTGGCGATCAGCGAAGGCATCGAGACCGGCCTCGCCCTGCATCTGGCGACCGGCAAGCCGGTCTGGGCCGGGCTCAACGCCGGCAACCTGGAGAAGCTGTGGCTGCCCGACATGGTGCGCAAAGTCTGCATCTATGCGGACAACGATGCCGATGGCGACTTCGCCGGCCAAGCCTTCGCCTTTGCACTGGCGCGCCGGTTGAAGCGCGAGGAGAAAACCACCGGTCGGCGGGAAGTGCGGGTATTTCTGCCCAGGCAGCCCGGTACCGACTGGGCCGACGTCTGGCGCCAGCGCCTGGAAGCCCAGGCGCCCCGCGCGGCATGAGCGTTTGATGAGGGTGCGGTCCATCTTGTGATGGCGCCGCACCCGCCTTTCCAGCGGGACTGTATCCGGCGGTTTCGGTGAAAAGGCGGTTTGCCCCACTGGTAGTTGTCAGACCAGGCGGCGCCTGACGGCGTCGCGAAGACAGCCCTGGAGTTCTCGCGCGATTCACGTCGCGCCCTATCCAGATCGGCCGATTGCCGGTCTGCCATCGACCCTCGCGGGGATGTGCATCCCCGCGACCGGGTGGTGCCGTCCCCGCTTTTCCATTGTGACAAGGAGATTGCCATGAAGAGCGGACGTTCTCTCGTGAGCCTGGCCCAGGAACTGGAGCGCCAGTTGCATTCGAAGAAGGATTTGATCGTGCCCTCGACGCTGGTGCGCCATGCCACCGACGACCGGGGCGAGACCCGCCTCGTGATCGAGGAAGGCGGCGGCCCGGTGCGCTACAGCGTCACCCCGCTGGCGCGCCGCCAACTGGCGGACAAGCTGAAGATTCCGTATGCCTACTTCGAACGCATGCGTGAAGACCAGCCGGCCCTGCTCGACCGCAACGTCAACACCTGGCTGCTAAGCGAGGAAGAGCGGCGCATGCTGCGTACCCTCGACGGCCATGTGCGGGCCGTGCTGTCGGATCGCTACCGGCGCCTGGACAACTTCGACCTGGCCGAGAGCGTGCTGCCCATCCTGCAGCAGTTGCCGGAGGTACGCTTCGAGTCGGTCGAGTTGACCGAGACGCGCATGTACCTGAAGTGCATCACGCCGCGCCTGAAGTACGAGATGGCGCCCGGCGACGTGGTGCAGGCCGGGGTGGTGATCTCGAACTCGGAGGTCGGCCACGGGACGTTATCGGTGCAACCCCTACTGTTCCGGCTGGTGTGCAGCAACGGCCTGATCGCCGCCGACCGCTCACTGCGCAAGACCCACGTGGGCCGCGCGCTCAGCGCCGAGGATGAGGGCATCACGGTGTATCAGGACGACACCTTGCGCGCCGACGACAAGGCCTTCTTCCTGAAGGTGCGCGATGTGGTGCAGGCGGCAGTGTCGGAAGCGACCTTCCGCCAGACGGCGCAGAAGCTGCAGAAGACGCTCGCCATCCCGCTGGTGGGCGATCCGGTGAAGACGGTCGAGGTGCTGGCGCAGCGCTACACCCTGAACGACAGCGAGCGCGCCGGCGTGCTGCGGCACCTGATCGCCGAAGGTCAGCTCTCGGGCTATGGGTTGGTCAATGCGGTCACGCATTACAGCCAGGAGGTCGAGGACTACGACCGCGCGACGGAGTTCGAAGCGCTGGGCGGCCGCCTGATCGATCTGCCGGCAAATGAATGGAAAGGGCTGGCGGAAGCTGCCTGACCCTGAAGATCGCAGAAAGCCGGCCGGGGGAATTGCCCCGGCCGGCTTTCTGCCCTTCCCCGTCATGTACGACATGGATATTCCCTTCGCCGTGGTCGTCGCAGCCGGTCTGCGATGGCGCGACTCCCCAAGCGACGGCATCGATCGGACCTTGCGTGTGGCAAGGATGGCGAAGGTCCTTGCCTCCCGGAAAATGCTATTGCCATACAGCGTTCGCGGTATCTATTCTGATCCAGATCTACCCTCACTACACCCCATCGCGCCCGATCGCTCACGAAGGTTTCCAACATACATCGTGGGCTTCTGTCGCACCAGGGCGAACCGGAGACCAGGCCCATGAGTCACGTGACCCTTACCGACGCCGAATGGATCAACCTGAACATGCTCATCGTCATACGCGCCGGTCTACAGCACGACATGGCTTCAACCTGCTGCCGGTACGGGCTCGACACCGAACAAGCCAACTACCTTCGAAGCTTGAGCCTTGATGATCTGTGGTCTCTGGTGATCCACGTCGGCGACACGACCCTGTTCCCGCCGCGCGCCGACCTGGTAACGATCTTGAACGCTCCTCGGCCGCTGGCAGGCCCCATGGCACTCGTCCATCCACCCAAACCCATCGAAGGCCGGCGGTAGGAACCGAGCCCCATGCCGACGCGCGGCGACCGGCACCTGCGCGCCATCCAACTGGCGAAGCAGTTGGCGGCGCTCGGTGCACGGCTGAAAACTATCCACCTCGTCACCGGCATCCCACCGCGTCAGGTGCAGGCCCTGTTCTTCCCCGATCCCCGAAGCATCCCACGTGGACGCGCCCCCGATTCGGCCGAGTGGTACCACGGCGCCAACCTCATTCTGCGTGCCGACGCCTGCCTTATCGGCGCCAAGTATCGTCAGTTGCGCGTCCAAGGGCTCACCGCTGGCGACGCCCTGGTCCTCGCCTACCGCGCCTACCAAGCCGCCACGCAGCCGCCTCACCGCATCAGCCTGGATCGCGCCTTCAACCTCGTCTCCTATATCGACGGCATCTGGCTGGCCACCGCACCCACGCTGACCGTGCTCCCCTGCCCGAGTTGCGGCTGCGAGTTCATTGCCGCGGTCGGCACCGTGGCACACGGCGACGCTTGCCCCTTCTGCAAGCTCCTGGAGCGCTTTCACCTGGACCATCGCATCCAGGCCTCCTACCCGGCCCGCGCCACCCGCGACATGACGGAGCGCCAACTGGGCATGCTGGCGCTCTTTCACCTGCTGAGCCCCGGGAGCGATACCCCCGCCGAATAGGCCCCGTTTCGACGCGACAGGCCCGCGCCGACGCCACGAGAATGGTCACATCCCATGCCTTCCGGCATCGCGGTACCGCCATGCCTGACACACTCAATGCCCGCCACTGCCTACCCCGCCTCCGATCCCGGTTTCGCCGCGCTACCCGTCGACGAATTGCTGGCCGGCGAAGCAGACCTGATCGCGCGCATCAAGCTCTGCTACGGCGCCGACCGGGACGGCTTCGAGCGCGACATCTTGGCGCTGGTGCGCCGCTACGCCGCCTGCGTGCACCTCCTGCCGGCGACCGCCGACAACTACTTCAGCACGCCTGGCGGGCTCTTCCGCCTCGGCCTGGAGACGGCCTTCTTCAGCCTGCAAGGCACCGACGCGCACATCTTTTCAGGGCGGATGAGCATCTCGGCACGCCGGCAACTTGAGCCGCGCTGGCGCCACGCAACCTTTATTGCCGGCCTGTGCAGCGAATTGCACCGCCTGATGAGCCATGTCATCGTCACCGATGCCGCCGGCGAGACCTGGCCGGCCTTCCTGCAACCGCTGACGGACTGGTTGGCCTCGCGCGGCAGCGAACGCTATTTCCTGCGCTGGCGGCCCCATGCCGTCGAAACGCGCGGCCTGGGACTCTTCGCCCTGCCCCATGTGGTGCCGCCCGCGGTGATGGCCGACCTCGCCGAGGGCAATGCGGTCATCGTGCCCCACCTGCTGGCAAGCATCGGCGGCATCCCGGTCTATCGCGACCACAACATCCTCGACGAGCTCGTGCGCCGCTCGCTGGCGCTCGTCATCGACCGCAATCTGATCGCCAGCGCCGACCGCTACGGTTCGCCGCAATATGGCTCCCACCTCGAACGCTACCTGGTCGATGCCCTGCGGCGGCTCACCCGCGGCAACTCCGCCTGGCTTCCCAACCGCGATAAATCGCGTCTGTGGTTCGGGCAGGATGGCCTCTTCCTGATTTGGCCCGGCGGCGCCGAGGATATCCACCAGTTGCTCGAGGCCGACCAACTGGCCGGCATTCCCAAGGCGCCCGAGACCGTGCTGGAACTGCTGCTGGCCGCGGGCGTGTTCGAGGCAGAGACGACAGGCCGCTCGACCTGGTCGATCCAGCCGCCCGGTGCCAAGGCCCCCCTCGAAGCCGTCAAGCTCTCGGCCCCGGCAATTCTGCTCGCGGGAATCGATCCGCCACCGGTAGCCCTACCTCAGGCGCTGGAATTCAAACCGGAGCGTGCGCCCGCCCCACCTGCGCCGCAAGCGCCCGGGCCCGAGCCTGCGTCGGTGATTCCCGTCAAGAGCGGCACCCAGCTATCGCTGATACCGCCGCCCGAGCCGCCCGCCGGCAGCAAAGCCAGTGCAGCGGTTGAAAAAACGCCCGACCCATCCCCACCGGAGCCGGTCTCGGAGCCGCCGCCCGCCACCTTCGCACTGCAAGCCCCGATGCGTCTGAATCCGGTCGTGCGCGACGCCCTGGCCGAGGCCATCCGCACCCTCAACGATGGCATGGGGCCGCCCGCCGTGTGCACCATCGCCCAAGGGGTGTTCGTGCCCCTGGTCGAATTCGAGCGACGCGGAATCCAGCCGTCGCTCGCCATGCGAGCGCTCACCGAAACCAAGCTGTTGGTCAGGCCAAATCGGGACGGGCCGCCGACCTTGTCGCGCGATTTCAACGGCAATCCCACCGTTGGCCTTGTGCTCGACCCGGGCTGCGTGCGCGGCCTCGATCTGGCGGGCTTTGTCGCGCCACCGGTGGAAGCAGGCTGAGATGCTGGTACGCCGCTACGAGATGCCCTGGCGCCGTGCCTACGAGGTCTATGCCGGTATCGCCTGGTGGCTGGCGCTGCTCTATTTCGTCGGCGTCGGCGTGACCGGCGCCCTCCCCCGGCAATTGGCCCTGCCGCTGGCGCTCGTCTGCTTAGCCATGGGCGTACTGCGGGTGGCCCAGGCGCTGCACATGCTCGTCTTGCGGGCGTCGTTGGGCGGGCGCGGTATCGAGGTCATCGGCACCGACGACCTGGCCCACTGGTGCAAGGATCCGGCCTCAGTGTTCCTGGGCTTCGGCTTCGAATGGCGGCCGGTGCATTCGCAACGGCTCTACGAGCTCGCCAAGATCGACTACCGGGAATTCGCGGTGTCACCGCGCCTGCTGCAGCTGCTCGGCTACAACGCCAAGCCCCAGCCGGACGCCGAGATCGGTCTGCCCTACATCCACGGCGTCGAACCGAAGGAAGGCCCCCTGCACCGGCCGCTGCAGAATTTCGAGGGCGGCACGCTGTTGGTCGGCACCACCCAGTCCGGCAAGGGTGTGGCGCTCGCCAACCTGATCACTCAGGCGATCCGGCGCGGCGACGTGGTAATCGTCATCGACCCGAAGAACAGCCGGCGGCTCAAACGCGTCGTGGAGCGCGCCTGCGCCGACTACCGCGAGCCGGACACCTTCCTGGAGTTCCACCCAGCCTTCCCGGAGCGGGGCGTGCGCCTGGACTTCACCTTCAACTGGCAGAAGCCCACCGAGATCGCTTCGCGCATTCAGGCGATCATGCCGCCCGACACCGCCGGCGCCTTCTCGGCCTTCGGCTGGGATGCGGTCAACGTCGTGGTGCAGGGCCTGGTCGAGATCGAGGAGCGGCCGAATCTGGTGAAGCTCACCAAGTACATCGAGGGCGGCATCGAGCCGGTTCTGGAAAGCTCACTGCGCCGCTACTACGACCAGACCCTCGGTGCCGGCTGGCGGGAACTGCCCGAGATGAAGAAGCTCCTCAATGACGGCCACCGCGGCAACCTCAAGCGCCCGTCGGAGGCGGCCAGCGCCGACCTGGTGGCCTTCGTCGCGTACTACGAGCACCACATCGCCCAGAACCAGCGCAACAAGGTGATCGACGCCCAGGTGCGCACCTTCCGCCACAACCGGGAGCACTATCAGAAGATCACTGCCAACCTGCTCCCCATCCTGTCGATGCTGACCTCGGGCGATCTTGGGAAGAGCCTCTCACCTGATCCCTTCGATGCGGACGACAGGCGGCCCATCATGAATTTCGAGAAGATCGAGCGGGCGGGTCATGTGCTCTACATGTGCCTGGACTCCCTGCCCGATCCGTCAGTCGCCTCGGCCATCGGCGCCCTGGCGCTGGCCGACCAGGCGGCGCGGGCCGGAATGCGCTACAACCTGGGCAGCTACCGGCGCATCGCGCTCTTCGTCGATGAGGTCTCGAACGTCATCAACCAGCCGCTGATCGAGATCCTCAACAAGGGTGCCGAGGGCGGCATCTTCACCACCTGCGCGATGCAGACCCTGGCCGACCTGGCCAAGCGGCTGGGCAGCGAGGACGCGGCACGCATGGCGCTGGGCAACCTCAACAACCTGATCGCCCTGCGTACCAAGGACCGGCCGACCCAGGACTTCGTCGTCGAGACCTTCGGCAAGACGGCGATCCACACCGTGCGCGTGGGCTTGAGCCACGGCTCGGACGCCCACCTCGGCGACTTTTCGTCGAGCTATACCACCCAGCTCACCGAGAGCTTCGAGGAGATGGTGCCGGCCGATGTGCTGGGGAAGCTGCCCAACCTCCAGTACTTCGCCTCAGTGTCGGGAGGCCGGATCATCAAGGGGCGGTTTCCGATCCTCGATCCCGATGCGCAGCCCCACCGCACGCCGGGGAAGGCGCCATGATCCGCGCCGTCGCCGTGGTATCGCTGCTCATCCTGCTGGTGCTCGTGCTGTATATGCCAGCAGCGCATCCGCCGGAGCGCTTCCTGGCCCAACTGCGCGCCGAGCATGAGGCGGCGGCTGCATACTGGGGCGGCGAGCCGGCCACCCGCATGCTGAATCGGTCGCTGAGGATGCAGGAGACGGCGGCCGAGGTCACCCCGATTCCTGCCGCGAAGGATTCGCCTTCGCCAGGTGGCGTGAATGGCGCCGTCTCCCGGGAGATGTCCTCGGTCAACCAGCGCCTCTTCAACAACGCCTACTTTCGCGCCGTCGACGCCCTGCTCCTGCTCGCCAGCTACCGGTTTGCCACGCTGCTCGAATGGCTGCCCGAGCTGACGGTGTTCGTCCTGGCCGCACTCGGTGACGGCGGGTTCGCACGGCTCATTAAGGCCAAGGAATTCCTGCAGCACGATCCGGAGATGTTCGCGCTGTACGCGAGCCTGGGCATCATCTCTCTCTGCGCGACGGTCATCGGCTTCGTACTGCCGGTGACGCTGCATCCCTTGCTGTTGCCTTGCGTACCGCTGGTGGTCGGGGTGCTGGCGGGCCGGGCGGTGGGGTGTTTTCATCGGCGTGCATGAACTACGTCAAGTCAACATGTGCTCTGACATAGTGTCCACCATCAAAGTTGGTGGTCACCATGGTGGCCGATCAAACTCCCAACTGCCAGACACCGAAAATTGATCACCTACGTTGCTGAGGAAGGCTCTCCCAATGTGCCGAGTAGTTTGAGCAGCGAATGGCGCTTACTGAGCAACGGGAGCAACCGAAACGATCATCGTATTCGGGACGGCATCTACCATTGAATGACTGCATAACTCAGTCGCTGACTAGTCGTTTCAGGTTCTGAATGATCGTGCTTGCCATAGAGTCCTCAGGGACTCCATGCAAAGTCGCCAGCTCTGCAACGGTGCGACTGACGTCACGTGGTCGCATAGGCAGCCCATCCTGTTCCACGAACGGGCCATCGGTTTCGGTCAGGAGGCGCTCGAGTGGGATGCCCATAACCATTTGGCGGTGCTTCGGCGATCGGAGCATCTCGCCATTGACGGAGAAGTAACAGCCCAACGCTGCCGCGCGTTTCGCCTCGGCGGGTGTCCCCGTGAACCAATGCAGGATCGCTCGACCCTGATCTGGAGGGAAGCTCCGCTCAAGATGCCCGAGCACCTTCGAGACGGCGCGCACGCTGTGTAGCGTCAGAATCTTGCCACTCTGCTCGGCACAAGCGCGCAAGATGTGCTCGAATACCCGTTCCTGTGCGGCGAAACTTTTGTAGAACCGATTTCCCGCGTCGAGGCCGACCTCACCCACGTAGCGCGCATCAGGCAGGTAGCGCTCAAAGAGTGGCAGTTCACTTTCGCGCTCCGCGACAAGCTGCGGGTGCAGTCCGAGCGCGACTCGTACATGAGATGATCTGGCTACCATGTCTCGATTGCATGGCCATGCCTTTGGAGTTGTTGTCACAGTGAGAGTCGCGACCCTCTCCTGATCACACTCAGCAATGAGCGCCGCATGATCCTGGTAGAGGTCCAGGTGACAATGGAAGTCGACCCAGCGGGGGCGAATGGAATCGGTCATAGTGGTCGAGCCTGGACGCCCTGGAGCAAGCGACCAACTTCCTGAAGACCTGCAACGTAAACCGTCTCATAGGCCGCGAGGTCATTTGGGTGGTCGGTGAGGGGACCCGGGCGATGGATGTCCAGCTTTGCCCGCTCGGGCTGTTTCGCCAGACGTGAAAGGGCAACCTGGAATGAACGAACGTGTTCGCCTTCGGCCTTGTTGGTGTCGAGCACCTGTGCTCGGAGATCTGGAATACGATAGGGGGTGTCGTCCAGGCCCCAGGCTTCAAGGATCGCCGCGCGTCGGATCAGGCACGGCACGCAGCGCCCGCAATGTTTCGGATCCCGTTGGGACGGATCCGGATCGTAGCGTCGGCTGCCCGGGGATGAGCAGGACATGGTGTTCTTGACCTCCCTCTGGAGGAAGTCCAAATCGGCACAGCCCTTTGCCATCTGTCCCTTTGTCTGATGAGCGTATCTGTTGTGCAGGCGTACCTTCAGCCCTAATCCTCGTAGCAGGTCGCAGAACCGCGCCATGTAGAACGGATGGGTAGTGCGTGTGCTGAGCGCGCCCAGCCGCAGCGGGTCGAGAGGTACATTCAGCGAAATCAAACCGTTCTCAGGCACATGAATAACCATGTCTCCACCGACGGCGTCGGCAACCATCGCCGCCAGGGAGAAGAATAGGAACGACCGGCCGCGAAGCGTGTCTTCGGCCAGAACTTCCTCGACCGTGTTTCTTGGAAAGCCAACGCGCGCACGAATGTGGGCGATATCGGCCAACGCAAATCGACGCTTCAGCGCCTCAGCGCAGTGGGTCTGGTACTTGCCAGTGGAGTTGCTGTCCCAGTAGTGGCTGACAAGTATTGGCTCCTCCCCGGACGTGAGAAGGTCAATCGCGCCGATGAAACTGTCGAGCCCTCCCGAGAAGAGGCAAACACTTGTCGGATTGGTGATGCGCAGCCTTTCCGGTGGCGTCGCAAGTTCGGAGAGCCCAGAGATACGCGGGCGGAAGCGGAGCGTCCAACGATCTCCCGTCAGGAAGTTCAATGTGGTCACGGCTAACGCGGCGAGACTCGTCCAAAGATCGGGGTTGTGGACGGGAATAATCAGGTCGATCTCGCGGCTCCAGGCGTCCTGAGCTTCAGTCGCTCGTGAGATTCGCGTGTCAGCCGCGGTGATAACTGCGGCGAGAAGCGCCAAGTCGATGCTTGTTTCGGATGGGCGCATGCCAAGATCGCGCAGCTGATCGAGTGCTTGGCCGAGTCCGTAGCCGAGACGATGGCCTCCATCGATGAAGGATATTTCCGTCAGATGGGTGTTGAGGCGAGTGGGAGTGACGGGCAGGAGATCGGCCGGGCCCAAGCGTGCAACGATAGTGTGGTGCGTCATGCGGCGCCCTCCCCGGCGGCAGCGACCAAGCCAAAGGCCACCTCGTAGATTTGGTTAACAACTTCCTGGATTTCCCGATCCGCCAAGTGCTCGATGCCGTCCAGGCGCGAAGATAGGGCTCCGCGCGTACATCCAGTGATGAAGTCATGCAGTTGCGCTTGTGCGTGTTCGACGGCTGCGACATCGTCCGGTAGCGTGATGCCTCGACCTCCAATATCGGCCATGACGCGGCCCTCAATCGAACGGGCGATGAAATCGAGAAAGAACTCTCGAAGCTGTTCCGGCGTTAGCGCGTCAAAGCCGGCGATTCCCGCCTCTGCCATGTCGCCGATCGTCTCCAGCATTGCTTGGCGAGCGATCGCCTCGTCGACGGCGCCGCCTGGGGGGCAGACCGCGTCGATGATTGCCACGAACACCTCGGTGGCAGGGCGACCCGCTAGACCAGCGAGATTCAGCTTGCGTAGCGTTTCGGCGGGGCCAAGCTGCTGGAAATCGCGGACGACGCCAAGCAGCCCCGCGCTGACTGCTCGCGATGCCCCCATGCGACGTGCGGCGCGCCCCGCACCTCCGGTGCCGTTGCGGACGTAGTCCGAAAGGGCTCGCCCGAGCGAGCTTCGGCTCCCGGTTCGTGAAAAGCGCGAGAAGTTGCCTCGTGCGTCGCCCAGACTGCCGGCACCGCTGGTGTCAGGGCGCGGCTGCGTTTGGGACGGGCCGGGCGGCTCACCGGGTGGAGTCAGGGGTGAGCCTGGCATTCCCGGCTGTGTGGGGACGGGGGGCGTTCCCGGCGTGCCAGGAAGTGGATCGTCAACCCAGGAAGGGACCAAGCCTGAGGTTGGGCCACCATAGCTCTTGGAAGTCCCCATCCTGCTCAGCCCCGCTTCAATTGGACGATGCCCTGGGCGGCGGCTTGGAGAAACTTGTTGTCCGTTTGCTCCGCCCATGCTTGCAAGACAGCCGAAAATTCAGATGCGATACCTGTATCGGAGAAGCATTTACCCCAACTCGATGCGGCCCATGCACCGACCTTGGTCGTCGGGAGTTCCCGCACGAACTCAAGCAGTTTGCGCTGCAAAGCCGGATGGGTTTCGACGAGCTTCACCATGCCGTCGACGCCCTTGGGTTTGGAAGCGAAGTTATCGTGCTGAAGGATCCGGCTACGGACAGCTTCGAACACTTCTTCCGGTTCGGGCCCAGCAAGTTTCGCGACGTCGCCCGCGATCGCCTGGACCATCATCGACGGCCCGAACATTTTCTCCACCAGACCCTCGAGATGGCTGGCGGCGACCAGGCCGCCAAGGGAACTTCGTTTATCCCGCGTAACAAACACGTAGGGCCGCAGGTCAACGCCTGACAGAGGGGGATCAATAGCCGCCCAGGCCTTCGCCCACTCGTTCTTCGTCCATTCCTCAACCTCGGCCGGTAAGACTATGGATTTCGCCTCCGCCTGCTTGCGCGCGCCCTTGCCAGTGGGCTTGTCCTCTTCGACATCTTTCTGAGGTGTTCGGACGCTTTGTTCGAACAGCGTGATTGCCTCAGGCTTTCCGTCAGCCGTATTCGCCGCCAAACGTGCGATCTGCTCATAGAAGTCGGGATAGAAGCGTTCAGCTAGCATGATCTTGGCGAGCACAGGTCTCTGCACATCGGTCCCGAAACCACGCTCCTCGGCGATAGCGTGCCGGAGCATCATTGAATTGAGGAAGCGTTTGATTTGACGCGGATTGCCTCGGGTACCGTCGCTAAGGATCTTCGTTACATGGGCGCTGATGACGAGCGCTTGCTCAACCTCAGACGGCAAGGGGGATCCGACGGTGGCCTCAACAGCTTTCCGGTCAAGGCCTCGGCTCATCCAGGGGCGACGCATGTCGTTACGCGCCGTGTCAAGAAGACGTAGGAATCGTTCGTCCTTGGCGCCGAGCGCGTTCTCGGCGAGCAGAAGAGTGACGTAGACGCGGGTTTCGGCAAGGCCAAGGGCCGGGATGCGGAAAGGAACCTGGATGAGTTTTTCCAGATAGTTCCTCGCATAGCTGACCGGTCCGGAACTGGGTGGAAGGTCAGGGAAATGCTCGCGGACGGCGTATTCGATCATCAGCTCATCCGCGCCAATGACGAACGCGGTGTGCTCGACGAACAGGAACAGGCGAATGGCTTCCAGAGTGGCGATTGCCGTCTTTGGCAGGCACCGATCAAGATCATCGACGATTACTACCAGCTGATCGATCTCGGCCGCATCCAGCAATTCCTTGAACTCTTCCCGGAAGGCGTGGATATGCTCCGGCAAGTGCTCTGCTTCGTCAGGGGTTTCCTTCAGGAACTCACCGGCTTTCTGGGCCACGCCCTTCAAGTCCTCCAGTGACAGATGCTCCTGCGGTTTGGAGACGACGGCGTTCGCCACATCAACGAAACCCTTGATCTGGTCGAGCGTGGGAACGCCGGTAACAGCCGTGAGGGCGAATCCGCCCGCCTTGCGGGCCAGCTTGAGCCAGTCAACGCGTTTGAGAACCTTGCGGGCAGCCTCTGCGACCTTTGCTGACTTCGGACGGGCACGGCGCAGCTCATCGACGATGGTTTCTATGACAACGGTTTTGGCGTCCTCAAACCCCTCGAAGGTCCACCCATTGAACCAGAGGCAAAGCACACGCTCGTCTTTTGCAAAGGCACTCTCAAGCATTCTGAGCACACTGGACTTGCCGGCCCCCCAATCCCCGTGAACGCCGATGGTTACCGGTGCATCGGGTGTTTCGCGAATCAACCGAACCACGGTCTTCGCGATCGCTTCGTAGTACAGAAGGTCTGTCGCCGTCTCCTGATCATTCAAGAACATTTGGGATCCTCATCCGTTTCGGTCGGCGAACTCTGTACTGGCGCGTACGGCAGCGTGCCGCTCCTCCTGGCGCTTGGCGGGCCGCGGCGGATAGATCATTTCGGCGACTACGCAACAGACGAGGCGATGATCATCGACATGAAACAGGGTCGGGTCATCCTCGTCCTGCCTTCCAATGAAAAACAGCCATCCCTTCTCGTTGTCGCCGCGCTTCTTCGCCGCCATGTATTCCAGCCTGGCGGTTTCGATCTCTCGGAACACATAGTTGCGCTTCGCTGCACTCCAGTCTTTCCAGTCCATTCTCACCCGGTATGGGCGAGTGAGCTTCCGCTCTGTCCACTCGCCGTAGCTCAACTGGATTTCGAACTGGTCATCAACTTCGATAGGCGCCTTCCAGCTGATAGGAGCGTAGAAAAGGCGCGGTTCGGGGTATTGGAGGATCTGATCGCTCTTGAGAGGGCGGAAGGCGCGCTGGTAGGTGTGGGCAGCGATACCAGGCACCGCCAAAGGGAGGTCGCGATCATACGGATAGTTGACGAAGGTGCGACAGATCGGCCGAATGGTTTGGGCCGCCCAGTGGCGATCTCGTTGCGCCTCGCCCGAGCCATTGGAACCGGCTCGGTATCTTCCAGTACTCGTCGCGTCAGTCGGCGTTCCGCTCGAGCCAGCCGGGCGCGTGTCTCGGAGCACGAGCCGGTTCGGGAAGCTGCCTGGGAAGCCCTCGCGCGTTGAGATACGCTGCTTTCGGGCTCGTTTCACCAGCTCTACTTCGCCTTCGACGTCGCAGCCGGCGTTGTGCCCGTCTTTCGCGCTGAAGTAGGGACGGACCTTGTTTTCTGGTCGGTACGAGCAAGGGGTGACAGGGGCGCCGCAGCCCCGACATTCATAGCCCAGCGGATCGACCGTGTCGATGATCCACAACTGTTCGGCGTCGACAATCCCCCCTGTGCACTTATCGCGTGCTGATTCCATATTGCTCCCGAGCTGGCCTCGACACTCAGATGCTAATCATCATGATGCACATACACGTGTCTTGCTGGTTCGATGGACACATTCTAGAGCGTCCCATATACTTACCGCAACAGTCTTCATAACTATTCGTCAACCCGAATGAGCCAGCCAGGATGTCATACGAACAGCTCGCGGACCTAACCCAGCCACAACGCGACCGGCTTGCCTTCGTCGAGCTGCGCGTCCGCTTCATCGGAGAGATCCGCCGACAGGACCTGGTGTCCCGGTTTGGAATCCAGTCAGCGGCGGCGACCCGGGACTTGGCCCTGTACAAGGAACTGACCCCCGGCAACATCGACTACGACGCCACTGCGAAGGCATACGTCCTGGGGGAAGACTTCCGGCCGGTGTTCGACTTCCCGCAGGAACGGGTGCTTTCCTGGCTCACCCAAGGCTTCGGCGACGGCGAGCCCCTGCGCATCAAGGTCTGGGTGAACAACGAAATCTCTGCGCGACTCACGCAGCCAGATCTGGATGGGCTCGCCTGTGTCACCCGGGCCATCCATCAGGAATGCCCGCTAAGAATCGAGTACCACTCGATCTCCAGCGGTCGCACCCAGCGGGAGATCGTTCCCTTCGCGCTGATCGACAACGGCTTGCGGTGGCATGTGCGCGCCTTCGACCGCAAGACCCGAGAGTTCCGCGATTTCGTGCTGACCCGAATCAAGCGCCCCACTGTGCTCAAAGGCAGCGAGATCGAGGCGCACGAGCGCAGCGACCAGGACATCCAGTGGACACGGATCGTCGAGATCGACTTGGTCCCGCACCCGGATCAACCCAGGCCCGAGATCACGGAAATGGACTACGGCATGCACAACGGAGCGCTGCACATGAAGCTCAGGGCCGCGACGGTCGGCTATGTCCTTCGCAAGTGGAGCGTCGACTGCTCTCCCGACCATAGCCTCCGTGGGCCTGAATACCGACTTTGGCTGAAGGACCATCTCGCGATCTACGGCGTCAAGAACGCAGTGCTGGCCCCGGGATACCGGTCCCCTGATCAACAGCGGCTTGAAGCCGAGGCGGACTGAGGAGGCGGCGTGGTCGAACAGTTGGATCGCATCGTCGACGAGGTGGAAGCACTGCACAGCAAACTGGTGCTGCTGATGGCAGAAGGCGGGACGAGCAAGTCCTCCTTGCTGCACGAGCTCGCTCAACGTCGCGGCACGATGGTGCTGAACGTCGGCAGCGAGTTGGGCGCGCGCTTGGCCGCACTCCCTGTCAAGCAACGTGCATTGGCTGTTCCCGGAGCATTGCGCGAGCTGGCAGACAGGCATGCGGCTCACGGCCTGGTGCTGCTGGACAACATCGAGCTGCTGTTTGACCGCAGCCTGCGGCTAGATCCGCTCGACCTGCTGAAGCAGCTTGCTCGGGCACGTCGGGTGGTGGCGGTCTGGCCCGGCCAGTTGCGTGAGGGACGGCTGATCTACGCCGAAATGGGACATCCGGAGCACCATGACTACAGCATCGACGGTCTGGTGCCCTTCGAAATTCAGTAACGGGGAGGAAAGGAACGCATGCGCTACGGCGATCTCATTCAATTCGAACCGATCGAATCGGTCATTCAGCTGCTCGACGCCAACCGGCCGGACGAGGCGAAGAAGCTCGTCGCGACCTACGTCATCTCGGATGACATGGCCGAGCGGATCGCCAAGCTGATGATCCCCCAGCTCTCATTCGATGAGTCCGTTGACCACAAGGGCCTGCTGGTGGTCGGCAACTACGGCACTGGTAAGTCGCACCTGATGTCGGTCATTTCCCTCGTGGCCGAGGATGCCGGGTACCAGGAGATGATCCGCCACCCCAAGGTCGCCGAAGCGGCTACGGCGATCGCTGGCAAATTCAAGGTGCATCGCATCGAGATCTCCAGCCAGATGTCGTTGCGGGACATCATCACCCAGCAGCTCGAGCTCTTCCTCGACAAGCACGGCGTCAGCTACACCTTCCCGCCTGCCGACAAGGTGGTGAACAACAAGGCGGCTTTCGAGGAGATGATGGCCGCCTTCGCCGAAGTCCACCCCAACCACGGGGTCCTGCTCGTGGTGGATGAGTTCCTGGAGTACCTGCGCTCGCGCAAGGACCATGATCTTGTCCTCGATCTGTCGTTCCTGCGCGAGATCGGCGAGGTCACCAAGCACTTGCGCTTCCGTTTCGTGGCCGGCGTGCAGGAAGCCATCTTCGACAGCAGCCGCTTCCAACATGTCGCCGACAGTCTGCGCCGCGTGAAAGACCGCTTTACGCAGGTGCTGCTTGCCCGCCAAGACGTCAGCTTCGTCGTGGCAGAGCGGCTGCTGAAAAAGACCGCTGACCAGCAGAACCGCATCAGCACCTATCTCACCAAGTTCGCCAAGTTCTACAGCGCGATGAACGAGCGCATGGACGAGTACGTGCGCCTGTTTCCCGTCCACCCGGAGTACATCGGCACCTTCGAGCGACTGGTGTTTACCGAAAAGCGGGGCGCACTGGTCACCTTGCGCGACCAGATTCAGGCGATTCTCAACACCGACGTGCCCGAGGATCGGCCCGGCCTGATCGGCTACGACAAATTCTGGGAGACCGTCACTTCCAACTCGGTCTTGCGCTCGGATCCCAGCATCGGCCCCGTGCTGAAGGTTTCCGAGGTGCTGTCCGAGCGGGTCCAGAAGGCCTTCTCCCGCCCAACCTACAAGGCGATGGCGACTCGCGTCATCAACGGCTTGTCCGTGCATCGGCTCACCACCGGGGGTGACATCTACGTACCGGTCGGGCCGACGGCCGTCGAGCTGCGCGACACGTTGTGCCTGTACCAGCCAGGTATCGAAGAGATGGGTGGCGATCCGGCGGACGATCTGCTCACTGCGGTCCAGACGACCCTGCGCGAGATCGTCAAGACGGTCAACGGCCAGTTCATTTCCAAGGCGCCCGACACCGAACAGTACTACCTCGACCTCAAGAAAGACGTCGACTACGACGCCCAGATCGAAAAACGCGCAGAAGCCCTGTCCGACGACGCGCTGGACCGCGCCTACTACGGCGCCATCAAGCAGCTGATGGAGCGCACTGACGAGAGCACCTACGTCACCGGCCATCAGATTTGGCAGTACCAGATCGAGTGGCAGGAACATCGCGTGGACCGCAATGGCTACCTGTTCTTCGGCGCCCCTAACGACCGCCCGACCGCCCAGCCCGAGCGCGACTTCTACGTCTACTTCATCCAGCCGTTCGAGCCGCCGCGCTTTCGAGATGAGAACAAGGCCGACGAAGTCTTCCTCCGCCTCAAGGGTCTGGACGACGCGATCAAACGGCACCTGTCGTTCTACGCCGCCGCCCAGGACCTTGCGTCCACCGCCAGTGGTGGCGCCAAGGCCATCTATCTCGACAGAGCTAAGGATGCCCTGCGCGAGATGAGCAAGTGGCTGCAGGACAAGCAGATGACCGCCTACGAAGTCACGTACCAGGGCAAGACCAAAACGCTGCAGGAGGGGACCAAGGGCGTCTCCATCCGGGACAAGCTGCGTCTGGGCGCCGACGAGCGCGCCAACTTCCGCGACATCGTCAACGTCATCGCCGGCCTGGCGCTCAATCAGCACTTCGCCGACGTCGCCCCCGACTACCCGGTGTTCTCGGTGCTGGTAACTGAGTCCAACCGCAAGCAACTGGTAGGCAACACACTGAAGGCCCTGGCCGGCGGCACCCGAACCAAAGACGCCACCGCCGTTTTGGATGCCCTGGAAATGCTTGACGGCGACCGCATCGAGGCGGGACGGTCTCGTTATGCCCAGGAGGTGCTGGCTCGCCTTAAGGCCAAGGGGCACGGCCAAGTGCTCAACCGCAGCGAGCTCCTGAGTGGTGCGACCGACGTCGAGTACTTCCATCCGATCAAATTCCGACTGGAGCCTGACCTTCTGGTTGCTGTGCTCGGGGGCTTGGTGTACTCGGGCGACGTCGTCTTAGCCATCACCGGCGACAAGATCGACTCCGGGAAGATCACCCAGCTGGCTGAACGCAGCCTGGACGAGCTGAAGTCGTTCAAGCATGTAGAAGCCCCGAAGGAGATCAACGTCGCCGTCCTGCGCTCGCTCTTCGAGTTGCTGGGCTTGTCGCCAGGGCTTGCCCAGCTGGCCACGCAGGGTTCGGAAGAGCCGGTCAAGCAATTGCTGGAGGCCGTGGCCAAGCTGGTCGGGCGAGTGCTGACCGCGGGCACCGACCTGCAAGGCAAGCTCAGCTTCTGGGGAAAGCCGCTGCTCACGGATGACGAGATCCGAGACTGGCGCATGCGGCTGGAACAGCTCAAGACCTTCACCGAGAGCCTCACCCCGTACAACACGGTGGGCAAGCTGAAGAATCTGCGCATCGGCTCGGACGACATCGACGCGCAGAAGAAGAACCTGGAGGTACTGGCATCCGTCGAGCGTCTGCAGGAACTCGTCGCCGAGCTGGGCGCAACGGCTGGCTACCTGTCGTCAGCCGAGCTGGTGTTGGCCTCGGACCACCCCTGGGTCAAACAGGCCCAGGCCACGCGCAAAGACATCCTGGATAAGCTGGCCACGGACCGCAGCGCGCAGCATGCTGGTGAATACCGCAAGGCACTGGAGCGGCTCAAGAAGGATTACTTGGCCGCGTACATCGCCCAGCACAGCAAGGCACGGCTGGGTGTAGCCGAGGACAAGACCAAGTCAGCGCTTCGTAAGGATCCGCGCCTCGCTTCCATGCGGGCGCTGGCCGGCATCTCATTGATGCCCACCACCCAGCTCACGACCTTCGACGACAAGCTCGACAAGCTCAAGAGCTGCGCGTCACTGGTCGAAGCGGACCTCGCCGCCAGTCCGTACTGCCCGCACTGCAACTTCCGTCCCGCCAACGAGCAAGGGGACTTACTGCCAGCGGCCAACGTACTCAAGGCGCTCGACGACGAACTGGACCGCTTGCTTGACGGCTGGCAGCAAACGCTGCTCGACAACCTCGATGATCCGACCATCCAGGCCAACTTTGATTTGCTGAAGTCATCGGCCCGAGAACTGATCAAGCAGTTCATTGCATCGAAGAAGCTGCCGGATCCGGTGCCGCCCGACTTCGTCAGCGCCGTTCAGGAGGCGCTTTCTGGGCTTGAAAAAGTTCGCCTCACAGGAGACGACATCAAGGCGGCCCTGCTGCGCGGCGGATCCCCCGCGAAGCCCGAGGAGCTGCGAGACCGCTTCGAGGCATTCCTGCGCGAGCACAGCAAAGGTAAGGATGCCAGCAAGCTCCGCTTTGTGGTTGAGTGAGGTGTAGTCATGTCAGCCCACGGAGTTACCGATATTGACGTACTGGCGCTGGCGGTACGTGATCGCGAATCGCGCCGCCTCATTCTCGAAGCCATCACCGCCTACCGGGGTGGTGCTCTGCGATCCGCCATCATGTCCGTCTGGATTGCTGTGGTTTACGACGTCTTCTCTAAGGCACGTGAATTGGCAGCTCAAGGCGACCCGGCAGCGGCCGCGTTCGTGGCTACGCTCGATGCAGCCATCGAACGTAAGAATGTGGCCCAGATGCAGGCCATCGAGCGAGATCTGCTCACCACAGCACGAACCGAGCTCCAACTGACGACGCAGCACGAGTTAGAAGTCCTGGCGCGCATTCAGTCTGACCGCAACCTCTGCGCGCACCCAGCCTTCATCACAGAAGACGAGCTGTTCCAACCGGCGCCGGACTTGGTCCGCTCCCACCTGGTTCACGCACTGCAATGCCTGCTGGTACATGCGCCGTTACAGGGCAAGAGCGCGCTCAACCGCATTCGGGTCGACATCCTCAGCCCGTCTTACCCAGTGACTCGCGAAGGTATCGGCACCTATGTCGCTGCGAAGTACCTAAACCGAGCCAAGGATGCCTTGGTGTCGAACTTGGTCAAGGTGCTACTTAAGGCCTTGTTCTTGTCGGATGCGCAGGAGTTCCTAGCGAAGCGCCGGCAGCTTGCATGGACGCTCAGCGAAGTCGCCACATCCAAAACGGCAATTTTCGAGGAGGTAGGCCGGCCCTTGGTGGCGACATTCTTCGACGGAGTCGACGATGCCAATCTCCTCCATCTGTGTGTGCACCTCGGAGCCGAACCTCGGATGTGGGCGTGGCTCTCCGAGCCAGTGCGCTTGCGCGTGACGCGGCTCCTAGAGAACGCTGACGTTCCGACCCTCAAGTCCTTCATGGCATTCGACGCATTCGCGGTCCCGGATCTGGCCGATTTTCTGTTGGCCAAATTCTCGGGCTTGGATCAGAACGGGCAGATCGAGCTGATCTCGGACACGCCACGCAAGGAGTTCGTGAGCAAGGCCATCGCCATCTATGCGTCGGCAGGCAACTATCGAACGGCAGAGCAGCAGGGCCAAGCCCTCATTGTCCCGCTAGCGGCGTTCTTCACGGCAGAGGACATCAAGACCTGCCTAGACGCGGTTCTGGGCAATAGCCAGATCTCCTACGCATCTGGTTCGCCAGATGTACTCGCTGAGGTGTTCAGGCTTACCCAGGGGCTTCTCGAGCAAACCCGGCCCGATTGGCAGCGCTTCGTCGACGAGATGACCGCGCAGCACGGTGGCAAGGTTGATGCCCATTATTCCTACCCAGGCATCCGCGCCAAACTGGCTGCCGCCTGACCTTCTCAGACAACTGATCTTGGGAATGCCCCGATGAATGATCTCCTCCAACACCAAGAACAAAACACCGGCCCAGTCGAGTGCCTCGGGCTGAAGTTCCCAAGCGACCAGGCCCGACGTGAGCACTTCCTGAAGCTGCTGGCCGAGAAGCTCAAGGATCCAGCCTTCCGCAAGCAGGACGGTTTCCCGAAGGGAACGGACGAGGCCATCCTCACCATGTCCGATCCGCCGTACTACACCGCCTGCCCCAATCCGTGGTTGGCGGATTTCGTCAAGCACTACGGCAAACCATACGACCCGCAGGACAAGTACAGCCGCGAACCGTCGGCGATCGACGTGTCGGTCGGCAAGACCGACGCGATCTACAAGGCGCACTCCTATCACACCAAGGTGCCACACCTCGCTATCGTGCCGTCCATCCTGCACTACACGAAGCCGGGTGACGTCGTGCTGGATGGCTTCGCAGGTTCAGGCATGACGGGCGTAGCGGCCCAGTGGTGCGGTACGGCACCGGCCACTTATCGGCACGAAATCGAGCTGGCGTGGAAGAAAGTAGGCCGACCGGCGCCGCAATGGGGCGCACGGCGTGTGGTGCTCAATGACCTGTCGCCCGCGGCCACCTTCATCGGCGCCAACTACAACCTGCCGTTCGACGTGGATACCTTCGCACAGGCCGGCAAACAATTGCTCAAGTCGGTCGAGCAAGACATCGGCTGGATGTACGAGACCCTACACACCGACGGCAAAACCAAGGGGCGCATCGAGTTCACCGCCTGGAGTCAGCTCTACAGCTGCCCCGAGTGTGCCGGCGAAGTGAACTTTACCGAGGAAGCGCTGGACGACGAGTCCAAGCGGATCAAAGATGCCTTCCCCTGTCCGCACTGTGGAGCCGAGCTCACCAAGTCTCGACTCGACCGGCTGTATACGACAAAGCGCGACCCGAGCACAGGCAAGACGATCCAGGTACCCAAGCGTGCGGCAACGCTGATCTCCTATACCGTCGGCAAAACCCGCTACGAGAAAAAACCGACCGCTGACGACTTGGCGGTGCTCCAGCGTATCGAGTCACTGCCTTTGCCATCCCAGGTGCCGACCATCGAAATACCGCCCATGCACATGACGCACGAGCGGGCGCGCATGGACTATGCAGGGATCACGCACGTCCACCACTTCTTCCTTCCCCGCGCGGCGCAGGCCATAGGCAAGCTTTGGGAAAAGGCTCGTGCGCATCCGGATGCGCGAATCCGGGCCTTCCTGTTGTTCATGGTTGAGCAGGCGATCTGGGGCTTTTCGGTTCTCAATCGATATAGTCCCTCGCACTTCTCGCAAGTGAACCGTGCACTCAACGGCGTCTACTACGTGGCATCACAGCACGCTGAGTGCAGCCCGTCCTACAACCTTGGCGGAAAGCTCGATCGCCTCACGAAAGCCTTCCAGGCATACCGGGCAACGCAAGGCAATGCTGTTGTCAACACCGGCACGGCAACGCGTTTGCCGCTGCCAGACGCGTCCATCGACTACGTCTTCACCGACCCGCCCTTCGGCGAGAACATCTACTACGCCGACCTGAACTTCCTGGTCGAGTCATGGCATGGCGTGGCCACCGATGCCCAACCCGAAGCCATCATCGACCGGTTCAAGAACAAGGCATTGCCGGACTACCAGCATCTGATGCAACGCTGCTTCGCGGAATACCACCGCGTGCTCAAACCTGGGCGCTGGATGACGGTGGTGTTCTCCAACAGCAAGGCGGCAGTGTGGAACGCGATCCAGGTCGCCTTGCAGCAGGCCGGCTTCGTGGTGGCTGAGGTGACGGCGCTGGATAAGGTGCAAGGCAGCTACCGCCAGGTGACATCCACCACCGCCGTCAAGCAGGATCTGGTGATTTCAGCCTACAAGCCCAACGGCGGGCTGGAGCAGCGCCTCGCCCAACGTGGCGCCACGCCGGAATCGGCCTGGGATTTCGTGCAGACCCACTTGGGGCAGCTCTCCGTCACGAAAGTGAAGAATGGCGCGTTGGAGTTCATCGTCGAGCGCGACCCGCGCCGCATTTACGACCGCCTGGTGGCCTGGTTCGTCCGCCACGATGCGCCCGTTCCGCTATCCAGTGACGAGTTCCTGAGCGGGCTGCGCAGCCGCTTCCCGGAACGTGATGGAATGGTATTCCTGCCAGAGCAAGCAGCCGTCTACGACAAGAAGCGCGCCCAGGTGACGCAAGCGCCACAGATGGAGCTGTTCGTCAGCGACGAACGAAGCGCCATCGACTGGCTGGCCGACTTTCTCAAGGCTCGGCCTTCCACCTATCAGGAGATCCACCCGGAGTTCATCACGCAACTGGGCGCCGGTTGGAAGAAGCACGAGGCCAAGCCGGAATTGGCTGCGCTGCTGGAGAACAACTTCCTGAAGTACGACGGCACTGGCGAGGTGCCGAGCCAGGTTCACAGCTACCTCTCCACCAATCACAAGGATCTGCGGGGGCTAGACAAGTCCGACCCTCGGCTGAATGCGAAGGCTCAAGACCGCTGGTATGTGCCCGACCCGAACAAGGCGCAGGACCTGGAGAAGAAGCGCGAGAAGGCGCTGCTGAAGGAGTTCGAGGCCTACGCAGGTGCCACCGGCCGCAAGCTGAAGGAGTTCCGGCTGGAAGCGCTGCGCGCCGGCTTCAAGGCCGCTTGGGGCAACAAGGACTACCAGACCATCATCAAGGTGGCCCAGAAGATCCCTGAAGAGGCGCTGCAGGAAGACGAGAAGCTGCTGCTCTGGTACGACCAGGCGCTGACCCGTGCGGAGGCAGGTGCCTGATGGCAGAAGCGCAGCCCGCAACCACCGGGCACGACATCGGCACGTGGTGCTGGCACCAGCGCCATGCCACACCCTGCCGGGTGATCGACCGGCAGGAGATGTGGGGTGAGCTGGCCTACCGTGTCTGGTTGCCAGCCAAGGACGCCGTGGTGCGCGCGCGCGCAGCCGAGTTGGCAACGCTGGACAGCGTGGCACCGTCAGTGGACCACATCCTCCATACGTCAGCGGCCGCCAAGCTGCTCGACGCGCAGGAGGACGATCTGCTGTTGGCGCCGATCCAGTCCAGCGTCGTCCCTTTGCCGCACCAGCTCTATGCACTGAACCGAGCGATGAGCAGCCACCGCGTGCGGTACCTGTTGGCCGACGAGGTGGGGCTGGGCAAGACGATCGAGGCCGGCCTGGTGTTGCGCGAGTTGAAGCTGCGCGGCATGGCACGGCGCATCCTGGTGGTGGCGCCCAAGGGGCTGGTACGCCAGTGGCAGGCGGAAATGCGACTGCACTTCAATGAGAAGCTGCAGTACATCGACCCGGCAGAGCTGGTGGCCTTCCGGCCCTGGCGCAACGACGAGGACAACCTCTGGCGCATGCACGACCAGGTAATTGTCTCGCTCGACTCGGTGAAACCGATCGAGGGGAGACGTGGCTGGAGTCTGGACCAGCTCAACCAATACAACCGCGAGCGCTTCGAGGACCTGATCTCCGCGGGGTGGGACCTGGTCATCATCGACGAATCCCACCGCATGGGCGGCAGCACCGACCAGGTGGCCCGGTACAAGCTGGGCGCCGCGCTGGCTGAAGCCTCGCCCTATCTCTTGCTGTTGTCGGCCACGCCGCACCAGGGCAAGACCGACCAGTTCCTGCGCCTGATGCAGTTGCTCGACCGGGAGGCCTTCCCCGACGAAGGCAGTGTGAGCCGCGACCGCGTACGCCCCTACGTGATCCGCACCGAGAAGCGCTTGGCCATCAACGCCGAAGGCGAGCCGCTTTTCAAGCCGCGCATGACGCGCCTCTTTCCGGTTGCCTGGCAGGAACGGCACACGGCCCAGCAGCGCCTGTACGAGGCTGTCACCGACTACGTGCGCCACGGCTACAACCAGGCCCTGGCCGCCAAGCAGCGCCACATCGGCTTCCTGATGATCCTGATGCAGCGCCTCGTCACCTCCAGCACCGCCGCCATCCGCGCCACGCTGGAGAAGCGGCAGGCACTTCTCGACACGCCGCAGTCTCAATCCGATCTCTTTGAGACAGCGGACTGGGATGAGTGGGCCGAGCTGGACGGACAAGCCCAAGCCGACATCGCGGTTCAAACGGCCGGCTGGGCACAGGAGAAGGCCGAGGTCGATCTACTGCTCGATCTGGCGCGCGAAACCGAAGCGCAGGGTACCGACGCCAAGGCCGAGGCGCTGCTGGAGCTGATCTACAAGCTGCAGCAGGAAGAGAACGACCCGGCGCTCAAGGTGCTGGTCTTCACCGAGTTCGTGCCCACGCAAGCGATGCTGGCAGGCTTTCTCGAAAGTCGGGGCTTCTCGGTGGCGCTGCTCAATGGCGGCATGGATCTAGATGCCCGCGCCAAGGCGCAGCAGGCCTTCTCGCGCGATGTGCGAGTGCTCATCTCGACCGACGCGGGCGGTGAAGGTCTGAACCTGCAATTCTGCCATGTCATCGCGAACTTCGACATGCCGTGGAACCCGATGCGGCTGGAACAGCGCATTGGCCGGGTGGACCGGATCGGGCAGCGGCATGTGGTTCGGGCCATCAACTTCGTGCTGGAAGACACCGTCGAGCATCGAGTCCGGCAGGTGCTGGAAGAGAAGCTGGCCGTCATCGCCGAAGAGTTCGGCGTGGACAAGGCATCGGACGTGATGGACTCCGTCGAGGCAGAGCCGCTCTTCGACGAGTTGTTCGTGCACGGCTTGCAGAACCCGACATCGATCGAGCAGGAGTGCGATGCCGTCATCGATCAAGTACGGGAAAAGGTGGTCGATGCGCGCAAGACCGGCGAGCTGTTGAGCGATGGCCATGTGCTCGAGGCCGACGATGCGCGCAAGTGGCGGGATCACCCTGCCCAGTTCTGGCTTGAGCGCGCGCTGACTGCCGGTCTGCCTGCGCGCGGCGGTGCCGCGATCCGCGAGGGAGATGCTTGGCGAATCAAGTGGGCCGATGGCAGCGAGTCGGCCCGGGCCTGCTTTGACGCACGGACGTCCGAGGAACGGCCGGACCTGGAGTGGATTACCCTGGAGGATCCGCGCGCACGCGCCGTCATCAGCGAACTGCCGCGCTGGGTGGCGGGACAGCCCCTGCCCTGCGTGCGAGTGGATGGCCTGCCGGACGCCGTCAAGGGGATCTGGTCGCTTTGGGAAGTCAGCCTGTCAGCGCCAGGTTTCAACCGCCGGCGCTTCTTGCCGGTGTTCGTCAACGACGATGGCCGTGCCTTCATGCCCACCGCGAAGCGGGTGTGGGATCTGCTGCTGACGGAAAGGGTCGAGTGCTGGGGCACGTTTGCGGCTGAGGGTTCTGCCGAACGGTACGAGTCGTCTCTGGCTGCTGCGAAAAACCAAGGGGAGCGACTATTTTCGAGCTTGCTCGATGAACACCGCACCCGATTGAACGAGGAGCGCGAACGCACGCGCTATGCCTTCGAGTCCAGACAACAGGCGATCGGCCGCATCGGCCTGCCTGCGGTGCGAGAGCACCGCCGCAAGCGCCTGAACGCCGAGCACGAGGCGCGCATGGCGGCACTGGAGGACGCAGCAGCCTGCATACCCGACTTGAACGCGGTGCTGATGCTCAGGTTCAGTGCGATCGAAGGCGCGGAGAGCAAAGCATGAGCGCCTGGGTCGATCGCATTCTGAAGGAGTTCACCGCTGACCTGTCGCGGCTGTGGATCGCCGCGGATCCGGATGGCGTGCTGCTCGACGAGGGCCTTCTTGCCGGCCTGCGAGAGCGTGGTTTTGACCTTCTGCCCTTCGAGGATTCGATAGCGTTCCGGGCAGAGTATGAAGGGCGCTATCGGGCCGCTTGGGACAGTGGTGATGATGGCCCGGCGAAGGCGCTGATCCTTCAGCTGCGCAGTACGAACACCGGCAACTTGCCTTGGGACTACCTGAAGCGTGCGCGACGGGTAAGCCTGACGCTGGCCGATCTGTTCCCGAAACTGAGCTACTCGGTGATTCGGCAGATCGACCCGGAGCACCATGATGCGCTGTATGCCGCACAGGCTCGCCACGCCACCCAGACCTTGGGAGAGTCCGCGACCAAGGACTTTGTGCTGACGCACATCTTCAAGCTCAGCCCGCACCTGATCGGAAGATCCGAAGACATCTGGCGGGAGTTACTCCGATTGCATTACCGGGATGCAGCGCTACCCTCGGTGTTGGCCGAGTATGTGGCGCAGGTACTCAGCGATATCCCTGCTTTCAAGGCGCTGCCTCTGAAAGAACTGTTCGCCTCGAAGATGACCTTGCTGCGAGTCGTGCAGGACGCCTGGTATCGCTACTTGGCGGAACGCGGCATCACCGGTACACGCACCGGGGAGCCACTTCCGGCCGAGTTTGCGGGCAACGCCGAAATTCCGTTCGAGCACCCGGACGTCCGGGTCATCGTCGACTCGATGTTTCTGGAAGGCCTGTTGCATCCCTTGTCGGTGTCGGGTGCGCTGCCGGCGATTCCTGATTGGGCGAAGGTCGGCATCGTGCAAGACCCGCTGGCGCTGCGCAATCTGGTTGAGGAAGGGATTAAGGGTCTCCGGCAGGCCTTACCCGGCTTGGAGTCGTCTTTCCGCGACTGGATGAGCACGGCGCGCAAGCTTGGCGAGCTGATCGCACGCTTTCATTCATTGGATTCGGCCCGCGCACAGGCGCTGGAGCCGGCCATGAGCGAGCTGCAGGTGGCAGCGGACGAATCGCTGCAACAGTGGGTTCGCAAGCACTACGCAGATCTGCCGTCGCTGCCGGCGGCCAAGGCGCCGGTCATGGTTCACCACATCCCGCGTTACCTGTCGATGCGCCGAAGCTCTGGCGAGGACCGGATCGCCCTGCTGGTGTTCGACGGACTGGCGATCGACCAGTGGGTACAGATTCGTGAGGCGTTGGCCAAGCGTGCGCCGAAGATGGGGTTCGACGAAGGCGCCTGCTTCGCGTGGGCACCGACGCTGACTTCCGTTTCCCGGCAGGCCATCTTTTCGGGCATGAGGCCGCGCGAGTTCCCCGACTCCATCGAAACGACGAGTGCGGAGCCAGCCCAATGGTCTCGCTTCTGGCTGGACCAGGGCCTGCGTGCCAATGAGGTCATCTACCGCAAGGGTCTGCAGCGCAATGACCATTTGGAAGAGCTGACAGCGGCGCTGGCCAGCCCGAATGTGAAGGTCGTCGGCCTGGTCGTCGACACCGTCGACGACATTGTTCATGGCGCTGTCCTTGGCAAGCGCGGTGTCGCCACGCAGATCGCCAGCTGGGTGGATACCGGATTCGTCGAGCGGTTGCTGGACCTACTTCTCGGCAAGGGCTTCCACGTCTACTTGACGGCAGATCACGGCAACGTGGATGCAGTCGGACAGGGCCGCCCGAAGCAGGGAGTGGCGGCCGAGTTGCGAGGCGAGCGGGTTCGCACTTACCGAAACGAAGCGCTGGCTGCGGAGTCGGCGGCGAGTACGACCAACGCCTACCGCCTCGATGTCGCTGGACTACCGGCGAACTTCTTGGCCCTATTCGCTGGCGGACGGACTGCCTTTCTGCTCCAGGGAGATCAGGCTGTCGTCCACGGTGGCATCTCGGTCGAAGAACTCTTGGTGCCGTTCGTCAGCGTGAGTCATGTGAGTTGACTGTATGATTTCGATAGCCCCTCAAATTGGCTTCGATCGGTTCATCCAGCTCGATTGGGTAGCTGCCGCGCTGCGCGTGCGAAACGGGCTGGCCGACCAGGGCGATCTGGATGCGCTGCTCGGCGCCGCCGGCCTCGGCAAAGAAGCCAAGATCAAGACTCGGACGAAACTGAACGCTTTGGTGCTCGAACCTCGATCCGAGCTTGAGGAGTTCATAAGCCGCGGCGCCGGCCTTTGGTCCGAAGCGAATTCCCGTCAGGACATCGCCTGCTTTGCGTGGGGCGCCGCGTTGGCAGCCTACCCGTACTTCGGGAAGGTTGCCGAGTTCACGGGCCGTCTGACCGCCATGCAAGGTGACTGCTCGATGCCCGAGGTGCACCGACGCATGAGCGAGCTGTACGGGGAGCGCGGCAACGTCAAAACCGCTACCCGAGCCGTTATTCAAACACAGGTGGACTGGGGAGTCATACGCCGGGTCACCAAAGGCAATCGAATCGAGCGGCTGGCACCGATACAACTGACGGATCCGGCACGAGTCTCCTGGCTGATCGAAGCGGCGCTGCGCTACCAGGGCCGCGCCATCGCGCTGGCAACCCTGCAGTCCACCGCTGTTTTGTATCCCTTCGCCTTCGAACCCCCGCTGGCCTATGTCATCTCCTACAGCACTGAATTGGAGGTTCGGTCGGAAGGACCAACCCAGCAGTTCGTGGCACTGAGGTCAAGCATTTAGTTAGGGAGGGTGAATGAATAAAGAGTCGCAACATGTCGCGGCCACCTGGTTTGTGGGAGCCAGCTTCGGAGGAACTGACGATCAGCTTCCTCGGTTCCTGTCCGAAGGCATCTGGGAAAACGGCTACGAGGACAAGCACCTCGACGTGGTCCGGTCGATGCGCCCGGGGGACCGGATTGCGGTCAAGTCGTCATACACACGTAAGCACGGCTTGCCCTTCGACAACCGTGGCCAGTCGGTGTCCGTGATGGCCATCAAGGCGACCGGGACCATCACCGAGAATTTGAACGACGGTCGCCATGTGCGTGTGGAGTGGACGAAGGTCGAACCGGCCCGGGAGTGGTACTTCTACACCCACCGGGGCACCGTGTGGCGTGTACTACCTGGCGAGTGGATGACCGATGGACTGATCGCCTTCACCTTTGAAGATAATCCCCAGGACATCGATCGGTTCCGTAACGCGCCCTACTGGAAGGAGCGGTTCGGATCAGTCGCACCCGATAAGCGCCGCTTCGGGTGGACGAAATTCTATGAAGCCGTTGCAGACAAGTTGCTCGACTTCCGTCACAACCGATCAGCGTTGGTCAAAGGAATCCAGGAGATAGCATCGCGCGTCGATGGTCTGGGGTATCTCGCCGAAGACCAGTACGCGAACGGCACGAAGGGGTTCGTGAAGGATATCTGTCCCTTCACCGCGATGGGCATCTTCAACCGGGGAATGAAGGACTCCAACCGCAAGATCGTCGCGGTCGAGCTCGCCAAATTCCTGGGCGTCGAGGAAGCGGTGCCAGAGAGCTTCGAGGGCATTCCTCTGCTCAACAACATGAAGTCTTGGTACTTCCCACGCGAAAACAATCGGGATCCGGACCATATCGACTCCTTGTGGGCCGTCTTCGCGGCGGGCATCAAGTTCGCAGATGTAGACAACGAGGATGGGAAGGATGAGTTCGCCGCCGCGTTCGATGACGCGAATGGCCGCCGAGGGGTGGGATGGAATTTGACGTTCGGGCTCTACTGGGCGAGACCATGGGCATTCCCGAGTCTTGACCACAACTCGCAGGTCTATGTCACCAAAAAGCTCAGCGTGCCGATCGGTCGTCATGGGCCCAAGCGGCGCTGCAGCGCTGCGGACTACCTCGACGTCATGGACGCCTTGGAGCCCCGCTTTCAAGAAGCGTCGTACCCCGTGCACTCCTATCCGGAACTATCGCTGGAAGCCTGGATGTACAAGGACCCCACAGCGGAGCCCGCTGAGGATGAGGGGACAGAGCCGGGAGATGACGCCGAAAGCGACGATCCGGGAGACGACCTCGGCGAAGGCGCGGCAAAGAGCGCTGTACCGATCGTCCCTTACGCGGCGGACGACGTTCTCAACGATGGCTGCTTCCTGGATCGATCCGAGATCGACCGCCTGCTGCAGCGATTACGTACGAAGAAGAACCTGATTCTTCAGGGGCCTCCGGGAACGGGCAAGACCTGGCTGGCCAAGCGGCTCGCGTTTGCCCTGATGGGGCAGCGTGACGAAAGCAAGGTGCGCGCTGTCCAGTTCCACCCCAATCTTTCCTACGAAGACTTCGTTAGAGGCTGGCGTCCCACGGGAGACGGGCGTCTATCCCTCGTAGACGGGGTCTTCATGGAAGCCATCAAGGCAGCATCGAAGGACTCAACGGCGCGATTTGTTGTAGTCATCGAGGAGATCAATCGCGGCAACCCGGCGCAGATCTTCGGTGAACTGCTGACCCTGTTGGAAGCCGGGAAACGTACGCCAAACGAGGCACTCGAGCTCTGTTACCCCGATCCGGACGGTAAACGTCGTCCGGTGCACATTCCCGAGAACCTCTACGTCATCGGCACAATGAACATCGCCGACAGGTCTCTGGCATTGGTCGACCTTGCGCTGAGGCGTCGATTCGCTTTTGTGGACCTGGAGCCCCGCCTCGGATCCACGTGGCGGGAGTTTGTCGTTGGGGAAAGAGCGGTGGATCCCGCGCTAGCCGCGGATGTCGAACGTCGGATCCGCGATCTCAACGATCTGATCACGGCTGACGCCAGGCTGGGCAAGCAGTTCCGCATCGGCCACAGCTACGTCACACCAGCGTATCCCTTGGAGGTTGGTGAAACTCGTCAGTGGTTTCAGGATGTCGTCGAGACTGAGATCGGTCCCTTGCTAGAAGAGTACTGGTTCGATGCTCCAGGTGAAGCGAAGAAGGCCTGCGAGCGCCTGATCCAGGGGTGGTGATGTCTCTCGCGGCCACGACTACGCCCGGCCAGCCATCGCCCGAAGCGGGCCATATCGGACGAATACCGGTCCGGAATCTTTGGCTGTTGATGCTCTACGCGTCGGACCTGTTTCGCGCGCGTGGTGCGGGCTTGGTCGGCCTGGAAGATAGTCCCGATGACTTACCCGATCTGGTAGCCGAGATCCTTGCCCATTCGGTGGAAAAGCGGCAACGACGGCAACTAAGCCAGGGTTATCGACGTCGTGATGCAGTGTTGAACCGCGTTCGGGGCCGGATTGACATCCTGCAAACCGAACGCCATCTACTGCTATCGCGGGGCCTTGTGGCATGCGAGTTCGATGAACTGACCATTGACACGCCTCGCAACCGATTCGTGCGTGCGGCCCTGGAATCGGTTTGCCGTATCGTCCGGCGACAGGACATCGCGCATCGCTGCCGATCGCTTGCCACTGGCATGAAGGCCATGGGCGTCTCCGGAGAAGCACCTGGCAGAGCCGAAATGAGCGTCGACCGCTTCGGCAGAGACGATGCAGATGACCGCATGATGGTTGCTGCGGCCAAACTCGCCATGGACATGGCGTTGCCGACCGAGACTGCCGGAAACCAGGTGCTCCCGTTGCCTGAGCGCGAAGTGACTTGGGTGCGACGGCTCTTCGAGAAGGCCATCGGAGGGTTCTACGACGTCGTCCTTAGCCCGCTGGGCTGGTGCGTGCAATGCGGAGGCACGTTGACGTGGCAAATCGACCGGAAGACGGACGGCATCGACAAGATCCTCCCGACGATGCGGACGGACATGGTTCTCGAACACAAGACTTCCGAACGCAGAATCGTCATTGACACCAAGTTCACATCGATTGTGACGAGTGGCTGGTATCGCGAGGAAACCCTTCGCAGCGGCTACGTCTACCAAATCTATGCCTACCTCCGATCACAAACGGGACGCGGTGACGCCCTCGCTGATTCTGCGAGCGGCCTGCTTCTGCATCCGTCGGTCGGCGAAGAAGTGGATCAAACGGCCGTGATCCAAGGGCACAGCATCCGATTTGCGACGGTCGACCTGGCGACATCGCCTTCTGACATCCGGGCACGACTGCTGAGTCTGTGCGCGCCGGTATGGAAAGCTCTTTCGTAACGGTCGACCGCGGTCATCGACCTCGCGCTGAGTCCGAAAACCCCCTCAGAAGGCCCTCATTCCTGGGAGACTCCTCAGCAGACAACACCTACTCTTCGAGCCATACGATTGCAGCAGCGATCGACAGCCATCGACCCGAGGTCAACATCATGCTCATCGCTACGCCGAAGGAATATCCGGACAGGGCAAAGTCTGAGTCACCAAGAATCGATCGGCAGGACATCGTCGAAACGCGACTGTGGCTCGAGGAACACGACTGGCTCTATGGCCTGCTGCGCAGCGACAAGAACGTGTCACCGACGTTCCGCTTCCCGGATCTCATCAGTTCCTGCGTCTCGCTTGTCTTCACGCGCCAGGATGCGTCTGCGAGCATCTTCCAATTTCTCGGGACCGAACTCATTCTTCGCTCGCCCCAGACGCCGCGCCGCCGCGAATCGATGTGGCGGCAGCAGTACCAGTTGCTGCTGGAACTGCAGCGTTCCCCCGCCAACCGACACCCCAACCCCAAGTTTCAACTCGACCAACTGACGACGGCCTGCGTCGCCCTGTCCCGGACAGCGGATCCGTCAGGTACCGCCATTCTGCAGCAGGCGCGCCGCAACATGGCCGACAGAGCCCATCACGGGTGGGATGCGCCGCCCCGTTGAGGTTTCGCTCGCCTCAACGGTTGTTCCTGATCGGCATACCTACCCGTTCCTGACCCGCTCGCTTACCTCGCCCGGCCAGACGCCGGACCGACCCGAACCCGACCCTGACCGTCTGCGCACCGCCGACGGCCCAGACCTCGCTGCCGGCTTCCCTGCGGGCTGGTCCGGTTTCGTTTGGAGAGGTGATCCATGCGTCGACTGCCGCATCTTGCTGCCCTGGCTGCCTTCGCCTTCCTGGTGCTCGTACCCACCGGGGCGCAGGCCTGCTGGGAGGAGGCTGCCCAGCGCTACGGCATCTCGGCCGACCTGCTCTATGCCATTGCCCGCGTCGAGTCGAACCTGAATCCCCGGGCGGTCAACCGCTCGCACCTCCGGCGCACCGGGTCCTACGACATCGGGCTCATGCAGATCAACAGCGGCCACCTGCGGACCCTGTCGCGCCACGGCATCCGGGAAGCCGATCTCTTCGAGCCCTGCACCAACATCCATGTCGGTGCCTGGCTGCTTGCCGACAGCTTTTCGCGGCGGGGCGCGACGTGGGATGCCGTCGGCGCCTACAACGCGGCCTGCTCGCGACTCAAGGGCAAGGACTGCGTCGAGGCCCGCGCCAGTTACGCCTGGCGGGTGTACCGCCAGCTGCCTCGGCAACGCGGCGCACGCTCGGGTTCGCAGACGGTCTCGACGGCGGCGCCCCCTGCCCTGATGTCGGTGAGGGTCTCGCCATGACGGCTCGCGTTCTGCATCGCGCCGGTTGGCTTGCGGTTGTCGGCTGCTGCACGGCCGTCGCAGCGTCGTGCAGCCTGTTCCGGACGCCGGTGCCGGCCAATTCCGCAACCGGACGGCACGCGACGGCACCCGCACGGCTGGCCCAACTCGACTTCGGCCGCGACGCCGTGTTCGCGCAGTGCGTGCCCCCGGCCTGCCCCACGCGCACGCCCAAGACCCTGGCCAGCGAAGCGCCCAGGCAGCCAATCGATCCCGCTGCCTTGCGTGCCCCGGCCGAACCCGTTGCACCCGCCCCGGTGCCGCCATCCCCGGCGACGCAGGCCGAGCTCTCCCGCACGATCACTGTGCAGTTCGCCCTGGGCAGCGCGAAGCTGAGCCCCGCCGCGCGCTCCCGATTGGACGGGAGCATGGGCGACCTGCTCCGAGCGCGCCGCATCACCATCATTGGCCGCACCGATAGCACGGGGCCGCTGGCGTTCAACCAGGAACTCGCCCTGGCACGCGCCCTCGCTGTTCGCGACCATCTTCGCAGGACGCACCCGGCGCTGGCCGCCACGCTGACCCTGCGGGCCCGTGGCGCGTGCTGCTTCATCGCACCGAACGACACCTTGGCCGGCCGTGCGCAGAACCGCCGGGTCGAGGTGGTCTTCCAGATGGACGAGACGGACCAGCCATGACGCCATGCCGCTCGTTCCCTGACCTTGAAGTCCTTCACCCGTCGAGCCCTCGCGCTCCCACCCGCCGGCGCTCCCCTACGCCCACCCGTCTCCCCTATCCCCTTTCAACACTCTATGCCTGCCCGGAGGTTTTCATGAACACTGCAGTACTCGTCGCTTCCCCCCGCGTTTCCCCGCGCAAGCCGATAACCGTCGCGATGCTGCTCGCGGCGATCGTGCTCGGCCTCGGCGCGGCCTTCCCCGGCTACGCCCTGGACCTAGTCGCCTTCACCGGCATCACCGGGCCGCTCACCTCGGCCCTGACCCAGCTCGCCGATCTGGGGCCAGGGATCAAGGCGCTAGTCGGTTTCATAGGCTTCGTCGTCGCGCTGATTTCCCTCTCCGCGCTGCGCAACTTCGGTCCCGTTCTGTTCTACGTCGGCCTCGCGATCTTCGCCGCCGTCGGCCTGGTGATCGCCGGCGCGATCATGGGCGCGGTGGTCTGACGCCGGCCTCTAGCCCCGGGAGACCGGCATGCGCACCGACACCTACATTCCCCGTCGTCTGGACGACCAGTGGAAGATCGGCTTCTGGGACGTCGATGTCGCGGCGCCGGTCGCTCTCATGTTCTTCGTCGGTTACCTGTCCGGCACGAGGATGTCCTTCGCCATCTGCCTGGCGACGGGCATCTTCCTCTCGCGCTGGATCTCGCGGCTGAAGGCAGACAAGCACCCGGCCTATGCCATCCACTGGTTGTACTGGCATCTGCCCGCGAGCCCCCTGACCGCGATGCGCGCCACACCGCCCTCGCACCTTCGCCGCATGGTCGGTTGAGCCCGGAGAGCGCCCATGGACTTCGAACGGCTCAACGGCGACATCAAGGAGATGCGGCGCCGCAATCGCGGGCTCGGCCTGGCGGTCGGCGTGCTGGCTGCCGGCCAGATTCTCGCCCTGGTGGTCATCCTCAACCTGTTGGGGACGGTACGCACGGTCGTTGTGCCGCCTGCCCTCAACCAGACCTTCTGGGTCACCCGCGACCAAGCCAGCCATGAATACCTCGAGCAGATGGGCAGCTTCATCGCCTGGCTGATCCTCGACGTGACGCCGGCGTCGATCGACTGGAAGAAGGACGTCCTCTTGGGCTACGTCGAGCCCGAGCAGTACGGCCCGCTCAAGACGCGGCAGGATGTGGAAGCCGAGCGCCTGAAGCGCATCAACGCGGCCACCGTGTTCGCGCCCCAGCAACTCGTCCCCAGCGAGGCGGCGCAGAGCGTCGTCATCCGCGGGCGCCTGCGCACCCTGGTCAACGGCTTCGAGACGGCCAACGAGCTCAAGGCATACCTGATCGAGTTCAGCTACGCCGGCGCGCGGATGCACCTGAAAGCCTTCAAGGAGGTGCCCTATGCGAGCAAATAGATCAGCAAGTAGTCCAGCCACGACACCGCTGCCGCGGCAGCGCATTGGACAGGCATTGTCGGCGATTACCATGGTCGCCGCCGTGATCCTGGCAGCGCCCGTCCATGCCCTGCAGCTCGTCGAGGCCAGCGACGGCGTTTCCGTCGAAGCCATCCTCTCGATCAAGGAGCCGACGCGCATCCGCATCGAGAACGCGCCGATCACCGACGTATTCGGCAACATTCTGTCGAGCAACTGCGGCCCGTCTCCGGCGCTGCCCACGAACCCCGGCACCACGGCGCCCGGGGCCGGCCTGCCGACGATCAATCCGGGCGGCGAGATCGTGCTGGAGTGCGACCGCGACAAGGGCGAGGTCTATATCCGCCCGGTGGGCGACTCGGCAAAGCCGGTCAACCTGTTCGTCTCGTCGGCCGACGCCACCTACACGCTGCTGTTGCGCCGTGCCGACACGCCAGCCGACACCATCGTCATCCGCGACAAGACGCCCAAGGCGTTCAGGGCGACGGGGGCGGCTCAGGCGGCGGCCGGGCCGTCGCCGAATCCCATCCGGGCGATGAAGGCCCTGCTGGTGGCGATGACCACGGACCGTGTGCCGGCGGATGTCCAGGTGGAGGAAGCCCACCGCACGATCCAGCTTTGGACGGAAGTGCGCTTCTCGTTGGTACGCCAGTACGAGGGGCGCGGTCTCATCGGGGAGAAGTTCCTGCTGCAGAACGTCGGCACCGAACCCATGGTGTTGGCGGAGCAGGAGTTCGACCGAGACGGCGGTGAGGTCGCCGGAATCGCCATCGAGCACCACAACCTGCGCCCCGGCGAGAGCACCAGCGTTTACGTGATCCGGCGCGGAGGTGGGCGATGAACGCGCCGCGCCAACCCGCCCACGCCCTGCGCGCCCTGGCGGAACGCCTGTCGCCCAAGCAGCGCCAGTACGCGATGCTGGGGACCATCGTCGCCGGCGGCGTCGGCATCCTCTGGCTGATCTTCGCCTTCACCGGCTCCAGTGCCAGGAACGGCGAGGCCCGCACTGCCGCTGGGCAACCCGGCACCGTCACCAACATAGGCGTCATGCCGCCCGGCGGCCCGGTCAACCCGGTGGACCAATGGGTCGGCACGGCAGGACGCAAGCTCGCCCAGTACGAAGCCGAGCGCGAGGAGCAAGCACGGCTCAACAAGGACCGCCAGGCCTTCGAGGCGAAGACCCTGCAGCGCTTCGCGGAGCTGGAACAGCGGCTCACCTCGGCCCAACAGGCGGCCGCCACACCGGCGCCCCCTGCACCCAAGCCGGCAGATCCGCCGACATCCCTGCCGCCGGCGCCACCGCTGCCCAAGGCATCATCGGCAGGCGTGATGCCTCTTGGCGCCCCGGGGAACGTGGATACACCCGCGATCGCGCCGGCCGTCCCCACGATCACCCGCATCTCCCTGGGCGATCGATCCCGGTCCGGCACAAGCCCCGGCGCAACATTGAACACGGGAGCGGCCTCGGCATCGGGCCCGGGTGCCCGGACCAGGCCCACCGTCTCCACCTTCCTGCCGGTGAGTTTCACGCGCGGCACCCTGTTGGGCGGGCTCGATGCGCCCACCGGCGGCCAGTCCCAGGCCAACCCCCACCCGGTGCTGATCCGCCTTTCGGACAACAGCGTGCTGCCGAACCGCTTCCGCGGCGAATACCGCGACTGCTTCGTGATCGCGGCCGGCTACGGCGACATCAGCTCCGAGCGCGCCTACCTGCGCACCGAGAACCTGTCCTGCGTGCGGCCCGACGGCGCCACCCTCGAAGTGAAGATCCAGGGCAGCGTCTATGGCGAGGACGGCAAGGTCGGCATGCGCGGGCGCCTGGTCACCAAGCAGGGCCAGATGCTCGCCAATGCGCTACTGGCCGGCGTGGTGAGCGGCATCGGCCAGGGGCTGGCGACCTCGTCGACCGAATACAGCACCTCAGCCCTCGGCACTGTCGCCAGCGCCACCGGCGCCGAAGCCTACCGTGCCGGCCTCGGCACCGGGGTCGGCAAGGCGCTGGACCGCCTGGCCCAGTACTACATCAAGCTCGCCGAGAACACCTTCCCGGTCATCGAGGTCGATGCCGGCCGCGAGATCGACGTGGTGATCACCAAGGGCGTGCGCATCGACGTGCCGATGGCCACGAATGCCGCCCCGGCATCGCGCTTCCCCGCCGCTCCCGAAACCCGCTACCTGGAGACCTCCGACGATGGCAACTACTGAAGCCGTGCGCGGCCGCTACGCGGCGATCGCGCTGGTCACCGCGTTCGCGGGCGCATTCCCGCCGGCGCACGCCGCGACGTCCGACGAATCCCGCCTCCTGGCCGCCTTGCAGAAGGCCCATCCCGGCACGCGCTTCACCGAGGTCACGCGCTCCCCGGTGGCCGGCCTTTTTGAGGTCTGGATGGACGGCAACGTCGCCTACGTCTCGGCCAACACCCCGCGCTATTTCCTGTTCGGCCGGCTGTTCGACACCGATACCCTGCGGGACCTCACCGGCCCGAAGCTGGCGCAGGCCGCGCGCACCGGCAGCTCGGGCGAATCGGCCGGCGTGCAAGCACCAATCCCTCCGGTTGCCTTCGACCAGTTGCCGCTCGCCGATGCGATCAAGACGGTGCACGGCAAGGGCGAGCGCCGGCTCGCCGTCTTCAGCGATCCCAACTGCCCCTACTGCAGGCAGTTGGAGCCGGAGCTCGCGAGCCTCGACAACGTCACCGTCTACACCTTCCTCGTGCCCTTTCAGGGCGAGACCAAACCGATCGCGGTGTGGTGCGCGGCCGATCGTGAGCAGGCCTGGGAGCGCCTGATGCTCCAGGGCGACGAGACGCTCCTCAGCCCCGGCGCAACCTGCGAGCACCCCATCGCCCGCAACTTGGAGTTGGCCCGCCGCCTCGGCGTGCAAGGCACGCCCACCCTGGTCTGGGCAGATGGCACGCGTACCGAAGGCTTGGTGGGGCGCACGGTACTGAAGGCACGACTCGCCCAGGCCGGCATCCCGGAGCGGCAACCATGAAGGCCCTTGTCCTGCGCATCGCCACGGCCTGCCTGCTCCTCCCCCTGAGCGCCTGCATGAACATGTCGGGACTGGGCGGCGACTCGAAGTACGCCTGCAAGGCTCCCGAAGGGGTCGCCTGCGAATCGGTGTCGGGCACCTATGCCAACGCCCTTCAGCACAACCTGCCCAGCCAGCGGGCGCGGCGCTCCCCCGCCGTGCAGAAAGAGGAATCCGGCGAGCGGGCGCCTCTAGCGACGATGCGCGCCGCATCGTCCGCAGCCGCCGACGATGCCGTTCCCGGCGTGACGCCCGCCCCCCTGCGCTCCCAGGCCCGCGTGCTGCGCCTGTGGATCAAGCCCTGGGAAGACGCGGACGGTGACCTGTACGACCAGGGCTACGTGTATGTGCAAGTCGACAATGGCCAATGGCTGATCGACCACCTGCAGCGCCAGATCCTCGACGCCTATGCGCCATTGAAGCCGCCGCCCCAGTCCGCGCCTGATGGCGCCACCGACGCGAACCCCGGGGGCAACTCGCCGGCCGCACCGGGCTTGCTGCAGCGGCCGCCCATCACCGGACCCGGCGCCAGCCGCGCACAGTGAGGACGTCATGAGCACCCCGCATCTCGACACCCCTACACCCCGCAGCCGCCGCGAGGCGCCGCGCTTCCCCTTCGGCCAGCCGGTGGAGACGCCGGCCGAGCAGTTCGCCAACTGGCTCCCCTACTCCGCCTACCTCGCCACTGAGAAGATTTTCGTGAACCGCGACAGCATGGGCTTCCTACTGGAAGTCATGCCCCAGTCCGGCGCCGACGAGCGCATGGCGGAAGTCTTGGTCTCCCTCTACGCCAACTGCCCGACCGGCACTGGCATCCAGTTCCACCTCTTCGCCTCGCCCCAGGTGCACGAGCCCTTGCGCCGCTACGCCAACCTGCGGGTCGAGGACGCGACCCAGGCCGAACAGGCCAAAGCTTGGGGCCGCCCGGCCCGTAACGGCAACCTGTTTCGGAAGCTCGCCCGCCAGCGCGTCGGCCACCTGCTGCAAGGCGCGCAGAAGTCGCTCACGGCGGGCTTCCACTACACGATCCGGGACTTTCGCCTGATGCTCTCCGTCGCCTTCCCGGGCGACGCAGAAGACCTCAACCGGCGCGACGAATTGATGGCGCTGCGCGACTCGATGTCCTCGACGCTGCGCTCGGCCTCCCTCCCGAACCGTGTCTGCGACGCAGCGGACCTGATCAACTGGTGCGCCCTCTTCACCAACCCCGATCGCATTTCGCAGACCGACGCCCCGGACCTGCACTACGACGACGGGCGCGAGCTGCGCGACCAGATCGTCGACTTCGACACCATCCAGGACCCGCACCCGGGCGGCCTCACCTTGTGGAAGGAAGCGAGCCCCGATGTGCTGGAAGCGCGCTTCTACTCGATCAAGAGCTTCCCGGAACGCTTCGCGCTGTGGCAGATGGGTTCCCTCATCGGCGACCTGATGCAGCCGGCGCTGCAGTACAGCGCGCCCTTCCTGCTGACCCTGGGCGTGCATGTGCTCGACCCCAACGTCACCAAGTCGGTGGTGACCGCCAACCACGTGCGGGCGACGCAGAACGCCAAGTCCAAGATGGCCGACGTCATGCCCGACGTGAAGAAGAAACTGGACGACTGGACCGCCGCAGCGGACGCCGTCGACACCGGCGGCAGCCTGGTGAGCCTCTACCACCAGTTGGCGCTCTTCACCGCCCCCGGGAAAGCGGTCGCCGCCCACGAAGCCGCCAACGCGATCTGGCGCGGCCGCGGCTTTCAGTTGAACGCCGACGCCTACATGCACCGCCAGGCGCTGCTGGCGAGCCTCCCCATGACGCTGACCGAGAAGTTCCACAAGGACCTGGTGAAGATGCGCCGGGTCACGCGCAAGACCATGGCCAACGCCATCCACATGGCGCCGCTGATCGCGGAGTGGCGCGGCACGCGCACCCCGGCCCTGGTCTTCGGCGGCCGGCGTGGCCAGTTGATGACGCTGGACATCTTCGACAACGACCTGGGCAACTACAACTTCGCCATCATCGGCGCGCCCGGCTCCGGCAAGTCGGTGCTGATGAACGAGATGGCGTGGTCCTACCGTGCCATCGGCGCCAAGGTCTGGATGCTCGACCTCGGGCGCTCCTTCGAGAAGCTGTGCCGCAAGGCCCAGGGCACCTACATCGAGTTCCGCCCGGACGTCGGCATCTGCCTCGACCCGTTCACCCACATCGTCGACATCAATGAAGACATCGACATGCTGGTGCCCGGCATCGCGAAGATGTGCTCGATGCAGCACGCGCTCGAAGAGGTCCAGTACAAGGCGATCTCGGCGATGGTCTTGAAGCTCTGGCGCGAATACGGGAACGGGCTGCGCATCACGGGACTGCGCGATGCCTTCAAGGGCGGGACCATCGAGGAACTCGGCGTGGTCAATGATCAGCGCATCAAGGACCTCGCCATCATGCTCAACCCCTATGCGCGCGGCGGGCAGTACGAGCGCTTCTTCGAGGGCCGAAACAACGTCGATTTCTCCAACGACTTCATCGTCATTGAGAACGAGGAGCTGAAGCGCCGGCCCGACCTCCATGCGGTGGTCAATATCCTGCTGCTGCACCGGATCACCGGCGAGATGTACCTCACCCGCAACCGGCGCAAGGTGCTGTTCGTCGACGAGCTGAAGCAACAGCTGGGGGACATCGGCGCCGACGATCCCGTCAAGGCAGCCGTGATCGAGGAGGCGGCCCGACGCGCCCGCAAGTACGGCGGCGCCTTGGGCACGGCGACACAAAGTGCCGACGACTTTTACGGCTCGGCGCAGATGGAAGCTGCTTTCAACTGTTCCGACTGGGTCTTCCTGCTGCGCCAGAAGCCCGAGTCCATCGAGATGCTCGACCGCAAGGGCCGGCTCACCATGGACGAGCCGAAAAAGCGCCTCTTGAACTCGCTGCGCACCGAGGCCGGCGTGTTCTCCGAGCTCTACATCTCCTCGCCGGTGGGCGAAGGCGTGGCCCGCGCCATCCTCGATCCGGCCACCCACCTGCTGTTCTCCAACAAGCTCGAGGACAACGCGCCCATCGACGAATTGCGCGCCCAGGGCCTGTCGATCGATGAGGCGATCAGCGAACTGTTGCGGCGCCGGGGGCACGCGGTATGAAAGCGAGCGTTCTCCACTGGCTCGCCCATGGCTTGGTGACGCTGTTCGTGGTGGCCGCATCGCTCGCAGCCTACGACCGCTGGGTGCTGCGGCCGGCCCTGGTCATCGGCGTGGTCGATGTCGCTGAGGTGTACCGCGCCAAGGAAGCCGAGTTCACCCAGATCCTCACCCAGACGCTCAGTCAGCCCTCCTCGGAGGAAGACCGGCAGAAGGCGCTCTCCATGGCGCGTGCCTTCGCCCAGCGCCTGCCGGCCGCCCTTGATGAGCTGCCGCGGGAATGCGGCTGCCTGGTACTCCTCAAGACCGCCGTCGCCGGACCGACGCCGAACACCGTCGACCTGACAGCCCGACTGCGCAGAATGGTGGAAGCCCCATGAAAGAACCGACCCTGCCGTTGGCACCTCGCGTCCCGGCCCGCTCCCTCGGGTGGCGCGCCGTCGACCACTTCGCCGACTTCCTGCGCCACGTGCGCCGGCGCTGGTACCTCTATCTGCCGGTCTTCGCGATCTGGGGCCTCGCCTATGTGCGGCTCTTCATCGATGCGACGCCGCGCCTGCCCGTACTGTTCAACTGGACGCCCAGCCTGCCCTACCGGGTCGCGCTGCTGGTCGAGGATGCCGGTGAGCTACATCGCGGCGACTACGTGGTGTTCGCCTTCGCGGGCGCAGCGCAGGCCGACTACCCCGGCTTGCGCGGCCAGCCTTTCTTCAAGATCGTCCGTGGGCTGCCTGGGGATACGGTCACGGTGCGCGGCCGGATCGTCGCCATCAACGGGATGCCAGTCGGGGTCGCCAAGACCCACGCCCACGACCGGCGCCCTCTGGCACCGATCGCGCCCACGGTCATTCCGCCCGGCTACTTCTACGTGCAAGGCACCAGCCCCGACTCCTTCGATTCGCGCTACGCAGCGAGCGGGCTGGTTCGCGCCGATCAAATGATCGGCCGCGCGGTGCCGCTGTTCTAACGGAGGCGGGCATGAAGCATCGCACCGCACTGATGTCGCGGCTCGCCCCCCGGCTCACCGCCGTCGTCCTGGTCGCCACCTCCGCCGCTCTGCCGGTGTGGGGACAAACCAGTCCGGCGCACGGCGCGCTGCCGAAATCGGATGCCTACGCCGACGAGATGCCGCTCGACGACTACCTGGGCCTCCTGCAGCGGATCGCCCCCGCCGCCGAAGCCGGTGCCCGGGCTTACCTCGCGGCATTCCAGCGGCGCTGCGGCCGCCCCATGCATACCAGCGAGTTGCGCCGCGCCTTTTCCCAGGGCGACGGCGATCCGGTCCTGCTGGGGCTGATCCGCGCCAGCCACCTGCGGGATGCGGCGGGAGAAGCCGAATGGGCGCGGCAGGTGCGCTGCCCGGGCGGGAGCACGCCATGACCGCACTCAAGATGCTCGTCGTCGCGGCAGGTCTGAGCCTCCTTGCGCCCACCGCGTTCGCCATGGAGTTGGGCGTCATCGGCCCGACCTACGAGATCAGCGAACCCCACCTGCTGCAGATGATCGAGCGGCGCTTGCGGGACATGGAACGCAGCGGCGATCTCAAGCGCCTGGAAGAGCAAGCCCGGGTCCGCGGCATCGAGTCCGTAAAACACCCTCCGCCAGTGGCAGGCCTGCACCCCACCGAGACCGCGCGGACCTACTACGTCGATCCGAGCTTCACCCTCGATCGCAACATCCTCGGCCCCCAGGGCGAACTGCTGTTTGCCGCCGGGACGCGCAAGAACCCGCTGGAGGTGGTGTCGCTGTCCCGGCACCTGCTGTTCTTCGACGCCCGCGACCCGCGTCAAGTCGGCCGGGCGCGGCAGCTGATGGCGTCGTACCGGGGACGCGTCAAGCCGATCCTGGTGGGCGGTTCCTATCTGGAGCTGATGAAGTCCTGGCGCATCCCCCTCTACTACGACCAGCACGGCCTGCTCACGCGTCGCCTGGGCATCGCCCAGGTGCCGGCCCTGGTCTCCCAGGAGGGGCTGCGGCTACGGGTCGATGAACTGGAGCTTGCGCGATGACCCGGCAACGTTTGCTCCTACTACCCTTCGTGCTGGCGCTGCTCCTCGGCCTCGCCACCCTGCCGGCCCGGGCCGCCGGCGCGGCCACCTGCGTCGGCAAGTTCCCCAATCCCATCACCGACATCTGCTGGTCTTGCATCCTGCCCATCAGCATCGGCAGCGCCCGCGTCGCCAATTTCGGCGACCAGGAAGACACGGACAACCCGGCCAGCCCGGTCTGCAGTTGCGGCGTCAATCCGGCCATCGGGCTCTCAATCGGCTTCTGGGAGCCCGCACGGCACGTCGAAGCGGTGCGGAAGCCCTTCTGCCTCGTCTCCCTGGGCGGCGTCGATCTCGACCCGGGCATCCCGGCACCGGAGGCCGCGCGCTTCACCCGCCCGGAAGGCGACGGCGACGGCGGCAGCTTCTACCAGGCGCACTTCTACGTGAACCCGGTGATGTACTGGCTGGAGGTGGTGACCGACTTCCCCTGCCTGGAAAGGGGCTCGTTCGACCTCGCCTACCTCACCGAGGTCGATCCGCTGTGGAACGACGACGAGCTCACCCTGATCCTCAACCCGGACGCCGTGCTCTTCGCCAATCCGGTCGCCATCGCCGCTTGCGCGGCCGACTGCGTCGCGGCCTCGGTGGGCTTCGGCCTCAGGGAGCTCTTCTGGTGCGCCGGCTGCCAGGGGGGCATCTACCCGCTCGACGGCCACGTGCCCTACCACCTGGGGGGCGTGCGCACGGCCGCGCTGATGGCCCAGCGCCTGACCGCGAAGATGCACCGCGAACTGATCGCCTGGGGCTGGCACGGGACGCCCGGCCTGTGCGGACCGTACTTCGAGCCAGTCATGGACAAGACCGCCTACAAGACCCAGCTCACCTACCCGATCCCCAACACCGCGAAGGACGCCGGCCGCTGCTGCCAGCCCTTCGGCCGTACCACCGTGCTCTGGGGTGCCGGCAAGGAATACCCCGTGCGCGGCGAGGACTTCGCCTTCATGTTGTTTCGCAAAAGGAACTGCTGTGTCGGCTTCTAATCTCGCCCTTCCCGCCCTCGCCTTCGCTGCGGCGCTTGTAGCGAGCGCCCAGGCCCTGGCAGAGGACCCGCCGCTGATCACCGATGCGGACATCGAACGAGCCCGCCGCGAACAGCCCGCGATCTCCGATCAAGACATCGAGCGGGCGCGGCAGCGACACCGCATGCCGAGCGACGCCGAACTGGAAGCCGCGCCGGTGCCGGCCCGGCCCAACCTCGACGCCCTGCCGACACCGGCGGCCCCTGCCGCGATCGACCTCGATGCGCTGGCGCGGGGCTATGCATCGCAAGCGCAGGAGATGAGCCGAGCAGAGGGACTGGCGTCCGGGCCGGGACTCCTGGTGTTCGTCAGCCTCTCCATACCGCAGCCCACGCTGCAGCGCCTCATCGACCAGGCCGCACGCGCCCAGGCTTCGATCGTCCTCCGGGGCTTCGCCGACGGGTCGCTGCGCACCACCGTCGCCTGGGTGCAGCGCCTCATCGGCGACCGGCAAGTGGCGGTGCAAATCGATCCGCAGGCCTTCGACCGCTATGCCGTCACCCGGGTCCCGACCTTCGTGCTGGTGCGCGATGGCGCCCGACCGGTCCCCTGCGCCGGTGGCAGCTGCGCGCCGTCCGAGATCTTCCTGCGGACCTCCGGCGACGTGAGCTTGGACTACGCGCTGGAATACATGCAGCGGTCGGCACCCGGGTTCGCCCCGGCAGCCGACATCTTCCTGAAGCGGATTCGGGGATAGGAGGCAGAGATGAACGGCCCCTACTCCCACGTTCGTTCGCTGCCCCCCGAGGGGGCACCAGCCTCCTTGAGGCGGCTCGGCGGAGGCCGGATGCGTCGCTGGGTCATCTGGATCACGCTCTTCTGCTTCGTCACGACGCAGACCGCGGCCGTGGCCGGCCCGTTCGAGGAAGGCACCACTGCCGGCCAGGCGGCCAACCCGGTGATCCGCGGGACGGTCAATGCGCCGAGCGCCTCGAGCGCCGTCCCGGGTTATACCAGCACGCCGCCGGAAACCACGTATTATGGGCAGCCCAACTTGGCGGGGTCGGCGAATGCCCGCCTGACCGCCTGCGCCACCGCTACCGGCGATCCCATCTGCGAGGCTCAGCGCGGGGCGATGACGTCGGCCAACACGCCGCGCGAGGCCATCTCTCCTTACGACCCTGCAGTGAGCGCCGCCCGAGCCGTCGCCGCCAACCCCGCGACGATCCTGGAAGACATCGCCACCTATTACAGCGGCTGCCAAGTGGATAGCGTCGCCACACCTGCCACCGAAAACCGCGTCTGCCGCCAGTACAGCGGCACCTCCCCGTACGCCTGCACGCGCTCCTTGAGCGTATCGGTGTCGCGCACCAGCAGTTGCACACCGGGCAACTGGTTCGCCCACGCCGCTTCGGGCCGCACCGGCCTGGATGTGCAGTGCATACCGGACAAGCCTGCCAGCCAACAGCATTTCCGGGTTACCGACCGGGGTACGCCACTGACGTACTTCGACCTCGATATGACCACGCCACTGACGTTTCCCCGCATGGTCGCGACGCTCCCCGGCAGCGGCTCATGGTGGTGGTGGGGCAGCGGCCAGAACGGCCTGTGGGTCGCCGACAACCAGTGCGCCGGCGACAGTTGTCGGCTGACCGCCATGGTCGCCCACGAATACCGGCGTGTCTGCGCCGACGGTGGTGGCGACTCGGGTCTCGGGGACTGCGTGCTGGAGCGCCCCTTCCTCGAAGTCTATGGAGCCTGCCCGTCCGGGACCCAGAGTGGCGACAACATCCTGCCCTGGTGGGGTTGGGGCTGGGGCGGCGACCCAGTCTCGGCCTTCGAGGCATCCACCTGCTACGCGCCGTCCGCGACGGCGTCCGGACTCATCGGCTTTGACGTGACGGGCACCGTGCCCGGCTACTTCTGGACCGAGGACGCGCAACGTCCCGTGGTCGGCTGGCGGGTCAATCCGGCCTATGGGTCGATCCCGCAGATGGTCCTAAATTACGAACGGCCCCACACGACGGTGACCGAAACCGATCGATGGGACGACCAGTGCCCCGCCCTGACCACCGGTGGCCGCTGCACGGTGGCAGGAGCCGCACGCTGCATCGATGGCCCCGCCACCAAGGTGGTGAACGGCGCGTCCGTATCGCGTGCCTGCTGGCAGTACGAGACGACACTCGCCTGCGCGCAAGCCGCCGCGACCGACGAGTGCGCACCTCTGATTGCGGCCGGTTGTACACCCGCAGGCACCGTCTGCCGGCAGATGAACGCGGCCACCGGTGTCTGCGAGATCACCGAGAACACCTACACCTGCCCGGTGCCGCCGGGCACCACCGTCACGGCAACGAACTGCCCTGCGAACGTCTTCTGCGTCGCCGGAAACTGCTTCAACACCAGCTACACCAACGACGCCGACTTCGCCCGTTCGATGTCGCTGATGGAGGCCGCACGCGAAGCGGGCGTGTACCTCGACACCGACAACATGCAGGTCTTCAAGGGTGAGGGCAACCGCTGCCGCGACCGGTTGTTCAAGAACTGCTGCTATTCCGACTCGGCCGGTGCCGGCATGACCAACCAGAGCCTGTTCGGCACCGGCTCGCGCCTCGTCTACGACGTGCTGATGAACGCCGACAACCGGGAGTTCCTGTATCAGGGCATGCAGGCGCTGCTGCTCGGCGGCGGCTTCAGCGGCACCTTCACCACCTACGGCGTCACCGTCGCCGTCAATGGCGCTGCGCTGCCCGCCGGCTCGGCGGTCCTTTATGCGGGCGACAGCCTGGTGATCGCCTTCGACCCGTGGTCGCTCGCCATCGCCGTGGTCATCTACATCGTCATGTCCATGTCGTCCTGCAACGAGGAGGAAGGCAAGCTCGCGATGAAGGAAGGGGCCGGGCTCTGCCACAAGGTCGGCACGTGGTGCTCCTCCTGCATCCGCGTTTTCGGCAAATGCGTCGCCTGCATCGAGCACACCACCGGCAAATGCTGCTTCAACAGCAAGCTCGCGCGCATCGTCAACGAACAGGGCCGTGTGCAGGTGGGCAAGGGCTGGGGCTCCGGCAAGAACCCCGTCTGCTCGGGCTTCACCATCGCCCAGCTCCAGCGCCTGGACTTCGCGGCGATGGACCTCACGGAATTCTATGCCTCCATCGTCCCAACGCTCCCCGATGTCGGAACGATCCAGGGCAACAATGCTGCGCGCCTCACCACCTGCTACTACGGACAGGGGAAATGCCAATGAAGCTTATCTATGCGGCAGCGCTGGCCGTGCTCGCGTCGCCCGCCCTTGCCGACGACGTATCCCGCACGCCAGTACCCGATGCGCGCCCGGTGATGCTGGCCGCCCTCCAGGCGACCGACGGGCAGGCCCATGGGATCCTCACCGGGGAGATGGCCGACGCAATCACCAAGCGCTTCGGCGCCACCTCGCCGATCTACATCGATGTAATGACCGAGAAGCGCTATGCCCAGGCCGGGTGCAGCCGCCTGAAGGTCACGTTCTGGCAGGACGGTGTCCTCCTGCCCGGCGCCACGACCCCACGCCGGCAGACGATGGACTTCGGCATCGACTACTGCCTCGACGGCCGGCCGCCGCAATCCCTGAAGTAGCCGTTCGGCATGAAACGTTCCGCGTTCCCCACGTCCATCCGCTTGCCGCTGGCTCTGGCCTGGCTGCTGGGCGCCGGCGCCGCGCCGGCCCAGGATGCCGCGGCGCGCTACTGGTCCGACAGTTGGCGCGGCTGGCATTTCTATGAGGATCCCACCGAGGAGGAACGAGCACGGCCGACTTTGCCGGGCCAGGCCATGCCCTCGGCTCCGCCCTTGAAAGCGCCGGAACTGGTCGAGTTCGAACGTCTGCAGAAGACCCTCGAAGACACCCGCAACATCGCCATCATGCGACCGACCGAGGCGAACGTGCGGCGCTACATGGAACTCGAGTCCCAGGTCGTCGCCCGTGCCTCCTATTTCGCCGACGTCGCCCAGCGGGTGGCCTGGGCGACGCCCGAGCTCGATCCAACCCTGCAGGGTCGGCCAGTCAACGCCAAGGCGCTGGAGGTGTTCGAGCAGACCCAGCAGGCTGGGCGTTCGCGCGCGATCGCAGACCTGGGCGCGGACCATGTCCTGTTCTTTTTCTATCGCTCCGATTGCCCCTACTGCCATGCCTTCGCGCCGACCCTGGCTGCCTTTCAGGCGCGCCATGGCATCCAGGTCGTCGCCGTCAGCATGGACGGCGGTCCGATGCCAGGCTTCCCCGAGGCGCGCCCGGACAACGGCATCGCCACCACCCTGAAGGTCACCCAGGTGCCCGCCATCTTCCTGGCCCAACCCTTCACCGGAAGGATCACGCCCATCGGCTTCGGCGTGCTCTCCGAATCCCAGTTGCTGGAGCGTCTCGCCGTCGTCTCGACTCCGCAGGGCGAGGCGATGCTGCCCAGCGCGACGCGGCAGATCAACCTTCGATAGGAGTCCACCAACATGCCCCCCCTGCCGCGCCCAACGTTCCCTTCCCTCACGCGCCGGACGGCCGCGTTCGCGCTGGCCGCCCTGCTGCTTGCCGCCTCCGCCCCCCTGCACGCCGGCGACCTCAACGCGGAGGTTAACGACATGTTCAATAACCTCGGCGCCATCGGCAATTACACCGCGCCCGGCGCCTTCCGCGGCCAGACCTTCAACACCTATGCCGGCGGCAACCTGATGATGCGCTCGCCCAACAAGGTTTATCAGCTCGCAGCCATCCAGTTCCCCAGCGCCAAGGCGGGCTGCGGTGGCATCGACGTCTTCGGCGGCAGCTTCAGCCACATCTCGGCCGAGGAATTCAAGAACATGCTGAGAAACATCACCGCGGCCCTGCCCGGCATCGCCTTCCAGTTGGCGCTCGAAGCGGTCTCGCCGCTGCTGGGCGGCCTCACCAAGTGGGCCAAGGGTCTGGAAACCTGGATCAACAACGCCCGCATCAACTCGTGCGAGACCGCCAAGGCTATCGTCAGCACCGCCGCCGAGTCGCTCGGCTACAGCTCGCAGGAAACCTGCGCCGACCTCGCCATCGAGATGGGTCTGGAGAGCGACCGCGATGCGGCGCGCCGGCGCTGCGCCACCGACCGGCCCAGCATCCTGTCCTCGGCGCGGGCCTCCAGCGATCCGAACGTGAAGAACAAGGCCCCTTTCGTCGGCAACCTCACGTGGAAGGCGCTGCAGTACACCGGTTCCTATCTCGACGATCAGGAGCGCGAGCTGATCATGAGCATGGTCGGCACGATCATCTACTACCCGGAGGAATCGGCCCGTGACCCCGAGCCGATCGCACCCACGCTCACGTCGATCAGCCAGTTGCTCTACGGCCAGAGCGCAGCGAGCGGCACGGATGTCATCCAGCACATGCTGAAGTGCAACGACTACACCAACTGCGACAAGGTCAGCCTGAACACCACCTACACGCACACGCCCTTCACCGCCAAGGTCGAGACGATGATGCGCTCCATCGCGGAGAAGATCGCCTCGCGCACCGCCATCCCCAACAACTCGGCCGAGGTCGGCTTCGTGAACCAGACCACCGAACCGGTCTACAAGATGCTGTCCATCGGCACCAGCATCCCGGGGTCGGGGCTGTCCGACAGCCTGATCGCCCAGTACCGCGATGTCATCGCCGCCGACTACGCCTACGTCTTCCTCGAACGCAACCTGCGTCTGGGCATGGCCGCCCTGGACAAGAACTACACGCTGCAGCAGACGCAACGCGAGCAGGCCAACCAGGTCCGCCAGCGCGCCCAGGCGATGCTCCTGCAAATCTCGCAGGAGAAGAACCTGCTGTACCAGAAGGTGGGTTCCTTCCGGGCGGTAGCCAGCCACCTGGAACAGCTCGAACGCCAGCTGCGTTCCAGCATGCCGCAGCACGTCATGGACATGCTCGGCCAGCAGGCCGCCTATCTGTCGCAGTAGCGCCGACGGGATCGCGCGAGGAGAAGGACGGCCATGTGGGAGATCTACGCCTACCAGAATGCCGACAGCCTGTTCGGCGTCTTCAACGCGGCAGCGGCCATCCACGCGTCGGGCGACTACGCGGCGGCGGTGGCGGCTGTCGCCTTCTGCGGCTTCGTCACGGCACTCATCGCCTACGCCTTCGCCCCCGAAAAATTGCAGGGCTGGAAGTGGCTGGCCACCGTAGTGCTGGTGTTCTCGGTGCTGATCGTGCCCAAGGTCACCGTCGGCATCGTGGACAAGACGGGCGGCTCCGCCGTTAAGGTGGTCGACAACGTGCCCTTCGGCGTGGCCTTGCTGGGTAGCCTCACGAGCACCATCGGCCACACGCTGACCGGGCTCTTCGAGACGGCGTTCCAGGTCATCCCCGGCATCGGCGCGCTGCCGGCCGAACTCGCCTACCAGCAGAACGGACTGATGTTCGGCAACCGCCTGATCCGCGAGACCGGCAACGTGGTGTTCCAGGACCCGGCGTTCCGCACAGACCTCATCAACTTCATCCACAACTGCACGACCTACGACCTGATCGACGGCACCCTCGATCCGGCCGCATTCTCCACGTCGGACGATGTCTGGCCGCTGATGGCCTCGCCCAACCCTGCGCGCTTCAGCACTCTCACCGGCGCGGGCGGCAGTGTCGGCGTCGATACCTGCCCCAACGTCTATCAGAGCCTCAACGGGCGACTGCCGGCCCAGATCACTCGTATTGAGGGGCGGCTCGCCTTCCAGCTCAACCCAACCTTGCCGGGCGCCGCGGCGGCAGCGGCCATCGCCGGGCAGATCCAGCAGGCCTATCTCAAGAACAGCATCGCTACTGCCGCGGCCACCGCCGCCGACCTCATCCGGCAGAACGCCATGCTCAATGCGATCGAGGACACCAGCAAGATCGTCGGCCAGAAGGTCAACGATCCGGCGGCCATGGTGCTGGCGGTCGGTCGCGCCCAGGCGGTCGCTCAGCAGAACGCGACCTGGCTCAACTACGGCAAGGTGGCCGAGCAGGCCCTGCCGGTGTTCCGCAACGTGGTCGAGGCGGTGACCTTTGCGATGTTCCCGCTCTTCGTCCTGCTCCTCCTGCTCACCAGCGGCCGCGAGACGATGATCGCCTTCAAGGGCTACGCGGCGGTGCTGATCTGGATCCAGTTATGGCCCCCGCTCTACGCCATCCTCAACTACATGGCCTCGATCTACGCGGCCTACGATCTGGCGGCCGCGGCGGACCTTGGCACGGGCACCAAGGCGCTGGCCCTGCAGACCGCCTCGACGATCTATTCGCGTGCGATCTCGGGCGAGGCCGTCGTCGGCTACTTGGCGATGAGTATCCCCTTCATCGCCTGGGCGGCCTTGAAGCGTATGGAAAACTTCGGGACGGCGCTGGTCGGCGGCCTGTCGGGCCTGCAGGCGATGATCGCGGGTGGCACCTCGGCCTCGACCGTCGGCAACGTCTCCATGGGGAACGTGGGGATGGACCAGATGCACCTGGCGCCCAACCGCACCTCGGCCTTCATGCACAGCTGGCAGAACGACCTGAGCGGGAACACCTTCTCGTCGAATGCCCTGACCGGACGGACGGCCGTCAGCCTGCTGCGCAACCAGGGCTTTGCGTCGCGGATGGTCTCGATGCGTGTGTCCGAGCAGGATGTGGTGCAGGCCAGTCGGCAAGCCGATGCCGCGCGCGGCGAAGCAATCTCAGCAAATACCGAGCGATCAGCGGCGCTCACCGAGACCTTTACACGAGGCCTGGCAAAACTCCGATCCCTACGTAGCAGTAGTGGTACGGTCTCAAGCAGCTTCGAGCAAACGGGCGAGACCCTCAACCGGCTGGATCAGATCTCGAAAAACGTGGCAGACAGCACCGGATTGACCCAGAGCCAAGTGGCGCAGATAGCCTTTGGCGCTGCCGGCCACCTGGGGATCAATACCCCCGTAGCGGGCGCGGAACTTCAGGCCCGCGCCGGGAAGAACTACATGTCGGGTCTATCGGCTGCCCAGCAGAAGGTGCTCAACAGCCTCACACAAGAGCAGATTGCGGAGTTCAAGCAGTTTGGCGATCGGGTGTCGAGGGATTCGAGCCTCATCAACAGTTTCGCCAAGGACTCCCGCGAGGCCCAGGACATGTCGTCGCGGCTCGCCAGCGCCATGTCTCGAGCCGAGCGGGCCGATGCCACTTTCGCCGAAAGAACGGCCTTTGCAGAGCGTCTCTCACTGGCCAGGGACCGCGGAGAATCCCTTTCCATTGATATCGCCCAGGACCCGCACAACCTGGAGATGTTCCTGCGCTACGCCGAGCAGTATGGCGGCGACAGCGCCTCGGCGCTCTCCATGTTTGAGGCAGAACTCGCTCGCCAAGGCCTCAGGCCAAACCGGGTGTTTTCCGATGGCACCGCTCTACCCACTTCGTTCGAAGACGTGCGCGTCCTGCACGATCGGCACACCTCGGACCCGGCCCTGTCGCCCGATCTCTCGGCCTCGGATCAACAGCACCGCGCAACAGTTGCGCACTCCAACCGACCCGCCCCGAGCGCTCACTCGGACACGAGCCCGCCTTCGCTGCGAAACGACGTACAGACTGAGGGCATGGCCATCAGGAATGAAACCGCTTCGGCCAGATCCACCTTTGACCGAAAGGCAGAGATCGTCGACACGGCAGATGGCACCTTGGCCACCAAGAAATCCCTGCTCAAGCAATCGGGCAAGCAGGTGGTCGATGATGGCGCAGCATCGATCGAGAACGCGCAGGAAGTGGTGAAAGATCTGCTTCGAAAGGACGAGTGATCAATCGGCCATTCCGCCAGTTCCGCCGAACTGTTTGCTGTCCGGGGACGGCGGCTTCATGAACTGCGGATGGCCCTCGTCGCGCCAGTAGTTTTCCATGAGGTCTTGCGAGGAGGTACCGAGCCCGCGGAGGGCGTCGTCGCGACGAGGCGTCGGGCGACCGCGACCGATTCGCGACGGGGCCGCGCCAGCGATTGCGCCGATAAGGGCGCCAAGCCCCATCATGAACACTTTGAGGGCCAATGTCTCGCCAAGCGACGACAACAAGCCAATGGCCGCCCCTGCTATAACGAATCCGATGACAACGAGTTTTCTCATTTCGGCCTCCTCGGTGTCAGCCTACATCGGACGGTGCAGGCTTCAAGCCCACGAACACTACCCCATTCGCATTTCCACCGCCAAGGGCTTCCAAGCCTGCCCAGACGGCGGGTGAAATCACCTGCTCGGTTCGTGCCCGCGGCCCATTCTCCCGGTCGCTGAAGTAGTCGTTCACGGAGCTCAGTCCTTCGGCGCGAGCGATGCGGCAACCGCTGCCCCATTGACGATCTGTTCGAAGCGCTCAATGCTGGCAAGTACCACGTCAAGCTGCGGAACGTCGCCGAAGACCATGCCAGCCATCGCTGCGTAGTCTTTGGCGAGCGCTTCACCCATCGCCGGACTGGGTACGAGCGTGAATGTGCCGGGTTGAGCGGCATCCAGCCCCAGGTCGGCACTGCCGAAGAACAGCCTCGCGTGCTGGGCGCAGTCGATGGCAAGCGCATGATCGGCTTGCCACTCGGACGATGCCGATGCCTGCATCAGGCGGTGCACATCGTAGTAGTGGCGCGAGACGCGCTGTCCGCCGTGCCGGAGTTCGCCGCGGCGGTCATGCCACTGTCGCAGGCCGTGGAGGATGATGACCTTGTCCCAGAAGGTGCGCTCTGGCTTCACGGTGGTGACGTTACCCACTGCCAGATGCAACCCGGGCAGATCTTGTGCGACGTACGGTACGACCGAAGCTGCGATATGCGGGTCCAGCGCCGACTTCGCACCGGATTCGATCTTGACGGCTGAGCGGATGTAGCTGTCGGCCGCGGGCGTGACGGCGGGATACCAGAACAGCAGGCTCTGGCCGTCCTTGTCGTCTGGGTCGAGTTCCAACCGGAAACGCCCTTGCGGGATGACGGCGGCGGCGACTTGGGTGAATTGGTTCGTCAAAGGGCCGGCGATGTACGCTTGGCACGCCGTGCGGATGGATTCAAGACGCGCACGACGTTTCTTCCCGCTCAAGGCTTCCAGTTCCGCCACGTCGGCCGCTTGCCCCAAGTCGTCCCGGAAGACCGTGATATCGATGTCCTCGGAAAAACGGGAGATCAGGCCGAACGCCTTGGACAGGGAAGTGCCCCCTTTGAACAGAAGCCGGGGCCCGCCCGCCGCCACGCCGTTGAACAACACGTCCAGGGTCCAGCAGACCCAGAAGTCCTTTTCGACGTTCTGGACCGCCGTGCCGAGACGGGCAGCAGCGCCCAGAAATAGATCGAGCCGGTCGGCGTCGGCGGCGGTGATCACCTCACGGAAGGATGGGTTCAACTGGCCCTCCCTGCGCTTCCAAGGGAACCGGGACTCGCCGATCGCTTCACGCTGCTTAGCGGTTGCGGAGTCTTCTTGGCCACGGCGACCAGCGGGTCGCATTCGGGCAGCTCACGGATCAGGCTTTGCATCCACGCTGGCAAGGTATTGAACCCGTCAAGCAGATCCTGGCGGAGTGCCATGCCATGGGTCGGATCGGCCAGCAGCTGGCTCAGGCGGTTCAGGATGCGGTCGCGGTCGGAGACCAACGTGTCTTTCAGCCAGTGCAGCGCTTGTACGACCCGCATGGCAGGACGACCGGCCCAGTAGAGACGACTGGGCGCGGTCTGCTTGAAGTCGATGGTCAGCTTGTCGAGTTTGATCGCCCGGCGGCGTGCATCGGTGTGTATGGTGACGCGGGCCGGGACGGCGTCCGTCAAGCCGAGATCGTTCGCCGCCGTCATGCCATCCACCAACAGACGCAGTTGGTCGCGCCGAGCAATGGCCTCGACGATTGCGCGATAGTCCGGGGTGGTGGGACGCTGGGTCAGACGGTTAATGGTGGGTTTGTCGTACAACCCACGGTCGATACGACGCAGGTCGCCCGCCAGCACCATGCGTTGAAGCGTCTTGTCGATTGCATCACGGTTGCCGAGGTGTGCGAAGTCGGTCGGCACCCAGACATGGCCGGCACCGGCGGCGGTGATCTGCGAGGAGATGGCGGATTTGAGATCGGACATAGGGGCACCTTGTCCGATATTTGTACAGCTTTTTCGGACAATCGGCAAGAATCGATGTCCGAAATTTGTAGATATTTTTCGGACGTCTGCGGACAGCCACCTTCCAGCCGCCCGGCACTCAACGACGAATCCGAGGGCCACAGACAGCGTCGCGCACAGCGGCAAGATCAACGCTACAGGGCCGACTTACGCCCATCCAACGCGTCAGGAGCATAGTTTTTCCCGGCGTTACCATACAGACGGCGTAAGCACGCGCATCATCAAGCGATGCCGACACCTCGTCGGATGGGCACCACATTGGCGCCACTCTTGATCCAACCATCCAGCATATCGGCCCAGGTTTGAAGCATCGCTCTTCGCTGTTCGGCGTACTCGGCCTTGTTGTAGACCGCACGCACACCGCGCTGCTCATGAGCTAGGCACTTCTCGATCCAATCGCTGTTGAAGCCGGCTTCATGGAGCAATGTACTGGCCGTGCGGCGCAAGTCATGCACGGTGAAGGGCTCGAAGTCTTCACCGCGGTCACGGATCAACTTCACGGTGACATCGATGACCCGGTTCAACGTCGCCGCGCTGATCGGCAGCTCCGTCTCGTAACGTCCGGGATGCAAATACGAACTGGCACTGAAACAGGTCTTGAAAGCGACCAGGATATCCAACGCCTGCTGGCTCAGGTACACATTGTGAGGGCGCCCCGCCTTCATGCGCTCCTTCGGGATCGTCCATATTGCCGTCTCGAAGTTCACCTCGTTCCATGTCGCCTCGATGAATTCCGATTTGCGCACCAGCGTGAGCAGCATGAACTTGACCGCCAGACGCAGTGTGGACATGGTCGCGGTCTGGTCGAGCGCATTGAAAAATGTATGGATCTCGGCCGGTGACAGGGCCCTGTCTCGAGCTTTGAACGTGGCGATGGCGCTGGGTCGAATCGCCTCCGCTGGGTTTTCGATCTTCAGTCCGCGCGCCTGGATGAATCGAAAAACCTGCTGCACGATTTCGCGCGCTTGAACCGCTGGCGCTGCGGCCCCCCGTTCCTTGATCTTCTCGCACCTCGCCATAAGGCGCACCGGCGTGATTTCTTCCAACTTCAGCCGGCCAAATTCCTCTGCCAAGTTGCGGTCATAGACCGACTTTCGCATAGACCGGGTGGACTCAGCCAAGTCAGCTTCAGCGAAGTACTTTTCCGCCCACTTGCCAAACGTTAACGCGTCCGCAGCCTCGACTCGTTTTTCAACCTTGGTACGCGAAGGGCTCTCGCCTTGCTCCACAGATCGGTGCGCCCGCGCCAGCAGTAGTCGCGCCTCCGCCAGGCTCAAGGACATCCCGTAGTCCAGCTCCACCAGATCACGCGGCTTCTTGGCCCCGAGATTCGGATCGTACTGGCCGATCACCAGGGTTTCACGGCGGCCATTCACCCGGTAGTCAAACCGGAAACTGACCACTCCTGTCCGCGTGACAGCGACGTAGAGCCCCTGCTGATCAGCAACCTTGTAGATCTTTCCCGTGGGCTTCAGCGCCTTCAACTTCAAGTCAGTGAGCATCTCATCCCCCGAACCGATACCGTCAACTGATACCGTCAGGGCATTTGACGGTATCAACTTTGGTCGTTCAAGGCCGGCTCTTCGATACCGTCACCAATACCGCCAATTTGGGCGCGCTTTAGTGAGGCGAGTTGAGACCAGATGAGACGCTAACCAGTTGTCAGGGCTTGCTTTTCTCCGGAACACCGGACGACATGGGACGACCTGACACGAAGATAATTTATTCCCACTCGATCGTCGCCGGCGGCTTACCGGAGATGTCGTACACCACCCGGTTGATGCCACGCACCTCGTTGATGATGCGGTTGCTCACCTTGCCCAGCAGACTGTGGGGCAGTTCCGCCCAATGCGCGGTCATGAAATCCTGCGTCTGCACCGCGCGCAGCGCGACGACGTATTCGTAGGTGCGGCCGTCGCCCATGACGCCGACGCTCTTGACCGGCAGGAAGACGGCGAAGGCCTGGCTGGTCTTGTCGTACCAGTCGGCGGCGCGCAGTTCGTCGATGAAGATGGCGTCGGCGCGGCGCAGCAGGTCGGCGTATTCCTGCTTGACTTCGCCGAGGATGCGCACGCCCAGGCCGGGGCCGGGGAAAGGATGGCGGTAGACCATGTCGTGCGGCAGGCCGAGGGCGACGCCGAGTTCGCGGACTTCGTCCTTGAACAGGTCGCGCAGCGGTTCGAGCAGCTTCAGGCCGAGGGTTTCGGGCAGGCCGCCGACGTTGTGGTGGCTCTTGATGGTGTGCGCCTTCTTGTTCTTGGCGCCGCCGGACTCGATCACGTCGGGGTAGATGGTGCCTTGCGCCAGCCACTTGGCGTTGGGCAGTTTCTTCGCTTCGGCCTGGAAGACCTCGACGAACTCGCGGCCGATGATCTTGCGCTTCTGCTCGGGGTCGGTGACCCCCTTCAGGTGGCCCATGAACTGTTCGGTGGCATCGACGTGCACGACCTTGGCGTGCAGGCGGCCGGCGAACATTTCCATGACCAGCTTGCCTTCGTTGAGGCGCAGCAGGCCGTGGTCAACGAACACGCAGGTGAGCTGGTCGCCAATGGCGCGGTGGATCAGCGCCGCGGCCACCGAGGAGTCGACGCCGCCCGACAGGCCGAGGATGACTTCCTCGTCGCCGACCTGTTCGCGGATCTTCTGCACCGCTTCGGCGATGTAGTCGGGCATGTTCCAGTCGTGGCCGCAGCCGCAGATGTCGTGCACGAAGCGGGCGATCATTTCCTTGCCCTTGATCGTGTGCGTGACTTCGGGGTGGAACTGCACGCCGTAGAAGCCGCGCGCCTCGTCCGCCATCGCAGCGATCGGGGTGGATTCGTTGCTGCCGATCACCTTGAAGCCCGGCGGCAGCTCGGTGACCTTGTCGCCGTGGCTCATCCAGACGTCGAGCAGGCCATGGCCTTCGGCGTTGGTCCGGTCCTCGATGCCCTCGAACAGCTTCGAATGGCCGCGCGCGCGCATTTCGGCGTAGCCGAACTCGCGATGGCTCGAGCTCTCGACCTTGCCGCCGAGCTGGCTGGCCATGGTCTGCATGCCGTAGCAGATGCCGAGCACCGGCACGCCGAGCTCGAACACCGCCTGCGGCGCGCGCCAGTCCTCGGCCTCATACACCGAATTGGGACCGCCGGACAGGATCACACCCTGGGCGCCGAAGTTGCGCACGAACTCGTCCGACACGTCGAAGGGGTGAAGCTCACAGTACACCTGCTGCTCCCGCACGCGGCGGGCGATGAGCTGGGAGACCTGGGAGCCGAAGTCGAGGATGAGGATTTTCTGGTGGGCCATGGCGCGGGAATGTCGAACGGCGGAAAAAGGAAAGGCGGCCTGTCAGCCGCCTGGGAGATTGGAAACGGATCGATCAGCTGATCTGGTAATTCGGCGCTTCCTTGGTGATCTGCACGTCATGGACGTGGGATTCACGCATGCCGGCCGAACTGATCTGCACGAACTGGGCACGCTCGTGCATGGCCGGGATATCGGCGCAGCCGAGATAACCCATCGAGGCGCGCAGGCCACCGATCAACTGGTGGATGACGGCGCCGACCGAGCCCTTGTAGGGCACGCGGCCTTCGATGCCTTCGGGCACGAGCTTGTCGATGTTGCCGGAGTTCTCGTCCTGGAAGTAGCGGTCGGCCGCCCCCTTCTCCATCGCACCGAGCGAACCCATGCCGCGATAGGACTTGTACGAACGGCCCTGGAACAACACCGTCTCGCCCGGTGCTTCTTCGGTGCCAGCGAACAGGCCGCCCAGCATCACGACGTTGGCGCCGGCGGCGATCGCCTTGGCGATGTCGCCCGAGAAGCGGATGCCGCCGTCGGCGATCATCGGCACGCCGGTACCGGCCAGCGCGTTGGCGACGTTATCGACTGCGGTGATCTGCGGTACGCCGACGCCGGCGACGATGCGGGTGGTGCAGATCGAGCCGGGGCCGATGCCGACCTTGACGCCGTCCGCGCCGGCATCGACCAGCGCGCGCGCTGCATCGGCAGTGGCGATGTTGCCGCCGACGACTTCGATGTGCGGGAAGGTCTTCTTCACCCAATTGACGCGGTCGAGCACGCCTTGCGAATGGCCGTGGGCGGTATCGACGACGATCATGTCCACGCCGGCTTCGGCCAGGCGTTCGGCACGCTCCTCGGTCCCTGCGCCGACGCCGATCGCTGCCGCCACCCGCAGGCGGCCGTGTTCATCCTTGGCTGCGAACGGGTGCTCGGTGGCCTTCATCATGTCCTTGACCGTGATGAGGCCGCACAGCTCGCCGACGTCGTTCAGCACCAGTACGCGTTCGAGGCGATGCACGCGCAGCAGCTCGCGCGCTTCCTCCAGGCTGGCACCTTCACGCACGGTGACCAGACGGTCCTGCGGGGTCATGATTTCCGACACGAGTTGATCGAGATTGGTCTCGAAGCGCGTATCGCGGTTGGTGACGATACCGACGACCTTGCCGCCTTCGACGACCGGCACGCCGGAGAAACGGTTCTGCCGCTGCAGCGCGACCACCTCGCCGACGGTCATCGTCGGCGGAATGGTGATCGGATCCTTCAGAATGCCGGACTCGTGGCGCTTGACCTTGTGCACTTCCGCCGCCTGCTCGGCCGGCGTGAGATTCTTGTGCACGACGCCGATGCCGCCTTCCTGCGCCAGCGCGATGGCCAGGCGACTTTCGGTGACGGTGTCCATGGCGGCGGACACGAGCGGGATATTGAGACGGATGCGCCGGGTGATCTGGCTCTGCAGACTCACATCGCGCGGGAGGACCGTGGAGTGGGCGGGAACGAGAAGGACGTCGTCGAACGTCAGCGCCTTCTGAATCACTCGCATGGCTTTTATCCTTTCGACCAAATCCGTATTATACAGAGCCCCCCCGCAGCATGTAAGCCGTGCCTTCCGGAGTCCTCGAATGATTCGTCCTGCAATTCTCCTTCTCGCACTGCTGACCGCGCTGCCCGCAGCCGCGGAAATCTACAGCTGGAAGGACAAGGACGGGCGGACCCACTATTCCGACATCCCGCCGCCCAGCGGTCCGGTCAAGACTTTGCGCGGCACCCCGCCCCCCGCCTCGGCCCCGCAGACCGAAGGCGAAGCCTCCGATGACGCTGCGAACGAGGAGACTGCGCAGCCGGAAGCTGAACAACCGGTCGACCCGGACACCGCCTTCCGTCAACGCCGTGCGGAAGAAGCCGAGGCCGCCGCCAAGGCGGCACGGGACGCCGCCGAAGAAGCTGAAAAACAGCGCTTCTGTACCGACGCACGCAACCAGCTCACGGCACTCGACTCCGGGCAGCGGATCGCACGAATGAACGCGGCGGGTGAGCGCGAATTCCTCGACGACACTGCGCGCGCGGCGGAATCGGCGCGCCTGCGCCAACAGATCGAGCAGCACTGCAACTGAAGGAAGCGCCGGAGTTTCGGCGCCCGGCGTGTCGGCGCTCGACGACTCAAGCGCCTGAAGCTTCGGGCTTCTCTTCCGCCGGGCCGCCGCCTTTCTTCATCACCTTGCCCTCTTCCGCGCGCTTCTTGCGCACCGCCTTGGGGTCGGCGATCAGGGGCCGGTAGATCTCGACCCGGTCACGGTCGCGCAGCACCGTATCGGCCTTGGCAAGCTTGCCAAAGATGCCGAGCTTGTTGCGTCCGTCCAGATCGATGTCGGGATGCTTGCCCAGCAGCCCCGACGCCTCCACCGCATCACGTGCGGTGGCGCCCTCTTCCAGCCTCAGCTCGATCAATTCCTGCTGCTGCGGCAGCGCGTAGGCCACTTCGACGCGGATCGTCGCCATGTTCAGGCCCGCGGGTAAACCTGCGCCGCGCGCTTCACGAAGGAATCGACGAAGGTATTGGCGATGTGATTGAAGACCGGCCCCAGCACCTTTTCCAGCAGCTTGCTGGAGAACTGGTAGTGCAGGCTGAATTCGACCTTGCACGCGGTGTCGCCGAGCGGCGTGAAGCGCCAATGCCCGTCTAGGTGGGTGAAGGGGCCGTCGGTCAGGCGCAGGTCCATTTCATTCGGCCAGCGCTTGGTGTTCTCGGTGCTGAAGTGCGCCTTGATGCCGTGGTAGTTGATGTGCAGCGTCGCCGCGGTGACGGTGTCGGTGCGCTGATGCACGTCGGCACCGCCGCACCAGGGCAGGAACTGCGGGTAGTCTTCGCACCGGTCGACGAGTTCGAACATCTGCGCGGGAGTGAATTCGATCAGAACGAGCTTCTTGACGTCGGCCATGAACAACCTGGAGCGGTGCACGGTGCGAAACGGACAGCGCCGTGCTGTTAAAATGCGCGATTCTACCGTATGCGGACCAGCCCGTTGGCCGCGCACCGCATCGGCGCGACGCCGCCGAAGGATCATCGAGCAATGAGCATCATCGAAAACCGCAAGGCCTTCCACGATTTCTTCATCGAAGAAAGGCACGAGGCCGGCATCGTCCTCGAAGGCTGGGAAGTGAAGGCGATCCGGGCCGGGCGGGCGAACATCAAGGAATCCTACGTCATCATCCGCAACGAGGAGATCTTCCTGTTCGGCATGCACATCGCACCGCTCAGCACCGCGTCGAGCCACGTCCGCCACGACCCGGTGCGTACCCGCAAGCTGCTGCTGCACAAGAAGGAAATCGCCCGCCTGATCGGCAAGGTCGAGCGCGCCGGCTTCACCCTGGTGCCGCTCGACCTGCATTACGTCAAGGGCCGCATCAAGCTCGAAATCGGTCTCGCCAAGGGCAAGAAGCTGCACGACAAGCGCGAGGACGAGAAGAAGAAGGACTGGGACCGCGAGAAGCAGCGCCTGATGCGCACCCAGATGTAGGATGGGTCGGGCCGACCCATCCTGCTCCGAGCCTCAGGAGCTGCAGGACAGCATCGAGCAGCCCGCCTTGTGGCGCGCCCAGTCCGGCCGCCTCGCTGCAAAGGCTTCCCGCCCCGGCTGCTCGGCATACGGCCCGCGCAGCACCTCGAGCAACTCCACGACACCGCTCGCATCACCCTGTTCGGCCCGGTCGATGGCCTGCTGCGCCAGGTAGTTGCGCGGCACGTAGAGCGGATTCACCGCATCCATGCGCGCCTTGCGCAACACCGCCGGCACGCCTTCCTCACGCAGCCGCGCTGCGTAGCGCGCGAGCCAGGCCTGGAATGCCGCGGCGACCTCGTTCCGGCGGGCTTCTTCGTAGAACACCTCGCCGAACAGTTCATCAACGTGCACCGGATCGGGCTGCGCCACATCCAGTTCGGCCAGACGGCGGAAGAAAAGCGTCATGTCCATCTCGCCGGCCTGCAGGATGCGATGGAGTTCGGCCACCAGTGCCCCGTCCTCGCCTTCCTCCCCGCCCTCCCCTTCGCGCCAGGTTTCGAGACCGAGCTTCTGCTGCGTCATGCGGCGGTTCTCCGCCTCGTGGACGTCGGCATACATCGCCAGCGCCCGCTCCAGCGGCTCGACCTGCTGGATCACCGGATACACCGCATTCGCCAGTTGCCACAGGTTCCACTGCGCGATGCGCGGCTGGTGCCCGAAGCGATAGCGCCGCCCGCCGGCGTCGGTGGTGTTGGGCGTCCAGTCGGGGTCGAAATCATCGATCCAGCCGTAGGGACCGTAGTCTATCGTCATACCCAGGATGGACATGTTGTCGGTGTTCATCACCCCGTGGACGAAGCCCACCCGCATCCAGTGCGCCATCAGCACTGCCGTCCGGCGGCACACTTCCTCGAACCAGCGCAGCCGGCGCACCACCGGATCGGCTTCGGCCTCGACCAGTTCGGGAAAATCGCGGTCGATGGTGAAATCGATCAACTGCTGCAGCAAAGCCTCCTCGCCGCGCGACGCAAATATCTCGAAATTGCCGAAGCGAATGAAGGACGGAGCCACCCGGCACACCACCGCACCCGGTTCGGGGCGCGGATGGCCGTCATAGAACATGTCGCGCACCACCTGCTCGCCGGTCGCCACAAGGCAAAGCGCGCGCGTCGTCGGCACACCCAGGTGGTGCATCGCTTCGCTGCAGATGAATTCGCGGATCGACGAACGCAGCACCGCCCGCCCGTCCGCCATGCGCGAATACGGCGTCGGCCCGGCTCCTTTCAGTTGCAGCTCCCAGCGCTGCCCCTGCGGGTTGAGCGCCTCGCCCAGCGTGATCGCCCTTCCATCGCCCAACTGCCCCGCCCAGTTGCCGAACTGATGCCCGCCGTAGCAGGCCGCATAAGGCTCCATGCCCGGCAGCAAGGCATTGCCGCCGAACACTTCGGCAAAACGGGGATCGAGCACGTCCGTCGCGTCCAGCCCGAGCAGTTCCGCCACCTCCGGCGCCCACGCCAGCAGCCGCGGCGCCCGCACCGGCGTCGGCTCCACCCGTGAATGGCACGCGCCATGCACCTGCCGCACGTGCCGCCCGCTCACGGGATCGCCCGGCAGTTCGCGCACGAAGCGATTGTCGAAACGAAGTTCTCGCATGAAGTCATCCATCCCAGGGTTTTCAGATCATCAAGCCAGCACCAACGCTGACCGGAGTGCGGGGTGTTCCTGAAGCAGCCGAGGACTGTCCGAGCCCGCAGGGCGAGTTACAGTCCTCGCAGCTTCCTCGAACACCCCACACGACTGTCAGCGTCACTCGTTCCCGCAGGCCGCTAAAGGCGTCAGCCCCGCCGCGGATCGAACGCATCCCGCACCACGTCCGCAAACAGGTTCGCCGCCAGCACCAGCACGAACATGAACACGAACGCCGCCGCCAGCGACCACCACACCATCGGCTCGCGCGCCAGCTCGGCACGCGCCAGATTGATCATGGTGCCGAAACTGATCGTCGTCGGATCAACGCCGATGCCCACATAGGACAGCACCGCCTCCGCCAGCACCAGCCCGGAAAAATCCATCACCAGCGAAATCAGCACGATGTGCATCACGTTCGGCAGGATGTGACGGCGCAGGATCGCCGGCGTGCCGACGCCGAAAGCCCGTGCCGCCTGCACGTACTCCAGCTCGCGCAATTTCAGCGTCTCGCCGCGCAACAGGCGCGCCAGCCCGGTCCAGCTCGTGATGCCGAGGATGAAGCACAGCGCCAGCAGGCGCGCATCCGAACGCTCGGCCGCGGTGTCGAACCACTGCGGATGGGTGTCGATGACCACCTGCATCATCAGCACCGCCGCCGCGATCAGCAGTACGCCGGGAATCGCGTTCAGCACGGTATAGACATACTGCACCGCGTCATCCACCCAACCGCCGAGATAGCCTGCGGCAATGCCCAGCGCCACCGCGAAAGGCATCATCACCAGCGTCGTGATCGTGCCGATCACCAACGCGGTGCGCACGCTCTTCAAGGACAGGTAGAGCACGTCCTGGCCCACCTTGTCGGTACCCAGCACGTGGTACAGCGGCGCCAGTTCGAGGCACAGACCGACGATCAGCAGGATGACCGCCAGCGTCACCAGCGCCGCCCGCCAGGCCAGCACGGTGTGGCCGGCCAGCATCGCCAGCGCCACCTGCCCCCAGCCCAGGCCGCTGCCCTGCCACACGATGGTGGCGAGCACGACGAAGCACAGCAGCCAGACTGCCACCGCCAGTCCGGCACCGCTGGCGACACGCGCCGCGACGTCGGCGGCGAGTTCGTCCTCCGGCTCCTGCAGATGGGCTGCGCCATGCACCAGGCGCGGATAGCCGCGCACCTGGCGGCCGTCCGGCAGCTCCATCGCCTCGCGCTGGTAGAGCTGCCAGGCGAACGGCGCCGAATAGGTTTTCTCGGTCTGGGCGCGCAGCGGTTCCAGCAGCGCATCCAACACCGACAGCACTTCGGTGGAATACACCGGCCCAAGCTGCCCGCCTGCTGTGGCAGATTCGGCTCCCGTCGCCGCTTCGGCATCGACTGCGGCCCCGGTGCCGTTCTCGGCCTCGGCAGCCGATGTCTCGGCCTGCGCCGCCGGCAGCAGCGGCCGGTAGTGCAGGCTGTCGAGCACGCCGACCACGACGAAGGCCAGCAGCACCGTCGCCGCCGCCATGCCGGTCGGGCGCTTGCCGACCTTGCGCCAGGCCGCACGCAGCGGCTCATTGCCACGCACGTGGACGATCGCGAGCAGCGCCACCGCCAGCAGCACGAACAGCAGCAGGTCGGTCCATAACAATACGGGCTGGAAGCTCATCGGCGTGCTCATTCCAGCCTCACCCGCGGATCGACCAGCGTATAGGAGATGTCGGTCAGGATCAGGCCGATGATGTAGAGCACCGAACCGATGAACACCATCGCCCGCACCACGGCGAAGTCCTGCGCGTTGATCGCGTCGATGGTGTAGCTGCCGAGGCCCGGAATGGCAAAGAAGGACTCCACCAGCAGGCTGCCCATGAACAGCAGCGGAATCACCACCACCACGCCGGTCAGGATCGGGATCAGCGCGTTGCGCAGCACGTGGCGGAACAGCACCGCCAGTTCGGACAGGCCCTTGGCACGCGCGGTGCGCACGTAGTCCTTCGAAATCTCTTCGAGGAAGATCGTCCGGTACCAGCGCACCGAGGAGCCGATGCCGGCCAGCACGCTGATCAGCACCGGCAGCATCAGGAAGCGCGTCGCGTCCAGCCCCGGCGCGTAGCCCGAGATCGGCACCAGCGCCCACAGCTTGGACACCAGCCACTGGCCGCCGATGATGTAGAACAGGCTGGAGATCGACATCATCGCCACGCAGATCACCACGCCCCAGAAATCCAGGTAGGTGGCGCGGAAGAACACCAGCAGCAGCGCCAGGCTGATCGACGCGAACAGGCTCAGCACGAAGGTCGGCAGCGCGATCGCCAGCGACGGCCCCATGCGGTCGCGGATCTCCTGGCCGATGTCGCGGCCGTCGTCGGCGCGGCCGAACTCGAGTGCGAACATGCGCAGCGACTTGTCGAAGAAGATCGTGTCGGTGAAGCGTGCGCTGCCTTCCGCATCGGCATTGACGAACATCGGCTTGTCGTAGCCGCGGTCGGCCTTCCAGCGCTCGATCGCCTCCGGCGTGGCGCGCTTGACGCCGATGTGCATGCGCGCCATGTCGTCCGGCGAGTTGACGACGAAGAACAGCACGAAGGTCAGCAGGTTGACACCGATCAGGATCGGGATCGCATACAGCACGCGGCGGACGAGATAGGCCAGCATCAGCGCTTCTCCCCTGCCTCGTCCGGTACCGCGGTGGCGACTTCGCGCCGGCGCCAGTGCAGCACCGCCGGCGAGACCATCGCAAGCAGCAGCAGCGCCACCAGCACCAGCGGCCACAGCACCGGCTCGTTCCATTCCGCCCGGGCGGCGGCGCGGCGCTCGACGTCGAGACGCAGGTACTTGATGTTGTTGCGCACCATCGCGCCGGTCTTGCGGTTGTACACCCAGCCGTGCTGCAGCGAATAGGTTTTGGGATGGAAGGCGAACACCCAGGGCGCGTCGTGCCGCAGCATCGCCACCATGCGGTCGATCACCTGTTGCCGCGCAGGGCCGTCGGGCATTCCCTTCATGCGCTCGAACAAGGCGTCGTATTCCGGGTTCTCGTAGTTCGCCGCGTTCTGGCCGCTGAACCTGACCTTGCCCTGCGGACCATGCAGCAGGAACAACAGGTTTTCCGGGTCGGGGTAGTCGGCATTCCAGCCGAGGAAGAAAAGCTGGGCATTACCTTGCCGGATCTTGTCCTGGAAGCGGTTCCAGTCGGTCGGGCGCACGACGAACTGCACGCCCAGTGAGCGGAATTGCTTGGCCAGCCAATCCGAGCGCGTCTTGTCGCCGAACGATCCCGGCGTGGTATCGAGGTTGACGACCAACGGCTCGCCGGTGCGTGCATTGCGGCCATTGGGCCAGCCCGCTTCGGCCAGCAGGCGGCGAGCTTCGTCCAGGCCGCGGCGCACCGGCCTGCCGTTCACATCGTCGCCCTGCCATTCATAGACGACCGGATTGATGCCTTCGCGGCCCTCGCGTGCGCCGAAGATGCCGGGCGGAATCGGACTCATGCCCGGCAGACCGCGGCCGTTGAGGAAGATCGAGACGAACTCCTCCATGTCGAGCGCGATCGAGATCGCCTGCCGCAGCTTGCGCGCCTGTTCGCGGCTTTCCCGCGATCCGCCGGGGGCGCCCGAGCCGGCCACCCCCTTTTCCCGGCTGCCGCCACCGACCAAGGGATCGAGCATGTTGAAGCCGAGATAGAAGATCGACGGCGCCACCGACGTCAACAGCCGGATGCCTCTGTCCTCCATCTCGTCCGACAAGGCCACGTCGCCCTGGCTGGTCATCGTCACCGCCTGGTCGAAGTTGTCGGACGACACGCCCGAGGCATCGTAATAGCCCTGCAGGAACTTGTTCCAGTACGGAATGCCTTCGCGTTCGCGCGAGAACACCACGCGGTCGATGAAAGGCATGGTCTTGCCGCAGTCGGCCAGCAGCCCGGCCGCCGCATCGTCCGGCTCGCCCTCGCAAGGATAGGACTCGCCGCGGAAATTCGGGTTGCGCGCCAGCACCATGCGCGCGTTCGGGTTGTTCTCGACCAGCATGTAGGGGCCGGTGCCGACCGGCCACCAGTCCAGCGTCAGGTTGCGCTCGGCCATGCCGGGCTGGGCGAAGAAACGGTCGACCTCCGGCGGTACCGGACTGAAGAAAGGCATCGTCAGCCAGTACATGAACTGTGGATAAACGCCCTGCAGCGTGATGCGGTAAGTATGGCGATCCACCACCTCGACGCCCGGCAGCTCGAAACGCTCCAGATCCAGCGCACCACCGCCCTGCTCCGCCGCGGCCTTCTGCGCGGCCACCAACTGCTCGTGCAGGGTCTTCAGGCCGGGAATGTACTCGGCCATCAGTTCGAAGATCGGCGAATGCAGGCTCGGATGGGCCAGCCGCTTGATCTGGTGCACATAGTCCGCCGCCAGCAGTTCGCGCGTACCGGTTTCCTCGAAGTCGCCCAAGCCGCGAATGCCGCGTAGATCGTCCGCCGTCAGGCCCAGATAACGCGGCGAACCGTCTTCGTTCAAAGCAAAAGCCGGATGCGGCTGGTAGAGGATGCCCTCCTCGATGCGGATCTCGACCACCGTCTTCGCCACGTTCGCCGCATCCGCCGTGGCCGGCAGTTCCCGGCCGTTGCGGTCGTAGCGCCGCACACCGGGCATCTCCGCGGCAGTGGCAGGCTCCAGCACATACGGGCGCTTCAGATAGTGGTACTGCAGCGGCGGCTCGACGATCTGGTACAGGAAGGCGGCCTCGTCCTCACTGTAGGACTGCACCGGATCGAGATGCTTGGGGCGCTCGGTGAAGGCGGTGTAGAAGATGTTCTCGCCGCGCTCGACGCTCGGATACGGATCGTTCAGCCCCGCCGAACAGCCCAGCAGCACCAGCGCGCAAGCTGCCGCCGCACTCCGTGCGAAGGCACGGCGGAACAAGCCGGGCGGACGGCACAGGAGCGACGACACGGAAGGAGCCGGAAGACGGGGCACAGGCAGACGGAGGAATCAGGACAGCCGCGATTCTGGCAGGTTTTGCCGGCCATCGCAGCGCCTGCAGCCAATAGCGGCGGCGCGCATGGCTTTCACTGCGGCCATCACCTGCGCCAATGGCATCATCGCGACAGATCTCTGTCGCCATCAGGGTTTTCGCTATAATCGAACGCCTGTCATTCGGAGTAGGGTCAATGGCTTTCCTTGCCGGCAAACGAATCCTGATCACCGGTCTGCTCAGCAACCGTTCGATTGCCTACGGCATCGCCAAGGCGATGCACCGCGAAGGAGCAGAACTCGCGTTTACCTACCAGAATGAGCGCTTCCAGGAACGCGTGACCAAGATGGCGGCCGAGTTCGGCAGCAGCCTGCTGTTCCCGCTCGACGTCCAGGACGACGCCCAGATCACCGGCCTGTTCGAACAACTCGGCCAGCACTGGGACGGTCTCGATGGCCTGGTCCATTCCATCGCCTACGCGCCCAGCGACAGTCTCGAAGGCGATTTCCTCGACGGCCTGTCGCGCGAGGCCTTCCGGCTTTCCCAAGAAGTCAGCGCCTACAGCTTCCCGGCGCTGGCCAAGGCCGCCCGGCCGCTGATGAAGGGCCGCAACGGCGCGCTGCTGACGCTGTCCTATCTCGGCGCCGAGCGCACCATGCCCAACTACAACATCATGGGTCTGGCCAAGGCCAGCCTCGAAGCCTCGGTGCGCTACCTCGCCGTCACCCTCGGCCCGGAAGGCACCCGGGTCAATGCCGTGTCCGCCGGCCCGATCAAGACGCTGGCGGCGTCGGGCATCGGCAGCTTCGGCAAGCTGCTCGCCTTCAACGAGCACAACGCCCCGCTGCGCCGCAGCATCAGCATCGACGAAGTCGGCAACGCCGCCGCCTTCCTCTGCTCGGACCTCGCCAGCGGCATCACTGGCGAGATCATGTACGTGGACGGCGGCTTCAACATCACTGCCCTGGGCAATCCGGAGCCCATGGCCTGATCTTTCCGTGCACGCCCTGTCGGTCAGCGGCAACTGCCTCAGCGACGGACGGGCAGCGGACTGCAAACGCCGCCACCCTTGCACGAGCACCAGGACTGCCGCTTCGGCGCCGCGCCGTCACCATTTGCGGCCCTTCGGCCAGGCAGGCATCCAGCAATTCGTTGAACTGCCTTTCGCATCCTGAGCAGGCCATGTGCGCATGGCCTGCTTCAATCAAGCCATTCATCTGACCGGGCAGCTTCCTTTCGCGATCAAAGTCGAGCCCGCTCACGAGCGGGCCGGGTTCCATCCGCCCGGGCATTGGCGCCCATGAAAACTCGACCCCGGCCCCCTCACAAGGGCCTTGAGCAATTGCTGGCAAGCACCTGCCAAGGGATGGAGAAGCGCCCTCGAGAAATCCGTTGACATAACATGGCGTCAACAAATGTTTCATTCTGTATATTTTTATGGCATCATGCGGAAATTTTCCAACCAGCCACGAATACACCATGAAACTTCTCCCTCTCGCGGCCGCAGCGACCGCCTCGCTGCTCGTGCTGTCGGGTTGCAAGACCACCGGCATGGACCTGAGCAAAATGGTCAGTGCCGGCCAGAACCTTGCCACCGCAGCCACCCTGTCGGACGATGAAGTTCGTGCCCTCGGCAATCGGACCTCCGCCCACTACGACAAGAAGACCCCGGTCGCGCCAGCGGGCAACAAGCACGCCAAGCGGCTGGCGAAGCTGGCGTCCAAGTGGCAGACCGTCGATGGCATGAAGCTCAATTACAAGGTCTATCTCACGTCCGAGGTCAACGCCTTCGCTGTCCCCAATGGCGCCATCCGCGTCCATGCCGGGCTGCTGGAGAAGTTCAACGACGACGAAGTGCGCTATGTCATCGCGCATGAAATCGGCCACGTCATGCTCGGCCACTCGAAGAGCCAACTGAGAACCGCCTACGCGGCCTCGGCGGTGCGCGAAGCCGCCGCTGCCAGTAACAACAACGCGGTCGCGGCCATTTCTGCATCGGAGCTCGGTGCGATCGGTGAAGCCTTCGTGAATGCCCAGTTCTCCCAGAAACAGGAAAACGAAGCCGACGATTACGCGGTGGATTTCCTGCGCAAGAACGGTTTGAAGGCCGACGGGGCCGTGACGGCGCTGCGCAAGCTCGAAACGATGTTCGGCAACGACCGTAGCGTGTTCTCCAGCCATCCGGCACCGGGGGCGCGTGCTGAGCGCATGGCCCAGCGCCTCGCCGCACGCTGAAGGCCGGCCTCCCGGCCCCTTCCTGCGGCCCCGGCGAAAGATCCGCCGGGGCCGTTGCGTTTCAAGGAGTACCACGCTGGCATTCAGCCCGCCGCCGAAATAGCCATAAGCAAAAAGGCCTGGCCTCCATGCAACGCAGGAGCCAGGCCTTTTCGGCTGGTCGAATCCGGTTTGCCAGGCGCCGTCCAGACCGGGCGGTTACCGGGGGAGGAAGCCCATGGCGGGCTTCCTCCGAAGGCCACTACCGGGCCTGTTGCGGCGCCAGTTTGACCTGGACTTCGTAACGCTTGCGCAGTTCGGCGATGAAAGCGGCGAAATCGCGCTCCGCCAGCAACTGGCCGTATTGCTCGGCCACCGCCTTGACCCGCTCGTCGCCATCGGTGATCTGCGGACGGTCGACTGCTTCGATGCGGTAAATCACATAGTCACCATCCGGCAGGGCCAGGCCGACATGGGCCGGCAGCTTGGCCGTCGGCGCCGAAAACACCGCCTGCATCGCTTCGCCGGGCAGGCCCGGCGCCGCACGCTGCAGCTTGCGCACGGCACCGAAGTTGCCCTCGACCGCCTCGCCCTTGTCGAGCGCGGCCAGCATCGCACTGCCCTGTTCCTGGGCGCGTTTTGCACCCGCCTCGCGGCGCAGTTCGGCCACGACCTGGTCGCGCACCTCGTCGAGCGGCGGTTGCACTGCGGCTTCGAAGGCCTTCACCCGTGCGGCGACCAGCGTGTTCGGCGCCACTTCGATTGCCTCGGTGTTGCGTGCATTCGACACTGCGTCGTCGGCGAACAGCGCATCGAGCAGGCGCTCGTTGCTGTAGCCGCCGACCTTGCCGCCGTTGCGCGACACCCAGTCGGTAGTGCGGATTTCGAGCTTCAGTGCCTCGGCGACCGGCGCCAGGCTGTCCGGCTGTTCGTAGACCATGTTGGCGAACTGCTCTGCCTGTTCGGCAAACAGCCTGCTCGCGGCCTGGCTGCGCAGTTCGGCTTCGATTTCGCCGCGGACTTTGTCGAACGGACGGATGGACGCCGGCTTGATGGCAGTGACCTGGATGACATGGACGCCGAAGTCGCTGCGCACCGGCTCGCCGATCTCGTCCTTCTGCTGCGAGAACGCCGCCTCCTCGAAGGACGGGACCATCGCTCCGCGGCCGAAGAAGCCCAGATCGCCGCCGCGCGAGGCGGAACCGCTGTCCTTCGACTTTTCCTTCGCGACTTCGGCGAAGGCCGACGGATCCTTGCGCAGTTGCTCGGCGATCGCCCGCGCCTCGCCCATCACCCGCTCGACTTCGGCGGCATCGGCATCGGCCGCGAGTTCGAGCAGGATGTGGCGTGCCTGGCGCTCCTCGGCCACACCGAAGCGGCCGGGATTTCCGTCGTAGAAAGCCCTGATCTCGTCTTCGCTGACGCTGACCTGCTTCTCCACGGCTTCACGGTCGAACACCACGTATTCCGCCTGCAGGCGCGCCGGGCGCTGGAAGCGTGCGGCGTTGGCGGCATACCAGGCGTTGATCTCGTCGTCGCCGACCTGGAGGTCGGCAGCCAGTTCGGCGCCCGACAGGCGCAACTCGCTGACGGTGCGCTCTTCGAGCTGCGCCTCGAGGAAACGGCGGGCCGACGGCAACGGCGCGAAGCCGGCATCGCCCACGGCCAGCGAGACATGCTGGATGCGGACATCCTGCGCCAGGCGGGATTCGAACATCGCCGGCGTCATGCCCTGGGCGCGCAGCAGCATCTCATAGCGCTCGAGGGAAAAGCGGCCGTCTTCCTGGAATGAAGGCACGGCGGCGATCGTTTCCTGCAATTCCTGCGGGGTGACGCTGAAGCGGTTGTCGGCGGCGTAGAGGGCCAACACGCGACGGTTGATGACGTTGTCCAGCACCGAGCGGCGCAGCGCATCCGATTCGAGCAGGGCGCGGTCGACTTCGCCGCCGGCGGCGGCGCGCAGACGGTCCTGCTGGTCGCGCAGCGCCTGTTCGAACTCGAGCGCACCGATCGGCGTGCCCGCCACGACCGCGACTTCATTCCCGCCCGGCGCATCGCTGAAATAAGCATCCATGCCGAAGAATGCGAACGGCACGATGAGGATGGCCAGAATGATTTGCGCAATGCGCTTGTTGTTGCGTACAGCCTCGAACATCTCGTTTTCCGTGGAAAGCCGTGGGGAATTTCTTGCATGAGGCATGAAGAAAACCCGGCAGGGGCTGTGAGGCCCCTGCCGGGTTCATCTGCCAAGACGGCAGTTTATCGCATTCTGCTGCTACGATCAGGCTTGCTCGAACTGCAGCTTGCCGTCCCTGGCATCGACCTTGACGCGATCCTTGGCGGCGAAGCGCCCTTCGAGAATCGCCTTTGCCAGCGGATTCTCGATGCGCTCCTGGATCGCCCGCTTCAGCGGCCGTGCGCCGAACACCGGATCGAAGCCTGCTTCCGCCAGTTCGGCCAGTGCGGCATCCGTGACCTCCAGCGCCATGTCCAGCCGCGCCAGGCGCCGCTGCAGGTACTGCAGCTGAATTTTCGCGATGCCGGCGATGTGCTTCTCGTCGAGGGCGTGGAACACCACGACTTCATCGATCCGGTTGATGAACTCGGGGCGGAAGTAGGTCTTCACCTCGGCCATCACCGCGAGCTTGATCACGCCGTAGTCGTCGCCGGCCATGGCCTGGATCATCTGGCTGCCGAGGTTCGAGGTCATCACGATCACGGTGTTCTTGAAGTCCACCGTGCGGCCCTGGCCGTCGGTCATGCGGCCGTCGTCGAGCACCTGCAGCAGCACGTTGAAGACGTCCGGGTGGGCCTTCTCGACCTCGTCGAACAGGATCACGCTGTAGGGCTTGCGCCGCACCTGCTCGGTCAGGTAGCCGCCCTCCTCGTAGCCGACGTAGCCCGGCGGCGCGCCGATCAGGCGGGCGACCGAGTGCTTCTCCATGAACTCGCTCATGTCGATGCGGATCAGGTGCTCTTCCGAATCGAACAGGAAGCTCGCCAGCGTCTTGCACAGCTCGGTCTTGCCCACGCCGGTCGGGCCGAGGAACAGGAAGGAGCCATAAGGCCGGTTCTCGTCCGCCAGGCCGGCGCGCGAGCGGCGGATGGCATCCGCCACCAGGCGCACCGCCTCGTCCTGGCCGACCACGCGCTCGTGCAGCTTGTCTTCCATGTGCAGCAGCTTCTCGCGCTCGCCCTGCATCATCTTGCTGACCGGAATGCCGGTGGCGCGCGACACCACCTCGGCGATTTCCTCGGTGCCGACCTGGGTGCGCAGCAGCTTGTTCGGCGCGCCACCGTCACCGGCCTGCTCCGCCACCTTCAACTGCGCTTCGAGCTGGGGCAGCTTGCCGTACTGCAGCTCGGCGACCTTGTCGAGCTGGCCCTTGCGCTGGAATTCCGCCATCTGCGCACGCAGCGCGTCGATCTCTTCCTTGATGTGGGCCGAGCCGGCAACCTTGGCCTTCTCCGCCTTCCAGATTTCCTCGAGGTCGTTGTACTCGCGCTGCAGCTTCTCGAGTTCTTCCTCGATCAGTTGCAGGCGCTTCTGCGAAGCTTCGTCCTTTTCCTTCTTCACCGCCTCGCGCTCGATCTTGAGCTGGATCATGCGGCGGTCGAGCTTGTCCATGACCTCGGGCTTGGAGTCGATCTCCATCTTGATCCGTGCCGCGGCCTCGTCGATGAGGTCGATCGCCTTGTCCGGCAGGAAGCGGTCGGTGATGTAGCGATGGGAGAGCTCGGCGGCGGCGACGATGGCCGGGTCGGTGATGTCGACGCCGTGGTGGATCTCGTACTTCTCCTGCAGGCCGCGCAGGATGGCGATGGTGGCTTCCACCGTCGGCTCTTCCACCAGCACCTTCTGGAAGCGGCGCTCCAGCGCGGCGTCCTTCTCGATGTACTTGCGGTATTCGTCCAGCGTGGTGGCGCCGATGCAGTGCAGTTCGCCGCGCGCCAGCGCAGGCTTCAGCATGTTGCCGGCGTCCATCGCGCCTTCGGCCTTGCCGGCGCCGACCATGGTGTGGATTTCGTCGATGAACAGGATGATCTGCCCTTCTTCCTGGGCGATCTCCTTCAGCACCGCCTTCAGCCGCTCCTCGAACTCGCCGCGGTACTTGGCGCCGGCCAGCAATGCCGCCATGTCGAGCGACAGCACGCGCTTGCCTTTCAGCGTCTCCGGCACTTCGTCATTGACGATGCGCTGCGCCAGGCCTTCGACGATGGCGGTCTTGCCGACGCCGGGCTCGCCGATCAGCACCGGGTTGTTCTTGGTGCGGCGCTGCAGGATCTGGATCGCGCGGCGGATCTCGTCGTCGCGGCCGATCACCGGGTCGAGCTTGCCGCTGCGGGCGCGCTCGGTAAGGTCCAGGCAGTACTTGTTCAGCGATTCGCGCTGGCCTTCGGCGTCCTGACTGCCGACGCTCGCGCCGCCGCGCACCGCCTCGATCGCGGCTTCCAGCGCCTTGCGCGACAGGCCGTGCTCCTTCAACAGGCGGCCGGCTTCGCCCTTGTCGTCCGCGAGCGCGAGCAGGAACATCTCGCTGGCGATGAACTGGTCGCCGCGCTTCTGCGCTTCGCGGTCGGTGACGTTGAGCAGGTTGTTGAGGTCGCGGCCGATGCTGACTTCGCCGCCATGGCCTTCGACCCTGGGCAGGCGGCCGATGGCCTTGCCGAGCGCGTTCTTCAGCGGCGGAACGTTGACGCCGGCGCGCTGCAGCAGCGACACGCTGCCGCCGTCGTCCTGTTCGAGCAGCGCCTGCAGCACGTGCAGCGGCTCGATGAATTGCTGGTCGTTGCCCACGGCGATGCTCTGCGCATCGGCGAGGGCCTGCTGGAATTTGGTCGTGAGCTTGTCGAAGCGCATGGAAGCCATCCTCGGGATTCGTTGAACTGAACCCTATGTGGGGTGCATTGCCCGCGCTTCAAGTGGGATGCTATCGGCTCAATTCGACCTTTGCACGTCCGACGGCAGTTGCGGATAGCGCACATAGTCCACGAGGTCCTGGATTTCCTGCGGTGGAGGCCTGGTCAGCAGGCTAACGACGACGATGGTCAGGAAACCCAGCGGCACGCCGAATACCCCGGCCGAAATCGGACTGATGTCGAACCAGGCGTTGCCCATCGAACCGCCGAAGAAGCCGTGCGTGCGCACCATGTAGAAGACCGTGACCGTCAGCCCGGCCAGCATGCCGGCGACCGCCCCGGGCCGGTTGGCCCGCTTCCAGAAGATGCCGAGCACCAGGGCCGGAAACAGCGCCGAGGCGCCGATCGAGAACGCCAGCCCGACCGTGAACAGGATGTTGTCCGGGCGCAGCGAGGCGACCCAGGCTGCCACCACGGCGACCACCAGCAACTGCGACTTGGAGATCACCAGGCGCCGATGGGCCGAGGCCGTCGGCCGCAGCACCTTGTAGTACAGGTCGTGCGAGAAGGCGTTGGAAATCGTCAGCAGCAACCCGTCGGCGGTGGACAGCGCCGCCGCCAGGCCGCCCGCCGCCACCAGCCCGGACACCACGTAGGGCAAGCCGGCGATCTCCGGCGTGGCAAGCACGATGACGTCGGTGTTCAGGCTCAGCTCGGCAAGCTGCAGGATGCCGTCGCCGTTCAGGTCCTCGATCTTCACCAGCCCGACCTTGCCCCAAGACATCACCCAGTCGGGCAGGATGTCGAGGCTGGAGCCGACGAGGTTGTGATAGACCTCCCACTTGGCGAACACCGCATAGGCCGGCGCGGTGACGTAGAGCACGAAGATGAAGAACATCGACCACAGCACCGACTTGCGCGCATCGACCACACCCGGCGTGGTGTAGTAGCGCATCAGGATGTGGGGCAGGCCCGCAGTGCCGAGCATCAGCACGAACATCAGCGCCAGGAAGTTGTTGCGCGCGATGCGGGATTCCTCCGGCGTTTCGCCGGGATGGGCCTCCGCATGGCGCGGCGGCGGCCGGGCTCGTTCGAGTGCTTCGGCACGCGCCTTCTCCCACACCAGTTTCGCGTCACCAGGCGTGCGCGGCAAATCGCGTAGCGCACGTTCGGCCAGCGCGATCTCGCGTGCCGAGGCATTGCCCAGGCGCAGCGCATTGAGACGTTCGATCATGGCGCGGCGCTCGAGCTCGAGCGACTCCGGCAGCCGCGCTATCCGGTCGGCATAGCTTTCGGCGCGCTGGCGGTACAGCCCGCGCACCTCGACTTCGTCGGGGGCGTCGAACAAGACTTCCTCGCGCGCGCTGATCTGCTGCAGCACCGCACCATAGACCGCCTGCGGAATCGGCACGTCGGTGAGCTTGTACGACAGGATCACCACCGGCACCAGGTAGGCGATGACCAGGATCACGTACTGCGCGACCTGGGTCCAGGTCACCGCCCGCATGCCGCCCAGGAAGGAGCACAGCAGAATGCCGGCGAGGCCGATGAACAGACCGATCTCGAACTCGATGCTGATGAAGCGGCTGGTCACCAGGCCCACACCGTAGATCTGCGCCACCAGGTACACGAAACTGGCGAGCACCGTCGCCACCAGCCCGACCACGCGCGCGACGTTGCCCTGATAGCGCTCGCCGAGAAAGTCCGGAATGGTGTATTGGCCGAACTTGCGCAGATAGGGCGCGATCAGCAGCGCCACCAGCACGAAGCCGCCGGTCCAACCGGTGACGAAGGCCAGCCCTTCGAAGCCGGAGAAGTACAGCGTGCCCGCCAGGCCGATGAAGGATGCCGCGCTCATCCAGTCGGCCGCAGTGGCCATGCCGTTGAACAGCGCGGGAACGCGCCGGCCGGCGACGTAGTACTCCGACACGTTCGAGGTCCGGCTCATGACGCCGATGCCGGCGTAGATCGCGATGGTGACGAACAGGAAGGTGTGGCCGATCACGCCTTGCGGCAGGCCCAGGTATTCGCCGATGGCGAGCCCGACGACGAACAGCAGGAAGATGCCTGTGTACCAGGCGTAGTAACGCTTGAGCCGGCTGGTGAAAGCGGATTGGGCGCTCACGGTCTATCCCGCCCGAAGGCGCCGGCTGGGGTGCGATGCATTAATACTTGATCCGTGCGTAGTAGGTCTGCTCCGCGGCTTCGCGCGCCTCGCGCAGGGTCCGGATGCCCTTGTCCGCCAGCAGCGGAACGAGTTTCAGGAAGACCTCGGCGGTGACGATGGCGTCGCCGAGCGCGGTATGCCGGCCGACGATCGTCAGGCCGAGCCGCTCGGCGATCGCCTCCAGGCGGTGCGACTCCTGGTTCGGATGCACCACCGCCGACAGCAGCAGAGTATCGAGCACCGGCTGGTCGAAGCGCAAGCCGGTCGCTTCTTCCTTGAGCTGCAGGAAGCGCATGTCGAAAGCGGCATTGTGGGCGATCAGCACGGTATCGGCGGCAAAGGCATGGAAAGCCGGCAATACCGTGTCGATCGCGGGCTGTCCCTTCAGCATCTCCTCGGTGATGCCGTGGATCTCCGCCGACGCCGCCGCAAGCGGCCTGCGCGGGTCGATCAGCTGCTCGAAGGATTCGTTGCGCAGCAGCTTGCCGTTGAGGATGCGGGTGGCGCCGATCTGGATGATCTCGTCGCCCTGCGAAGGGTTGAGCCCGGTGGTTTCGGTATCGAATACCGTGAACACCAGCTCGGTCAGCGGACGGTCCTCGATCCCGTGCGATTTCTCCGACCAGGCGAAAAGGTCGAAATCGTAGTATTCCGGCCGGCTCTCGCCGCGCAGGAACAGCTCGGCCTCGGCCTGCTCCTGCGGCACGGCGGCGGGCAGCAGCACGCGGAAGAAGGCGCGGTGGCGGACTTTCTCGCGCTCCAGCCACATTTCGCCGTCGTGGCGATCGATGACGTCGCGCACCGTCAGCGGGCTGCTTTCGTCCTCGATCCGCATCGGCTCGAGCTCCCAGCTCATCACCGTCTCGGTGCTCATCGCCTGGCCCGACCAGATCAGGTCGAGGTGCACCAGGCGCCCGGCCGCGGTGAGGCGGAAGCGGACTTCGCGTACCTCGAACTCGTCGGACAGGCGGCTCGCCAGATAGGTCAGGGCCTGGATCAGCGAGAAGCTATCGACCTTCACCCACAGGTTTTCATCGATCTCCTCGAGCTTGGTGCGCAACTCGATGCGCTGCTCGATGCGGCGCTGGACGGCCGCGACCAGGTCGGCGCCGAGCATTTCCTCCAGCGGCCAGCGCGCCTTCAGCGAATCGGCGAAGGCCTCGGCGGTCTCGTTGAGACGCTGGCTCATGCCTTGCACCTCGTCGCGGATCACGCGGCGGAAGCGGTCGCGCATGTCGTCGGGCAGGTCGCCGTACTCGAGCATTTCCGCCGCCGCCCGCACGTTCGCCAGCGCGGCGCGGTTGCCTTCGGTCAGGTTGTGCAGCATCTGGTCGCGGCGCGACTCGGTCTCGAAGTTGCGGGTGATGTTGTCGAGCATCAGGATGAAGCCGGTCTGCGTGCGCTCGGCCTCCTCCCCGCCCGCGCCTTCACCTTCCCCCTGCGGCTTCGCCACCGACAGCACCGGCGCCATCTGCACCCGCAGCAGTTGCCCCGCACGCGTGGTGGTGACGAAGTTGGCCTGCGGCTGGGCGGCACCGCGCCTGAGGCGCTGCTGGATGGTTTCGAGCGCATGGGCGATCAGGTTGCGCTCGAACACCGCGTAGATCGAACGGCCGAGGCCGATCAGTTCGCCGCCGCCGGCCACGCCCGGCGCGTCGGACAAGGCACGGAACTGCATGCGCGCGCGGTTGTTGTAAAGCAGGATGCGGCCGTCCAGGTTGCACACCACCACGCTCTGGGTCAGCTCGGACATCAGCGCGGCGAGGCGGTTCTTCTCCTGCTCGACCGAATCCTTGGCCCGGGCGATCTGCGCCTCGACGTCGGCAAGGATCTCGTCGCGCTGGCTTGCCAGCTCGTTCGCCGCGCTCGCCAGCATCCGCACTTCGGGCGGCCCTTCGGGCTGGACGCGGAAACCGCGGTTGGCGCCGAGCATCAGGCGCAGGTTCTCCGCCATCCGCAGCAGGCCTTGCACGTACTGGCGAAACAGGATGCGCAGCACACCGACGCCGGCGGCGAAACCCACGATGGTCAGCATCGTGCCGATACCGAGATGGGGCAGCAGGACCTCGGTCAACTGCTGCCGGCCTTCGTCATGCGTCTCGAGCCAGACGATCAGGGCAGTGAGAACGAACGGGCCGGTCATCAACAGGCCGAGAACGACGACCGCGAGGGCAAAGCGCGTGCGGGCCGACATCATCGTTCAGCCTCCCAGCAGGCTGCGGACCTTCTCCACCAGCTCCTTGGTCGAGAACGGCTTGGTCATGTAGGCATCGGCGCCGAGCGCCAGCCCTTTCGCCACCTCGGTGTCGCGCCCCTTGGCGGTCAGCATCAGGATGCGGACCGCCGCCATGGCCGGATCGGCCTTGATTTCCTGACAGACCTCGAAACCGCTCTTCTTCGGCATCATCACGTCCAGCAGGACGAGGTCCGGATGATCGCTGCGGATCCGCCGTGCCGCCTCTTCGCCATCGTTCGCCACCAGCACCTCGAAACCCTCGCGCTTCATGAGGAACTCCAGGGATATGACGATGTTTTGTTCGTCGTCTGCGATCAGGATCTTCTTGGTCATGCTCTTCTCCTCCCTCCTGCGCCATTCTATGTCATTCGCCGTCCGCGGCAGGCGGCAAGGGAAGCTCGAACGAGAAAGTCGCGCCGTCTCCGGGTATCGACTCCAGCCACAAGCGGCCGCCGAAATGCTCGACGATCTGGCGACTGATCGGCAAGCCCAGCCCGGTGCCCTGCGGGCGCGAGCGCTCGTCCCCACCCTGCCTGAACTTCTGGAAGATCACCGCTTCGAGCTCGGGCGCAATGCCCGGCCCGTTGTCACGCACATCGACCCTGATCCGGCCCTCGTCGGCAGTCAACCGCACATCGACGCGCCCACCCTGCGCCGGCACGAACTTGGCCGCATTCGACAGCAGGTTGAGCATCACCTGCAACAGGCGGTCGTGATCGGCGCGCAGCATCGGCACCGCGTCGGGCAGCTCGAGCCCGATCTCGGCATCGCGATCCCGGAACAGCTGCCGTGTCGCCTCGATGGCATGCGTCACCAGTTCGCGCATGTCGATGTCGGTGTTGTGCCACTCCGCATGGCCGGCTTCGATCTTGGCCAGATCGAGCACCTGGTTGACCAGGCGCGTCAGGCGTACCGTCTCGGACACGATGATGCCGAGAAAGCGCTGGCGGTCGTCGACGTCGATGTCCGGGTCGTCGAGCATCATCTCGGACAGCGCCCGGATCGAAGTCAGCGGCGTGCGCAGCTCGTGCGTGACCGAAGACATGAAGTCGTCCTTCAGCCGGTCGAGCTCCTTCAGCTTGTCGTTGGCCGCGCGCAGTTCGGCCGTGGCCGCTTCGAGCTCGCGCGACTTCTCCTCGAGCTGGTGCGAGTAGGCCCTCACCTGCGAAGCTTCGTCGAGGATGTCCATGACCTCGCCCAGGCCGAGCGGCTCTTCCTGCACCACGGTCGACACCATGACGCGGGCCGAGGCGCTGCCGATCGCGCCGGCAAGCAGCGACTCGGCGAAGTGGACCAGGTCGGGGTCCGCCTTCAGCTTGTCCATGCCGTCCACGCCGCGGCTGCGGGCGTAGGTACGGAAAGCCTCCTCGGTGCGGCGCTGCCCCAGGAAGCGGGCGACCAGCGGAATCAGGTCGGCGACTTCCGCACGGCCGCGCCAGAAGCCCGCCGGCGGGCTGTCGCCGCGGCGGAAGACATTGACGAACAAGGCGCCCTGCCCGGCTTCGGCCGTGGTCGGGACGCGCAGCAGCGACACGAACACGTAGCAGCCGATGTTGGCGAACAGGCTCCAGAACAGCGCATGGCTGATGTTGTCGAGCCCGGCAAGGCCGAACAGCTGTTCCGGCCGCAGCCAGGCCAGGCCGAACAGCCCGTCGTCGAGGAAGGCCGGATCCAGCCAGCCGGACTTGGCGAAGGACGGCAACAGCAAGGTGTAGGCCCACACCAGGAAACCCGCGAGCAAGCCGGCGAACGCCCCGTCGCGCGTACCGTTGCGCCAGTACATGCCGCCCAGCATCGCCGGCGCGAACTGGGCGACGGCGGCGAAGCTGATCAGGCCGATGCTGACCAGCGCATAGGCTTCGCCGGCGAGGCGGAAGTACAGGTAGCCGAGCAGCAGCACGCCGACGATCGCGCCGCGGCGGATGCCGAGCAGCAGCCGGGTCAGGTCGCGCTGCGCCGACAGCCCCAGCCGGCGGCTGCGCAGCAGGATCGGCATCACCAGGTCGTTGCACACCATCGTCGACAGCGCGATGGCTTCGACGATGACCATGCCGGTGGCTGCCGACAGGCCGCCGATGAACACGAACAGCGCCAGCGCGGCGTTGTCGTGCGCCAGCGGCAGCGTCAGCACGAAAGTATCCGGATCGACCGTGCCCTGGCCGAAATGCAGCAGGCCGCCGAGCGCGATCGGGATCACGAAGATATTGATCGCCAGCAGATAGGCCGGAAACAGCCAGGTCGCGCGCCGCAGATGCTGCTCATTGACGTTCTCCACCACCGCGATCTGGAACTGGCGCGGCAGGAAGATGACCGACAGCATCGCCAGCAACACGTGTGCGAACCAGCCGCCGTAGCCGATCTTCCCGGTGCTATCGAAAACGAGCAGGCTGGCAAGATCCGGATGCGCCGCAGCCCGTGCGTAGAGATCGCCGAAGCCGTCGTACAGCCCGTAGGTGACATAGACCCCCACCGCCAGGAAGGCCAGCAGCTTCACCACCGACTCGAAGGCGATCGCCGCGACCATGCCCTCGTGCCGCTCGGTGGTATCGAGGTGGCGGGTGCCAAACAGCACAGTGAAGGCCGCCAGCGTCAGGGCGATGTAGAGCGTGCTGTCCATCCACCACGCCACCGACTCGCCGACCGGCAGCGGGCTGGCAGCATCTTCGGCCAGCAGCGCATAGGCGCTGGAAATGGCCTTGAGCTGCAGCGCGATGTAGGGAACGATGCCGACGACGGCAATGACCGTGACGAGCCCGCCCAGCATGTGGCTCTTGCCGTAGCGCGAAGCGATGAAGTCGGCGATCGAGGTGATCCGGTGGCTGCGCGCGATGCGGATCATCTTCAGCACCACCAGCCACGCCAGGGCCATGCCCAGCGTGGGGCCGAGATAGGTCGGCAGGAACCAGATGCCGCCCGAAGCGGCGCGGCCGACACTGCCGAAATAGGTCCAGGCCGTACAGTAGACGGCCAGCGACAGGCCGTAAGTCCAGGCGTTGTCGATGACCGAGCGCCCCTGGTCGGCGCGGCGGTCGCCGAAATAGGCCACCGCGAAAAGCGTCAGCAGATAGGCGAAGGAAGTGCCGATGATGAGCCAGCCCGGAAGCATCCGCCTGCCCTCAGCGCGCGCCGCGCTCGACGATCCAGCCCACGGCGGCGATCAGTCCGCCCCAGACCGTGAACAGGTACACATGCAGCAGCGGCAGCCCGAACAAGGTCACGGGCCGGTCGAACAGCGACAGCAACGGAAAATTGAGCAACAGGACGCCCGCGATGAACATCGCGACCAGCCGTTGCCCGGCAAGTCCCTTGCGCATCATGCCCCTCCCATGATGACCGCTCCGGCAAAAAACGAATGCGCCCCCCGCTCTTGCGGCAGGTTGGGCGCATCGCACGTACGGGCGGCGGCATCGAGCACGCCGCTCCCTCTCCCCCGCCCGGCTTCATGGCCGGACCTTCCCTTGTTCCTGTGCCGGCCGGGCTCTTGCGGCCCGGCTCGGCCGAACTGCCTCAGCCCTTGAGCTGCTCGAGGATCTGCGGGTTCTCGAGCGTCGAGGTGTCCTGGGTGACGTCTTCGCCCTTGGCCAGTTGACGCAGCAGGCGGCGCATGATCTTGCCCGAGCGCGTCTTCGGCAGATTCTCGCCGAAGCGGATGTCCTTCGGCTTGGCGATCGGCCCGATCTCGTGGCCCACCCAGGTCTGCAGTTCCTTGACCACCGCGGCGGCCTCTTCGCCGGTCGGGCGCGGCCCCTTCAGCACTACGAAGGCCACGATCGCCTCGCCGGTGACGTCGTCCGGACGGCCCACCACGGCCGCTTCGGCGACCTTCTCGTGCGCGACCAGCGCCGATTCGATTTCCATCGTGCCCATGCGGTGGCCGGACACGTTCAGCACGTCGTCGATACGGCCGGTGATGGTGAAGTAGCCCGTCTCGGCGTCACGGATGGCGCCGTCGCCGGCCAGGTAGAGCTTGCCCTTGAAGTCGTCCGGGTAGTAGGACTTCTTGAAGCGCTCCGGATCGCCCCAGATGGTACGGATCATCGACGGCCACGGACGCTTGATCACCAGGATGCCGCCCTGGCCCCACGGCACTTCGGTGCCGGTCTCATCGACCACCGCAGCCTGGATGCCCGGGAAGGGCAGCGTGCACGAACCCGGCACCATCGGCGTCGCGCCCGGCATCGGCGTGATCACGTGCGCACCGGTTTCGGTCTGCCAGAAGGTATCGACGATCGGGCAGCGGCCGCCGCCGACGTTGTCGTAGTACCACTGCCAGGCCGCCGGGTTGATCGGCTCGCCGACCGAGCCGAGCAGACGCAGGCTGGACAGGTCGTACTTGGTCGGATGCACCGCCGGGTTGTTGTCGGCGGCCTTGATCAGCGAGCGGATCGCGGTCGGCGCGGTGTAGAAGATGGTGACCTTGTGGTCCTGGATCATCTTCCAGAAACGGCCGGCGTCCGGATAGGTCGGCACGCCTTCGAAGACGATCTCGGTCGCGCCGCAGGCAAGCGGGCCGTAGGCGATGTAGGTGTGGCCGGTGACCCAGCCGATGTCGGCGGTGCACCAGAAGATGTCTTCCGGCTTGATGTCGAAGCTGTACTTCATCGACAGCACGGCCTGCAGCAGGTAGCCGCCCGTCGAGTGTTGCACGCCCTTCGGCTTGCCGGTGGAACCCGAGGTGTAGAGGATGAACAGCGGGTGCTCGGCTTCGACCCATTCCGGTTCGCAGACTTCGGACTGGCCTTCGCAGGCGTCGTGGAACCAGGTATCGCGGCCGGCGACGATGTTGCAGTCGCCGCCGGTGCGCTTGACCACGATGACGTTCTTGATCGTGTCGCAGCCGCCCAGCGACAGCGCCTCGTCGGCGATCGGCTTCAGCGGCAGCGCCTTGCCGCCGCGGTGCTGGCCGTCGGAGGTGATCAGCGCCACGGCGCCGGCATCCTCGATGCGGTCGCGCAACGCCTGGGCAGAGAAGCCGCCGAAGACGATCGAATGGGTGGCGCCGATGCGGGCGCAGGCCTGCATCGCGACGACGCCTTCGATCGACATCGGCATGTAGATGACGACACGGTCGCCCTTCTTGACGCCCATGCCGCGCAGCGCGTTGGCGAACTTGCCGACGCGGGCCAGCAGATCCTTGTAGGTGACCTTGGTGACGTCGCCGCTGTCGGCTTCGAAGATCAGCGCGACCTTGTCGCCCAAGCCGTTTTCGACGTTGCGGTCGAGACAGTTGTAGGAGACGTTCAGCTTGCCGTCGGCGAACCATTTGAAGAAGGGGGCGTCGCTTTCGTCGAGCACCTGGGTGAAGGGCACTTTCCAGTCGAGCAGTTCCTTGGCGTGGCGCGCCCAGAAACCTTCGTAGTCGTCTTCTGCTTCCTTGCACAACGCACGGTACCCGTCCATGCCGGATACCGCAGCGTTTTTCACCATCTCTTCCGAGGGGTTGTAAATGCGGACTTGCTGCTCATTGGACATGCTCACCTCTCCTCAACTGATCAAATGGTTGAAGCTGACCCCTTGCGGGTCGTCGACCGGTTGGTTCCGGCCTTGAAATGGTTGCGGCAGCCACGCTCCCGCCGGCTAGCGCCGAATTCGGCACATTTAAGAATATGTATCTTACACAGGACTTACACAAGCCCCTGCCCTGCATCGACGACATGGCCGGCGCACGGCGATGCTAAAATTCGCCGGTCGATCGAAGTCCGATCCAATCTCGGCATTCTGCCCCCACGCCATCCCGGAGACCAAGCGCCATGACGATTATTCGCGAAGAAGACCTCATTCAGTCGATTGCGGATGCGTTCCAGTACATCAGCTACTACCACCCGCTCGACTACATCAAGGCGCTTGGCGAAGCCTACGAACGTGAACAAAGCCCGGCGGCGAAGGACGCCATCGCGCAGATCCTGACCAACTCGCGCATGTGCGCCGAAGGCCACCGCCCGATCTGCCAGGATACCGGCATCGCCGTCGTGTTCATGAAAGTGGGCATGAACGTGCAATGGGATTCGAAGCTGAGCGTGCAGGAAATGATCAACGAAGGCGTGCGCCGCGCCTACAACCACCCGGACAACAAGCTGCGCGCCTCGGTGCTGCTCGACCCCGCCGGCAAGCGCCAGAACAGCAAGGACAACACGCCGGCGGTGGTGCATTACGAGATCGTCCCCGGCGATCACGTCGAGATCATCTGTGCGGCCAAGGGCGGCGGCTCGGAGAACAAGTCGAAGATGGTGATGCTGAACCCGTCCGACTCGATCGTCGACTGGGTGATCAAGACCGTGCCGACCATGGGCGCCGGCTGGTGTCCGCCGGGCATCCTCGGCATCGGCATCGGCGGCACGCCGGAAAAGGCGATGCTGCTGGCCAAGGAATCGCTGATGGAGCCGGTCAACATCCACGAACTGCGCGAAAAAGCCGCTTCCGGCGCCCCGCTCACGCGCGTCGAGGAACTGCGCCTCGAGCTGATGGACAAGGTCAACGCGCTGGGCATCGGCGCCCAGGGCCTGGGCGGCCTGACCACCGTGCTCGACGTCAAGATCATGGACTATCCGACGCACGCCGCCTCGCTGCCGGTGGCGATGATCCCGAACTGTGCGGCGACCCGCCACGTCCACTTCCACCTCGACGGCTCCGGCCCGGCAAAGCTGGAGACGCCGAAGCTGGAAGACTGGCCGCAGGTCACCTGGACCGCCGACACCAACGTCGCCACCCGCGTCAATCTCGACACCCTGACCAAGGAAGAAGTCGCCTCCTGGAAACCTGGCCAGATCCTGCTGCTCAACGGCAAGATGCTCACCGGCCGCGACGCCGCGCACAAGCGCATCGCCGACATGCTCGAAAAGGGCGAGAAGCTGCCGGTCGATTTCACCAACCGCGTGATCTACTACGTCGGCCCGGTCGACCCGGTGCGCGACGAAGTCGTCGGCCCCGCCGGCCCCACCACCGCCACCCGCATGGACAAGTTCACCCGCATGATGCTGGAAAAGACCGGCCTCATCTCGATGATCGGCAAGTCCGAGCGCGGCCCGGTCGCGATCGAGGCGATCAAGGACAACAAGTCCGCCTACCTGATGGCGGTCGGCGGCTCGGCCTACCTGGTGTCGAAGGCGATCAAGGAGGCGAAGGTCGTCGGCTTCGCCGATCTCGGCATGGAAGCGATCTACGAGTTCACCGTGCAGGACATGCCGGTGACGGTCGCGGTGGACGCCAACGGCACCAGCGTGCATAACACCGGCCCGAAGGAATGGCAGGCGAAGATCGGCAAGATCCCGGTCGCGGTCGTCTGACCCTCCCGCTACAACAAACGAAAAACCCGGCTTCGCGAGCCGGGTTTTTCATCGCCGGGCCGCCTTCCTGGGGGGCAGCGACTTCACGCAGCAGGGGAGCGTGAGGCCACGTTTCGTTGTGCGGCTGCGGCAAGCTCAGTGCTGCAGGATCTTGCCCAGGAAATCCTTGGTACGCGACTGGCGGGCGTCGGGATTGCCGAAGAAGTCGTCCTTCGTGCAGTCCTCCAGGATCTTGCCGCCGACATCCATGAAGATGACGCGGCTCGCCACCTTGCGGGCAAAACCCATCTCGTGGGTCACGCACATCATGGTCATGCCCTCGTTGGCGAGGCTGACCATCACGTCCAGCACCTCGCCGACCATCTCGGGGTCGAGCGCCGAAGTGGGTTCGTCGAACAGCATCACGATCGGGTCCATCGACAATGCGCGAGCGATCGCCACCCGCTGCTGCTGGCCGCCCGACAACTGGCCCGGGAACTTGTCCTTGTGCGCCATCAGGCCGACGCGGTCGAGCATCTTCAGGCCACGCTTCCTGGCCTCGTCCTGGCTGCGCCCGAGCACCTTGACCTGGGCGATGGTCAGGTTCTGCGTCACCGTCAGATGAGGGAACAGCTCGAAATGCTGGAACACCATGCCGACCTTGCTGCGCAGCTTGGGCAGGTTGGTCTTGGGGTCATGCACCGGCGTGCCATTGACCCAGATCTCGCCTTTCTGGATGGGCTCCAGTGCATTGATGGTCTTGATCAGCGTGGATTTGCCCGAACCCGAAGGCCCGCAGACGACAACGACTTCGCCCTTTTCGATATGGGTCGAGCAATCGTCGAGCACCTGGAAGCTGCCATACCACTTGGAGACGTTCTTGAGTTCGATCATGAATAAATCCTCATGCAGCTTCGCAATCGACGCGACAGCCTTTTGTTGCACGGTCCGCTCAATGGATGATCGCGATCCTCTTGTGCAGCCGCTTCACCAGATGCGACAGCGTATAGCAGATCACGAAATACACGACTGCAGCGGCGACGAAGGCTTCGATCGGCCGGCCATAGTTCTTGCCCGCCACCTCGAAGCCCTTGAGCATGTCGTAGGCGCCGATGGCATAGACCAGCGAGGTGTCCTGGAACAGGATGATGGTCTGCGTCAGCAATACCGGCAGCATGTTTCGGAAAGCCTGCGGCAGCACGATCAGGCGCATGTTCTGGCCGTAGGTCATGCCCAGCGCCTGGCCTGCGGACATCTGCCCGCGCGGCACGGACTGGATGCCGGCGCGCATGATCTCGGAGAAGTAGGTCGCCTCGAAGGCAATGAAAGTGATGACCGCCGACATCTCGGCGCCGATGGGCTGGCCGATGATCATCGGTACCAGCAGGAAGAACCACAGGATCACCATCACCAGCGGAATGCTGCGCATGCCGTCCACATAGATGGTGGCCGGCACCACCAGCCACTTGCGGCCCGACAGCCGCATCATCGCCAGCAGCGTGCCGAAGAAGATGCCGCCCAGGGTGGCGACCACGGTCAACATCACGCTGAAATACAAGCCCTTCAGAATGAAGTTGGAGATGAGATCCCAGTTGTAGAAGGAAAAATCGAACGAGAGGTTCATGTTCAGTGCCCTCCCGCTGCACCCGGCGCCACCAGCCCGGGCACCCGCACACGCTTCTCGATGAAGGTCATGATGCGGTTGATGGTGAACGCGGAGACGATGTACAGGCCCGTCACCGCCATATAGACCTCGATGCCGCGGCCGGTTTCTTCCTGTGCCTGCATCGCGAACATCGTCAATTCGGTCACCGACACCGCAAAGGCCACGGACGAGTTCTTGAAGATGTTCATCGTCTCGCTGGTCAGCGGCGGAATGATGATGCGGAAGGCATTGGGCAGCAGCACGTAGCGGTAGGTCTGCCAGGTCGTGAAGCCCACCGCCATGCCGGCATAGCGCTGGCCGCGCGGCAGGGCCTGGATACCCGAGCGCACCTGCTCGGCGATGCGCGCCGAAGTGAAGAAGCCGAGCGCCAGCACCACCAGCGTGAAGCCCGACATCGATTTCATCGCCGGGAAGACGGCCGGCACCACGTGATACCACAGGAAGATCTGTACCAGCAGCGGAATGTTGCGGAAGATCTCCACCCAGCCGTTGCCGAAGCGCACGATCCACTTGCTGTCGGGCAAGGTGCGCAAGGTGCCGATCACCACCCCCGTGACCAGCGCCAGCAGCAGCGCCAGCAGCGATACGGAGACGGTCCAGCCCCATGCGGACAGCATCCAGTCGAGGTAGGTGATGTCCCCGCCGGTACCGAAACAGCCCTCACGGACCGTACGGTCCAGGGTATCCTCGCAAAACATCTGCCAATCCCAGGCCATAGGATTTCCTTCCAGGTACAGAAACGGCGGCTTGCAGCAGGGGCCACCCATTGAAAAACCCTTTCCCGCCGGCCATCCGGGCGGGAAAGGGTGTTTTCAGGATCGGAGCTTACTCGTTGTAGGCTTCCTTGGGCTTGTTGTTGGGATTGTTCCAGGCCTCGCGGGTAGCGTCGGACAGCGGCAGGCCCACCGCGGTGTTGGTCGGCGGAATCGGCTGCAGGAACCATTTGTCCCACAGCTTCTCGAGCGTACCGTCCTGGACCTGGCGGGCGATCGAATCATTCACCGCCTTCAGGAAAGCCGGATCGTTCTTGCGCAGCATGCAGGCGATGGGTTCGGTCGACAGCGGCTCGCCGACGATCTTGAAGTCCTTCGGGTTCTTGGACTTGGAGATGTTGGCAGCCAGAATCGAGGCGTCCATCACGAAGGCATCCGCGCGGCCGGTTTCCAGCAGCAGGAAGCTGTCGGCGTGGTCCTTGCCATTGATGTCCTTGAACTTGATGCCCGACGCGCGCTTGTTCTGGCGCAGCAGCTGCACCGAGGTGGTACCGGTGGTGGTCGCCACCGTCTTGCCGTCCAGATCCTTGACGTCGTTGATGTCGGAATCCGCCTTCACCGCGATGCGCACCTGCTCCACATACGTGGTGTTGGCGAAATCGACTTCCTTCTGGCGGTTCAGGTCATTGGTGGTGGAGCCGCATTCGAGATCTACCGTGCCATTGACCACCAGCGGAATGCGGTTCTGCGAAGTGACGGGCTGATATTTGACATTCAGCTTCGACAGGCCCAGTTCCTTCTGGAGATCCTGAACGATGTTCTCCGCCATTTCGGTGTGGAAGCCGACATACTTGCCGCCGCCCAGGGTATAGGCCAGGCCGGAGGATTCACGCACGCCCAGCGTGATGCTGCCCGAAGATTTGATCTTCGCAAGGGTGTCACCAGTCTGCGCCATGGTCGAGGTGGCGGCCAGTGCCGTAATGGCAATCGCGAGCAGATGTTTCTTCATTGCGTCCCCTTCGATGCTTGTTCAGGAGAGTTCATTCTAGAACATCTTTTCATTTTGACGTATAGACATAATTTCAGCAGAACTGATCGATCCTGGTGCAGCACACGC
>NZ_BCUG01000009.1 GCF_001591165.1 Thauera butanivorans NBRC 103042
AGATTTTTTCGTGTGTGCGCCCAGCTGCGACTGAACCGTGCGATGCCGATCGCCTGCTTCGACCGGCTTGGCGTGCGCCGGCTCTCATGACCTCAACGACTCGAACCGCCCGGTGCGGACCCGCATGCCGGGTGGTGTGGGAGGAAATGGTCAGGAACCCTGACCACCCCTATCCCGATCGGGGTGGTGGATCGTGCCGTGACCTCGTCAGCGCGCGGCAGGCTCTGCGGCAGAGCATTTTGACCTTGCTATCGATAGGGTCAAAATCCGTGGGATAATCAGTCGTTTTCGCTGTATCCGGCGACCGAACGAAAGGAGTGCATTCGAGCAGATGCTAGGTGCATTCGCTTACATGTAACTTACACCGGGAATTCCATGCGTATCCTCCTGGCAGAAGATGATCCCGTGATTGCCGACGGCATCGGCCGCGCCTTGAAGCGCAATGGATATGCCGTCGATCATGTCGACAACGGTATCGACGCCGACGTGGCACTGGCGTCCCAGCCTTACGATCTGCTCATCCTCGATCTCGGCTTGCCGCGGCTGCCGGGCATCGAGGTGCTCAAGCGCCTGAGAGCGCGCAAGTCGGCGCTTCCGGTCCTGATCCTGACGGCGCAGGACGGCGTTGATGACCGCGTGCGCGGGCTCGATGCGGGGGCGGACGACTACATGGCCAAACCGTTCGCCCTGCCCGAGCTGGAGGCGCGTGTGCGTGCCCTGACGCGCCGCGGCACCGGTCAGGCGCGCTGCCTCGAACTGGGGCGTCTGTCCTACGACCAGGCCGACCGCGTGGTCAAGGTGGACGGTCAGGTACTCGAGCTGTCGGCGCGCGAGATCGGCTTGCTGGAAGTCTTTCTGCTGCGCGTCGGGCGGCTGGTGAGCAAGGATCAACTGGTGGATCACCTCTGCGGCTGGGGGGAGGAAGTCTCCAGCAATGCCATCGAAGTCTATGTACACCGTCTGCGCAAGAAGCTCGAGGACAGCGGTGTGCGCATCGTGACCGCTCGCGGGCTGGGCTATTGCCTGGAGAACTCGGATGCGGCGCCGGCGGCGAAAGTCTGACAGGGCCGTATCGAGTACGAAGCGCCCGGGGCCGCCGAATTCACTGTTCGGCGAAATCCTCGACTGGTTGCTTGCGCCCTTGCTGTTCCTGTGGCCGATCTCGATCATCATCACGCACAACGTCGCCGACAACATCGCCAACCGGCCCTATGACCTCGCGTTGGCCGATGGTGTCCGGATGCTGTCCCGCATGGTGGCGTTCGATGAAGGGCAGGTCGTCGTGCGCTTTCCCGCGCCGCCTCGCGCCCTGTTCCGCGCGGACCAGGACGATGTGCTGTATTTCCAGGTAGCGGACGAACATGGGGCGATCGTGGCCGGTGATGCGGACATTCCCAGGCCTCGGGGGCTGCAGCCGCCTGCGGGTGAGGAGGTGCTGTTTCGCGACGAAACCATCCATGGCGAGGAGACGCGGGTCGCCTACCGGCTGCTGAAGGCGGGCGAGGGCGAGGATGCTCCCTTGGTCTGGGTGCAACTGGCCGAAACCCGCAACAAGCGCGGCGACCTGGCTTCGCGCGTCGTCACCGGAGTGCTGCTGCCGCAGTTCGCCATCATTCCGCTGGCGGTGCTGCTCGTCTGGGTCGGTCTGTCGCGCGGCATCACACCGCTCAACCGCCTGCAGAGCCTGATCCGCCGCCGGCGGCCGACCGATCTTTCGCCCGTCCAGCCGGCGAGTGTGCCGGAGGAAGTGAGGCCGCTGATCGTCGCCTTCAACGACATGATGGCGCGCCTCGAAGAAAATCTGCAGGCCCAGCAGCGCTTCATCGCCGATGCAGCCCATCAGATGCGCACGCCGCTGACCGGGCTGAAGATGCAGACCGATCTCGCCCTGCACGAGAGCGACCCCGAGCAATTGCGCCAGTCGCTTGCCCACATCGCCGAAAGCACCGATCGCGCGTCCCACTTGATCAACCAGTTGCTGTCGCTGGCGCGGGCCGAGGCGAGTTTCGAGAAGCTGTATGCGGTCGAACCGGTGAATCTGGCTCTGGTCGTGCGCGAAGTGGCGCTGGAACTGTTTCCGCGCGCGCAGGCGAAGGAGATCGATCTCGGCGCGGAAGGCGGCGACGGGGAGCTGCTGGTCGAGGGCAACCCGGTGCTGCTGCGCGAAATGGTCAAGAACCTGGTGGATAACGCGATCAAGTACACGCCTCATGGCGGGCGTGTGACAGTGCGGACGCGTTTCGCCGGCTCACCGATTCTCGAAGTCGAGGATACCGGCCCGGGTATTCCCGAGACGGACCGGGAGCGCGTGTTCGAGCGCTTCTATCGCGTGCTGGGAAGCGGCGCCGACGGCTCCGGCCTGGGGCTGCCGATCGTGCGCGAAATCGCCGAGCTGCACCGTGCCATCGTGACGCTGGATGCCAATCCGGCGGGGCAGGGGACGCTGGCGCGCGTGGTCTTTCCACGCAGCCATCTGCATGCTCCGCCTCCGGTGCAGGGCGACGTCTACCCCCTTGGCTGAGTGCCGTCGCACTCCGTTCTGCCATGATTCGCTGCCCGGATCGTTTGATCGAGATCAATAGATATTCGAAAATTCGCCATAAGAGAAACTTTTTGACGGCATGTAAGCACACCGTAAGTGTCGTCGCATACTTTTGAGTTCAACCGGTGGATGCCCGGTTTGTTCAAACAAGTAGGAGGGAGACATGGAAAGCAATACGGTGGCGAAAATCGTCGCCAATCCCAAGTATCAGAAGCTGATCAGCATGCGTACACGCTTCGGCTGGACGCTGACGATCATCATGCTGCTCGTGTATTACGGCTACACCGCGATCATCGCCTTCGACAAGGAGCTGTTCCATCAGCGCCTGGGCGAAGGCGTGATGACGCTCGGCGTGCCGATCGGCTTCGGCGTGATCGTGTTCACCATCATCATCACCGGTATTTATGTGCGTCGTGCCAACTCGGAGTTCGACGCCCTGACCGAAGAAATCGTCAAGGAGACCGGTAAATGATGAGTCGTTATGCACGCCTGGGCGGCGGACTCGCCCTTGCACTCCTGTCGGCGGCGGCGCTGGCTGCCGGCGGCGATCTCGGCCAGGCCGAAAAGCAGGCCACGAACTGGACCGCGATCATCATGTTCGGCGCCTTCGTCGCCGGCACGCTGTTCATCACCAAGTGGGCGGCGGCCAAGACCAAGTCGGCGGCCGATTTCTACACTGCCGGCGGCGGCATCACCGGCTTCCAGAACGGCCTGGCCATCGCCGGCGACTACATGTCGGCGGCATCCTTCCTCGGTATTTCCGCTGCGGTCATGGTCAGCGGCTACGATGGCCTGATCTACTCGATCGGCTTCCTCGTCGGCTGGCCGATCATCACCTTCCTGATGGCGGAAAAGCTGCGCAACCTCGGCAAGTTCACCTTTGCCGACGTGGCCGCCTACCGTTTCGAGCAGACCCCGATCCGTGCGTTTGCCGCGTCGGGCACGCTGGTCGTGGTGGCGTTCTACCTGATCGCCCAGATGGTCGGTGCCGGCCAGTTGATCAAGCTGCTGTTCGGCCTCGAGTACTGGATGGCGGTGGTGATCGTCGGTGCGCTGATGATGGTCTACGTGCTGTTCGGCGGCATGACGGCAACCACCTGGGTGCAGATCATCAAGGCGGTGCTGCTGCTGTCAGGTGCGTCCTTCATGGCTTTTATGGTGATGCTGAACTACGGCTTCTCGCCCGAGCAGCTGTTCGCCGCCTCGGTGAAGGTCAAGGCTGACGCTGCGATCGCGATCGGCAAGTCGCCGGAAGAAGCCAGCGTGCTCGCCCAGGCGATCATGGGACCGGGCTCCTTCATCAAGGATCCGATCTCGGCGATCTCCTTCGGCATGGCGCTGATGTTCGGTACAGCGGGCCTGCCGCACATCCTGATGCGCTTCTTCACCGTGCCGGATGCCAAGCAAGCACGCAAGTCGGTGTTCTGGGCCACGACCTGGATCGGCTACTTCTACATCCTCACTTTCATCATCGGTTTCGGTGCGATCGTGCTGGTGTCGAACAATCCGGAATTCCTCGACGCCAATGGCGTGCTGAAGGGCGGCGGCAACATGGGGGCGATCCACCTCGCCAACGCGGTCGGCGGCAATGTCTTCCTCGGCTTCATGTCGGCAGTGGCCTTCGCGACCATTCTCGCGGTGGTGGCCGGTCTGACGCTGTCGGGTGCCTCGGCGGTGTCGCACGACTTGTACGCCACGGTGTTCAAGAAGGGCAACGCCGATTCCGCTTCCGAACTGCGTGTGTCGCGCATCACCACCATCGCGCTGGGTGTCATCGCGGTGATCCTGGGCATCGCATTCGAGAAGCAGAACATCGCCTTCATGGTGTCGCTGGCTTTCGCCATCGCGGCCTCGGCCAACTTCCCGGTGCTGTTCATGTCGGTGCTGTGGAAGGATTGCACCACCCGCGGCGCGACCATCGGCGGCTTCATCGGCCTGATCACCGCAGTGGGTCTCACCGTGGTGTCGCCGTCGGTGTGGGAAGCGACGCTCGGCAACCCGGCGGGTTCGGCGCTGTTCCCCTACACCTCGCCCGCGCTGTTCTCGATGAGCGCCGGCTTCCTCGGCATCTGGCTGTTCTCGATTCTCGACAACAGCGCCCGTGCCAAGGCGGACCGCGCCGGCTACCTGGCTCAGCGCGTGCGCTCCGAGACCGGTATCGGTGCTGCGGCGGCTTCGAGCCACTAAACCCCGAAACCCTGGTCCATGCCCCTCCTTCACCGAGGAGGGGCTGGCGGAAGGCAATACGACAGGCGGTGGGCTCGGGCTCGCCGCCTGTCGGTTTTTGAACGGCCTGATTCAGGCGCAGGAAAAAAAGAGGGGTGGCTAACAGGTAATGCTTGACCTCGGGTGGATTCAGGCTATAATGCACACCTCTTCGGCCAGGTAGCTCAGTTGGTAGAGCAGCGGATTGAAAATCCGCGTGTCGGCGGTTCGATTCCGTCCCTGGCCACCAGAATTCAAGCCGGTTCCCGCTAAATTGCGCGAACCGGCTTTTCTACAAATACGCGGCCCGTTTCTACAATTCCGATTTCCGTAGTGCAGCGCGGCGCGATAAATGGCGCCGTTTTGCGTGATAAATGGCATCGCGATCGTTTGCGCTATGCTCAAGAAATTTGAGCAGGGCAAGAAACCTAGATAAATGTCGTCGGAACCCAGTCCTGTACGACAGTTTGCGTGAACGGGTCATGCAAATCTGCTCGATGACCTGTTGTGCCTGGGCGGCGGCGATGCGGTTGCGCTTGCACGCGGTGCGGGGCACGTTGGCGAACTCCAGTTGCCAGAGTGCCGGGACGACCGCCCGGTCTTCTTCGAGTCGCGTGGCGATGGCATCGGTGTAGGGCGTCGCCTGGTCTTCCAGGAACCATCCGGCGACCACGGAGTTATCCAGCACGAAGGGCATCAGTCGCGGCCCTCTTCGATGGCCTCCCGAAGATCCATGCCCAGGCTCACGCCCCGGCGGAGTTCGCGCAGCCGCGCGAAGGTGCCGGCGACCCGCTGGCGCTGCGCCTGCGCCGACTCTTCGACATCGACGGCCGCAACGATGCGGGCGACCGCCCGACCACGCCGGGTGATGGTCACCTGTTCGCCGTGCTCGACTGCGGCGAGCAGCTCGGAAAACTTGGTCTTTGCTTCATACACGGGAACGGTCCTCATGGCGGCGCATCCTGATCGAGTTGGTTAGCCCGATTATAGGTGCGATCCTACAAGCGCGTCCGGGCAGGGGAGGGCAGGCCTGTTCCAAGGCTTCTCTGATCAGGCGATGTACGAGTTGCCGGCGGAGCAGGGAAAACTGGCTGATTCCGCTCAATTTTTGCCCGTAGACCTGGGTGCTATAATGCGCACCTCTCCATCGAAGTGTGCTGAACAGCCTGATCCCGAATGCAGCTTTACGCCCTTGGCCTGAATCATCACACAGCGCCGCTCGCGATTCGCGAGCGCGTTGCGTTTCAGCCGGACAGGCTGGGTCAGGCGCTGCACGATCTGGCCCATGCGGATTCGGTGCGGGAGGCGGCCATCCTGTCGACCTGCAACCGTACCGAGCTGTATTTCGCCGCCGAACAGCCCCAGCATGCGGCGGACTGGCTGGCGCGCTTTCACCAGGTGGCGCTCAACGACGTTTCACCCTATCTGTACGCCTATCCGCAGCGTGATGCGATCCGCCACGTGTTCCGCGTCGCCAGTGGCCTCGACTCGATGGTCATCGGCGAGCCCCAGATCCTCGGCCAGGTCAAGGATGCCGCGCGCCGCGCCGAAGAGGCGGGCACGCTGGGCACGCTGCTGCACAAGCTGTTCCAGAACACCTTCGCCGTAGCCAAGGAAGTACGTTCGACCACTGCGATCGGCGCCAACACGGTGTCGATGGCGGCGGCGGCGGTGCATCTGACCGAGCGGATCTTCGAGAGCGTGAGCGATCAACATGTGCTGTTCATCGGCGCAGGCGAGATGATCGAGCTGTGCGCAGCGCATTTCGCCGGTGCGCAGCCGAAATCCATGACGGTGGCCAACCGTACGGAAGAGCGTGCGCTGGCGCTGGCTTCCCGTTTCGGCGCGCAGACCATGCGCATCGACCAGATCGGCGACATGCTGTCGCGCTTCGACGTGGTCGTGTCCTGTACTGCGGCGCCTTTGCCCATCGTCGGCCTGGGCATGGTCGAGCGGGCAGTGAAGGCGCGCCGCCACCGCCCGATGGTGATGGTCGACCTTGCCGTGCCGCGCGACATCGAGCCGGAGATCGTGGGACTCGACGACATCTTCCTGTATACCGTCGATGATCTCGCGCAAGTGGTCGATGCCGGCATGGAGTCGCGCCAGCAGGCGGTGGTCGAGGCCGAACAGATCATCAACATGCGCGTGGATGGCTTTCTGCACTGGATGTCGGCGCGCGAGACCGTGCCGGCCATCCGGGCGCTGCGGGAGCATGCCGAAAGCCTGCGCCAGGCCGAACTGGAGCGTGCGGTGCGCCTGCTGGCCAAGGGCGACGATCCACAGAAGGTGCTCGAGGCGCTGTCGCATGGTCTGACCAACAAGCTGATGCACGGCCCGACCCGCTATCTGAACCAGGCGGAAGTCGCCCACAAGGCCGAGGCCGGCCGGTTCGTGCGTCAGCTTTTCAATCTTCCCCACCAGGGCTAGCGCAGCGCGTCTGCGCCCGGGCCCGCATGTACGGGCCGACAGCCGTCATCCAGCCATGAAACAGAGCATCCGCGACAAACTCGAACACCTTGCAGCACGTCTGCAGGAACTGGACCGTGCCCTGGCGGCCGAGGATGGTGCGCGCGACATGAATGCCTTTCGCGACCTGTCGCGGGAGCGCGCCGAGATCGAGCCGGTGGTCGTGCTGTATGCGTCCTACGTACAGGCCGAAGCGGATCGGGACACCGCGCGCGAGCTGCTGGCCGATCCTGAAATGCGCGAGTTGGGGGAGCTGGAACTGGAAGCGGGCGAAGCACGCATCGCGACGCTCGAAGACGAACTGCAGCGCGCCTTGCTGCCGCGTGATCCCGACGACGAACGCAATCTCTTCCTCGAGATCCGTGCCGGTACCGGCGGCGACGAGGCGGCGCTGTTCGCCGGCGACCTGCTGCGCATGTATTCGCGCTACGCCGAGCGCCAGCGCTGGAAAGTCGAGATCGTGTCGGCGAGCGAGTCCGACCTGGGCGGCTACAAGGAAGTGATCGCCCGCATCGCCGGCAACGGCGCGTTCTCGAAACTGAAGTTCGAGTCGGGCGGCCATCGCGTGCAGCGTGTGCCGGCGACCGAAACCCAGGGGCGCATCCATACTTCGGCGTGCACCGTCGCCGTGCTGCCCGAGGCGGACGAGGTCGCGGCGGTCGAGATCAACCCGGCCGATCTGCGCATCGACACGTTCCGGGCTTCCGGGGCCGGCGGCCAGCACATCAACAAGACCGACTCCGCCGTCCGCATCACGCACATCCCGACCGGCATCGTCGTCGAATGCCAGGACGACCGCTCCCAGCATCGCAACAAGGCCCAGGCCATGTCGGTGCTGGCGGCGCGGCTCCACGATGCCAAGGTGCGCGCCCAGCAGAGCGCGGAGGCGGCGCAGCGCAAGAGCCTGATCGGCAGCGGCGACCGCTCGGAGCGCATCCGCACCTACAACTTTCCGCAGGGCAGGGTGACGGACCACCGCATCAACCTCACGCTGTACAGGCTGGAAGCGGTCATGCAGGGGGAACTCGACGAACTGGTCGATGCCCTCACACTCGAACACCAGGCCGAATTGCTGGCCGCGCTGGCTGAAGAGTGATGGCAGAAGGCGTGCAGGGGGCCGCTCCCGACCGTGCCGATATCGCCGGTGCGCTGGCATGGGCGAGGACGCATATCGATCTGATGGATGCGCGCGTCCTGCTGCGCCACGTGCTGCAGTGCCCGGCGGCGCGGCTGGTGGCCTGGCCGGAGCAGGCGCTGGATGGAGAGGACTGGGCGGCGTATCGCGCGCTGGTCGAGCGCCGCGCGGCCGGCGAGCCGGTCGCCTATCTCGTCGGTGCGCGCGAATTCTTCGGCCGCGAGTTCATGGTCACGCCTGCGGTGCTGATTCCCCGTCCGGATACCGAACTGCTGGTCGAGTTGGCGCTTGCGCATTTTTCCGACCGGAAGGCCGTTCGCGTGCTGGACATGGGCACCGGCAGCGGAGCGCTGGCGATCACGCTGGCGCTGGAGCTCGACGAAGCGGATGTCAGCGCGATCGACCGTTCGCGCGAAGCCCTGTGGGTGGCGATGGCCAATGCCGCCCGCCTTGGCGCCAGCGTGTCCTTCGTCCAGAGCGACTGGTTCGCGTCCCTCGGCGACGAGCGCTTCGACCTCATCGTCGCCAATCCGCCCTACATCGCTGCGGGCGATCCGCATCTGGACCAGGGCGACGTGCGCTTCGAGCCGCCGGGCGCGTTGGCAGCGGGTCCGGCCGGGCTCGACGATCTGCAGGAAATCGTCATGCAGGCACCTGCCCGCCTGGCAGACGGCGGCCGCCTGTTCCTCGAACATGGCTATGATCAGGCCGCCGCCGTGCGCAGCCTGCTGGCGGATGCCGGCTTTGCGGAAATCGCCTCATGGAAGGACATCGCCGGCATCGAGCGGGTCTCGGGTGGCCGCTGGCTGGGGCGTGGCTGAGTCCACGAAGTGCTGCGGCACGCCCATTATGGGTGCATTGACGCTGAACACCGCCCATCCTAAAATTACCCGACTATTAAACTCAACTTTTGATGGCCCAAATCATGAGCATTCAAGACGTCATTCGCGACCAGGTCACCAACAACGACGTGGTTCTCTACATGAAGGGTTCGCCGCAGTTCCCGCAATGCGGTTTCTCGTCCGCCGCCGTTCAGATCCTGAAGGCCTGTGGCGTGAAGGAAGTGCTGGCGGTCAATGTGCTGGCCGATGACGGGATCCGCCAGGGCATCAAGGAGTTCTCCAACTGGCCGACCATTCCGCAGCTCTACATCAAGGGCGAGTTCGTCGGTGGCAGCGACATCATGCGCGAGATGTACCAGAACGGTGAGTTGCAGCAGATGCTGAAAGATGCAGGCGTGGTGCAGGACGCCTGACGAAGGCATTCTCGGGATATGCATGCGTGCATGTCCCGACGGTTTCTGGCGGCTGTCGGTGCTTTTTACACTGGTGGCCGGGCCAGGCCGCAGGATGGGCGGCGCAGGCCGGCAGGTTATTGAAAGAACGACGCTTTGTGGGTATGGGTCATTTCTGGTTTGATTCTTGCTTTTATGGCTCAATGTGACGAAATTCCGGTACTTGGGAACTCCGCCTGATTAAGCTGTGTCCCTCGTCCGACATTGGGCAAAGAGGTTTTCATGTCAGCTGATGACAAATCCCGCAACGAAGGGCGCAGGCGCCTGATCAAGTCGGCTGCCGCTGCGCCGGTCGTTTTTACCCTGCCGAGTGGCGCTGCACTTGCCGCGGCCAGTTCGAGCTGCGAAGCGAACAGCCTTGAACTGTTCAACACGGAGCGTCCGCTCGCGGTGACAGCGAGCAGCGACAAGTGGGTGCGCGCCCGACTCCAGGCGTGGAAATTCAAGGCCGTGAAAGTAGGCAGCAACGGGTCCGAGAACGTAGACGGTTTCAAGTACAACGAGGTCTACTACAAGGTATCGGATGGTCGTGCGGAAGAAGTGGCCTTGAAGCCGGGGAGTAAGCCGGCTGTTTACCCTAGGCAGTATTACTACGTCCTGATCAACTATCCCGGCCGCACGTTGATACTCGATGCCTCGGCAACAGACGTGACGCCGATGGCGGGTGCGTCGTGCTGGAATTCCCTGATGCCGGGTGACAACCTCTCCGGCGACAACACCATCATCATCCCCTGATCTGCGACACGGTGCTTCGCCCCCGTTCAATCGTCCGCCCTCTGGGCGAAGCAGCGGTCGTGTTCGATCCCCTGACGTGGCAGACGCATCTGCTGCCCGCCGAACTGGCGGCGGTGGCGTCGGTTGCGGAAGAACTCGCGGTCGATGGGCCGGTCACTGCGGCACGGCTTCGGCAGGCGCTTGCTGCCGAAGCGGATGAGCCGGAAGCGGCGTTCGACGATGTAGTCGCAGCCTTGGCCGATGTCGGCCTGGTGGAGACATGACGGCCGGTGATCCGTTGTTCACCACAGTGGGTGAGTGGTCGCAGGAGGAGCTTGCCCGTAGCCTGCACGGCGATGGTCTTTTCATCGACTACGGTGCCTGTACGGTCCGGGTGCGTAGCCGGGCGCCAGGCTTCACCGCTGCCTTTCGGCAGGTGTACCGGCATTTCGCGCCGGTACGAAACGCCGATTTCACCGATTTCCACGTGGAAATCGACCCCGGGAAGGGCGTGCGGCGCTGGCTGAAGCCGCAGTCCCGCTTTCTGATCGATCGAATCCAGCCTTTCGAACCCTTTGCTGCCAGCCACGCCCTGCCGCATTACGAATGGGGCCTGAACTGGAGCTTCGGCCAGCGCTTCAATCAATATGTACTGCTGCATGCCGGCGTGCTCGCACACGCGGATCGCGCACTGCTGCTTCCTGCCACGCCTGGTTCGGGCAAGAGCACGCTGACCGCGGCGATGATGCTCGCCGGCTTTCGCCTGCTGTCGGACGAGTTCGGCGTATTGCGGCCCCAGGCTGGCGATCTGCTGCCGATGCTCAAACCGGTGGCGCTCAAGAATGCGTCGATCGGCGTGATCCGCGATTTTTCGGCGCAAGCCGAACTGGGCCCGACATTTACCGCCACGCGCAAGGGCGATGTCGCCCATCTGGCGCCGGACGCGGCGAGCGTTGCGCTGGTTCGCCGTCCGGCGCGCCCGGCGCTGATCGTCTTTCCGGCCTGGCGTCCGGGCGTACCGCTGCAACTCGAGCCGCAAGCGCCCGAGCAGGCTTTCATCCGCCTTGCCTTCAACAGCTTCAACTACGGCGTGCTCGGGCGGATTTCGTTCGAGGCGGTGGCCGATCTCGCTGCAGCCTGCCCAGCCTATCAACTGGTCTATAGCCGGCTCGACGAGGCCGTGGCCTGCCTGCGGCAATTGCTCGACGACCAGGGCGGGCCGGCATGAGCGCCAGCCTGCAGAACGCCGTATCCCGCCTGCTCGGTGTGCTGCGCGAGCCGGCGAGCGTTCATGGCCTGGGTCTGGGCGATTGGGAGGAACTGATCCGTCTCGCGCGCGCGGCGCGCCTGCATGCGACGCTGGGCCGCCGCCTGATGGCCGATCCGACGCTGTGGGCGGCGGTGCCGGAGCAGCCGCGCGGCCACTTGCAGGCGGCGATTAACTTTGCCGCCCATCGCCGTCATCTGCTCGAACTCGAACTGCGTACGCTTGCCGATGTGCTGCCGCCCGGCATCGATGTCGTGCTGCTGAAGGGCGCGGCCTACCAGATGCAGGGCCTGCCGAATGCCGACGGGCGGATCGCCGCCGACATCGACCTGCTGGTGCGGCGTGCCGATCTCGATGCGGTGGAAGCGGCACTCGCGGCACAGGGCTGGGCGTCGACGGTCAGCGATGAATACGATCAGCGCTACTACCGCGAGTGGAGCCACGAACTGCCGCCAATGCGCGCAGATGGTCATGCGCTCGAACTCGACCTGCACCATGCGATCGCACCGGTGACCAGCCGGTGCACTCCGGATGTGGAGAGGCTGTTTGCTGCCCTGCTGCCTTTGCCGGGTTCGCGTTTCAGCGTCCTGAGCCCGGCGGATCAGCTCGTGCATGCAGTCGTGCATTTGTTCCAGGATACCGAGCTCGATGGGCGCCTGCGCGATCTCGTCGATATCGATGGCTTGCTGCGCATGCTGCCTGCCGACGATGGCTCGATGCGTTCCCTGGCCGCGCGCATGAGGCACCACGGCGCCGATCGCCTGTTCTGGTACGCACTGCATTACTGCGAGCGCTGGCTGGGCACGCCGGTGCCGGCCGTGCTCTGGCCCTCGCCGCCGCCACGGCCGATACGACGGGTGATGGACTGGATGCTGGTGCGCACCTTGCTGCCGCATCTGCCGGAAGCCCGGAGTGCCCCGGACCGGAGATTTGCGGGTGAACTGGCCCGCCTGCGCTATCACCGCATGCGCATGCCCACCCCCCTGCTGCTGCGCCACGCGGCAATCAAGATCTGGCGAAATGCGCGAGGGCTTCCACGGCGCGGGTGAGCGCGTATTTTCTCAGTCTCGCCGCAGCGCAAGTGCCTGATTCAAGCGTGTAGCCAGGCGCAGGGCTTCGCCCAGATAGCCCCGTCCGAACAGGTTCAGATGGTTCAGCATGTGGTACAGGCTGTAGAGCTGCTTGCGGGTTTCATAGCCTTCGTCGAGCGCCCAGCCGGTACGGTAGCGCGCATAGAAGCTGCCCGGAAAGCCGCCGAACAGTTCGCTCATAGCGAGGTCGGATTCGCGGTCGCCGTAATGCACCGCGGGGTCGTAGATCGTTGGCGTGCCATCGGCGAGCACCGCGGCGTTGCCGTGCCAGAGGTCGCCGTGCAGCAGGCTTTCGCGTGGGCGGTAGTCGAGGAACAGCGCCGGCACGCGGTCGAACAGGCGCTCGCCCTGTTTCTGGAGTTCGCCGCCGAATCCTCTGCTGCGGGCAAGGGCGAATTGCGGGCGCAGGCGATGTTCGGTGAAGAACAGCGCCCAGTTGTCGGCAAAAGTGTTGCATTGCGGCGTACTGCCGATGAAGTTGTCGCGCCGCCAGCCGAAATGCGGCCCGGTGGTCTGGTGCAGTGCGACCAGGGCATCGGCGAAGCGGCTGCCGTGTTCGGCGGACTGCAGTGGATGCAGCTCGAGATGTTCCAGTACCAGGAAAGCGTGCGCGCCGCCGTCGCCGCCACTGGCGATCGGCGTCGGCGTGCGGAAGCTGCCGGCGGCGGCGAGTGCGAGCAGGCCGTCGATTTCGGCTTCGAACATCGGCAGCCGGTCGGCGCTGCCGAGTTTGACGAAGAAGCGTTCGCTGCCATCCGCGATGATCGCGGTGGTGTCGATGCCCGCGCCTGCCGTCTGGCTGTTGCGGATATGGAAGCGGTTGCCGATGCGCTGGCGGATCGCGGCTTCGACCGCGGGCAGGGCTGGATGTGTCACAGGTTGGCGATCCGGGCGCTGGCCAGCGACAGGCGGGTGGCCAGGACTTCGAGAAAGGCTTTGTAGAAGTGCATGCGGCAGATGTCGCTGGCGCGGCGCAATGCGCGGGCGCGCAGCGTGACGAGGCTGGTCGTCGTGCTTGCCGTGACCGAGGCCGAGCGTACGCCCGCGGCGGCCGAGAAGACGGCGATTTCGCCGAAGCATTCACCCGCCGTCAGTACGTTGAGCAGGCGGCCGCGCTTCTTGACCTGTGCTTCGCCGTCGATGATGAAGCAGATCGAGTCGCCGCCTTCGTCTTCCTTCATGATCACCGTGCCGGGCTGCACCTGGCTGAATTGCGACAGCCGGAGCACTTCCCACAGCTCGGCGTCCGAGAACTCACGGAAAAAACGCATCGCGCGCAAGGCCTCGAAGCGTTCGGTCTCGGGTATCGAGCCGCGTGCGACTTCCACGCTGCGGTTGCGGAACGCGAGCGCCAGATCGTGCGAGAACTCGGCCCAGCTCTGGTAGCGGTGATCGACATCGCGCTCGGTGGCGCGGCGGACGATGGCGTCGAGCGCCTCAGGGACCTCGGGGCGCAGTTCGGACGGGCGCGGCACGACGTCGTGGGCGATGCGGTACAGCAGGCTGTAGTTGTTGCTGGTTTCGAAGGGCAGGTGGCCGGTCAGCAGCTCGAACATCACCACGCCGAGCGAATAGATGTCGGTACGATGGTCGAGCGGCACTTCCCGTACCTGCTGGGGCGACATGTAGGCCGGCGAGCCGACGCCCGATATCTGCGTGGTCTCGCGTGCCGTGGCCAGTGCCGAGCCGAAATCGGAGATGCGGATGTCGCTGCCTTCCGGCGTCATCAGCAGGATGTTGGCCGGCTTGATGTCGCGGTGGGTGATGCCCTGGTGGAAGGCGTAGTCCAGCGCGCGGGTGGCCTTGAAGACGATTTCGATGATGCGTTCGAAGCTGGCCAGCGAGCCGGGGCGAGCCAGCCGCTCCAGCGTGCCGCCGGGCACGTAGTCCATGACGACATAGGCGTTGTCGTCGTCCACCGCGGCGTCGTGGATCTGGACGATGTGCGGGTGGTGCAGGCGGCCGGAGAAGGCGGATTCGTTGAGGAAGAGCTGGCGGTAGAGTCGCCCGCGGTTGCGATCGTTGAGCACGTCGCGGCGCAGCTGCTTGATCGCCACTTCCCGCTGATTGAAGGGGTCCCAGGCCAGGAAGACGACGCTGGTGGCCCCTTCGCCGAGTTGGCAGCGAATCTCGTACTTGCCTATCCGCTCCGCCACCACGGGGCTGCTCAGCTTCGCAGCTTGCGTGCGCGCGCGATCGCTGCCCGCACCTGTTCCGGCGCGGTGCCGCCGACGTGCTTGCGCGAGGCGAGCGAACCTTCGACGGTCAGCACGCCGAACACGTCCTCGGCCAGGCGCTCGGCCGCGCCCGGCACGTGCGCCATGGCGATGCGCAGTTCGTCGAGCGAGAACTGCGGCAGGTCGCAGCCCTTGACGTCGGCGGCGCGCACCGCCAGCGCCACGGCTTCGTGGGCGTCGCGGAAGGGCAGACCCTTCTTGACCAGGTAGTCGGCGAGGTCGGTGGCGGTGGCGTAGCCCTGCGACAGCGCGCCGCGCATGGCCTCGGCCTTGACCCGGATGCCGGTGATCATGTCGGCGTAGATGCGCAGCGTGTCGATGACCGTGTCGGCGGTATCGAACAGAGGCTCCTTGTCTTCCTGGTTGTCCTTGTTGTAGGCCAGCGGCTGGCCCTTCATCAGCGTCAGCAGCGCGATCAGGCTGCCATTGACGCGGCCGGTCTTGCCGCGCACCAGCTCGGGCACATCCGGGTTCTTCTTCTGCGGCATGATCGAGCTGCCGGTGCAGAAGCGGTCGGCGAGGTCGATGAAGCCGACGCGCGGGCTCATCCACAGGATCAGCTCTTCGGACAGGCGCGACAGGTGGGTCATCAGCAGCGCGGCGGCGGCGCAGAATTCGATCGCGAAGTCGCGGTCGCTGACCGCGTCGAGCGAATTGAAGCAGACTTCGTCGAAACCGAGTTCGGCGGCGACGGATTCGCGGTCGATCGGATAGCTGGTGCCGGCCAGCGCAGCGGCGCCGAGCGGCAGGCGGTTGACGCGCTTGCGGCAATCGGCGAAGCGCTCGGCGTCGCGCCGGCTCATCTCGTAGTAGGCCATCAGGTGGTGGCCGAAAGTGACCGGCTGAGCGACCTGCAGATGGGTGAAGCCGGGCATCGGCGTGTCGGCATTGGCTTCGGCGACGTCGAGCAGCTTGTCCTGGAATTCGGCGATCAGCGCCAGGATCTGGTCGATCGCGTCGCGCAGCCACAGGCGGATGTCGGTGGCGACCTGGTCGTTGCGGCTGCGGCCGGTGTGCAGGCGCTTGCCGGCGTCGCCGACCAGTGCGGTCAGGCGCTTCTCGATGTTGAGGTGAACGTCTTCGTCGTCGAGGTTCCAGGCGAATTCGCCGCGCTCGATCTCGTCCTGGATCTGCGCCATGCCGCGTTCGATGTCGGCGAGGTCGGCGGCGGCGATGATACCCTGCCTGGCCAGCATCCTGGCGTGGGCGAGCGAGCCGCGGATGTCCTGGCGGGCCATGCGCTGGTCGAACATGACCGAGGCGGTGTAGCGCTTGACGAGGTCGGAAACGGGTTCGGTGAAACGGCCGGACCAGGCCTTGGCGGGTTCGCCATTGCCGGCAGCCGGCATCGTGTTGTCTGTCATAATGCGTGTCGGAAGATGTCGGCCCGCGCATCGGGCGGGTTCTGCATGGGGGAGTCGTCTTGCTTGGGAGCGATCGCTGGCGCGGCGCCGATAAACGATGGAAAGTATAAATCAAAAGCCCGTGCCGCTCGGCGCCCCGGCGCTGCCGGATTTCCGCAATCTCGGCGTCATCCTGCGCGTGCTGGTGCTGGTGAACCTGTTCGCGCTGGCGACCTTGCTGGTGCGCGTCGACGAGGGGGAGCGGCTGCTTGCCGAGATCGTGCTGATGGCCGGCCGCCTCGAACTGCCACTGCTGCTGGTCGTGCTGCTGCTGTATCTCGCTTCGCCCGGGCTCAGGAAGACGTCCCCCCGCATCGCGCTGGGCGGCCTGCTGGCGCTGGTGGTGTTCGCGGTGGCGCTCAGCTATCCGCTGACCGAAGGCGGCAGCCTGTTTCGCCGTCTTGCCTGGGCGATGGCGGCGGCCATGATCTGCCTGACTTACTTCGACTATCGCAGCCGGCGCTATTCCCCGGCGCTGGCCGAGGCGCGGCTGCAGGCGCTGAGTGCGCGCATTCGCCCCCATTTCCTGTTCAACAGCCTGAACGGCGTGCTGGGCGTGATCCGTTCCGACCCCCGGCGGGCCGAGCGTGCGCTCGAGGAACTGGCCGACCTGTTCCGTGTGCTGATGCGGGAGAATCGCGAACTCGTTCCGCTGGGCGATGAAGTGGCGCTGTGCGAACGCTATGTCGATCTCGAGCGCCTGCGTCTCGACGAGCGCCTGGCGGTGCGCTGGGAGCTGCCGGCGCCAGGGACGCCCGCGCACGCCGAGCTGATGCGTGCCCGCGTGCCTGCGTTGCTGCTGCAGCCGCTGCTGGAGAATGCCGTCTACCACGGCATCGAGCCGTCCAGCGAGCCGGGGGAGGTCGTCGTGCGCATCGAGCGCCGCGGAGGCGAACTGAGGCTGGAAGTCGATAATCCGGTGTGCGATGCCGAGCGCCATCGCGCCGGCAATCGCATGGCGCTGGACAACATCCGCGAGCGCCTGATGCTGTTCTTCGATCTGGAAGCGGGGCTGGACAGCGAATGCGGCGAGGGCCGCTATCGCGTCCGCATCCGCCTGCCCTACAGGAGCTCGAAAGCATGAATCTTGCTGCCGGCCAGCCGGCCGCACTGCGGGTACTGATCGTCGATGACGAAGCGCCTGCCCGTTCCCGCCTGCGCGACCTGCTCGGCGACATCGCCCGGACCTGCCCGAACGCCGTCGCCGGCATGGCCGCCAATGGCGTCGAGGCCTTGCGCCTGCTCGAGACCGAAGAGGCCGACGTGGTGCTGGCCGACATCCGCATGCCGGCGATGGACGGCGTCGAGCTTGCCCGCCATCTGGCCCGGCGCATGCCGCCGCTGCCGGTGATCTTCGTCACCGCCTACGACCAGTATGCGGTCGAGGCTTTCGAACTGGCGGCGGTGGATTACCTGCTCAAGCCGGTGCGCGCCGAGCGGCTGGTGGCTGCGCTGGGCAAGCTGCGCAGCCGCCAGCCGCCAGCCGATCCGGTTTTGGCGAGCCTGGCGCCGAACGAGCGCCGCCATTTCAGCGTCAGCGAGCGCGGCCGCATCCTGCTGCTGCCGGTGGCCGACGTGCTCTACCTGAAGGCCGAGCTGAAATACGTCACCGCGCGCACCGCCGAGCGCGACTACCTGCTCGACGAATCCCTGGTGCAGCTCGAACAGGAATTTCCCCAGCGCCTGCTGCGGGTGCACCGCAACTGCCTGGTGGCGCGCGAGGCGGTGCTGGGCGTCGAGCGTGCCGGCGAAGCCGATGGCGAAGGGCGCTGGGAAGTGCTGCTGAGAGGGCTGGATGGCCCGGAAGGGCGCCTGCCGGTCAGCCGCCGGCAATGGCCGGTGGTGAAGCAGGCGCTCGGACGCTGATCAGCCGCTGTTGCGCAGGCCCGCGGCGATGCCGTTGATCGAGATGTGGATGCCGTTGCGGATGCGCGGATCTTCCCCCTGTTCGCGATGGCGGCGCAGCAGCTCGACCTGCACGTGATTGAGCGGATCGAGATAGGGGAAGCGGTTGCGGATCGAGCGCTTCAGCAGCGGGTTGCCGTCGAGCAGTTCGCGCTGGCCGGTGATCTGCAGCAGCGCGTCAACGGTGGCCTGGTGCTCGGCGCGGATGCGGCCGAAGATTTCCTCCCGCAGCACGACGTCCTTGACCAGGCCGGCGTAGCGGCTGGCGATCGCCAGGTCGCTCTTGGCCAGCACCATGTCCATGTTCGACAACAGCGTGGCGAAGAAGGACCACTCGCGGTACATGCGCTGCAGCAGTGCCAGGCCGTCGTTCGGATGCTTTTCCAGGAAAGCGCGCACCGCGCTGCCGAAACCGTACCAGCCCGGCAGCATCACCCGGCACTGCGACCAGCTGAACACCCATGGAATCGCGCGCAGATCGTCGATCGCGGTGCTCTTCTTGCGCGAGGCCGGGCGCGAGCCGATGTTCAGCGCGGCGATCTCGCTGATCACGGTGGATTCCCAGAAATAGCGCTCGAAGCCTTCGGTGTCGTAGACCAGGCCGCGATAGGCGGTGAAGGCGGTGTCGGACAGCGCCTGCATGGCGTCGAGGAAGGCGGCCGGAGTCGGTTCGGCGTCGGCCGGGCGCAGGCTGGTTTCGAGCGTCGCGGCGACCAGCACCTCGAGGTTGCGGCGGCCGACTTCGGGATTGCCATATTTGGCGCCGATGACTTCGCCCTGTTCGGTGAGGCGGATCTGGCCCTGCACCGCGCCGTCGGGCTGGGCCAGGATGGCCTGGTAGCTCGGCCCGCCGCCGCGGCCGACCGAGCCGCCGCGGCCGTGGAACAGGCGCAGGCGGACGTCGTGGCGGGCGAACACGGCGACGAGTTCGCCTTCGGCCTTGTACAGCGCCCAGCCCGAAGTCAGGAAGCCGCCGTCCTTGTTGCTGTCCGAATAACCCAGCATCACTTCCTGGGTCTGACCGCGCGCGGCCAGCAGTTCGCGGTAGATCGGCAGCGAGAACAGCCGGTCCATGACGCCGGCGGCGTTCTCGAGATCGCCGATGGTCTCGAACAGCGGCACGATGTTGACGTCGAGCGCCTTTTCCAGCGGCCGCAGCAGGCCGGCTTCCTTCAGCAGCACCGCCAGCTCGAGCAGGTCGGAGACGTCGTCGGTCTTGGAGATGATGCAGTTGCGGATCGCTGCCGTGCCGTAGCGCAGATGGGCGCGGCGGGCATTGCGGAAGATCGCCAGCTCGCTTTCGGTTTCTTCCGAATAGCGCAGATGGGGCGAGGCCAGCGGGCGGGCGGTGGCCAGCTCCTCGAGCAGCAGCGCACAGCGCCCGGCTTCGTCGCGGGCGCGATAGTCGGTGCCGGGGCTGGCGGTCTCCAGCAGTTCGGCGACGACGCGTTCGTGCACGTCGGAATTCTGGCGCAGGTCGATCGGCGCCAGGTGGAAGCCGAACACCTTCACCGCGCGGCGCAGCTGGCGCAGGCGGCCGCGGGTGAGCGCGGCGGAGCCGTTGGCGAGCAGCGAGCGGTGCAGGATGTCGAGATCGTCCGCCAGTTCCGCCGCATCGGCATACGGCGCGGCTTCGGCGACGGCGTGGCGGGTGGGTTCGTGGCCCAGCAGTGCGCGATAGGTGGCGGCCAGCCGGGCGTAGATGCCGGACACGGCCAGGCGATAGGGTTCGTCGCTGCGGTGCGGCGAGTTGTCCGGCGAGCCTTCGGCCAGCGCCAGCAGCGCGTCCGAGGCGCCGGCGAAACCGTGGCTCATCGACAGTTGCGAACCCAGGCGGTGCAGTTGGTCGAGGTAGTGGTCGAGCACCACCGTGGCCTGCATCGACAAGGCCTTGTCGAGCACCTCGGCGGTGACGAAGGGGTTGCCGTCGCGGTCGCCGCCGATCCAGCTGCCGACCTGCAGGAAGGCGGCGAGTTCGACGCCGCCGAGGGCGGCGTCCGCCGCGGCCAGGCGGTCTTCGAGGCTGGCGTAGAGCCGCGGCAGTTCGTGCAGGAAAGTGGTGTCGAAATAGGACAGGCCGTTGTTGACCTCGTCGATCACCGACAGCTTGGCGGTGCGCAGCATGCGCGTCTGCCACAGCGTGAGCACGGCGCGGCGCAGGGCCTCGAGGCTGGCTTCGGTTTCCTCGGGGGTCAATTGCATGCGGTCGCGCTCGTCGAGCAGGCGCGCGATCACCGTCTCGCAGTTCAGGATGCTCTTGCGCTGGACTTCGGTGGGGTGGGCGGTCAGCACCGGCGACACCAGCGCGGTGTCGAAGAATTCGGCCAGCCCGGCGGCGTCGGTGGCGCCGCTGTCCAGCACGCTGGCGACGGCGTGGGCGAGGCTGCCTTCGCGCGGCGCGGAGCCGGCGATCAGGTGGGCGCGGGAGCGGCGGATGTGGTGCTGGTCCTCGGCGATGTTCGCCAGGTGCGAGAAGTAGCTGAAGGCGCGCACGACCTGGATGGTCTGGTCGCGCGACAGGGCGTCGAGGATGTCCTCGAGTTCGCGGCGCGCGACGGCATCGTCGTCGCGGTGGAAGCGGACCGAATTCTGCCGGATGTGCTCGATCAGCTCGAATGCGGCGGCGCCTTGCTGGTCGCGCACGGTGTCGCCGAGCAGGCGGCCGAGCAGGCGGATGTCTTCGCGCAGCGGTGCGTCTTTGTCCTGGTTCATGTCGTTTCTGCTTGTTAGGAGTGGGCGGGGAGGTGGAACGTGCGACAAGCGGGGAGGGATCCGCCGCCGCACGGTGCTGCAAGAAAAAGAACGAGTGGGTGCCGTCAGTCTGGCGCACCCATGCGACGACGCGCGGCAGCGAGTGCGTCATCGACGTACAGGCCGTAGAAATCTTCCACGCCGATGCCGACGATGCCCTCGCCCAGCGCGCGGCCGTCCGCGTCGAAGAACCTGACGGTCGGCGCGAAGCGCACGCCCTGCGCCGCCGCCACCTCGCGGTGGGTCGAGCGCCTGCCGGAGAAATCCACCAGTGCCGCGCCGGAGTCGATGTCGATCTGGCGGAACAGGACGTGCTCGTTCGCAGCCGACATCGGCACCAGGTAGCGGCGCGCGGTGTCGCAGTAGCTGCAGTCGGCCTGGCTGAAGAGCACCACCATCGGCACCTGCCTGCTGCGCATCGCGGCCTTGTCCTGCGCCAGGTCGCTTGCCGCCGGCAGCGCGCCGGGCGCCGCAGGGAGTGCAAGTGGCACGCATGCTAGAATCGCGGCCAATCCACGCACCATTGGTGCGAACCCTGATGCTGCGGTGCGGCGAAAATCGAGTTTCCCCGGCATCGTCGAATCCTGTTCTTGAGTGATCCCAACCGTGAGCCAAGCGAACCCCGAGCGCATCGTCATCGCCACCCGTGAAAGCCGCCTCGCCCTGTGGCAGGCCGAACATATCAAGGCCCGTCTCGAAGGATTGTATCCCGGCTGTCGCGTCGAGCTGCTGGGCATGACCACCCGCGGCGACCAGATCCTCGACCGGCCGCTGGCCAAGGTGGGCGGCAAGGGCCTGTTCGTCAAGGAGCTCGAAACCGCCCTGCTCGACGGCCGCGCCGACATCGCCGTGCATTCGATGAAGGACGTGCCGATGGAAATGGGCGGGGAATTCGTGCTGCCCTGCATCACCGAGCGCGAAGTCCCGCTGGATGCCTTCGTCTCCAACCGCTACGCGAGCCTGGACGACATGCCGCCGGGCGCGGTCGTCGGCACCTCGTCGCTGCGGCGCGAATCGCAGATCCACGCCCAGTATCCCTTCCTCGGCGTGACCAGCCTGCGCGGCAACCTCGACACCCGCCTGCGCAAGCTCGACGAAGGCCAGTACGACGCCATCATCCTCGCCGCGGCGGGCCTGACCCGGTTGGGGCTGGGCGAACGCATCCGTTCGGTGATGCCGGCCGAAGTCTCGCTGCCCGCCGCCGGCCAGGGCGCACTCGGCATCGAGTGCCTGGCTTCGCGCGCGGACGTGATCGGCTGGCTGCAGCCGCTGGCCGATGCCGACACCTCCGCCTGCGTGCTGGCCGAGCGTGCCGTGGCCCGCGCGCTGGCCGGCAGCTGCGAAGTGCCGCTCGGTGCCTATGCGCTGATGCGCGAGGGCAGGGTCTGGCTGCGCGGTTTCGTCGCCCGCCCCGATGGCAGCGAAATCGTGCGTGCCGAGCGCGAAGGCCTGCCGGCCGAGGCCGAAGCACTGGGCCGGGCGCTGGCCGAGGATCTCCGGGCCCAGGGAGCCGAAGCGATCCTCGCCGACATCGGCTGAATACGCGGCTGAATGCGCGGCCGAACGAGTGGCTCAACGACAGATGCGGCAGCCGTCATGACACAGGATTCGCAGACCAAGGACTGTGCCCTGCCGCTGGCCGGACGCCTGCTGGCCGTCACCCGGCCGCTGGAGCAGGCCGACGGGCTGTGCCGCCGCATCGAGGCCGCCGGCGGCAAGGCGATCCGCTTCCCGGTGCTGGGGATCGGGCCGGCGCCGGATCCTGCGCAGCTCGAAGCGATCGTGCCGCGGCTGGACGAATTCGATCTCGCCTTCTTCGTCAGCCCGAACGCCATTCACCATGCGCTCGAATTCATCCTCGCGCGCCGTGCCTGGCCTGCGACGCTGCGCGTGTCGACCGTCGGCAAGGGCAGCGGGAAAGTGCTGCGCCAGCGCGGCTTCGCCACCCCGATCGTGCCCGAGCACGGCTTCGACAGCGAGTCCGTGCTGGCCCTGGCGGAATTCGCCGCCGACGCCGTACGCGGCCGCAAGGTCGTGATCTTCCGCGGTGACGGCGGGCGCGATCTGATCCGGAACACTTTGCACGAACGCGGCGCGCAGGCCGAGTACGTGACCTGCTACCGGCGCTACTGCCCGACGCCGGATCCTGCGCTGTTGCTGAAGCCTGCCGCCCGGGGCGAGCTTGCCGGGCTGCTGCTGACCAGCAGCGAGGGGGTACGCAATCTGGCGGCCATCCTTGGTGACGGGGGGATGCGTGCGCTGGCAGCGATCCCGGTGTTCGCATCGCATGCGCGCATCGCGTCACAGGCGCGCGGGGCCGGTTTCGGCACGGTGATCGAGACTGCGGCCGGCGATGAAGGCCTGTTGCAGGCGTTGGCAGGATACTTTGGTTAAACTCTCCGGCATGAATACTGAACTTCCTGCCCTGACCCAGCCGCCCGGGGCGGCCAAATCCTCCAGTAAGGACGGTGCCATGCCCGAACAATCGACCGAACAAACATCGCCGCCGCCGGCTGGATCGGCGGCCCCCCGCCAGACCGTCGCCTGGTGGGCGCTGCTGCTGGCGCTTGCCGCCTGTGGCGCCGCGGGCTGGTCGGCTTGGCAGGCGCGCGATGTCCATGGGCAGTCGGCGCAGTTGCGCGAGACGCTCGCCAGCCGCCTCGCCGAAAGCGAAGGCCTGGCCGGCGAGGCGCGGGGCATCGTGCGCCAGCAGCAGGAAACCCTCGCCGCGCTGCAGGGCAAGCTGGGTGCGCTCGAATCCAAGGTCGAGGCCACCGAAGGCCAGGCCGCCGCGCTGGAAGCCCTGTACCAGGAGTTTTCCCGCTCGCGCGAGGATCGTGTCGTTGCCGAAGTCGAGCAGGCCGTCGCCCTGGCGGCGCAGCAATTGCAGCTCGCCGGCAATGTCGAGGCGGCGCTGATCGCCCTGAACCAGGCCGATGCCCGCCTCGCGCTTTACGATCGCGGCCAGTATGCGCCGCTGCGCCGCGCCCTGGCACGCGACATCGAAGCGCTGAAGCTGCAGCCGGTGGTCGATGTGCCCGGACTCGGCCTGCGTCTGGAGCGCCTGCTCGAACGCGCGGACGTGATGCCGCTGGCCTTCGAGGGCCAGTTGCCGGCGCCGCAGCTTCCGCCCGAGGACCACACGGCCGTCCCGCCCGGCGGCGACTGGATGGCCAGGGGGCTCGGCTACGCGCGGGAGCTTGCCGCCGACGTCTGGCGTGAGATCCGCGGCCTGGTCCGCATGGAGCGGCTCGACCAGGACGATCCCGTGCTGCTGGCGCCGGCGCAGAACACTTTCCTGCGCGAGAACCTGAAGATCCGGCTGCTTACCGCGCGTCTCGGGCTGCTGGCGCGGGATGCGCGCACCTATGCCGCCGATCTCGCCCAGGCGCGCGCATGGGTCGAGCGTTTCTTCGATCTGCGGGACGAGCGCGTGCAAATGGTGCTGGAAGAACTGAAGGCGCTGGAGTCGGTTTCCATCCGTACCGAGCTGCCCACGCTGACCGAGAGCTTCGCCGCCCTGCGCGTGATGCAGGCGCGCGGCGAGCGTCCGGCGGCCCAGGAACCGGCGGCCGCCGTGCAAGCGCCCTCGCAGCCGACGCCTGCCGAGGAGACTCCTTCTGGGCAGGCCCCCGCCGAGCCGCCGGCCGCCAACCCCGTAGCCGAGGACGCGCCGGACGCGTCTCAGGCGCAGTGAGGGGACGGCGATGCGGACCCTGATCTGGATGATCGGCATCTTCGCCGTCGCGGTGGGCGTGGCGATGGTGGCCGGCCTCAACGACGGCTACGTTCTGCTGGTGGCACCGCCGTGGCGCGTGCAGTTGTCCCTGAACCTGCTGGTGGTCATCGTCGTCGTCGGCTTTGCGCTCGGCTATGCGCTCGTCCGTGTCGTCAGCCGGACCCTGCAATTGCCGACCAGGGTGGCGCAGTGGCGCGAGCGGCGCCGGCGCGAACGTGCCGGACGCGCGCTGACGGATTCCGTCAATGCGCTGTTCGAAGGCCGCTTCTCGCAGTCGCTCAAGTCCGCATCGCGCGCCTACGAGACGGGCGAGGGGGCGTCGATGGCAGCGCTGGTCGCGGCGCGCGCCGCACATGCGATGCAGGACGAGCCGCGCTACCGCGAATGGCTCGGCAATGCGGCGAAGAAGGAAGCGAACGGCGATGTCGCGCGCCTGATGACCGAAGCGGAACTGGCCGTCGACGCCGGCCGCTTCGACGAGGCCGCGGCGCGGCTGGCGACGCTGCGCGAAGGCGGCCATCGCCATATCGCCATGCTGCGGCTGGAGGCGCGCGTGGCGTCGGCGCTGCGACGCTGGGAAGAACTGATCGGCACCGTCCGCCAGTTGCGCAAACACAAGGCATTGACCGATGAGCAGGCCGTGCCGCTGCTGCGCCGGGGGCATGTCGAGCGCATGCGCGAACTCGCCGGCGACAGCGAGGCGCTGGTCGATTACTGGAAGAACATTCCAGCCGGTGAGCTGCAGGATCGCGGCCTGATCGAACGCGTGCTGCCGCTGCTGGCGAAAGCCGGGCGCGGCGAACTCGCACGCCGCCAGGTGGAGCATCTGCTCGACGAGCGCTGGGACTCCGATCTGGCGCGGCAATATGCGTACTGCGCCGAGAGCGAAGGCGAAAGCAGCGTGCGCGCCTGTCTGCAGAAAGCCGAAAGCTGGCTGCAGCAACAGCCGCGTGACGCGGGGCTGCTGTTCGCGCTCGGCCAGCTTTGCGTCCGTGCCCAGTTGTGGGGCAAGGCGCAGAGCTATCTCGAATCGTCGGTGAAGTACGGTCCGAGCGTCGACGCCTATCTCGCCCTGGCACACCTGCTGGAAAACCTCGAACGCAATGCCGAGGCCCAGCCCTACTATCGCGCAGCGGCCGAAATCGTTGCCGCCGGCGGACAGAAGAACGCCGTGGCGCTGCTGCCCGCCTGAGGGGGCTGCGCCACGCCGCGCTGCCGGAGCGGCCTGCCTGCACCGGCGGCGCGGCCGGTGGCTTTCAGGTGGAAGCCGGAGGGCAGGCACCCATCTCGACCAGGCCGCTGAAGCCGCCCCAGAACATCCGCATACCGTCGAAAGGCATGTCTTCCGGCTTGGTGCAGGTGATGCGGGGATCCTTCATCACCAGCGCGTTGATGCGGTCGCGCTCGGCGCGCGAAGCGTAGACGATCCACGAGAACACGGCCACTTCGTCGTCCTTGAGCTGTACGGCCTGCGGAAACGAAGTGATCTTGCCGGGCTGCACGTCGTCGCCCACGCATTCCCAATACTGCAGTGCGCCGTGTTCCATCCAGACCTCGCCGGCCTGCTGCGCAAGTGCGCGATAGGCATCCAGCTTGGCGCGGGGTACGGGCAGCACGAATCCATCGACGTAGTGCATGAGTCTCTCCTTTTGGGGTTGGGAAGGCGGCTTCAGCCATGGGGCGGAGAGGCCATGTGCCCATCCGCCGCAAGTGCTTCGGCCGTCGTCAGGCCTGCATGGCGACGTTGACCATCCAGGGGGTTCCGAAGCGGTCCCTGGCCATGCCGAAGCCGGGTGACCAGAAAGTCTCGGCGAAGGGCATCATGCACTGTCCCCCTTGCGCCAGGGCATCGAAAAGGCGCCGGCCCTCCGCCACGTCGGCGGCCTGGATCGATATCCACAGGCCCTGGGCCGGCTGGTAGCCGCCGCAGCTGCCATCGGCGCCGGGCATGGCATCGGAGCCCATCAGCGACTGCTGCCCGATCTGCAGGTGCACATGCATGATCCCGTTTCTGGCCGGTTCGGGAACCGGCGGCATGCCTTCCATGGCGGGCATTTCGCCGAAGGTGGATTGGTGGACGATGCGGCCGCCGAACAGGTCGGCGTAGAAGGCGAAAGCTTCGGCGCAGTTGCCGTCGAAATTGAGATAAGGCGTGAACTCCATTGCTGTCTCCCGGGGCGAGGCTGGGGCATGGGCTGCCCAAGCGCGTGGTGAGCCGCCGCAAAGAGTGTGTGTGGACGGCGTGCACATAGGTTAGAATTCGATGTGAACGATGTCTACATGAATCGTGCTTCGCGCTTGTAAATAAATATTCCCTGCTGCCGAGAATTGCCCATGTCCATCGCTGCCCGCTCGACCTATCACCATGGCGACCTGAGGACGGCACTGGTCGAGGCCGGCATGGCGCTGGTGCGCGAGGGCGGGCCGCAGGCGCTGGTGTTGCGCGAGGCGACGCGCCGTGCAGGCGTGACGCCCAATGCGGCCTATCGCCATTTCGCCAACCACCAGGCCTTGTTCGAGGCGGTGCGCGCAGCGGTGCTGGGCGTGCTGGCAGCGGCGATGGAAGCCGAACTGCGGCAGGCGGAGGGACTGAGGGACCCCGCCGAGCGGGCACGTGGCATGCTGGCGGCCGTGGGGCGCGGCTACCTGGGCTTCGCGCAGGCCGAGACGGGGTGGTTCCGCACGGCGTTCGCGTTCGGCGTGCACGACGTCGAAGTGCCTGCCGACCCGGCGCGCACTGCTGCCAAGGGGCTCAATCCCTTCGAATTGCTGGGCCATGCGCTGGATGCGATGGTGCATGCCGGCGTGCTGCCTGCCGAGCGGCGGCCCGGTGCGGAGTATCTGGCTTGGTCGGCAGTGCATGGCATGGCGCTGCTGATCATCGATGGGCCGCTGCGGAACGCATCAGCCGAGCAGCAGCAGGTGCTGGGCGCCCGTCTGCTGCGCATGGTCGAACTGGGTTTGTGAATCCTGCAGCTACGGCGCGGAGAAGGCGGTGCGGAGGCCCGGGCGGTCCGGAATCACGCCGCGGCGCCGGGCAGCAATGCCTCGACCAGCTCGGCCGGGCGGCACAGCCGCACACCGCGCGGCGTGATGACGATGGGCCGGTTGATCAGTACGGGCGTGGCCACCATGGCGGCGGCCAGCTGGGCATCGGTGAGCGAAGGATCGTCCAGACCTTGTTCGAGGTATTCTGGCTGCTTGGTGCGCAGCAGCGCACGCAGCGGTTCGCCGGTGGCCTGCGCCAGCGCCTGCAGTTCGCCGGGGGAAGGCGGCGTCTTCAGGTACTCGACGATGTTCGGTTCTGCACCGCTGGCCCGGATCATCTCCAGCACGGTGCGCGAAGTGCCGCAGCGCGGGTTGTGGAAGATCGTGATGTCGCTCATGCCGTTTCCAATGAATCGAAGTCTGCGTGGGGGCTGTTCAGGCCCTGGTTTTTACGCCCACTCGCGCGGTTTGAGGAATTCGTCGTACAGCCGCGCCTCGGCCGAACCGGGCTCTGGCTGCCAGTCGTAGCGCCATTTGACGATCGGTGGCATCGACATCAGGATGGATTCGGTACGTCCGCCCGACTGCAGCCCGAACAGCGTGCCGCGGTCGAAGACGAGGTTGAATTCCACATAGCGCCCCCGGCGATAGGCCTGGAAGTCGCGCTCGCGCTCGCCGTAGGGCGTGTTCCGGCGGCGCTCGGCGATCGGCAGGTAGGCCTCGAGGAAGGCGCCGCCGACCGAGCGGGTGAGGCCGAAGGCGGTGTCGAAGTCGGTCTTGCCGTCGGCACCGAGGTCGTCGAAGAACAGCCCGCCGACGCCGCGCGGCTCGTTGCGGTGCTTGAGGAAGAAGTAGCGGTCGCACCAGTCCTTCAGGCGGGCGTATTCCGCCTCGCCGCCGAAGGGCAGCACTGCCGCCTTGCAGGCGGCATGGAAGTGGCGCACGTCCTCTTCCACCGGATAGTAGGGCGTCAGGTCCATGCCGCCGCCGAACCACCATACCGGCGCCTTGCCTTCGGCCAGGGCGACGAAGCAGCGCACGTTCATGTGCACCGTCGGGCAGTGGGGATTGCGCGGATGCAGCACCAGCGACACGCCCATCGCCTCGAAGCGCCGGCCGGCCAGTTCGGGGCGGTGCGCGGTGGCCGATGCCGGCATGCCGTCGCCCATCACGTGGGAGAAATTGACCCCGCCGCGCTCGAAGAAGTCGCCTTCCTCGATGACGCGGGTCAGGCCGCCACCGCCGCCGGGCCGTTCCCAGCCGTCCGCCGCGAAAGGCTTGCCGTCGAAGGCTTCCAGGCGGCTGACGATATCTTGCTGGAGATCGGTGAACCAGGGTTTGACGGTGGCAGGATTCATCGTGGGTCAGCTCTTGTCGTCGATCGGAGCCTCGGCGGCACCGGCCTTGGTGGCGGCGACGGCGGCTGCGCAGGCGGCGGTATCGGCGAACATCGGGCTGGTGCCGACGATCTGGCCGTTGCTCGCTTTCAGGTTGAAGTAGGGACGGCCGTCGGAAGCCGTCTTGATGTCGTAGCGTTCGTCTTCGCCGGCGTTCCTGCGCACCGACTCGATGCCGTTGGTGCAGCTGGCCTTGGCGTTGTAGCCTTCGCTGCGAACCAGGGTCTTGCCGTCCGCGTTGAGCAGCTTGAAGTGGAACTCGCCCTTGTCATTCCTGGTGATCTCGAACCTGACGGACATCTGCGCCTCCATGGCATCGGGTTGTGGTGGTGAGCGCCGGACCGGCGCGCGCCTAGCATAGCCCGGAAGCACGCTCTTGTCCGTGGCCGATGGTACGGGCGTGCGGGATGATCGGCCTCCCGCCGTGCCGGCGAGAGGTCGATCAGGTCTTGCGGGCGAGGGCGCGGTGGCCGATGTCGCGGCGGTACTGGCGGCCGTCGAAGGCGATGCCGTCGGCCACCTGGTATGCGTTTTTCTGCGCGGTGCGCACGTTGTCGCCCAGCGCGGTCACGCACAGCACGCGTCCGCCGGCAGTGACGACCGTGCCATCGCGCTCGGCGGTACCGGCATGGAAAACGTGCGTGTTCTCGGCGTCGTTCGCGGGCAGGCCGCTGATCGGGTCGCCCTTGCGCGGACTGGCGGGGTAGCCGGCCGCAGCCAGTACGACGCCGAGGGCGAAGCGCCGGTCCCATTCGGCTTCGGCCTGGTCGAGCTTGCCGGCGATGGCGGCTTCGACCAGGTCGGACAGATCGGTCTTCAGGCGCATCATGATCGGCTGCGTCTCGGGGTCGCCCATGCGGCAGTTGAACTCCACCACGCGCGGATGACCTTCACCGTCGATCATCAGGCCAGCGTACAGGAAACCGGTGTAGGGCAGGCCGTCGGCGGCCATGCCGGCCAGCGTCGGATCGATGATCTCGCGCATCACCCGCGCGTGGACTTCGGGGGTGACGACGGGAGCGGGAGAATAGGCGCCCATGCCGCCGGTGTTCGGGCCTTCGTCGCCGTCCTTCAGGCGCTTGTGGTCCTGGCTGGTCGCCAGCGCCAGGGCATGCCTGCCGTCGGCCATGACGATGAAGCTGGCTTCCTCGCCGGCCATGAATTCCTCGATGACCACGCGGGCGCCGGCTTCGCCGTAATCCACGCCCAGCTGGTTGTCCAGCAGCATCATGTCGATCGCGGCGTGCGCTTCGTCCGCTGTCATCGCCACCACCACGCCCTTGCCGGCGGCGAGGCCGTCGGCCTTGATCACGATCGGCGCGCCTTCGGCGTCGATGTAGGCATGGGCCGCGGCGGCGTCGGAGAAGGTCTGGTACTTCGCCGTCGGGATGCCGTGGCGGACCAGGAACTGCTTGGCGAAATCCTTCGAGCTTTCGAGCTGGGCAGCAGCCCTGGTCGGGCCGAAGATCGCCAGCCCGGCGGCGCGGAAGGCGTCGACGACGCCGGCCGCCAGCGGCGCTTCGGGGCCGACCACGGTGAACGCGACCTGTTCGCGGCGCGCCAGCTCGACCAGTTCGGCCACGGCGGTGGCGCCGACATCGACGTTCTGCACCTTGGGCTCGCGCGAGGTGCCGGGGTTGCCCGGCGCCACCAGCACGCGGGTGACCTTGGGCGACTGGGCGAGCTTCCAGGCCAGCGCGTGTTCGCGGCCGCCGGAACCGATGACGAGGACTTTCATGGATTGCTCCGAGTTTCTGCTGGGTTGGTGCGTACCGGCCTGCCGCCGAAGCGATGACGGCGCAGCCCGGTCTTGCCGCGCTACGGCACTGTCTGCGGCTTCGCGTCTTGTTCTCGCTTCGAATGCAAACCGGCTATGTATCAGTGACGGAAGTGGCGGAAACCGGTGAACACCATCGCGATGTTCTGCTCGTCGGCCGCGGCGATCACTTCGGCATCGCGCATCGAGCCGCCCGGCTGGATCACCGCGGTGGCGCCGGCCTGGGCGAGCACGTCGAGGCCGTCGCGGAAGGGGAAGAAGGCATCCGAAGCGACCACGCAGCCCGAAATGACCAGGCCGGCGTTCTCGGCCTTGATTTTGGCGATGCGGGCGGAATCGACGCGGCTCATCTGGCCGGCGCCGACGCCGATGGTCATGCCATCCTTGCAATAGACGATGGCGTTGGACTTGACGTACTTGGCCACGCGCCAGGCGAACAACATGTCGCGCAGTTCGGTTTCGGTCGGTGCGCGCCTGGTGACGATCTTCAGGTCGGCGAGCTGGATGCGGGCCTCGTCGGCGCTCTGCACCAGCAGGCCGCCGCCGACGCGCTTGTAGTCGAAGGCGCCGGCGGGCTGGCCGAGCGGGCAGCTCAGCACGCGCACGTTCTGCTTGGCGCGCAGCAGTTCCAGCGCCTCGGCGGTATAGGACGGGGCGATCAGCACTTCGAGGAACTGTGCCGACACCGCTTCGGCGGCGGCGCGGTCGACTTCGCCGTTGAAGGCGATGATGCCGCCGAAGGCCGAAGTGGGGTCGGTGGAGAAGGCCTTCTTGTAGGCTTCCAGAGGGTTCGCGCCCAGTGCCACGCCACAGGGGTTGGCGTGCTTGACGATGACGCAGGCCGAGGCCGCGCCGTCGCGATCGAAGGCCTTGACGCATTCCCAGGCGGCATCGGCGTCGGCGATGTTGTTGTACGACAGCTCCTTGCCCTGCAGCTGGGTGTAGCCGGCGATGCCGCCTTCGGCCGCGCCCGGCTGGCGGTAGAAGGCCGCGCTCTGGTGCGGGTTCTCGCCGTAGCGCAGGTCCTGCACCTTGTCGAAGGCCAGTTGCAGGCGCTCGGGATAGGTCTGCAGCGAGACGTCGCCGGCCTCGTTGGTGACCAGCGCGGTGAGGTAGTTGGAGATCGCCGAATCGTAGCGCGCGGTGTGGGTGAAGGCCTTCACCGCCAGCGCGAAGCGGGTCTTGTGGCTGAGCTTGCCGCCGTTCGACTTCAACTCGGCGACGATGCCCTCGTAGTCCTCGGGATCGGTGACGATGCCGACGCCGCCTTCCTCGTTGCCGTGGTTCTTGGCCGCGGCGCGGACCATGGTCGGGCCGCCGATGTCGATGTTCTCGATCGCGTCTTCCAGCGTGCAGTCGGGCTTGGCGACGGTCTGCTGGAAGGGGTAGAGGTTCACCACCACCAGGTCGATGCGGCCGATGTCGTGCGCGGCGATGGTGTCCATGTGCTCGGCCAGGTCGCGGCGGGCGAGGATGCCGCCGTGCACTTTCGGGTGCAGGGTCTTGACGCGGCCGTCGAGCATTTCCGGGAAGCCGGTGTGCTCGGATACGTCGGTGACGTCGAGGCCGGCTTCGCGCAGCAGGCTGGCGGTGCCGCCGGTCGACAGCAGCTTGATGCCGAGGCCGGCGAGTTCGCGCGCAAAGTCGAGCACGCCGTGTTTGTCGGAGACACTGATCAGGGCTTGGGTGACGTTCATCGTGGGATCGGAAGCGAAGAGGGGAAACGTGGGAAGGGGGGCGGCTGAGCGGGGGAGGCGGGCGGCCGTCGTGATGCATGGCGGCCGTGCTTCTCACAGCAGTTCGTAGTCGGTCAGCTTGCGGCGCAGCGTGTTGCGGTTGATGCCGAGCATCTCGGCGGCGACGGTCTGGTTGCCGCCGGCCTGTTGCAGCACGAACTGCAGCATCGGGCGCTCGACGTTGCGGATCACCATGTCGTGGATGGCGGCCGGTTTCTCGCCGTCGAGGTCGCGGAAGTATTGATCCAGCGTGCGGACGACGGCGTCCGCGATCTCGTTGCTGCGGCTGGTCATGCTGCGAGTTCCTGCGGAAGTTCGGCCTCGTAGCTCAGGCGGGCGTCGGTTTCGGCGAGCTGGCCGAAGAACGCGTCGACCGCGGCGAGCTGCGCGGGAATGTCGGGAATCTGGTTCATCGCGCGGCGGAAGGCGGCGGAGCCGACCAGGCCCTTGGTGTACCAGGATATGTGCTTGCGGGCGATCTTGACGCCGCGGTCCTCGCCGTAGAAACCGTACAGGTCGGCCAGGTGTTCGCGGCAAACGCGGTGGATTTCGCTGACGAGCGGCGGCGGCAACAGTTCGCCGGTGTTCAGATAGTGCTCGATCTCGCGGAAGATCCACGGCCGGCCTTGCGCGGCGCGGCCGATCATGACACCGTCGGCGCCGGTGTAGTCGAGCACGAACTTCGCCTTCTCGGGTGTGGTGATGTCGCCGTTGGCGATCACCGGAATCTTCACCAATGTCTTGACCTGGGCGATGGTGTCGTATTCGGCTTCGCCCATGTACTGGTCGGCGCGCGTGCGGCCGTGGATGGCGATGGCGCGGATGCCGGACTCCTCGGCGATGCGGGCGATGACCGGCGCATTCTTGTTCTGCCGGTTCCAGCCGGTGCGGAACTTCAGCGTCACCGGTGTGTGCGGCACGGCCGCGACCACGGCTTCGAGGATGCGTGCGACCAGCGGCTCGTCCTGCATCAGCGCCGAGCCTGCCATCACGTTGCACACCTTCTTGGCCGGGCAGCCCATGTTGATGTCGATGATCTGCGCGCCGCGGTCGGCGTTGTGGCGTGCGGCTTCTGCCATCATCGCCGGGTCGGCGCCGGCGATCTGCACCGAGATCGGATCGACTTCGCCGTCGTGGTTGGCGCGGCGCTGGGTCTTCTCGCTGCCATAGAGCAGGGAGTTGGAGGTGACCATCTCGGACACGGCGACGCCTGCGCCGAGCTTCTTGCACAACTGGCGGAAAGGGCGATCCGTCACTCCGGCCATCGGAGCGACGAAAAGATTGTTACGCAGAGTGAAGCCGGCGAACTGCATGCTGGGGTCGAGCGGGGGAAAACGGTGCATTTTACCCTATCGCTCAAGGCTCTGGCGCGTTGGTGTCGTTCGTAATATGCGCGCATGGGCGCGAGGTCTGGCAGAGGGAGGGGGCGTCAGGTGCTGCACGGAAGGGGGTCGGCCGATCCGCGTGCTTCGTGCACGACCCAGTTGTGCACGGTGGCGATGCGCGGATCGGCCAGCGCGCCGCTCGAGTAGACCAGGCAGTAGCGCTTGCCGGTGGGCACGGATTGGTGGAAGGGCGCCACCAGGCGGCCGCTGTCGAGTTCGTCGGTGATCAGCGTGCGCCGCGCGATCGCCACGCCCATGCCGGCAATCGCGCACTGCAGGGTGATGTGGTTGCGGTTGAACATGTAGCCGCGGCGCACCTCGACCTGCGGCGCGCCGGTCGCCTTCAGGTAATGTTCCCATTCCGCATAGGGCGAGCTGCCGCGCCAGGCCGTCATGTCGTGCAGCAGCGGGTAGTGGCGCAGATCCTCGGGCGAGGCGAGTGGCGGGCGGCCCTGCAGCAGCAGCGGCGAACACACCGGAAAGATTTCCTCCTCCAGCAACACCGTGCTCTGGAAGCCGGGGTAGGTGCCGTCGTTGAGGTCGATGGCGAGATCGAAGTCGCCGTCGCGAAGCGAATGCGTGCTGTCCTCGGCCTCGGCCTGCAGCTCGATCTGTGGAAAGCGCTGCAGCAGCCCGGGCAGGCGGGGCACCAGCCAGGTGGTGAGGAAGGACGGCAGCGCGCGCAGGCGGACCACGCCGCTCAAGGCGCCGCTGCGCAGACGGCCGATGGCGAGATCCACCGCTGAATAGGCCGGGGCGACGGCGGCAAGCAGGCGGTTGCCGGCGTCGGTCAGCTCGATGCGGCGGGGCAGGCGGCGGAACAGCCGCTGCCCCAGCCAGTCCTCCAGCAGCTTGATCTGCTGGCTGACGGCGCCAGTCGTGATGTGCAGTTCTTCACCCGCGCGGGTGAAGGAAAGGTGGCGTGCGGTGGCGAGGAACACCCGCAGCCGGGTGTGGAGTTGGGCGGGGGCGGCGGGTGTCATGGTTTAGATTTTCTAAATTTTGAATCAAAAACAATCGATTGAATCGTTTGTTCAGGGCATAGAAAATGCACTCATGTAGAGATAAGTATTTTATTGCTTAGATTGGTTAAAGCGCTATCCAAAACCAAGCCCTGGCAAACCCACCCCCAACCCGGAGCCATCCATGTCCATCAGCGTCCTCGATTTGTTCAAGATCGGCATCGGGCCGTCCAGCTCGCACACCGTCGGGCCGATGCGCGCCGCCCATGATTTCGCCGCTGCGCTGGCAGGGCAAGGGCTGCTCGGCAGCGTGCGGCGCATCGAAGTGAAGCTCTACGGTTCCTTGTCGGCGACCGGCATCGGCCATGGCACCGACCGCGCGGCCATCGCCGGGCTGATGGGCGCCCGGCCGGACGAGGTCGATCCCGATTTCGTCATCGAGGCGGTCGATCTCGTTCGCCTCGATGAGGCGCTCCCGCTCGCCGGTACGCACAGCGTACCGTTCGTGTGGAATCGCGACATGCGCCTGCTGCCGGTCAGCCTGCCCTACCATCCGAATGCGATGCGCCTCATCGCCCATGGCGAGGCGGGCGTGGTGTACGAGAACACCTATTATTCGATCGGCGGCGGCTTCGTCGTCGATGAGGCGCAGGTGCAATCCGGACTGTCGGCCGAGGCCGAACTCGCGCTGCCCCATCCTTTCGACTCCGGGGCGGCGCTGCTGGCACAGTGCCGCCGGCACGGCCTGAGCATCAGCGAACTGATGCTCGCCAACGAGACTGCGTGGCGCAGCGAGGCGGGGACGCGTGCCGCGCTGCAGCGTATCTGGGCAGTGATGCGCGGCTGCGTCGCGCGCGGCATCATCCAGGAAGGCGTGCTGCCGGGCGGCCTGAACGTGCGTCGCCGCGCGCCGGCCCTGCACCGCAAGCTCAGCGAGCGTGCTGCTGGCCGCAACCTGATCAGCGATACCATGGTGGCACTCGACTGGGTGAACCTGTATGCGCTGGCGGTCAATGAGGAGAACGCCGGCGGCGGGCGTGTCGTCACCGCGCCGACCAACGGCGCCGCCGGCATCATTCCGGCCGTGCTGCACTACTACATGGAATTCATGCCCGGCAGCAGCGACCGGGACGTCGATCGTTTCCTGCTTGCGGCCGCCGCGGTCGGCGTGCTGTGCAAGAAGAATGCCTCCATCTCCGGTGCCGAAGTCGGCTGTCAGGGCGAAGTCGGCTCGGCCTGTGCGATGGCGGCGGCGGGCTTGACCGAAGTGCTCGGCGGCACGCCGGAGCAGGTCGAGAATGCAGCGGAGATCGGCCTGGAGCACAACCTCGGCCTGACCTGCGATCCGGTCGGCGGCCTCGTGCAGGTGCCCTGCATCGAGCGCAACGCAATGGCCTCGATCAAGGCGATCAACGCCGCCCAGCTCGCCTTGCGTGGCGACGGTGCGCATACGATCTCGCTCGATCAGGCGATCCGCACGATGCGGGATACCGGTCGCGACATGCTGGACAAGTACAAGGAAACCTCGCGCGGGGGGCTTGCCGTCAGCTTCCCCGAGTGCTGATGCTGGCTGGAATGCGCAACGAACCGCCTCCCCCTGCGCGCAGCGCGTTCCTGCTGCGACGATTTCCCATGCCTACCCGGGCACCCTCCGACCCCATCCGTCATCAACGAGGAGACATCCGATGACTACTGCAGAACTCACCCTGTTCCAGCGCCTGAGGCGCCTGAGCCTGATTTCCCAGATCGCGATCGGCCTGGTGCTGGGCATCGTCCTGGCCCTGGTCGCGCCCGAGGCGACCAAAGCGGTCGCATTGCTGGGCGACCTGTTCATCGCCGGCCTCAAGTCCGTTGCGCCGGTGCTGGTTTTCGTACTGGTGATGGCCGCCATCGCCAGCCATGAACATGGCCAGCCCACGCATATCCGCCCCATCCTGGTGCTTTATCTGATCGGCACGCTGGCCGCGGCGCTGGTGGCCGTGATCGCCAGCTTCGCCTTTCCCACCACCCTGGTGCTCAATGCGCCTCCGGTCACCGGTGCCCCGCCGGGCGGCATCATCGCCGTGATCAAGAACCTGCTGCTGAGCGCCATCACCAACCCGGTCAAGGCGCTGATGGAGGCCAACTTCATCGGCATCCTGGCGTGGGCGATCGCGCTCGGTGTGGTGCTGCGCCATGCCAGCCCGGCCACACGAACGATGCTGAACGATCTGTCCGACGCCGTCTCCAGCATCGTGCACGTCGTCATCCGCTTTGCGCCGCTCGGCATCTTCGGCCTGGTGGCGGCCACGCTGGGCGATTCCGGCCTCGATGCGCTGCTCGGCTACGGCCGTCTGCTGATGGTCATCGTCGGCTGCATGCTGTTCGTCGCACTGGTCGTGAATCCGCTGATCGTGTTCTGGAAGCTCCGCCGCAACCCCTATCCGCTGGTATTTACCTGCCTGCGCGAAAGCGCGGTGACGGCCTTCTTCACCCGCAGCTCGGCGGCCAACATCCCGATCAACATGGAACTGTGCAAGCGCCTCGGCCTGCACGAAGACACCTATTCCATCGCCATCCCGCTCGGCGCCACGATCAACATGGCCGGCGCGGCGATCACGATCTCGGTGATGACGCTCGCCGCCACGCACACGCTGGGCATTCCGGTGGACATGCCGACCGCGCTGCTGCTGTGCATCGTGTCTTCGTTCGCCGCGGCCGGCGTGTCGGGAGTGGCCGGCGGCTCGCTGCTGCTGATTCCGATGGCAACGGCGCTGTTCGGTATCTCGACCGACGTGGCGATGCAGGTGGTGGCGATCGGTTTCGTCATCAGCGTGGTGCAGGATTCGGCCGAAACCGCCCTGAATTCCTCCACCGACGTGTTGCTCACCGCTGCCGGCTGCGCAGCCGCAAGCGGCGAACCGCTCAACCTGGAACGCGCCTGACCCATGCAGGCCATGCAGCATTTCGCCAGCGACAACTACGCCGGCATCTGCCCGGAGGCCGCAGCGGCCTTCGCGGCGGCCAACGCCGGCCATGCCCCCGCCTACGGCGAGGACGACTGGACGCGCAGGGTGTCGGATCGCCTGCGTGCGCTGTTCGACACCGACTGCGACGTCTATTTCGTCTTCAACGGCACTGCGGCCAACTCGCTCGCGCTCGCCGCGCTGTGCCAGAGCTACCACAGCGTGGTGTGCCACGAACTGGCCCACGTCGAGACCGACGAATGCGGCGGGCCGGAGTTCTTCTCCAACGGCTCCAAGCTGCTGCCGGCACGCGGCGGCAACGGCAAGCTGACGCCCGCCGCGGTGCTGGAATTGATCTCGCGCCGCAGCGACGTCCATTATCCGAAGCCGCGCGTGGTGACGCTGACGCAGAGCACCGAGGTCGGCACCGTATACCAGCCGCACGAGGTGGCGGCGATTTCCGCCTGCGCGCGCGAACATGGCTTGCGGGTGCACATGGACGGCGCGCGCTTCGCCAACGCAGTGGCCGCGCTCGGCGTGGCGCCAGCGGACATCACCTGGCGTGCCGGCGTGGACGTGCTGTGCTTCGGGGGCACCAAGATGGGCCTGCCGGTGGGCGAGGCGGTGGTGTTCTTCGACCGCACCCTGTCCGAGGATTTCGCCTACCGCTGCAAGCAGGCCGGCCAGCTCGCGTCGAAGATGCGCTTCCTGTCCGCGCCCTGGCTCGGCATCCTGGAAGGCGAGGTCTGGCTGAAGCATGCCCGCCACGCCAATGCGATGGCACAGCGCCTGGCCGCCGGCGTGCAGCAGGTGCCGGGGGCGAAGCTGCTGTTCCCGGTCGAGGCCAACGGCGTGTTCTGCGAACTGCCGGAACACGTGCTCGCCGGCCTGCGCGAACGCGGCTGGCGCTTCTATACCTTCATCGGCGCCGGCGGTGCGCGCTTCATGTGCGGCTGGGACACGCTGCCGGACAGCGTCGACGCGCTGCTCGCGGACCTGCGCGCGCTATCGGCCTGATGGCGCGCGCGGCGGTCGTGCCGGCCCGGGTTCGGGGCTGATCCGGGGCCGGATCAGGGCCAGGCGCGGGCGCCGAACATCATGCGGCGGGCGACGAAGTTGCGCAGCGGCGGGAACACGTCGAGCGCCAGCAGTGCCGCGCCGCGCGCATGGCGCAGCGGGGCGAAGTCGTTGCTGAACACGCGCACCAGGGTGTCGGTGAAGCGGATCGTACCGAGGCGGTCGGGTCCGCGGCTGCGCGCATAGGCGGCCAGCACCGCGGGGGCGCCGAGGTCGCACGGCGAGGTGGACGCAGAGGGCGAGGTGGACGAAGCCGTTGAAGCGGCACGCGCGCTTTCGTCGCAGTGGCGCAGCAGCGTGTCGGCCAGCGCCCAGACGTCGCGCAGTGCGAGGTTGAAACCCTGTCCTGCGACCGGATGCAGGGTCTGGGCGGCATTGCCCAGCCACACCGTGCGCGTGCCGACCGCCGATTCGCGGTAGCGCAGCAGCAGCGGATAGCGCAGGCGCCTGCCGACGCCGCTCAACTGCATGCGGCTGCCGACATGGGCCTGCAGGTGGGCGAGATAGGCCTCGTCGTCCAGCGCCAGCAGGGCATCGGCGCTGTCGGGGCGGACGACGTGGACGAGCGCGTAGCCCTCGCCCTTGGGCAGCAGCGCCAGCGGGCCTTCGCGGGTGAAGCGCTCGAAGGCCGTGCCGCGATGGCCGCCGGCGACGGCGACCTGGGCGATCAGCGCATGCTGGCGGTAGTCGTGCTCGACCACGTTCGGGTCGCCGGCGCGCAGCCCGCCTTCGGCGCAGGCGGCCAGGCGGGCGCGCAAGGTGGCCGGCGGCCGGCCGGGCGCGGCCAGACTGGCGATCACGTCGTCGCTGCCGGGGGCCAGATTGGCGACTTCGGTTTCGTCCAGCACCGGAATGCCGGCGGCGTCGACGGCGGCGCGCAGCGCGGCGGCCAGCGCGCCCGCCGATGCCACGTAGCCCAGCGCGGGCAGATCATGTTCCGCTGCATCGATCAGCGTGCGGCCGAGCCCGCCTTGCTGCGAGATGTGGATGTGCTCGATCGGCGTGGCCGACAGCGCATCCCACACGCCCAGGGTCTGCAGCGTCAGGCGGCTGCCATGCGCCAGCGCGAGGTCGCGCGGGTCGTCGCAGACCGCTGCGCGCGGCCGGGCGTCGGCCAGCACGATGTCGAGGCCGGCATCCTTCAGCGCCAGCGCGAGCGCCAGGCCGACGGGGCCGGCGCCGACGATCAGCAGGTCGTGGGTGTGCTGGGCGGCGACGTCAGCCATCGCGGGCCTCCCGCATCAGGGCTTCGATGTCGGCGACGGTCTTGGGGGCGTCTGCGGTGATCAGTTCGCAGCCGTCGGCAGTCACTACCGCGTCGTCCTCGATGCGGATGCCGATGTTCCACAAATGCTCGGGCACGTCGTCCGCCGGGCGGATGTAGCAGCCCGGCTCGATCGTCAGCACCATGCCTTCGGCCAGCGGGCGCCATTCGCCGCCGAGCTTGTATTCGCCCGCGTCATGCACGTCCATGCCCAGCCAGTGGCCGGTGCGGTGCATGTAGAAGCGGCTGTAGGCATTGCTTTCGATCACGCCGTCGAGGCTGCCCTGGAGCAGGCCGAGGTCGATCATGCCCTGGGCGAGCACTTTCACCGCGGCTTCGTGCGGCGCGTTCCAGTGCGCGCCGGGGCGGGTCGCCTCGCGCGCGGCATGCTGCGCGGCCAGCACGGTTTCGTACACCTCGCGCTGTGCGGTGCTGAAGCGGCCGTTGACCGGGAAAGTGCGGGTGATGTCCGAAGCGTAGCCGTCGAGCTCGCAGCCGGCGTCGATCAGCAGCAGATCGCCGTCGCGCAGCAGGTGGTCGTTGTCGATGTAGTGCAGTACGCAGGCATTGGCGCCGCCGGCGACGATCGACGTGTAGGCGGGCGCCTGGCTGCCCGCGCTGCGGAAGGCGTGCAGCAGTTCGGCCTCGATCTCGTATTCGAAGCGGCCCGGGCGGGTGGCGCGCATCGCGCGGCAGTGGGCGGCGGCGGAAATCTGCGCGGCGTGGCGCATGGTGGCGAGTTCGGCGGCGTCCTTGACCAGGCGCATCTCGTCGAGCTCGGCGCGCAGGTCGCGGATCGAATGCGGCGGCACGATGCCGCTGCGCGCCTTGCCGCGCACGCTGTTCAGCGCGTCCAGCACGGTGGCGTCCCAGGCGCTGTCGTAGCCCAGGCTGGCCCAGACCAGGGGCTGGTCGGCCAGGTAGTCGGGCAGGCGCTTTTCCAGGTCGCCGATGGTCCAGGCTTCGTCGAAACCGAAGACTTCGCATGCTGCGTCCGGGCCGTAGCGGTAGCCGTCCCAGATCTCGCGCTCCTCATTCTTCTCGCGGCAGAAGAGTATCTGCTGCGGCTGCTCCCCCGCCACCAGCACGACGACGGCCTCGGGCTCGCGGAAGGCGGTGAGGTAGTAGAAATAGCTGTCGTGGCGGTAGAGGTAGTGGGCGTCGCGGTTGCGGATGCGCTCGGGCGCGGTCGGCAGGACAGCGACGCCGCCGCCCGCCGCCTGCATGCGCGCGAGCAGGCGTTCGCGGCGCGCGCGGAAGGGCGCGAGGTCGGGCACCTGGGCGAAATCGGGACGGGGCGAGGCGGGTGAGGTCGGTGCGTTCATTGTGTGATTATCGCACTGTCGCAAGTCCGGCGAGCGAGTCCGGGAGCTTTGCGAACGAGAGTCGATGATGCTTCCGGTCGTCGAACCACTGCTCGCGGCGCGGGGCGAGATGCGCGTCCAAGCGCGCAAGTCGGATGATGCGCTGGAATGCGCATCACGCGCCGATCCGGTCTGCAGGCTCTTCCACACGATCTCAGGTGTAAGGGGCACTGGCCACGCTCGCGTTCAAGGCGAGCATGGATGATTTCAGGCGCCTCGAACGCTCCAGGCTGGCACCCGCTCATTCTGACCTGACGCCGAGGGGCTGTCAGTCCGTCTCGATTCCCGACCGGCCAACTGCTTACAACGGGATGCAAGCGAATATGACGACCAAAATGGGTAGGGATTGGAGCGATGCTCCAGATACCCGTTCATGCTGAAATGGCGATTCACTCGGCGACCATGAAATCGAATGGTTCCGCAGGGACGAACTGGTCCGACGCTTCCCCGACAAGCACGCGGCTCATGTCCACCCCGAGATCCAGTTTGCGGATCTGCGCGCTTTCGGAGAAGTCGAGCTTTTTCATATCCACCCAGAAAATATTGGGCGATGTCGCCGACTCCCCATAGAAAAGCATGGCCTTCTGATCCGCCACCACGCGCCAGCGGGTTGTGGACAGGTTCGGCGCATCGGGAAGGCTCACGCCATAGGGGGCCGAAGCGTTGCGGATCACGCTGAATACCGCAGCGGCGGCAATGCGGGGGTCGTCGCTCTGGGTCACCGCGTTGACGTAGAAGCCGGCGCGCACGAAGCGATCCTCGGAGCGGCCGCTGCCAGGAAGGAAGTTGAGGGCGTCGACCGCGCTCCAGTATCTCTGGTTGGAAAGCTGGATGTCATAGGGTGGGTCGTTCGTCACCACCTGATACGAGCGGTCATGATGGATGTTGAGCTTGCCATCGATCCACTCGAGAACGGCGCTGTCGCCGGTCGCATCGGATAGGGTCAGGTGCAGCGGCGCGAGGCTGCCGGGGCGGCCGGGCACTTCGCCGCTCACGACCTGTACGGGGTGGTTGCGCGTGTATTCGACCGCTTCCGAGACCGTTGCAAACTGGTCGAGATAGAACTGCGCCCAGATTGCCAGCGACATGCGAGGCGTGGTCTTGTCGTCTTCGGGGAAGCCTGTGGCGTTGAGCCATAGCAGGCTGGCGTTGAGGCCGGCTTCGTTCAGGCCGTCGACCGTCGAGATGTCATAGTCGGAGACGGCCAGGCTGCCATACTTCGACGTCCATTCCAGCGAGCGCGGACCGGCGGCCCCGTTGCGCTTCACGCCGCGGGGAAAGACCCAGAAATTGCTGACCATCGGGTCCTTGAAATCCATGTTGCGGCCTGTGAGAGTCCGCCCGGCAGGCCCGTGATAGACGATCCGCGTGCAGGCCTGGGCCTCGGCTGCGAGCAGCGCTGCAACAGCGGTCAACGCGGCGAGTATGCGTGTGAAGCGGGACATATCGAACATCATCCATAAGAAGACTACGAAACCTTCGTCGGTCAGAACCGATAGGTCATGCCGAAAACCGGGCCGCTGAGGCGTGTGTCATAGATGTGACCCTTGTGATCGTAATCGACGTCGAGCACCTTGTAGCCCACGGAGGCGGAAAGGCGATCGCCGAGGACGTAATTGACCGTCGCCAGCGCCGACCATGTGAGATCGGAACCTGCGCCGAAGCCGCCAATGTCGGCTTGCGCCTGCACCGACAGCCTGTCGGTGACGGGAAGGAATGTGCGCATGCCGACCACGGGGTCCACCCAGCCAAAGTCTTCGCCATGGCTGGCTGTCCGGGTTCCGATAGCGGGGTGGTTCGCCGTGACCGTCACATCGTTCGAGATATGCCAGAAGCGCATGCCCGCCAGGGCGTCGAGCGTGAACTGCGGTGTGTCGAGCACGCGGTAGCCGCCCTGCAGGGTCGCCGTGAACTGTTTCGTGTCGACCTTCGCGCCGACGCTCGCGCCTGGCGGTATCGTGGTGCCGAAGCCCGGTATCTGCAACGCCGGTAGCGGACCGTTGCCATGGCCGTCCGTCGTGTTGACATACATGATGTCGCCCGAGAAGACGAAGCGGCCATGACGCCCCCAGACATTGATGAACCCTCCGAAGTTGAGGTCGTCCATCACATCGGAAAATGATTTCCTGGCACTGATCTTCGGAGCACGGCGGCCCGGCGAGATGGGGGACGCGCTCCGTCCAGTCGAGGCATTGCCGCGCGAGACCGCGCCGGGTTGGCTTGATGGAGCGGACATCCATGCCGATGCTGTCGAACCATTCGGTTCCGGCAGCGGTCACGACGAACTGCTTGTCGTCCGATGGCCGGATGTAGTCGCGATCCTGCAAGGCGCGTGTCACCTCCACGCCGACCTGTCCGGCCAGATGGTCGTAGCAGCGACGGCAGAAACGCAGATGCTGATGCTGTGGGCTGGCCATGCTTTATTCAGGCTGGCCTGGCCCGCAGGCTGCGATCGAGCGCCGCGAGCTGGGCGGGGGTGCCGACGTTTTCCCAGTGGCCGTCGTGGCGTTCGCCGGTGGCGTGGCCGGCGGTGATGGCGCCGCGGTAGTAGGGGGTCATCGCCACTTTTTCGCCGCGGGCGATGGCGCTGAACAGGCGGGTGTCGTAGAGGCCGATGTTGCCGAAGGTGAGGCGTTCGCCGCCGTCCAGCAACAGCCGGCCGTCGTCGTCGAGGGCGAAGTCGCCGGACGGGTGAAAGGGCGGGTTGGGCACCATGACGAGGTGCATGCGCGGCTCGGCGCTGCCAGCCATCGCGGCGGCGCGCGGCAGCAGGCGGCGGTAGTCGTAGTCGGTGTGGATGTCGCCGGAGACGGCGAGGAAGATGTCGCCGGCTTCGTTTGCAGGGTCGGCGACGAGCAGCGGCAGGGCCTGGGCGATGCCGCCGGCGGTTTCCAGCGCGGTCGTTTCCGCCGAGTAGCGCAGGCGCACGCCGTAGCGGCTGCCGTCGCCCAATGCCGCCTCGATCCGGTCGCCGAGCCAGGCATGGTTGATGACGATGTCGCCGATGCCGGCGCGCGCGAGTGCTTCGATCTGCCACACGACCAGCGACTTGCCGCCGGCTTCGAGCAAGGGTTTCGGGCAGTGGTCGGTCAGCGGCCGCATGCGTTCGCCGCGGCCGGCGGCGAAGATCATCGCTTTCATTTCAGAAGGTGTAGCCGACCTGCGTTTCCTCGGGCTCGAGGCGGTCGAGCAGCTTCAGCAGCGGGCCGAGGTCGCGCCAGCGCTTGCAGGCGCGGCGCAGGTAGTCCATCACCAGCGGCATGTCGGCCAGGTAGCCGTCCTTGCCGTCGCGGTGGCAGAGGCGGGCGAAGATGCCCAGCACCTTCAGGTGGCGCTGCACGCCCATCCATTCGAAGTCGCGGTGGAAATCGGCGAATTCCTCACGCACCGGCAGGCCGATTTTTCTCGCTGCTTCCCAGTAGCGGATCAGCAGGTCGAGGACGAATTCCTCGTCCCAGCGGATGTAGGCGTCCTTGAACAGCGAGACGAGATCGTAGCTGATCGGGCCGTAGACCGCGTCCTGGAAATCGATGATGCCGGGGTTGGCGCCGAGGCCGTCGCCGGCTTCGAGCAGCATCAGGTTGCGCGAGTGGTAGTCGCGGTGCACGAAGACCTTGGGCTCGGCCAGGTTGACCGCCAGGATGCGCTCGAAGGCGGTGTTCAGCAGCGCCGTTTCGGCCTCGCTCAGCGCGACGCCCTTGTGGCGGGTGACGTACCACTCGGGAAACAGCATCATCTCGCGCAGCAACAGGGCGCGGTCGTACTCCGGCAGCACACCGGGGCGGCTGGCGTGCTGGATGGCGGCGAGCGAGCCGAGCGCGTCGGCGTACAGATGGGCGGCGCGATGCGGGTCGGCGCCGCTGCCTGCCTTCAGCGCAGCCAGGTAAGTCGTCGAGCCGAGGTCGGACAACAGCAGGAAGCCGTGCTCGAGATCCTGCGCCAGCACCTCGGGCACGTGCGCACCTGCGGCGCGGAACAGTTCGGCCACCTGCAGCCAGGGGCGGATGTCCTCCTTGCCGGGCGGGGCGTCCATGACGATGCGGGAAGGGCTGCCGTCGGCGAAGGTGGCGCGGAAGTAGCGGCGGAAGCTGGCGTCGGCCGAGGCCGGTGCGAGATCGAAGGACCGGCCGGGCAGGGTGGCGGCGAGCCAGGCGCGCAGTTGTTCGAGGCGTTGCAAGAGGAAGTTCTCCACGGGTGTTCGTGTACAATTCGCAAGTTTATCAACACGGTCGTGCGACAGGGGATCGCCCTGCGAACGATGGAAAGCGTTTGCCTTCATGCCCCTGAATACGCGCATGCGTCTGATCCCCTTCCTGCTGTGCTGGCTGTCCGGCACGGCGCTCGCGGCCGGCCTGCCGCCGCTGGTGGTGTCGCCCGACCTGGTGCGAACCCCGGAACCCGCTGCCGGTGCCGCCACCGGTGCGGCGCCGAAGAAGCCGGTCGATGCCCCTGCTGCCGCAGCTTCCCGGCCCGTTGCGCCGCCGGCCGTCCAGCCTGGTTCCGCCGCACAGGCGGGCGGAGGGCGTGTTTCCTCCACGCTGCAGCCGGCCCCTGCCGGCACCGCAGAGCCCTCACCGGCGGCGCAGCGCCGGGCCGCGGCCGAAGAGGCAAGCGAAGGGGCCGCGGCGCTGCCGGCGGGCAGCACTTCGGTGAAGGCGCTGAGGATTCTCGGTGCGCGCAGCATCGAGCTGGTCGCCGATGGCGATGCCGAGCTGCAGCGCGACGACATGATCCTGACCGCCGACCGCGTCACCTATCGCGAGCCGATCGACGAGGCCGTGGCCGAAGGCAACGTCGAGTTGCGCCAGGGCGATGACACCATCGCCGGCCCGAAGGCGACGATGGTGATCGGCGACAGCACCGGCAGCTTCGAGTCGCCGGTCTACCGGATTTCGCGCCAGCGCCAGCCCAGCTTCACCGGCGAGGCGCCGCGCACCGTGTCGGGCAGCGGCGAGGCCGACCTGCTGCGGCTCGAAGGCGAGAACCAGTACCACCTGCAGAACGCGACCTGGTCGACCTGCGAGGCCCGAGATCCCGACTGGTTCATCCGTGCGCGCGAGCTCGACCTGGACTACGACCGCGAGGTCGGCACCGCGCGCGACGCGTCGATCGTGTTCAAGGACGTGCCCATCTTCTGGATGCCGTGGGCGGAGTTTCCGCTCACCGCCCGCCGCCAGTCCGGCCTGCTGCCGCCGACGTTCGGTTCGTCGAACAAGACCGGCGTGGATCTCGCGCTGCCGTATTACTGGAACATCGCGCCCAACTACGATGCCACGATCACGCCGCGCTTCATGAGCCGGCGCGGCGTCCAGTTCGGCGGCGAACTCCGCTATCTGGGCGAAAGCTACCGGGGCGAGTCGCGCGTCGAATGGATGCCGAAGGACCGGCTGACGGGCGAGGATCGCACCCTGGCGTCCATCCAGCACCAGCAGCGGATCACGTCGAGCCTGTACGGCTCGCTCGATTTCAACTCGGTGTCGGACGATCGCTACTTCGAGGATCTGTCGTCCCGTATCGGCGTCGCCTCGCGGATCAACCTGCTGCGGCAGGGGCAACTCACCTACCGGGGCTCGAACTGGTGGAGCGCGTTCGTTCGCGCGCAGAGCTACCAGACCCTGAACCCGGACGAGGAATCGAGGAACGTCTCGCCCTATCGCCGTCTGCCGCAGGTCCTGGTGGAGGGCCGGCGTCCCGATCTGCCGGGCGGGCTGACCGGGGCCCTCACCACCGAATTCGTCAGGTTCGAGCACCCCGATGCCGACAAGAACAAGGACGAAGGCACGCGTTTCGTCGCCTATCCGCAGCTTTCGCTGCCCCTGGCCGGCGCGGCATGGTTCGTGACGCCGAAGGCGGGCCTGCACTACACCAGCTACGACCTCGACCGTTCGCCGCTGCCGCAGAACGCCACCAAGCCGAATTCGATCACGCGTTCGGTGCCGATCTTCTCGGTGGACTCCGGGCTGTTCTTCGAACGCGAGACGACGATCTTCGGCGGCAGCTATCTGCAGACGCTGGAGCCGCGCCTGTACTACCTGAGGGTGCCGTCGCGGGACCAGCAGGACATCCCGAATTTCGACAGCAGCCGTTTCGACGTCGGCTTCGCGCAGATGTTCTCCGAGAACCGCTACTCGGGCAGCGACCGGATCGGCGACGCCAACGACCTCACCGCCGCGCTGACGACGCGCTTCATCGATGCCGAGACCGGCGTCGAGCGCCTGCGCGCGATGGTCGGCCAGCGCTATTACTTCTCCGACCAGGACGTCTACCTGTTCAATCGGGACGAATTGCGCGACGCCGGCCGCGGCACCGAAATCCTGCTCGGCCTGGGGGGGCGCCTGTCCCGCGAGTTCTCGCTGAACTCCTACCTGCAGTACAACACCGAGACCAGCCGCACCGAACGGGCGAACTTCAACCTGCGCTACCAGCCCGACTACGCCAAGGTGCTGAACTTCAGCTATCGCTACGCGCCCGAACTGCGCATCGCCGAAAACCTGGTCGGCCTCGAGGACATCGACGTGTCGGGCCAGTGGCCGCTGGGCGGCGGCTGGTACGGCGTCGGCCGCGTCACCCATTCGCTGCTCGACAACCGCATCACCGAAGCGATCGGCGGCCTCGAATACAACGGCGGCTGCTGGGTGTTGCGCGTCGCGGTGCACCGCTTCGCGCTCGAGCGCGACGACGTTTCGAAAGCCATCTACGTGCAGCTCGAACTGAACGACCTGGCCGGCATCGGCTCCAATCCGCTCAACCTGCTGACGCGCAGCGTGCCCGGCTATGGCAAGATCAACGATTCTTCGGCCGACCGCGTGTTCGGCATGGATTGAAACCCCGCGAGCAACCCATCAGATAATGATCATGAATCGTCCCCTGTCCCGTTCCCGTTCGCTGCTCGCCGTCGGCATCGCCAGCCTGGTCCTGAGTTTTCCGCTGCACGCCGCGCCGCAGGCGGTGGCGGTCGATCGCATCGTCGCCGTCGTCAATGACGAAGTGATCACGGCGCTGCAGCTGCGCGCGCGCGTCGATCAGGTCGTGCGCCAGCTCCAGCGCCAGGGCGTCGAACTGCCGCCCCGGGAGGTGCTGGAGCAGCAGCTGCTGGAGCGCCTGATCATCGAGCGCGCGCAGCTGCAGCTGGCGCGCGAGACTTCGCTGCGGGTGGATGACGCCATGCTGGAGCGCGCGATCGAGCGCATCGCCGCGAACAACCAGCTGAGCATCGACCAGCTGCGCGAGACGCTGGAGCAGGACGGCGTGTCGTGGTCGCGTTTCCGCGACGAGATCCGCACCGAGATTCTGCTGACCCGGCTGCGCGAGCGTGAAGTGGAAAGCAGGGTCGTCGTCACCGACGCCGAAATCGACAACTTCCTCGCCAGCAATCCGGATGCTTTTTCGGGCGAGGAGTTCGAGGTCGCGCACATCCTGCTGCGGGCGCCCGAACAGGCTTCGCCGGAGCAGATCGAGGCGCTGCGCGGGCGTGCCGAAAGCGTGATGGCCCGTCTGCGCTCGGGCGAGGATTTCGCCCGCGTCGCGGCCGAAGTGTCGGACGCCCCCGATGGCCTGTCGGGCGGCAGCCTGGGCTGGCGTCCGCTCGACCGCCTGCCGGCGCTGTTCGCCGACGTGGTGCGTGATATGCGCCCTGGCGAGACCTCGCCCATCCTGCGCAGCGCCTCGGGCCTGCACATCGTGCGCCTGGTCGATCGCCGCGGCGGCGGCGACACCGCCGTGGCCCAGATGGAACAGACACGCGCCCGCCACATCCTGATCAAGACTTCGGAAGTGCTGTCCGACGCCGATGCCGAGGCGCGCCTGATGGGCATCCGCGAACGCGTCGTCAATGGCGCCGATTTCGCCGAGCTGGCCAGGGCCAACTCGGCGGACCTGTCCGCGGCCAAGGGCGGCGATCTCGGCTGGCTCAACCCGGGCGACACCGTGCCCGAATTCGAACGCGCGATGGACGCGCTGCAGCCGGGCGAAGTCAGCATGCCGGTGGAGTCGCCGTTCGGCTGGCATCTGATCCAGGTCGTCGAGCGCCGCGTGCAGGACGTCACCGACGAACGCAAGCGCAATGCCGCCCGCGCCGCGCTGCGCGAACGCAAGGCCGACGAGGCCTACGAGGACTGGCTGCGCCAGTTGCGCGACAGCACCTACGTCGATCTGCGCCTGGACCGCGAGTGAGCGCTGCCGGGGCTTCCAGGCCGTTCGTCGCCATCACCAGCGGCGAGCCGGCCGGCATCGGACCGGAACTGTGTGCCCGCCTGGCCGAGCGCCAATGGCCGCTCCGGCCGGTCGTGCTCGGCGACCTCGACCTGCTGCGCGAGCGTGCGGGCGCCTTCGGCAGTGCGGCTGCGTTCCGGCCCTGGCAGCCCGGCATGCAGTCGGATGTGCCGGAAGGGACCATCGACGTGCTGCATGTGCCGCTCGCCCGGACGGCCGTTCCCGGTGTGCTCGATGCGGCCAATGGCGCCTACGTGCTCGGCCTGCTCGACCGCGCGATCGCTGGCTGCGTCAGCGGCGAGTTCGCCGCGATGGTCACCGCGCCGGTGCATAAGGGCGTCATCTGCGAGAGCCTGGGTGCGGCCGACGCGCTGCCTTTCAGCGGCCATACCGAATACCTGGCCGAGCACACCAAGACGCCGCGGGTGGTGATGATGCTGGTCGGCGGCGGTCTGCGCGTCGCGCTCGTCACCACCCATCTGCCGCTGGCCCGGGTGCCGGCGGCGATCACCCCACAGGCGCTGGAGGAAACGCTGCGCATCCTGCACGCCGACCTGGTGCGCCACTTCGGCCTTGCCGCGCCGCGCATCCTCGTCGCCGGCCTCAACCCGCATGCAGGCGAGGGCGGGCACATGGGACGCGAGGAAATCGACGTCATCGAGCCGGTGCTGGCGCGGCTGCGCGCCGAAGGCATGCAACTCGTCGGCCCGTTGCCGGCGGATACGCTGTTCGTGCCGCACACGCTGGCGCAGGGCGACGCGGTGCTGGCGATGTACCACGACCAGGGGCTGCCGGTGCTCAAGCATGCGAGCTTCGGCGGCGGCGTCAATGTCACGCTCGGCCTGCCGATCATCCGCACCTCGGTCGACCACGGCACCGCGCTCGACCTTGCCGGCAGCGGCCGGGCCGACCCCGGCAGCCTGTTCGCCGCGCTGGAGCTGGCGGCGACGATGGTCGCGGCCCGCGCAGCCCATGCTGCAGCCTGAGCACCGCCGGCGCACGACGAGGACCCCGATGCAAGACCGCGAAACCGACGGCCACCGCGCACGCAAGCGCTTCGGCCAGAACTTCCTGTCCGACCCCAACATCATCCGCCGCATCATCGACGCCATCCGTCCCCAGGCGGGCGAGGCGATGGTCGAGATCGGTCCCGGCCTGGGGGCGATGACCGCGCCGCTGATCGAGCGTCTCGGCCACCTGCACGTGGTCGAGATCGACCGCGACCTGATCGCGCGCCTGCACGAGCGCTACACGCCTGCCCAGCTCACGGTGCATGAAGGCGACGCGCTGAAGTTCGATTTCAGCAGCCTGTGCGCCGATGGCGGCCAGCCGCTGCGCGTCGTCGGCAACCTGCCCTACAACATTTCCACGCCGATCCTGTTCCACCTCGCCGGCTTCGCCGACCAGGTCAAGGACATGACTTTCATGCTGCAGAAGGAAGTGGTGATGCGCATGGTCGCCGAGCCGGGCACCGAGGAATACGGCCGCCTGTCGGTGATGCTGCAGTACCGTTTCCGCATGGGCAGAATGTTCGACGTGCCGCCCGGCGCCTTCCGCCCGGCGCCCAAGGTCATGTCCAGCATCGTGCGCATGGCGCCCCTGCCCAGGGAACAGCTCGGCGCGCAGGACGAGGCACTGCTCGGGCAGATCGTCACCGCCGCCTTCGGCCAGCGCCGCAAGACGCTGAAGAACACGCTGCGCGAGTTCATGAACGATGCCGATTTCGACGCGCTGGGCATCGATGCCGGTCTGCGCGGCGAGAAGCTGTCGGTCGCGCAGTTCGTCGCGATCGCCAATCATTGCAGCGCGCGAGGGTGAGGGAAGGCTTGTCCTGTTTTTTCAGGACAGGTGGTCTCGCAGGTGGAGCCAGTCGATCCCGGCAAAAAGCAAACGGCAGGATTCCAATGGTGAAGTCCCGCCGTTTTTCCTTGCTGCGGCGACCGGAGGTTTCCGGGTCGCCAAGCCGCGCTGCCTCAGCTCACTTCTTGCTCAGCGGGCAGGTACTGAAGCCGAGCAGCGGATAGAGCGGGCACCAGCCCATGGCACCGGTGGCCAGCGGCACGATGCCGATCCAGGCCCAGACCGGTCCGCCCATCAGGGCCCAGGCGATCAGCGCGATGCCGGCCACGATACGCAGGATCCTGTCGATACCGCCTACGTTCTTCTTCATGATGTTCTCCTTGCAAGGATGGGATAGTGCTTCGATTGGAGCATGCCATTCCATTCGCGGTCTGTAACCACGGTTACAGAGCGGGCTGGTCAAGGAGAAAGAGCCCGTCGGGGCCTCGGCTGCCTCAGGCCTTGGTCGAACCTTCTGCCGCCAGTTTGCGCAGGCCTGCCGGATCGAGGATTTCCACCTGTTCGCGAGACAGGCGCACCAGGCCCTGGTCGGCGAAACTCTTCAGCAGGCGGCTGACGATCTCGCGTACGCTGCCGAGTTCGTCGGCCAGTTGCTGATGGGTGACGTGCAGCGTGCGGCCCTTGCCCAGCAGCAAGGCAGCCAGGCGCTGGTCGAGCTTGCGGAAAGCCACTTCCTCGATCAGCTGCATCAGGTCGGCGATGCGTTCGGCAAAAAGATGGAAGATGAAGTCGCGGAACGGGCGCTCGTTCATCATGTCGTCGAACACCGTCTTCGGCAGCAGCATCAGCAGGGTGTCGGTTTCGGTGACGCCGCGGGCGTTGTAGTCCTCGTGGCCGAGCAGGCAGGACGAGGAAATGATGCAGGTTTCGCCCGGTGCGACGCGGTACAGCGGCAGTTCGCGCCCGTTCGGCGCGCACTTGCTGACGCGCACCGAGCCTTCGACGATGAAGGGAAAGCCTTCGCAGGCCTGGCGGTCGTCGAACAGCATGGCGCCGGCTGGAACGCGCATCCAGCGGGCGCTCCGCAGGACGCGCAGGCGCGCATCCGCGGACAGCTTGTCCAGGATGGGATAGCAGGCCGAGAGGCGATCGGTTTCGGTGGCGTCCATGGTCTCAAGCAAGTTCGAGCACGACCGGGGCGTGGTCGGAAGGCCGTTCGAGGCGGCGGGGTGCCTTGTCCACCGTGCAGCTGCGGCAGGCTTCGCGCAGCGCGGGTGAAACCAGCAGGTGGTCGATGCGCAGGCCGAAATTGCGCCGGAAAGCCATCATGCGGTAGTCCCACCACGAGAAAGCACGTTCGGGCTGCTCGAACAGGCGGAAGGCGTCGATCAGCCCCAGGTCGAGCAGGGCGCGGAAGGCCTCGCGTTCCGGCACGGAAACGTGGATCTCGTCCTTCCAGTCCGGGTGGGCGTCGCGGTCCTCGGGGGCGATGTTGAAGTCGCCCGCCAGCAGCAGGCGTTCGTGCGTCTTCAGTTCCTCGCGCAGCCAATCGGTCAGCGCAGCGAGCCATTTCAGTTTGTATTCGAACTTGTCCGAGCCCACCGCCTGGCCGTTGGGGAAATAGCCGCACACCACCCGCACGCCGTCGATGGTGGCGGCGATGATGCGTTTCTGCTCGTCCTCGAAGCCGGGGATGTTGCGTACCACCGTTGCTTCGTCGATCGGCCGCGGGCTGAGGATGGCGACGCCGTTGTAGGTCTTCTGGCCGATGAACACGGCGTGGTAGCCGGCGGCCTCGAGTTCGGCGACAGGGAAAGCCTTGTCTTCGAGTTTCAGTTCCTGCAGGCACAGCGCGTCGGGCGTGTTGGCGGCCAGCCAGTCGAGGACCTGCGGCAGGCGGACCTTGAGGGAGTTGACGTTCCAGGTGGCAATTTTCATCTGATCGGGATTTCGTTTCTATAGGAGTCCGCTGGCGGCTCCGTGCCAGCGTGACGGTATGGCCGCAAGTTGCGGAGAGCAGTCCGGCAGCCTTGCGGCAGCGGACCATTCAGCCACGACTTGCCGCATAACACAACCCGCACGGCAGATGCGGCGCCGCGGGCGATGAGGCGATGGCTGGAAAGAGTCTTTACCGTTTGCCACTTGAACAAAAATCATTCTCATTTATAGTATCGGCTTATCTTCTTTGTCACTCGCCATGACGAAGCGTCCCGATCATCGCACTCCCCGTGTGCGCAAGACTTGTGAGGCCGACCGTGGAATACGCCAGCCATGACTTCGATCAACTCGCCCAGGAACATCGTGCGCTGATACACGACTATGGCCGTGCGCAACGGCGCTGCACCGAACAGCTGCACGCGCAGGCGCGCGAGCTGGAGCGCCTGCGGATGAAGGTGATGCATCTGCAGGCCGAAGTCATCATGCGGGAAACCGCGCTGGCCTGGGAGCGGGAAGATCGTGCCACGCTGGAGGCAGCGATTCCCGGCCTGTCCAAGCGCGTCACGCTGGCGCGCCATGTGGAGACGCTGGTCGCGCGCATCCAGATGCTGATGCGCGAGCGCCTGCAGCGGGAAAGGCCGCGGGGCAGAGTGCCTGGCCAGTGGGGTGGCGGAGAAGGTGACGGCGCGCCGACCGTCGCAGTCGTCGGGGAGTCGCCTGCGTCCGGTGCGGTGCTGCAAGCCGCCGATCCCGAGGCGCTGGAAGCGAGCCTGCGTGCTGCCGACCTGGTGATCTGCCAGACCGGCTGCCTGAGCCACGGCGATTACTGGCGGGTGCAGGACTACTGCAAGCGGACCAACAAGACCTGCGTGTTCGTCGAGCAGGCCGGCGTGCCGGACAGCGCTGGTGCGCAGAAGATCGGTGCCGGGGAGTTGCGCGTGCTGAGTCTGGCGGGCGACGTACCGGGCAGGCGGACATGAGCGGCCGATCCTGTCGTCCCCAGTCCTGTAGCCGTTTCTCTTCAGTTTCCCCAATTCTTCCGGTAGATCGACATGCCCCATACCTTGCCTGCATTGCCCTACGCCTACGACGCCCTGGAGCCGCACATCGACGCGCAGACGATGGAGATCCATCACACCAGGCATCATCAGACCTATGTGAACAACCTCAACGCGGCACTGGAGGGCACCGAACATGCCGGACTTCCGGTCGACGAACTGATCGCGCAGCTCGAGTCGCTGCCTGAAGCCCTGCGTGCGCCGGTGCGCAACAACGGCGGCGGGCATGCGAACCACAGCCTGTTCTGGACGATCATGTCGCCCACCGGCGGCGGCAAGCCGGACGGCGATCTGGCGCGTGCCATCGATGCCGATCTCGGCGGCTTCGATGCCTTCAAGGAGGCTTTCACGAAAGCTGCGGTGAGCCGCTTCGGCAGCGGTTGGGCCTGGCTGACGGTGGACAAGTCCGGCAGGCTGGCCGTCGAGAGCAGCGCCAATCAGGACAATCCGGCGATGAAGGGGATCGGCTCGGGCAACACCGCGATCCTCGGGCTGGATGTCTGGGAGCACGCCTACTATCTTAAGTACCAGAACCGGCGCCCCGAATACATCGCCGCGTTCTACGAGGTCATCGATTGGGCCGAGGTCGCCCGTCGCCATGCCGTGGCGCGGGGATAAGCGGGACGATCATCACATGGACGAGACGCCGACACTGGATTCACCACCGCCCTGGTGGCGCGGCCGGCGGCCGAGGCAATGGCTCGGCCTGGTCATTTGCCTGGCGGGCGCGCTCGTCCTGCTCGTGCAGAGCTGGCGCTTCGTCCAGGGCAATCAGATGGTGCTGAACGCGCTGATCGGCGGCTCGGTGGCGGCGCTGGCGACCGCGCTCGGTACGCTGCCGGTGCTGTTCTCGCAACGCCTGTCCGAACGTGTGCAGGACAGCCTGTTCGGTTTCGGTGCCGGCGTCATGCTGGCGGCCAGCGCGTTTTCGCTCGTCATTCCCGGTCTGCAGGCGGCGCAGGATGCCGGCAGCTTCGGCGGCGGGCCGTGGGCGGCGGGTGCGGTCGTCGGCATTGCGGTCCTGCTGGGTGGCGTCGTTCTGCTGGCCATGGATCGCCTGCTGCCGCACGAGCACTTCATCAAGGGCCGCGAAGGCGCGGTGGCGCAGAAGCTGCGTCGCACCTGGCTGTTCGTGTTTGCGATCGCGCTGCACAACCTGCCCGAAGGGGTGGCGATCGGGGTCGGTTACGCCGGCAACGAAGGCATGCGGGCCAACGCGCTGGCGATGGGCATCGCGATCCAGGACGTGCCGGAAGGGCTGGTGGTGGCCGTCGCGCTGCTGGCGGCGGGCTATCGGCGCGCGGTCGCGGTCGGGCTGGGGATCGCGTCCGGCCTGGTCGAGCCGGTCGGCGCCGTACTGGGCGCCGCGGTGGTCGGCTACTCGGCAGCGCTGCTGCCGTGGGGGCTGGGTTTCGCTGCCGGCGCGATGCTGTTCGTGATCAGCCACGAGATCATCCCCGAATCGCACCGCAAGGGGCACGAGGCTTATGCCACGGCGGGGCTGATGATCGGTTTCGTGCTGATGATGGTGCTGGACACCGCGCTGGGCTGATGTTGCCGAATGCCGCTGCCCGGTCATGGGCGGCGGCATTCGGCCATCAGGCTTTCATTCAGGCGTCCACCATGCCGCTGTGGCGCAGCAGGGCGTCGACCTTCGGCTCGCGGCCGCGGAAAGCCTTGAAGGATTCCAGCGCCGGGCGGCTGCCGCCCACGGCCAGGATCTCGCGCCAGAAGCGCGCGCCGGTCTCGGGATCGAGCAGGCTGCCCCTGCCGGCGCCGGCCTCCTCGAAGGCTTCGAAGGCGTCGGCCGACAGCACTTCCGCCCACTTGTAGCTGTAGTAGCCCGCCGCGTAGCCACCGGCGAAAATGTGCGAGAAGCTGTGCGGGAAACGGTGCCAGGCGGGCGGGATCATCACCGCGACTTCCTTGCGCACTTCGTCGAGCAGCGCCATCACGCGTTCGATCGGCACGGGGCCGGCGGCGGCATCCAGCTCGCCGTGCAGGCGCAGGTCGAACATCGAGAACTCGAGCTGGCGCACGGTCTGCATGCCGCTCTGGAAGTTCTTCGCCGCGATCATCTTGTCGTACAGCGCGCGCGGCAGCGGCTCGCCGGTATCGACATGGGCGGTCATGCCTTGCAGCACGTCCCATTCCCAGCAGAAGTTCTCCATGAACTGGCTGGGCAGTTCGACCGCATCCCACTCCACGCCGTTGATGCCGGATACCGCCAGTTCGTCCACCTGGGTGAGCAGGTGGTGCAGGCCGTGGCCGCACTCGTGGAACAGCGTCAGCACGTCGTCGTGGGTGAAGGTGGCGGGCTTGCCACCGACCGGGCCGGGGAAGTTGCACACCAGATAGGCGACCGGCGTGTCGCTGCCCCAGGTGTCGCGGTGGCGGCTGCGGGCCGAATCCATCCAGGCGCCGCCGCGCTTGGTCGGGCGTGCATGCAGGTCGAGATAGAAGTGGCCGACCAGCTCCCCTTCCTTCTCGATGCGGAAAAAGCGCACGTCCGGATCCCATGCCGGCGCTTCGTCGGGCAGGATGTCGACGCGGTACAGGGCGCGGATCACGCCGAACAGGCCGTCCAGCACCTTGGGTTCGGGGAAGTACTGCTTCACTTCCTGGTCGGAGTAGGCGTAGCGCTGCTGGCGCAGCTTTTCCGAGGCGTAGGCGACATCCCAAGGCTGCAGCTCGGCAAGGCCGAGTTCCTGGGCGGCGAAGGCACGCAACTCTTCCAGGTCGCGCTCGGCGAAAGGCTTGGCCTTGGCCGCGAGGTCGCGCAGGAAGCCGAGCACCTGCTCGGGCGTGTCGGCCATCTTCGGCACCAGCGACACTTCGGCGAAGTTGCGGTAGCCGAGCATGCGCGCTTCCTCGTCGCGCAGCGCGAGGATGCGGCCGATCAGCGGGCCGTTGTCGAGTTCGGCATCGCCCAGCTCGGAGGCGCGGGTGGCGTAGGCGCGGTACATGCGCGCGCGCAGCTCGCGGTCGTCGGCGTACTGCAGCACCGGCAGGTAGGAGGGCATCTGCAGGTTGAACTTCCAGCCCGGCCTGCCTTCGGCTTCGGCGGCGGCGCGGGCGGCTTCGCGCGCGTCGTCGGGGATGCCGGCAAGCTGGGCTTCGTCGCCGATCCATTCCGCATGGGCGTTGGTGGCGTCGAGCAGGTTTTCGGAGAACTTTGCCGCGAGCTGCGACATTTCCTCCTGGATGGCCTGGAAGCGCGGCTTCTGCTCGTCAGGCAGTTCGGCGCCGGACAGGCGGAAGTCGCGCAGCGCGTGTTCGAGGATGCGCTGGCGCACCGGCGACAGGGTGGCGAATTCGGGGCTGTCGCGCAGCGCCTTGTACTTCTCGAACAGCGCCAGGTTCTGGCCGACTTCGGCATAGAAGCGCGAGATGTCCGGCAGCATGGCGTTGTAGGCTTCGCGCCATTCCGGCACGTCGAACACGCTGTGCAGGTGGCCGACCACGCCCCAGGCGCGGCCCAGGCGTTCGCCGGCCTCGTCCATCGGGCCGACGAAGCCGTCCCAGGTCGGCGTCGCCGGATCGGCGGTGAGGCGTCCGATCAGGCGTCGGTTTTCATCGATCAGGTGCTCGATGGCGGGTTCGACGTGCTCCGGCTTGATGTCGGCAAAGCGTGGCATGCCGGAAAAGTCGAGCAGGGGATTGGCAACGGCATCGTTCATTGGGCTGAATCTCGGTGGCGGTTGTGAATTGCGGGCCAGGGCGGGCTATTGTGCCGGAAAAAATGCCACGGGCGCCGCGGCCGGCGCCCGTGCATCCCCATGCCGGTACGGCAGTCAGTCGATCATGTCGCGGTAGGCATGCCAGGTTGCATGGCCGAGCAAGGGCAGCAGGACGATCATGCCGACCATCATCGTGGCGAAGCCGGCCGCGACCAGCGCGACGATCAGCGCCGCCCACAGCGCCATGGCGCCAAGGTTGACGGCCACTGCGCGCAGGCTGGCCATGGCTGCGGTGATCGCGTCGGTGTCGCGGTCCATCATCATCGGGATCGCGATTGCCGACAGCGCGAACACCACCGCGGCCAGTATGCCGCCCGTCGCCATGTAGGCCAGGACGAAGGAAAGGTGTTCACCGGACAGGAAGATGTCGCGGAAGAAATGCGTCACTTCCGGCAGTTCCCTGCCGTAGAACAGCGCGAACAGGATGGCCGACATGCGTTCCCAGCCGATCAGGGTGATGGCGAGGAAGGCGCCGAAATAGGCCATGCCGTCGCTGTGGCGCCACAGGCCGCGCAGTGAGTCGGTCAGCGAGGCGGGTTCGCCGCGTTCGTGGCGACGGGATATTTCGTACAGCCCCGCCGCTGCGATCGGGCCGATCAGCAGAAAGCCCGAGATCGCCGCGGTAAATAGATAAGGCGTGGTCGCGGCGTAGGACAGGATGGCGTAGCCGATCGCGGCGAGGACGAGGCCATAGCTGAGGCTGGCCCCCAGGTTCGCACGCATGTCGCTCCAGCCCATGCGCAACCATTGGAAGGGGCGTGATGTATCGACTTCCCGTATGCGGGGCAGGTGGAAATGCTGTTCCAGCGAGTTGAACGGCTTGTCCATGGCAACCTCCGGTGATCTGACGTGGGTCGAACACACCGCACCGCCATGCCGGACGGCACATGGCGGTGTCGGGTTGCCTCTGAGACCAGGAAAAGAACCGCGAGTTCGGGAATGCGAGTCGTTCGCGTCGCGGCGCCGATGCCGGGCCGGCGTCGGCGCCGGCAGGCTTCAGTCGAGCTTGTAGCCCGTCAGCCGCTGGTAGGCGTCGCGGTATTTTTCCGCCGTATGCTCGATGACGTCGGGCGGCAGCCTGGGGCCGGGGGCGGTCTTGTCCCAGTCGAGCGTTTCCAGGTAGTCGCGCACGTACTGCTTGTCGAAGGAGGGCGGGCTGATGCCTTCACGGTAGCTGTCGGCAGGCCAGAAGCGCGAGGAGTCCGGCGTCAGCGCCTCGTCGATCAGGTGCAGGGTGCCGGCGCCGTCGATGCCGAACTCGAACTTGGTGTCGGCGATGATGATGCCGCGGCCGGCGGCATAGCTGGCCGCTTCCGAGTACAGCGCGATCGCGGCCTTGCGGGCCTCTTCGGCGAGCTGGGCGCCGGTCTTGCCGGTGCCGGCGAGCACGTCCTTCAGCATCGTGTCGCAGCGTTCCTGGGCCTGCTCGAAGGAGATGTTCTCGTCGTGCTCACCGGCCTCGGCCTTGGACGAGGGCGTGAAGATCGGCGCCGGCAGCTTCGCCGCCTGCTGCAAGCCGGGGGGCAGGGCGATGCCGCAGATGGTGCCGGTGGCCTGGTAGTCCTTCCAGCCCGAGCCGATCACGTAGCCGCGCACCACGGCTTCGATCGGCAGCGGCTTCAGGCGCTTGACCACCAGCGCACGGTCGCGCACCTGGTCGCGCTCGTCGGCGGCGACCACGGTTTCGGGGTCGATGCCGGTGAGCTGGTTGGGCAGGATGTGGCCGAGCCGCTCGAACCAGAAGTTGGCCAGCGCCACCAGTACGCGGCCCTTGTCCGGAATCGGATCGGGCAGGACCACGTCGAAGGCCGACAGGCGGTCGCTGGTGACGATCAGCAGCTTGTCGTCGTCGATGGCATAGATGTCGCGTACCTTGCCGCGGCCGAGCAGCGGCAGGCTGGTGATGGAAGTTTCGAACAGGGGAGTTGCCACGGTGGGGCCTCGCTTGCTGGCAAAGCGGGAATTATAGGGGAGTGCCGTGCGCTGCGCGCCGTCGTGGGCGATGCGGCGGGATGTGATCGGCGTCACCCGGCAAATCCGGTCCCGAGGCCGGGCAGCCTTCCGCTCCACCGCCGGCCAATGCCGTGCCCGAGCCCGGGTCGCCCGCGCTGTCCTTCGCAGCGCTCGGCTTGCTGGCGCTGGCCCGTCGCGGCCGGGTGTGCAAGGGCCGAGGCTTGCCGCGGGCCGGCGGCACGCTACACTTCGGTGGAATACGCCGTGCCTGCGAGCCCTTCATGAGCCATCCCGTCTTCTGGCGCGATCCCGCGCTGCCCCATGTCGAACTGAGAAAAGTGGATGACGGCCGGACCGTCTGCTATGCGCCCCATGCGCATGCGGAATGGTCGCTTGGGGCGATCGTCGGCGGCGAGAGCAGCTTCGTCTGCGGGCGGCGCAGCTACCACGTCGAAGCCGGCACGCTGGTGCTGATCAATCCGGAGTCGGTGCATGCCTGCAACCCGGTCGAAGGCCGGCCATGGGCGTATCTGATGCTGTATGTCGATGCGAACTGGCTTGCCGGTCTGCGCTGCCGGCTCGGTTTCGCCCGCACCCGGGTATGGGAAGACTTGTCGCCGGATGTGTCGCGCGAGCCCGCTGTCTTCGATGCCTTCACCGGGCTTGCGGCCTGCCTGCTCGATCCTGCGCTGTCCGCGAGTGCCAAGAACGCCCGCCTGGTCGCTTTCCTGGCGGGCCTGATGCCTCGCCTTTCGGCTCGTGGCGCGGCGAGGAAGCCGCCTGCGCAGCTGCGCGCGGTGGCGGACTATCTGGATGCGCATTGCGCCGAGGAGGTATCGATCGATGCCTTGTGCAGGCAGGCCGGGCTCAGCCCCGGCCATCTGATCCGCTGCTTCAAGCAGCATTTCCGGCTCACGCCGCACGCTTATGCGATCAATCGCCGCGTGCAGCTCGGCCAGCGCGCATTGCGGCGCGGGCAGCCGATCGCCGATGCCGCGCTCGAAAGCGGCTTCGCCGACCAGCCCCACTTCCAGCGCGTGTTCAAGCGGCTGCTGGCGGCCATGCCGAGGCAGTATCGCCGGATTTCAGTCGACCAGCAGGAAGATGCAACTGCCCGCGAGCAGGACGGCGAGCACGCGGTTCAGCGTGCGTAGCACGGACGGACGGGCGACCTGCCGCCGCAGGAAGGCGCCGGCATAGACCCAGCAAGCGAGCGAAACCCAGCAGATCGGGGCGTAGAGTGCGGCGAACAAGGCCAGTTCGCCCGGCGCCGCGCCGCTGGTGTAGGCGCCGATGCCGGAAGCGGCAGCCAGCCAGGCTTTCGGATTGAGCCACTGCATGAGCGCCCCGGTGGTGAAGCCCGGCGGCGCTTCAGTGCCGCGGTCGGCCAGCCTGCCATCGTCCTTCACGAGCTGCCAGCTCAGGTAGAGCAGGAAAGCGACGCCGCCCCAGCGCAGCAGCAAGGTCAGCAGCGGCAGTTGTGCCATCGCCGCGGCAAGCCCCAGGCCGACGGCGGCGAAGAGCGCGATGAAGCCCGCCGTCGCGCCGCTGACGAAGCCCAGGCTCGCCCGTATCCCGTAGCGTGTGCCGCTGCCGAGGCAGACCATGTTGACCGGGCCCGGGGATATCGACGCCGCGAGCGCGAACGCGGACATGGGAAGGATGACTGCTGCAAGGCTCATTCATGGGCCTCCGTTTGCTCGAAGGCTGTGAATGTCGCAGCGTCTGCCGTCCGCGGTATTGAACGGAATTGATGTCGGCGGCGGTTGTGTGGCACAGGCCAAATGCTGCAGCAGGAAAGTCCACCCTTTGCTGCGGGGGACGCCGGGGGCAGGTCCGATGGGACGGTCCAGGGAGCGATTCTGCCGGAAGCCCGGACGCCTTCCGGGTCCGGCCCGAAACCACGCCGTGAATTTCGCTTCCTCCAGTGAGGCACCGCCGCCCCGGTTTCTGCGTTTACGGGCTCTTCGCCGTACGCCGCCCTGCGCGGGGGAGGAAGTGCTCGACGTGGGCGGTAGGGGGTATTGGGCCGGAATTATCAGCGGGTAGAATCCCGGGATTCATTCACGCAGCCATGCTGCCGGACGATGCGTCTCCGGGCAGCCGCAAGGCGTTGCCCTGAGCCCCGAATACCAGCCGGTGAATCATGAGATCCTTCCTGACAAGACTTCTCGAATGTGCGACGGACAGGGCGCCAGCCGTCGGTTCGCGGGAAAGGACGCCAGTGATCTACAAGTTCAAGCGCGACGTGCTCTTGATCGTGGCGAAGCTGAACAATGGGGTCAGGCATCCTGATTGCGCCACGATCAAGCGACAGACCATGTTCGTGCAGTCCCAGCTCTTCCACAGCATCTATCACGACCCCGTGGTGCCCGAGGACACGAAGAAGCTGCTGATGGAATACCACCTCAAGAGCGTGCGGGCAACGATCGGCGATCTGCGCGGATCGCGCTCTCGCGACGAGGCGCAAGGGGCTGCGCCGCACGAAGTGCGTGATGCTGCTCGGGGGGAGCAGCCCGCCGCGGGCGAGGGCGAGCTGCGGCGTCCGGCGGAGCGCCGGCGCAGCCGGCAGTCCTGAGCGGCACCGGACCCTCGGTGCTCAGCCGTGGCCCTCGCCGTTGCCCAGCAGCTTGCGCATCCGCTTCAGTCCCATGAACACGAAGCCGGCGATCAGCGGGATCGACACCGCGGTGATCAACTCCGGCGTGGCAGGGAGGATGAAGTCCTTGGCGCCCTTGGCGACGTAGTTCACCAGTTGTGAGGCGTAGTAGGTGATCGCCACCACCGACAGGCCTTCCACCGTCTCCTGCAGGTGGAGCTGGATCTTGGCGCGGCGGTTCATCTGCGCCAGCAGTTCCTGGTTCTGGCGTTCCAGTTCGATATCCACGCGGGTGCGCAGCAGTTGCGAGTTGCGCGCGATCCGTGCCGACAGGTCGTCCTGCCGGCGGGCGATCGAGGTACAGGTGTCGATCGCCGGCACCAGGCGGCGGTCCATGAACTCGCTGATCGGCGAGAAGCCCGGCAGGCGCTCCTCGCGCAAGTCTTCGATGCGCTGGCGCACCAGCCGGTAGTAGGCGGCGGCGGCGCCGAAGCGGAAGGTGGTGAGCGCCACCGAACGTTCGACTTCGGCGGCGAGCCGCGACAGGCGGGCGAGGATCGCGCGGTCGTCCCCGGCACTGCGTGCCCGGTCCATGCCGACCATCAGATCCGCCAGTTCGTCCTCCGCGCGCGACACCAGGCGGCCGACCTCCTTTGCCACCGGAAAGGCGAGCAGGGCCATCACGCGGTAGGTCTCGATTTCGACCAGGCGCTGGGCGATGCGGCCAGCCTGGCGCGGCGTGAGATGCTCGTTCAGCACCAGGAAGTGCGAGAAACCGTCGTGCAGGTGAAAATCGGTCAGCACCCAGCCGGCGCCGCCGGCCACTCTCGAGGCGACCAGGGGATGGCCGTAGGGCGACTGCTGCTGCAGCACGGTTTCCAGGGGCAGGTCGGCGGCCCGGCGCATCTCGATGTGCGTGGCCGCGATCAACTGGCCGGGGATCGCGTCGAGCCAGGCGGTGGGCACGTTCAGCAGCGCGTAGTCGCCGTTGCCGGTGGTGGCCGGATCGATGCGGCGGAAGAAACAGTAGCTGGAAAACTCATTGTGCCGTTCCCATTTCAGGCGGAAACCACCCGTGCCGTGTGCGCCGACGCTCAGTTCGATGTGGCCGGAACCGGGGTCGGGCATGGGCAGGGCGAGTTGTTCGGCCAGTGCCCGCAGGTGGCCGGCTTCGCGTTCGGCGCTGCCTTCGTGGTGAGTGAAGGCGAGATAGGTGACGAAGGCCGGCGTATCCAGCGCGACCGGCGGCCGGGCGTGGATCTCGCCGCTGAGACTCCAGCGCAGGGGGTGTTGTTCGAACTGGGGCATGGCGTCCTGGAGCCTGGTTTTGCCCGGTTGCGGGGCTTGGGGGCACAATCTTGCCGATCGGCGCCGGACATGACAAGCACGCCCGTGTGCAAGCCCGGCCGGCATGCAGCGGCGCGATCGTTCGCCTATGCTTGAACTTTGGTGCCGCCCTGGCTTTCGAATAGGCACGGACATGCAAGGGCACCGGCGGAGGTCATGGCATGCGGGAACCCAGGGTTTCATCGTTCGGATGGCTGATGTGGGGATTGCTGGCTGCGCTCGTGATCGCTCTCGGCGGTGCCGTGGCCAGCGCCCAGGACAAGCGGGTGGTCGTGCTGCGTGTGGATGGCGTGATCGGTCCGGCCACTGCCGACTATCTGCACCGTGGGCTGGCACGCGCGGCCGAGCAGGGGGCGGAGCTGGCGGTGATCGAGATGGACACCCCCGGCGGGCTCGATACTTCGATGCGCCTGATCATCAAGGACATTCTGGCCTCGCCGGTGCCGGTGGCGACCTTCGTCGCGCCCGAAGGCGCCCGGGCCGCAAGCGCAGGCACCTACATCCTCTATGCCAGCCATGTGGCGGCGATGGCGCCGGCGACCAACCTCGGTGCGGCCACGCCGGTGGCGATCGGCATCGGCGGTGCGCAGCCGAGGCCGCCGGACACCGAAGCGGGTGCCGAATCGGACTCTGGAGCGGATGCCGCCAAGCCGGCCGGCAAGAACGATGAAGCCGGTGCTGCGCCGGCGCGGAAGCCATTGGCCGGCGGCGATGCGATGAGCGCGAAGTCGGTGGCCGATGCCGCCGCCTACATCCGCAGCCTGGCGCAGCTGCGCGGGCGCGATGCCGACTTCGCCGAGCGGGCGGTACGCGAGGCGGCCAGCCTGTCGGCGGACGAGGCCTTGCAGCAGGGCGTGATCGATCTGGTCGCCGCGGATCTGCCCGATCTGCTGGCCCGCCTCGATGGCCGGGAAGTCAGGCTCGGCAGCGGCACCGTCACGCTGGCGACGGGCAACGCGGTGATCGAGCGCCACGAGGCGGATCTGCGCAATCGCGTGCTGGCCGTGCTCGCCCATCCGCAGGTGGCGCTGATCCTGATGATGATCGGCATCTACGGCCTGTTCTTCGAGGCTACTTCGCCCGGCTTCGGTGTGCCCGGCGTGGCTGGTGCGATCTCGCTGCTGATCGCGCTCTATGCTTTCCAGCTGCTGCCGGTGAACTGGGCCGGCGTGGCGCTGATCGCGGTCGGCGCCGGCTTGATGCTGGCCGAAGCCTTCCTGCCGAGTTTCGGCGCCTTCGGCATCGGCGGCGTGATCGCCTTCGTCGTCGGCGGCCTGTTCCTGATGGATGCCGAGGCGCCCGGCTTCGGCGTGCCGCTGGCGCTGATCGTCGGCCTGGCGCTGGCCAGCGCGGCGATCCTGCTGGCGATAGGCGGTTTCGCCGCGCGCAGCTTCAAGCGGCCGGTGGTCAGCGGGCGCGAGGAAATGGCCGGCGCCGTCGGTACGGTAATCGGTCCGGCCGGCAGAGGCGACTGCTGGGTGACGGTGCATGGGGAGAGCTGGCGGGCGCGCAGCGAGGCGCCGCTGGCGGCTGGCACCAGGGTGCGCGTCGTCCGCCTCGACGGCCTGACCCTGGAAGTCGCCCCCGAACCCGTTTCCATCGATGCGAGGAGTAATGCGCCATGATCGACCTTCAACTGGGGTTCGCTCCCCTCATCATCCTGCTGCTGTTCGTGCTCGCCTCTTCGATCAAGATCCTGCGCGAGTACGAGCGCGGCGTGATCTTCCTGCTCGGGCGCTTCTGGAAAGTGAAGGGCCCCGGCCTGGTGATCGTGATCCCCGGCCTGCAGCAGATGGTCAAGGTGGATCTGCGCGTGGTGACCATGGACGTGCCGGCGCAGGACGTGATCTCGCGCGACAACGTCTCGGTCAAGGTCAATGCCATCGTGTTCTTCCGCGTGGTCGATCCGCAGAAGGCGATCATCCAGGTCGAGAACTACCTCGTCGCCACCAGCCAGCTCGCGCAGACGACGCTGCGCGCGGTGCTCGGCAAGCACGAGTTGGACGAGATGCTGGCCGAACGCGAGCGCCTGAATCTCGACGTCCAGCAGATCCTCGACGCCCAGACCGACTCCTGGGGAATCAAGGTGACCAACGTCGAGATCAAGCACATCGACCTCAACGAGAGCATGGTCCGCGCCATCGCCCGCCAGGCCGAGGCCGAACGCGAGCGGCGGGCCAAGGTGATCCATGCCGAAGGCGAAAAGCAGGCGGCGCAGACGCTGAGCGAAGCGGCCGAGATGCTGTCGCGCGAGCCGGCGGCGATGCAACTGCGCTATCTGCAGACGCTGACGCAGGTGGCCGGCGAGCACAATTCGACGGTGGTGTTTCCGGTGCCGGTGGAACTGCTCAGCGCACTGGCCGGCGGCCGCAAGGCGGCGGGCGGGGAATAGATTTGGACCGGATCGCCCAGGTGTATCGAATGCCCGGTTGCGCCTGGCCGCGTCGGGGCGTTCAAACGAAGAACGCGCCCTGAGGCGCGTTCTCGCGGTACTGCGGTGGGGGAGGCTCAGCGCACGATCTGGGCCAGTTCGCCGGCCTTGTAGCGCGCGGCCATCTTTTCCAGCGGGACGGCCTTGATCCTGCTGGCCATGCCGGCGCTGCCGAAGGCTTCGAAACGGGCCTTGCACACCAGCTTGGCGGCTTCGCGCGCGGGCTTGTTGAATTCGCGCGGGTCGAACTTGGATGGGTGCTCGACCAGGAACTTGCGCACCGCGCCGGTCATCGCCAGGCGGATGTCGGTATCGATGTTGATCTTGCGCACGCCGTACTTGATGCCTTCGACGATTTCCTCGACCGGCACGCCATAGGTTTCCTTCATGTCGCCGCCGTACTGGCGGATGATTTCGAGCAGCTCCTGCGGCACCGAAGACGAGCCGTGCATCACCAGATGGGTGTTGGGGATGCGGGCGTGGATGGCCTTGACGCGCTCGATGGAAAGGATGTCGCCGGTGGGCTTGCGGCTGAACTTGTAGGCGCCGTGGCTGGTGCCGATGGCGATGGCGAGCGCGTCGCAGTCGGTCTGCTTGACGAAGTCGGCGGCCTGGTCGGGGTCGGTCAGCATCTGCGAATGGTCGAGCGTGCCTTCGGCGCCGATGCCGTCTTCCTCGCCGGCCTGGCCGGTCTCGAGCGAGCCGAGGCAGCCGAGCTCGCCTTCGACGCTGACGCCGATGGCGTGCGAGAACTTGACCACTTCACGGGTGACGGCGACGTTGTAGTCGTAGGAGGAGGGGGTCTTGCCGTCTTCCAGCAGCGAGCCGTCCATCATCACGCTGGAGAAGCCGGAGCGGATCGCGCCCATGCACACTGCCGGGCTCTGGCCGTGGTCCTGGTGCATGACGACCGGGAGGTGCGGATAGGTTTCGACGGCGGCGTCGATCAGGTGGCGCAGGAAGGCTTCGCCGGCATATTTGCGGGCGCCGGCCGAGGCCTGCATGATCACCGGGCTGTCGCATTCGGACGCCGCTTCCATGATGGCCTGGACCTGTTCGAGATTGTTGACGTTGAACGCGGGCAGGCCGTAGCTGTGTTCGGCGGCATGGTCGAGCAGCTGGCGCATGGAAACGAGGGGCATGTAGGTTCTCCTGGTGGCGGGCGATGGTCGAAACTAACCCTGCATTCTAATACACGAGCCGATGATGCGTTGCGTGCGGGCGATGGCTTCGGCATGCCATGGTGTTACAAATCCTGTGGCGCCGAGGCTCCCGCGGCGGGATGGTCGCCGACGCGCACGATCTTGAGCGTGTTGGTGCCGCCAGCGGCGCCGATGGGCTCGCCGATCGTCAGCACGATCAGGTCGCCGTAGTCGACCACGCCCTGTTCGAGCAGGATCTGCTCGGCCTCCCACAGCAGCACGTCGCGGTCCTGGTGGGTCTGGCTCATCAGCAGCGGATAGACCTCGCGGTACAGTGTCATCTGGTTGCGGGCGCCGACTTCGGGGGTGAGCGCGTAGATCGGCACGCCGCAGTTCAGCCGGCTCATCCACAGTGCGGTCGAGCCGGTCTGCGTCAGCGAGGCGATGGCCTTGACCTTCAGGTGGTAGGCGGTCCACATCGCCGCCATCGCGATCGACTGGTCGATGCGGGTGAACACGCGATCCAGCACTTCGCGGTCGAGCGTGACCTCGCCCGACTTCTCCGCCTCCAGGCAGACCCGGCTCATCGCCTCGACGACTTCGACCGGGAAGCGGCCCGAGGCGGTCTCGGCCGACAGCATCACCGCATCGGTGCCGTCGAGTACCGCATTGGCGACGTCCGACACCTCGGCGCGGGTCGGCACCGGGCTGGTGATCATCGATTCCATCATCTGCGTCGCGGTGATGGTGAGTTTGTTGCGGTCGCGTGCCGCGCGCAGCATCCGCTTCTGCAGTGCCGGCACGGCGGCATCGCCGACTTCGACCGCGAGGTCGCCGCGCGCGACCATGATGCCGTCGGAGGCGTCGAGGATCCCGTCGAGGTTGGCCACGGCTTCGCTGCGCTCGATCTTGGCAATCAGCAGCGCGTCGCCGCCGCCCGCGGCGCGCATCAGCTGGCGCGCCATGTACATGTCGGCCGCGCTCTTGGGGAAGGACACGGCGACGAAATCGACGCCGATCTGCGCCGCGGTGCGGATGTCGTCCATGTCCTTGGCCGTCAGTGCCGGCGCGGTCAGGCCGCCGCCCTGGCGGTTGATGCCCTTGTTGTTCGACAGTTCGCCGCCCACCCTGACGATGGTGTGGATCTCGTGGCCGGCCACACGCTGCACGCCGAGCTTGAGCCGGCCATCGTCGAGCAGCAGCACGTCGCCCGCCTTCACGTCCTTGGGCAGGTCCTTGTAGTCCAGTCCCACGCGCTGCGCATTGCCGAGCTCGCAACGGGCATCGAGGATGAAGGCCGCATCGCGTTCCAGCGTGATGCGGCCTTCGGCGAACCGGCCGATGCGGATCTTGGGGCCCTGCAAATCGGCCAGGATGCCGACCGGGCGGCCGACGAGCGCCGCAGCCTGGCGGACGGCTTCGGCGCGGGCGATGTGGGCCTCGGCGGTGCCGTGGGAAAAGTTCATGCGCACGACGTCGACGCCGGCGCCGACCATGCGCTGCAATACTTCGAGATCGGACGAGGCAGGGCCGAGGGTGGCAACGATCTTGGTGTGGCGTGGCATGGGGGCTCCCGGAGGCGTGTTCCTGCGAACTGCGGCATTGCCGTGCATTCTAAACCGGAGTCGGGCGACGGCTGCTGCTGCGGGGCTTCCGTCCTGTGCGATGGCATCGCCGCCGGAATGGAAAATCCAGTTTTCGGTGACTAGACTGGAAGTCGGCGCACAAGCCTGGGGAAGGATCATGGAATTTGCAGTCGTGCTCGCCCTGATCGCCGGCGTGCTGGCCGGCTGGCTGCTGCTGCAGCGGCGGGCGCCACCGGCGCCAGCGCGTAAGGAGATGCCGAAACATCCATATCATTGCGTGGTGCTCGAAGTCCGCGGGGACGGCTGCGAGGCGGTGCGCAAGCTGACGGGGCAGTGCTTCCTGGCCGCGCATGCTCCGCACCTGCCGCTGGCGGACTGTGAAAGCAGCCGTTGCGAGTGCATCTATCAGCACCATGAGGACCGCCGCCACCACAATCGCCGGGACCCTTACATCCTTGCTCGGCGCATGCAGTTCGTCGATGCCCGGCAGGACCGGAGAAGCACGCCCGGCCGGCGCAAGACCGACCTGATGCTGCACCCGATACCCTGAATCCGTTCTGGCCCGGTAACGAGAAAGGGGCGCCGCGCGGCGCCCCTTTTCGTCGTGCGGGAACGCAGATGCCTTTCAGTCGGCGTAGCGTGCTTCCAGCGCGGCGATCGCCGGCAGGGTCTTGCCTTCGAGGAATTCGAGGAAGGCGCCGCCGCCGGTCGAGATGTAACCCACGTCGTCGGCGATGTTGAACTTGGCGATGGCCGCCAGGGTATCGCCGCCGCCGGCGATCGAGAAGGCTTCGGAGTGGGCGATGGCCGAAGCCATCATCTTGGTGCCGCCGGCGAACTGGGCGTATTCGAAGACGCCGACCGGGCCGTTCCAGACGATGGTGCCGGCGTGGGCGATGATGTCGGCGAGCTTGGCCGAGGACTTCGGGCCGAAGTCGAGGATGCGGTCGTGCGGGCCGACCTCATCCACCGGGATGCGGTTCGCACGCGCCAGCGCGGAAACCTCGTCGGCCACCACCACATCCACCGGCAGCGGCACTTCGGCGCCGCGTTCCTTCATGATGTCCATGACCTGCTGGGCCTCGCGCACCATCTCCGGCTCGGCCAGCGATTCGCCGATGCGCTTGCCGGCGGCGAGCAGGAAGGTGTTGGCGATGCCGCCGCCGACGATGAGCTGGTCGACCTTGGCCGCCAGGGTCTTCAGGATGGTCAGCTTGGTGGACACCTTGGCGCCGCCGACGATCGCGACCAGCGGTCGCTTCGGTTCGTGAAGGGCCTTGCTGAGCGCGTCGATCTCGGCGCCCATCAGCATGCCGGCGCAGGCCACCGGGGCGAAGCGGGCGATGCCGTGGGTGGTGGCTTCGGCGCGGTGGGCGGTGCCGAAGGCGTCGTTGACGTAGATGTCGCACAGCGCGGCCATCTTCTTCGCCAGCTCTTCGTTGTCCTTCTTCTCGCCCTTGTTGCAGCGGCAGTTCTCCAGCAGCACGACTTCGCCCGGCTTGACCGTGAAGTCGCCGTCGACCCAGTCGGCAATCAGCTTGACCGGCTTGTTCAGCAACTGGCCCAGGCGCACGGCGACCGGCGCCAGGGTGTCGTCGGGGCCGACCGTGCCTTCGGTCGGGCGGCCGAGGTGGGAGGTGACCATCACCGCCGCGCCCTTGTCCAGGCAGTACTGGATCGACGGGATGGAGGCGCGGATGCGGGTGTCCTCGGTGATGTTGCCGGCTTCGTCCTGCGGCACGTTGAGGTCGGCGCGGATGAAGACCTTCTTGCCGCGCACGTCGAGTTCGTTGAGCTTCTTCACTTTCATGATGGTTTCCTGGGTGTCGTTGCAATCGTCAGCCCCACCGGCTCGCCAGTGATTGCCCGGAAAGCAGCACGGCACGACACCAGGCCCGATGGCATGGCGTGCGCGGCAAGCCACGGCCGATGCGCGAGTGGCGGATTGAAGGGCGAACCGAGCACGGAAGGGCAGGTCAGGGCAGAACGGCGGGATTTTACCGCAGAGTTGATCGGGTAATTCCCACGCAGGGCGTTCGGCGGTTTTGCGCCGGCTTCAGCCCTGGCCGAACACATCCTCCAGCGTTTGCGCATCGAGGATGTTGTCGGCCCAGTGTTCGAGTTCGGCCGGGGTGGCGTTTTGCAGGCGCTCTCGGGTCGCGGCGTCGAGCGGGCCGAAGCGGCGGGTGAGCAGGCGGGTCAGCACGGTAAGTTCGCCTTGCTGCAGACCGCGTTCCATACCTTGCAGGATGCCCTGTTGAATCCCCTTCTGCATGCCTTCGCTGCGCATGCGTTCGCTCCAGGTCATCATGGTCTGGTCCTCCTGCGGGTAGTGCTGGGCAAAAAGCAGTCGCTCATTATCGTCGAGCCTGCTGTAGATGTCGATGAAGTCCATGTATTTGAGGCGTTTTTCCGGATCCGGTTCGAGGTTCAGCAGGCCGCGGAAGGCCCAGGCGCAGACATCGATGATGCGCTCGCGCGGGTAGGCCATGTTGGGCAGGTTCAGGCGGGCGACGATGTTGTCGCTGTCCTGGTACTGCTCGGCGGGCAGTTCGTCGAGAATGCAGAACAGGTAGCTGAAGGACAGAAAGGCGAAGCGCTCGCTGCCCAGCTCCAGGCACTGGCGGATGGTGCTGCTGCCGTGCAGGAAGATGACGACCGGCACGACGCGGTCGGTCCTGCACAGCTCGGCCAGATCGAGGCAGTAGTGGCCGAGCCGGTGGATGGAGAAACGGGCTGGATCGCTCTGTTCCTCGACGATGAACAGCAGCGCCTCGCGCCGGCCATCGGGCCACTCGACGAGCAGCGGCACGTCGAGTTCGCGGAAGCGGTCGCCGAGGCGACTTTTCAGTTGCTCCTGGCGGACCGGCGTGATGCGCACCGATGCATCGATGTCCAGCGCTTCGCTGGCGGCGAAGAAGGCCAGTGCCTGGCGCGGGTAGTCGAGGATGAGGTTCTTGAAGTTCTGGTCGTGGCTGGCCGGCGGCATCGCGCAATCCCGTTTGCATGGCAGGTGGGATTATATGTCAATGTCGTCTGCGCCAGAGGGAAAACCATGCTTGTGTTCTGTGCCCCCGCCCGGCGGATACAGCAGCGTCCAGGCTTCAACCTCCAGCGCCGCGGCCAGGCGCTCGATGTTCTGCAGTGAAACGTTCCAGCGCGAACGCTCCACCGCAGAAACATAGGTGCGGTCCAGCTCGCTCTCCAGCGCCAGCCGTTCCTGCGACCAGCCTTTTTCCACCCGATGCAGGCACACCCAGTAGGCCAGCACGTCGCGCAGTGAGGCGCCTTGGGACGGAGGCTGAGGTGTGCGGAATTTGGCAGACATGTCCGCATGGTGTGATTACGATGTGCATGCATCTACGGAGTTTGCTTCTCATGTTTTTGGGGTGTGCTGAATGCATGAGAGTTTGAAGAGTCTGTCTAGCCATGAAAAAGCCCGCCGGGCCGAAGCCGGGCGGGCTTTTTTGCGCTTGCCCTTGCGGGCCGCGGCTTACTTTGCGGCGACGAAGGCGCGGGCGGCGTCGAGCATGCGGCAGGAATAGCCCCACTCGTTGTCGTACCAGGCCAGCACCTTGACCAGCACCGAGCCGTCCTCGCCCTTGATGACGCGGGTCTGGGTGGCGTCGAAGGTGGAGGAGACGGTGGTGTGGTTGAAGTCGGAAGACACCAGCGGCTCGGTGTTGACCGCCAGGATGCCCTTCAGCGGGCCGTTGGCCGCGGCGCTCATCAGCTCGTTGATCTCTTCCTTGGTGGTGGCGCGCTCGGCGGTGAAGGTCAGATCGACCAGCGAGACGTTGATCGTCGGCACGCGCAGGGCGAAGCCGTCGACCTTGCCGGCCAGTTGCGGCAGCACCAGGCCGACGGCCTTGGCGGCGCCGGTCTTGGTCGGGATGATGTTGGCGGCGGCGGCGCGGGCGCGGCGCAGGTCCTTGTGGCGGACGTCGACGGTGACCTGGTCGTTGGTGTAGGCGTGGATGGTGGTCATCAGACCCTGCTTGATGCCCACGCTGTCGGCCAGGATCTTGGCCACCGGGGCCAGGCAGTTGGTGGTGCACGAGGCGTTGGAAACGACGGTCATGCCAGCCTTCAGCGCGTCTTCATTGACGCCCATGACGATGGTGGTGTCCACGTCGTCGCCGCCCGGCGCCGAGATCAGCACGCGGCGGGCACCCTGGTCGAGCAGGGCCTGGGCCTTGGCCTTGGTGGTGTAGGCGCCGGTGCATTCCAGCAGCACGTCCACGCCGTGGCTGCCCCAGTTGACGCCCTTCGGGTCCTTGGTGGAGTAGAAGGGGATCTTCTTGCCGTCGATGATGATGACGTTCTCGCCTTCGGTCTCGACCGAGGTGGCGAAGCGGCCGTGGGTGGTGTCGTACTTCAACAGGTGGGCATTGGTGGCCAGATCGCCGGAAGCGTTGATGGCGACCACTTCGAATTCGTTCTGCAGTCCCTGCTCGTAGATGGCGCGCAGCGTGCAGCGACCGATACGACCGAAACCGTTGATGGCGACCTTGATGCTCATCGATGCTTCTCCCTCTTCATGGATATACGAAACCGATCGCTCGCATCAGGCGAGCGCTTTCCTGACCGCGGCCACGACGGCCTCGGTGGTGATGCCGAAATACTTGAACAGCTCGCCGGCGGGGGCGGATTCGCCGAAACGGTCGATGCCGACGACTTCGCCTTCCAGGCCCACGTACTTGCGCCAGCCGTCGCTGACGCCGGCCTCGACCGCCACGCGCGGCAGGCCCTTGGGCAGCACGTCGGCCTTGTACGCCTCGTCCTGGCGGTCGAAGACGTTGGTGCTCGGCATCGACACCACGCGGACGGCGATGCCTTCTTCGGCCAGTTGCCGCTGGGCAGCCAGCGCCAGCGCGACTTCGGAGCCGGTGGCGAGGATGACGGCACGGGCCGCGCCATCCGCTTCGGCCAGGACGTAGCCGCCGCGGCGGATGTCGGCCACCTGCCCGGCGCTGCGGGGCTGGAAAGGCAGGTTCTGGCGCGAGAAGCACAGGCTGCTGGGGCCGGTGCTGCGTTCGATGGCGCTTGCCCAGGCGACGGCCGATTCGGTGGTGTCGCAGGGGCGCCAGACGTCCATGTTGGGGATCAGCCGCAGCGTGGCGATCTGCTCGACCGGCTGGTGGGTGGGGCCGTCCTCGCCGAGGCCGATCGAATCGTGGGTGAACACGAAGATCTGGCGGATCTTCATCAGCGCCGCCATGCGCAGGGCGTTGCGCGCATATTCGCTGAACATCAGGAAGGTGGCGGTGTAGGGGATCAGGCCGCCGTGCAGGCTGACGCCGTTGGCGATCGCGGCCATGCCGAATTCGCGCACGCCGTAATACACGTAGTTGCCGCCGCCGTCGCGGCTCACGCCCTTGGCGCCCGACCATAGCGTGAGGTTGGAGCCCGCCAGGTCGGCCGAGCCGCCGAGCAGTTCGGGCAGCTTGGGCGCGTAGGCTTCGATGCTGTTCTGGCTGGCCTTGCGGGTGGCGATGGTTTCGGCCTTGTCGGTCACCTTGGCGAGCACGGCGGCGACGTGGGCGTCCCAGTCGGAGGGCAGTTCGCCGGCCATGCGGCGCTCGAATTCGGCGGCGAGCTCGGGGTGGGCGGCGCGGTAGGCGGCGAAGCGGGCGTTCCACTGCGCTTCGGCTTCGGCGCCCTTGGCGCGGGCGTCCCAGGCGGCGTAGACCTCGGCCGGGATCTCGAACGGCGGGTGGGTCCAGCCGATGTGGGCGCGCGCGGCCTCGATTTCGGCGGCACCGAGCGGGGCGCCGTGCACGTCGTGGCTGCCCTGCTTGTTGGGTGCGCCGGCGCCGATCACGGTCTTGCAGCAGATCAGCGTGGGCTGCGTGGTGTTGCCCTTGGCCTGCTGGATCGCGGCTTCGATGGCGGCCGGGTCGTGGCCCTGCACGTCGCGGATCACCTGCCAGCCGTAGGCTTCGAAGCGCTTGGGAGTGTCGTCGGTGAACCAGCCATCGACGTGGCCGTCGATCGAGATGTTGTTGTCGTCGTAGAAGGCGATCAGCTTGCCCAGGCCCCAGGTGCCGGCCAGCGAGCAGGCTTCGTGCGAGATGCCTTCCATCAGGCAGCCGTCGCCGAGGAAGGCCCAGGTATGGTGATCGACCACTTCATGGCCGGGGCGGTTGAAGTCGGCAGCGAGCAGCTTTTCGGCCAGCGCCATGCCGACCGCGTTGGTGATGCCCTGGCCGAGCGGGCCGGTGGTGGTCTCGATGCCGGGGGCGTAGCCGTATTCGGGGTGGCCGGGGGTCTTGCTGTGCAGTTGGCGGAAACGCTTGAGCTCGTCGATCGGCAGGTCGTAGCCGGTGAGGTGCAGCAGCGCGTAGATCAGCATCGAGCCGTGGCCGTTGGACAGCACGAAGCGGTCGCGGTCGGCCCACTTGGGATTGGCCGGGTTGTGCTTCAGGTGGTGGCGCCACAGCACTTCGGCGATCTCGGCCATGCCCATCGGCGCGCCGGGATGGCCGGAGTTGGCCTGTTGCACGGCGTCCATCGCCAGGGCGCGGATCGCGCCGGTAACGGGGTTGAAGACCGGGAGCTTGACGTTGCGGGTCGACTGCATGCTGTGTTCTCGGGCCGGAGGCCGCTATCGGAAAAACCGCAATTATCCCTTAAAAGCCCTTGCCGATGCCAATGCCGCAATGGCGTATGAGCCTGTCCGGCGCTCCGTTGCGGGTATTGCCGCAGCGCTCATACCGACTGCCGGCGCCGCTCCATCAGCTTCCAGATCAGCGGTGTCAGGATCAGCTGCATCGCCAGGTCGAGCTTGCCGCCGGGAACGACGATGGTGTTGGCGCGGCTCATGAAGGCGTTGGGGATCATGTTCAGCAGATAGGGGAAATCCACCCCGCGCGGGTCCTTGAAGCGGATCACCACCATCGATTCATCCTGCGTCGGCACGTCGCGGGCGATGAAGGGGTTCGAGGTGTCGACGATCGGCACGCGCTGGAAGTTGATGTGGGTGCGGGCGAACTGCGGCACGATGTAATGCACGTAGTCGTGCATGCGGCGCAGAATGGTGTCCTGCACCGCGTCGGCCGAATAGCCGCGGATCCGGGTGTCGCGGTGCAGCTTCTGGATCCATTCGAGGTTGATCGTCGGTACCACGCCGATCAGCAGATCGACATGGCGCGAGACGTCGACATCGTCGGTGACGACGGCGCCGTGCAGGCCTTCGTAGAACAGGCAGTCGGTGCCGACCGGCAGGTCTTCCCATTCGGTGAAGGTGCCCATCGGCAGGTTCCAGCGCATGGATTGCGCCTCGTTGTGGATGTAGTGCCGGCGGCGGCCGGTGGCGGCTTCGCCGTAGGCGCGGAACAGGCTTTCCAGGTCGGAGAACATGTTGGCTTCGGGGCCGAAATGGCTGATGCCGCGCTCTCCGGCGCGCTCGGCTTCCTCGATCCGCGCCTTCATCTCCGCCCGCGTGTAGCGATGGAAGCTGTCGCCTTCGACGATCGCGGCATTGACGTGTTCACGGTCGAAGATGGCTTCGAAAGTGTGCTTCACCGTCGTGGTGCCTGCGCCGGAGGAACCGGTGACGGCGATGATCGGGTGCTTCATGGACATGGTGGTCTCCGTGCTGCACGGAAAAATGCGTGGCGTGCAGTATATTGCGGCGCAGCAACGCAGGATAGATCGTGGAGCGGGCCGTTCTGCGAGGTGCTGGACGGCCGTCTCGTGCGCTCAGGATCGTGTCTTCACCCAGGCCGACCATTCGCTGAACAACCCCGGATTGACGGCGGCGATGACGCCGCGCTTCAGCGCCGGGCCGGACATCAGCGAGCCGCCGTCCAGCGCTTCGGCCACGCCGCCCGCTTCGGCCAGGATCAGCCGGCCGGCGGCGTAGTCCCACAGCATCTGGCCGCCATGCAGGTAGACGTCCAGCCGGCCGGCGGCGACGAAACACCATTCCAGCGCGCTGGAGCCGAAGTTGCGCTGCGAGTAATAGGGCGGGCGCACCGCCAGTTCGTCGCCCAGGTGGTGGCTGATGCGCTTGAAGTCGACGCCGGCCACCGCATCGCGCAGGCTGGACGCACCTTCGCGCAGCGGCAGTTCGGTGCCGTTGAGAAAGGCGCCGGCGCCGCGCGCGGCATAGAAGGATTCGTCGGTGATCGGGTTATAGACCACGCCCAGCACCGGTTCGTGCTCGATCAGGTAGGCGATCGACACGGCGAACAGCGGAATGCCGTTGGCGAAGTTGGTCGTGCCGTCGATCGGGTCGATGCACCACAGGCC
>NZ_BCUG01000010.1 GCF_001591165.1 Thauera butanivorans NBRC 103042
TCGACGCCGGCCACCGCATCGCGCAGGCTGGAACGCACCTTCGCGCAGCGGCAGTTCGGTGCCGTTGAGAAAGGCGCCGGCGCCGCGCGCGGCATAGAAGGATTCGTCGGTGATCGGGTTATAGACCACGCCCAGCACCGGTTCGTGCTCGATCAGGTAGGCGATCGACACGGCGAACAGCGGAATGCCGTTGGCGAAGTTGGTCGTGCCGTCGATCGGGTCGATGCACCACAGGCCGCGCCCGCCTTCGTTCCACAGGTGGGCCTGTTCGGTGGCGGTCATTTCCTCGCCGAGCACCTCGCCGGCGAGGAACTTCGGCAAGGCTTCGCTGAAGCAGCGCTGCGAGGCCAGGTCGGCTTCGGTGAACAGCGAGCCGTCCGGCTTGCGGTTGCGCGCCGACTTCAGGTAGCGGGGCAGGATTTCGTCGCGCGCGATGTCGCGTACCAGCGATTCGAGGGCTCTGGCACGGGCGAGGCGTTGGGCTGCGGTGGGCATGCGGGCTCCTGGCCGGTCGGCTGCTTGATGCGAGGCCTATAATCTTACGATGATTTCACGTTTCCATTTCCCGGGCCGCCTGCCCGATGGCGGCGAAGTCGCGCTGCCCGACGATCTCGCCCATCACGCGCTGCGCGTGCTGCGCCTGCGCGACGGCGAGCCGCTGGTGCTGTTCGACGGCGAAGGCGGCGAAGTCGAGGCCCGCCTGGCGGTGCGCGGCAAGGCCGGTTTTGCCGTGCTCGGCGAGCGGCGCCCGTTCGATCGCGAATCTCCCTTGCGTGCGGTGCTGGTGCAGGCGCTGGCGGCAGGCGACAAGATGGACTGGGTGGTGCAGAAGGCGGTGGAACTGGGGGTGGCGGCGATCCAGCCGGTGCAGGCCGAGCGTTCGGTGCTGCGCCTGGCGGGCGAGCGCGCGGACAAGCGGCGCGCACACTGGCAGCAGGTGGCGGTGTCCGCCTGCGAGCAGAGCGGGCGCAACCGCATTCCGGAAGTGGCGCCGATCCAGCCGCTGCTGCAATGGCTCGCTGCCGCGCGCGGGCAGGCTGCCTGGGTGCTGGCGCCGGGCGGCGGCGACGGCTTGCCGGCAGGCGAGCGGCCGGAGGGCGTCGTGCATGTGCTGGTCGGCCCCGAAGGCGGCTGGACCGAGGGCGAGCTTGCCGCCTGCGATGCGGCAGGCGTGCGGCGGATGACGCTGGGGCCGCGGGTGCTGCGGACCGAAACCGCGGGACTGGCGGCGCTGGCGGTACTGCAGGCGCGCTGGGGAGATTTCTGACTGGACCATGCGGTGCTGCAAGGACGGGAGGATGGGATGTTCGAATCCGCGGAGCTCGGCCACAGGACCGACAAGGAAGAGTACGACGCCGCCGTGCCGCCGCTGCGCACGGCCTTGCTCGATGCACAGTACGAAATCCTCGAGCTGAAGCAGTTCGCCGTCGCCGTGCTGATCAACGGCATCGACGGTGCGGGCAAGGGCGAGACCATGAATCTGCTCGACGAGTGGATGGATTCGCGCCACATCGAAGGCTGGGCCTTCGACCAGCCGACCACCGAGGAAAGCGAGCGTCCGTTCATGTGGCGCTTCTGGCGCGCGCTGCCGCCGCGCGGCAAGATCGGCGTGATGTTCAACAACTGGTATTCGCAGCCGATCCGCGACCGGGTCGAGCGCATCGGCAGCAAGGCCCGCTTCGAGCAGCGCCTCGGCGAGATCCGCCGCTTCGAGGACATGCTGGTGCAGGAAGGCGTGCTGCTGGTCAAGTTCTGGTTCCACCTGTCGAAGAGCGGGCAGAAGAAGCGCCTGCGCGAACTGGAAAAGGATCCGCGCACGCGCTGGCGCGTCACCGAGCGCGACTGGCATTTCTACGAGCAGTACGCGCGCTACCGCGACGTCGCCGCACATGCGCTGCGCCAGACCAGTACCGGCAACGCACCGTGGATGATCGTCGATGGCAGCGATCCGTACTTCCGCGCGCTCTTCGTCGGCCGGACGCTGCTCGCGGCGCTGCAGAAGCGCCTCGAAGCCGCCCGTCGCAAGCACGCGCCGCGCCAATTGGCGCCGCCGCTGCCGCCGATCGCCCGGCGCAACCTGCTCGACAGCCTGGCGCTGCGCCATGAAATGGGCAAGAAGGAATACGAGGAGGCGCTCGAAAGCCTGCAGGGGCGGCTGGCGTTGCTGACGCGCGAGGCGGCGTTCCGCGGCAAGCATTCGCTGGCGCTCGTGTTCGAGGGCGTGGACGCTGCCGGCAAGGGCGGCGCCATCCGCCGTGTCACCGCGGCGCTGGACATCCGCCAGTACAGCGTGGTGCCGGTTTCGGCGCCGACCGAGGAGGAGCGCGCGCAGCCCTATCTGTGGCGCTTCTGGCGCCACCTGCCGGCGCGCGGCAAGACCGTCGTGTTCGATCGTTCGTGGTATGGCCGGGTGCTGGTCGAGCGGGTCGAGGGCTTCTGCTCGGAGGCCGACTGGATGCGGGCCTACGCCGAGATCAACGACTTCGAGGACCAACTCGCCGACGCCGGCATCATCGTGATCAAGTTCTGGCTGGCGATCGGCAAGGAAGAACAGCTGGCGCGTTTCGAAGCGCGCGAGGCCGAGCCGCACAAGCGCTTCAAGATCACCGCGGAAGACTGGCGCAATCGCGAGAAGTGGGACGACTATGTCCGTGCCGTGTGCGACATGGTCGATCGCACCAGTACCGAGCGCGCGCCCTGGACATTGGTCGAGGCAGAGAACAAATATTTTGCACGGATCAAGGTATTGCGCACGATTTGTGAACGCATCGAAGCGGCGTTGACCTGATTTGTGCGCGGCGATGTCGCCGCGCGCACGCATCCGCTAGAATCCCGCCATCCGAAATTCCGTCGGCCCGGGTGGCATCGGCTACCGCTGGTCCGGCTCCTGCCGCGGTGACTGCGTGAACGCTGAATCGACCTCTGCCGTACCGGCGCCCGACGACCCCACTTCCCAGTTCGTCGCCTGGGTGCGTGGCGCCGCGCCTTACATTCACGCCTTTCGCGGCAAGACTTTCGTCGTCGGCTTCGGTGGCGAAGTGGCGGCGGGCGACCGCGCGCAGCGCCTGGCCTACGACTGCAACCTGCTCGCCGCGCTCGGCATCCGCCTGGTGCTGGTGCATGGGGCGCGGCCGCAGATCGATGTCGAGCTGGCGCGCCGTGGGCTGGCGCCGCGTTTCCACCATGGCCTGCGGGTGACCGATGCCGAGGCGCTGGAGTGCGTGAAGGCGGCAATGGCAGTGACCCGCTTCGAAGTCGAGGCGCTGCTGTCGCAGGGTTTGCCGAATACGCCGATGGCGGGCAGCTACATGCGCGTGACCGGCGGCAACTTCATCACCGCGCGTCCGGTCGGCGTCGTCGATGGCGTCGATTACCAATACACCGGCGCGGTGCGCAAGATCGTCGCCGAGGAGATCAACGCCGACCTCGACCAGCACAACGTGGTCCTGATCACGCCGCTCGGCGTTTCGCCCGCGGGGGAAATCTTCAATCTGGCGATGGAAGAGGTCGCCGAGGCCGTGGCGGTGGCGGTGAAGGCGGAAAAGCTGATCTACCTGTGCGATGCGCCGGGACTGCTGGATGCCGACGGCGGCTTGATCGAATCGGTGACGGCGGACGAGGCGCAAGCCAGGCTCGCGAGTGGGGATGGCCTGACCGAAGATCTGGGACTCTTCCTGCCGTGTGCGATCCGCGCGGTACGCCGCGGCGTGGCGCGCTGCCACCTGATCGATCACGACAAGGACGGCGGGCTGCTGCTCGAGTTCTTCACCCACGCCGGCGTCGGCACCGTGGTGTCGCGCGACCCCTTGTTCCGCCTGCGCGAGGCGACGGTCGACGACGTCGCCGCGCTCGTCTCGCTGATCACGCCGATGGAGGCCGACGGCACGCTGGTGCGCCGCGGCCGCGAGCTGCTCGAACAGGAAATCGAACGCTTCACCGTGGTCGAGCACGATGGCGTGCTGGTCGGCTGTGCTGCGCTGTACCCGTTCTCGGAGGACAACGCCGCCGAACTCGCCTGTCTCGCGGTGACGCCGGAATACCGTCGCGCCGGCCTGGGCGACCAGTTGCTGAAGCGCATCGAGCGCCGTGCCCGCGTGCAGCGGCTGGAGCGGCTGTTCGTGCTGACGACGCGCACCGCGCACTGGTTCCGTGAACGGGGTTTCAGCGAGATCGGCCCCGAAGCCCTGCCGCGCAAGAAGCGTGAGTTGTACAACCTGCAGCGGCGCTCGAAGGTATTCGTGAAGCTCTTATGATCCTCTGGCCCAGACGTGCGATGCGGCGGCAGGCCGATGTCGAACTGGCGCTCCTGCGACAGGTGGCAGAGGGTGTCCACGGTATCGAAGCGGTGTTCGATCGCAATCTGCGTCTGTTGTGGATCAGCCCCTCGATCGAGCGCGTCACCGGGCTGGAGCCGCGGGAGTGCATGGAGGCCGAGGACGCCCTCGACTTGCTGGTGCACGAATCGGACCGTGCCTATTGCCGCCGCATGATCACGCAGATGGTGGTGGACGGCGTGGCGCAGGATTTCGAACTGCGGCTCAGGCGGCGGGATGGCGAGGCGGCCTGGGTCGCCTCCCACTGGCGGGCGGTGCCGGATGCCGCGCCGGGGCTGGCCGCCCTGCGCCTGTCGGCCGAGGACATCCAGTCGCGCAAGGAAACCGAATACAAGCTGCTCGAGACGGTCACCGAGCTTCGCCGCGCCCAGGCGCTGCGCGAGCACTACCTGCTGAGAAGCAACGACGAGCGCCAGCGCCTCGCCGCGCTGCTCAACCTGATCCGGCTGGGCATCCTGTTCATGGACCAGGAACGGCGGGTGCTGTACTACAACCGGGCGATGCTCGAAATCTGGGGCTATCCGGAGGATACGCACCTGATCGGCATGCGCGAGAGCACACTGCAGAGCAAGGCGGCAACCCTGCTGGAAGATGCCCAGGCCTATTTCGCCCACGTCGCCGAAGTGCTGGACGCCAAGCAGCCGATGAGCGACGAGTACGAATTCCGTTTCGCCGATGGCCGCGTGATCACGGACCGCTCCGCGGTGGTGGCCGGGGCGGGCAAGGATCAGCGCATCGGCCGGGTCTGGATCTACGAGGACGTGACCGAGGCCCGGCGCATTTCGGCACAGCTGATCTCGATGGCGGAGCGTGACCCGCTGACCAACATCTTCAACCGGCGCCGCTTCCACGAGGAACTGGAGCGCATGCTGGCCGATGCGGCACGGCGCGGCACTTCGGTCGGCTTGCTCGGCATCGACCTCGACGGCTTCAAGCCGATCAACGACGCCTTCGGCCATCAGGCGGGCGACGAGGTGCTGGTGAAGCTCGTCGAGCGGGTCGGCGGCGTGGTGCGCCGTAATGAAATGTTCTTCCGGGTCGGCGGCGACGAGTTCTCCATCCTGGTCCCCGACACGAAGGCAGCGGCGCTGGCCGAACTGGCCAATCGCCTGTGCGAGTCGATCGGCAATCTGGTGTTCGAGTTCGATGGACGCAGGACGGGCGTCACGGCAAGCATCGGCATCGCCCTGTTTCCCGAGCATGGCTGTGACGAGGAAAGCCTGATGGCGGCCGCCGACGAGGCGATGTACCGCTCGAAGGCGGAAGGACGCAATCGTTGGAGCCTGTCGGCGAGAGGCGGGGGTGAATCCGCTAGAATGCCGGCTTCGAGCTCCGATGAACCCGTTAGCAGAGAGGATTGAACATGGCTCGCATGGTGAATTGCGTGAAACTCGGCCGTGAGGCGGAAGGGCTGGATTTCCCGCCGGTGCCGGGCGCGCTGGGCAAGCGCATCTTCGACAACGTGTCGAAGGAAGCGTGGCAGCAATGGGTCAAGTACCAGACCATGCTGATCAACGAGAACCGCCTGAACCTGATGGACGCCCGCGCGCGCAAATATCTGGCCGAACAGATGGAGAAGCATTTCTTCGAGGGCGGCGCGGACCAGGTGAGCGGCTATGTGCCGCCCGCGCAGTGACGCAGCTTTCCTGTAGGTTTCTTTAGCCGCGAAAGCCGCCCCTTGGGCGGCAGCAAGGCCGTATTCGCGGCTCGGCGCCCCCCGGCCAAAGCAGCTCCCAGCGGTACGGTGGCCGATGGGTCGGGTCGCGTAGCCGGCGCGTAGCGAAACTCATCGAGTGCAGCGAAGCGGCACATACGAAAAAGGATGGCCTGGCCATCCTTTTTCATGTGGAGCGGCCCTCCGGATGCTCAGTTGCCGCTGCGCTGGGCCTCTTCCGACTTGCTGTAGCGCACATCCTCGCCCTGGGCCAGGAAGACCACGTACTCGGCGATGTTCATCGCATGGTCGCCGATGCGCTCGATCGCCTTGGCGTTGAACAGCAGCTCGAGGCTGCTGGTGATCGTGCGCGGATCTTCCATCATGTAGGTGATCAACTGGCGCATGATCGCCTTGAAGCTGGCATCGACCTCGGCGTCCTCGCGCTCGATGCGCGGCGCGGCGGAGGCGTCGGCACGGGCAAAGGCGTCGAGCGCCGAATGCAGCATCGCCAGCGCGGCCCGGGCCGACGGCGACAGGTCGATGCGGGGGGCGAAGCTCAGTTCGGCCGAGTGCAGGCGCTTGGCCGACTTGGCGATCTTCTTGGCTTCGTCACCGATGCGCTCGAGATCGGCCACCGATCTGATCACCGTCATCACCAGGCGCATGTCCGCCGCGGTCGGCTGGCGCAGGGCGACGATGTGGTTGCAGGCGTCATCGAGCTGCTTCTGCATCAGGTTGATGCGCTGGTCGCCTTCGATGACCTGGTTGAGCAGGGAGAGGTTGCCGGTGCGCAGGCCTTCGAGCGCGTCAGCGGCCTGCGCTTCGACCAGTCCGCCCATGCGCAGCACGCCGCTGCGGATTTCTTCCAGTTCGGTGCTGAACTGCTTGTAGGTGTGTTCCGTCATCTTCGCCGTGATCCTGTCGATGGAAGCACGCAGGCTAGCACCCGCAGATTACGGTTTTGTTGCATGTCACACGGCGGCCGACGATCGGTTCCGGGCGCTCAGGCGCGCTGCAGGCGTTCCACGCCGGCGGCTCCGGCCAGCAGCAGCAGATCGGCGCCGCGGGCGGCGAACAGGCCGTTGGTGACCACGCCGACGATCTGGTTGATGCCTTGTTCGGTGCCGGTGGGATCGTCGATCGCCAGGCCGTGCACGTCGAGGATCAGGTTGCCGTTGTCGGTGACGAAGCCTTCGCGCAGGCGCGGCTCTCCGCCCAGGCGGGCGAGTTCGCGGGCGACGTGGCTGCGCGCCATCGGGATCACTTCGACCGGCAGCGGGAAGCGGCCCAGCGTCTGCACGCGCTTGCTGGCGTCGCAGATGCAGATGAAGCGCCGGGCGACCGCGGCGACGATCTTCTCGCGCGTCAGCGCGCCGCCGCCGCCCTTGATCATGGCGAAGCTGCCGTCGATCTCGTCGGCGCCGTCGACATAGACCGGAATGCTGTCGATGTCGTTGAGATCGAACACCGGAATGCCGTGCGCGGCGAGCCGCTTCGAGCTGGATTCGGAACTGGAGACCGCGCCGCGGATGCGCTCGCGCATGCCGGCGAGGCCGTCGATGAAGTGGTTCACCGTGGAGCCGGTGCCGACGCCGACGATGCTGCCGTCCTCGATGTAGTCGAGGGCGGCGAGCGCGGCGGCTTTCTTGAGTTCGTCCTGGGTCATGATCGTTTCCCGGTCATCAGACCAGGCCGTGGAAAGGTTGGATGAAAACGGTGTCGCCGGCCTGCACCGAAGTGCAGTCTTCCGGCAGCACGATGAAGCAGTCGGCTTCGGACATCGAGTGCAGCATGCCCGAGCCCTGTGCGCCGGCCAGCGTGACGCCGAGCGCTGCGCCGTCCCGCAGCAGGCGCCCGCGCAGATATTCGACGCGGCCTGCCGGCTTGCGCAGGGCGAAGTCGGCGCGGGCGGCGAAGCGTGCGGCCGGAGGCAGCGGCGTCACGCCCATCAGGCTCAGCAGGGCATCCTGGACGAACTGGTAGAAGCTCACCATCGTCGCCACCGGGTTGCCGGGCAGGCCGAACAGCACGGCATCGCCGATGCGGCCGAAGGCCATCGGCCGCCCGGGCTTGATCGCCAGCTTCCAGAACGAAACCTCGCCCATGCGTGCCATCAGCTCGCGAATGAAGTCGGCGTCGCCGACCGAGACGCCGCCGCTGGTGATGACGACATCGGCTGTGCCGGCCGCTTCGGCGAAAGCGGCTTCGAGCGCGGCGGGCCGGTCGGGCACGATGCCCAGGTCGAGCAGCTCGCAGCCCAGCCGCGCCAGCGCGCCGGCCAGGGTGTGGCGGTTGCTGTCGTGGATCGCGCCGGGTTTCAGCGGCTGGCCGATCGGGGTCAGCTCGTCGCCGGTCGAGAAGAAAGCGACGCGCAGGCGGCGGCGCACCGCGACCTCGCCGATGCCGAGCGAGGCGATCAGCCCGAGTTCGGCAGGGCCGCAGCGTCTGCCGGCGGGCAGGGCGACGCTGCCGGCAGCGAGATCCTCCCCGGCGCGCCGCAGGTTGCGGCCTTTCTGCTGGCCGGCGGGGATGAAGATCCTGTCGTCCTCGCGGCGAACGATTTCCTGCATGACGACCGTGTCGGCGCCGTCCGGGATGACCGCGCCGGTCATGATCCGCACCGCCTCGCCCGGGCGGAGGCGTCCGGCGAAAGGATGGCCGGCCAGGGCACTGCCGACTACCGTCAGCCTGGTTTCGCTGCCGGCGCCGCTGTCCAGGTCTTCGGCGCGCACCGCATAGCCGTCCATCGCCGAGTTGTCGTGCATCGGCACGTCGAGCGGGGCGATCACGTCCTGCGCCAGCACGCGCCCGAGGGCGGCATGCAGCTCGACGCGTTCGCCGCCTGTGACCGGAGACAGGCTGTCGAGGATCAGCCGGCGCGCGTCGGCGGCCTTCAATACGTCCTGCGCCGTGCTGCTGGGGGGGGGATGAGTCATCTGCTGCGAGCCAGGGGAAACTGGAAGTTGCCGGGGCAGACCGGCACGGCTGCCATTTTCACACAAGGGGAGGGCACATGAAAAACGGCCTCCACGCTCCCCCGTTGCGTGAGGTCGCTGCCTCCCAAGGGGGCGTTTTTCATCTTGGGACGGCCCGGTGATGAAAAAAGGGGTGGATCGCTCCACCCCTCGTCCCTGTCGGCATCGACAGCCGGCAGCGCTCAGCGCAGGCCGGCGGCGAAGTCCGCAACGGCCTTCATTTCGGCGTCGGTCATCTTCAGCGCGATCATGCGCATCATGCGGTTCGGGTCGTTCTCGCGGCCACCGTCGCGGAAGGCCTTGAGCTGGGCTTCGGTGTATTCGGCGAACTGGCCGGCGATGCGCGGATATTGCGCCGGCAGGCCGGCACCGGCAGGACCGTGACAGGCGGCACAGGCAGGAACGCCCTTGGACGCGATGCCGCCGCGCCAGATGCTCTGGCCGAGTTCGATGGTGTCGAGGCTCTTCGCCGGCTCGGGTTGCAGTTCGAAGGAGGCGAAATACTGGGCCAGCGCGCGCATGTCGGCTTCTTCGAGGCTGTCCACCATTGCCGTCATGACCGCGTTTTCGCGTGCCGGGGGCTCGCCGTTCCAGCCCTTGAACTCGCGCAGCTGCTTGTAGAGGTAGTCCTCATGCTGCCCCGCGATCTTCGGGTTGGCTGACAGCTGGCTGTTGCCATCCGTGCCGTGACAGGCGACGCAGAGGGTTTCGACAGTCTGTTTCGCCTTGGCGAGGTCCGGAGCCTGTTCCTGGGCCTGCAGGCCACCGGTGACGAGCAGCAGGGACGAGAGCAGCAGGGAACGCTTGGTCATGATGTCCTCGGAAAGCCGTGAGTGATTGTTTCAAACGCGGTATTCTATAACAGGAAACCCGCCTTGCGCGACGCGATGTGGGCTTTGTGGCGCATCCGCCCGGTCTTTTGTCCTCTTTTTTCATGCCCATCTTCCGCAACGCACAATTCGAGATATCGATCGCCAAGCCGTCCGGCCTGCCGCCGCCTTCCGGGGCGGAAATCGCCTTTGCGGGGCGCTCCAATGCGGGCAAGTCGAGCGCGATCAACACGCTGGCCGGGCATGTCCGGCTGGCTTTCGTGTCGAAGACGCCGGGGCGAACCCAGTTGATCAACTTCTTCCGCCTCAACAGCGGCGCCTTGCTGGTCGACCTGCCGGGCTACGGTTATGCCGCGGTTCCCGAGAAGGTCCGGCGCGAGTGGCAGGGCCTGATCGAGCACTATCTGCGCAAGCGGGAAAGCCTGATCGGCCTGGTGCTGATCATGGATTCGCGTCATCCCTTGACGCCGCTCGACCGCCAGATGATCGACTGGTTCGCGCCGTCGGGGCGGCCGATGCACGTGTTGCTGACCAAGAGCGACAAGCTGTCGCGCGGCGCGGCCAGCGCGGTGCTGCAGGACGTGCGGCGCCAGCTCGCGCCGCTGGGACCGCAGGTGACGGTCCAGCTCTTCTCCAGCCTGAAGAAAACGGGGGTCGAGGATGCCGAACGCGTCATCGGCGGCTGGCTCGGTCTGGCCGGGGCGGATGCCGGGCTGGCGGCCCCGTCCGGGGACCGGGCGGAGGAGGGGCAAATAAAAACCCCCGACCAGGGGAGTAGCCGGGGGTGAAAAATGCCCCGCTGGCGCGAGGCACCCGCTCAGGGAGGTGAAGCGGGAGACGAAGCAGCACGCGAGCGTGCCACCGTCTGCTTGCTAAGATAAGACACTTTGCCCGGAAGTTCCGCTGCCAATGCGTTACTTCATGTGTTTCCGGCGTGTGCGGACACGCCGGCTAGGGCCGTTTCGAAACCGACAAGCGAGATCCACAGATGCGACCGACCGGAGCTTTCCCTTCCACCCGCATGCGCCGCATGCGCCGTGACGATTTTTCCCGCCGCCTGATGCGCGAGAATGTGTTGACGGCCAACGACCTGATCTATCCGGTGTTCGTGCATGACAAGCCCGGCCGCGAGGCGGTGGCGGCGATGCCCGGCGTGGAGCGGCTGTCGATCGACGAACTGCTGAAGGTGGCCGAGCAGGCGCTGGAGCTCGGCGTGCCGGCGGTCGATCTGTTCGGTGTCCCCGACCCGGCGGCAAAGACCGCGGACGGCGCCGCTGCGTGGAACGAGGACGGCATCGTCCAGCGCGCGATCCGTGCATTGAAGGCGCGCTTTCCCGAGCTGGGCGTCATCACCGACATCGCCCTCGACCCCTACACCACTCACGGCCAGGACGGCTTGCCCGACGACAGCGGCTACATCCTCAACGACGAAACCGTCGATGCGCTGGTCAGACAGTCGCTGTCGCATGCCGCGGCGGGTGCCGACGTGGTGTCGCCCAGCGACATGATGGACGGCCGCATCGGCACCATCCGCGCCGCGCTCGAGGATGCCGGTTTCATCCACACCCGCATCCTCGCCTACAGCGCCAAGTACGCCAGCAGCTTCTACGGCCCCTTCCGCAGCGCGGTCGGCTCGGCGGGCAACCTGGGCAAGGGCAACAAATATTCCTACCAGATGGACCCGGCGAACAGCGACGAGGCCTTGCGCGAAGTGGCGCTCGACATCGCCGAAGGGGCGGACATGTTCATGGTCAAGCCCGGCCTGCCCTATCTCGACATCGTGCGCCGCGTGAAGCACGAACTCCAGGTGCCGACCTACGCCTACCAGGTCAGCGGCGAGTACGCGATGCTGAAGGCGGCCGCGGCCAACGGCTGGCTCGACGACCGGGCCTGCGCGCTGGAAGCCTTGCTGTCGTTCAAGCGTGCCGGCGCCGATGGCATCCTGACTTATTACGCGCTGGAAGCCGCACGCTGGCTGAAGGCCGGCGCGTGATCGTGCCGGGCGTTCCGGCTTCGCGCGCTGTGGGGCTGAGGGCGATGCGGGGGGGGGACCTCGATGAGGTGCTTCGCATCCAGCGCGAAGCCTACGGCGACGCTTACCAGGAGTCCGCCCATGTCCTTGGACGCAAGCTGAGCCTCGCGCCCGAGGCCTGCTGGCTGGCCGAGCGTGACGGTGAGGCGCTCGGCTATGTCTTCGCCCATCCATGGCAGGCCGGCGCACCGCAACTGCACGCGCTGGTCGAATGCCTGCCGGAACGGGCGGACCACGGCTTCCTGCACGATCTCGCGGTGTCGCCGCGCGCCCGCGGCATGGGCGTGGGCAGCGCCCTGTTCGACAAGGTTCGAGTCTGGTCGGAGCAGGCCGGACACCGCGCGTTGACGCTGGTGGCGCTGGCCGATGCGGTGGCCTACTGGCGCGGGCTCGGCTTCGCGTCCCGGACGCTGACCCTGCCCGACGGCTACGGCGCCGGTGCGGTGTTCATGCGGCGCAGCCTTGCCGTGCGGGATTAGCCCGCCAGCCGTCCGCCGAGCAGCCGGCCGAACTGGCGGCGAAGGTCCAGGATGGAAGCCAGCTTCATATCCACATAGGCCGGCGTGCGCAGGTTGCGGCTCACCAGCACGGTGCGCATTCCCAGCCGTTTCGCGGTGCGCAGATTGACGGCCGAATCTTCCAGCATCACGCAGCGGGCCGGGTCCAGGCGCCGCGAGGACAGCAGCTTGCGGTAGCCGCGGATGCCGGGCTTGGGGTGGTAATCCAGATCCTCGATGGCGATCACGTCCTCGAACAGCTCGTGGATGCCCATCAGCCCCAGCACGGCCATGGCGTAGTGGCGCGGCGCGTTCGAGAATACGAAGCGGCGGCCGGGCAGCTTGCGCAGCATGCCGCGCAGCGCACGGTCGAACACCATCATCTCGTGCAGGCGGTCGAAGCGATGCGTCTCGACCAGGAAATGCGCCGGGTCGGTGCCGTGGTGGCGCATCATGCCGAGCAGGGTGGCGCCGTAGCGGCGCCAGTAGTTCATCCGCAGGGCATTGGCGTCCTCGGGGGACAGCGACAGGTGCTGTTCGAGATAAGCCGTCATGCTGCGGTTGATGTGCGGAAAGATGTGCGGGCTGGCGTTGTGCAGCGTGTTGTCGAGGTCGAACAGCCAGACGGTGCGGTTGGGCATGGTGGCGTCGGTTCAGCGTGGCGTGGGCCGGGGCTGGAAGCGGACGATGCTGCGGCCGTCCTCGGTGGTCTTCGGCGCGGCTTTCCAGGCATGGCCCTGGATGATCTCGAAGGTGGCGGGCAGCCGTCCGTCCCGGCGCAGGGCTTCGTAGGCGGCGCGCGCCTGTGCCCAGCCGGTACGGCCGGACAGGCCGCGCGGGCGGCCGACGGCGGCATTGGCGGCGCCGGTGGCGCGCAGGTCGGACAGCAGGCCATCGAGTTCGGAGTAGGTCAGCGTCAGCATCTCCATGTCCATCACCGGGTCGGCGAAGCCGGCCTTGACGAGGGCATCGCCCAGATCGTGCATGTCGATGAAGTGGTGCACGCGCTCGCCCGCCGTGCGGGGAAGGGCGTCGCGCAGTTCGCGCAGCGAATCGGGGCCGAGGGTGGAAAACATCAGCAGGCCGCCGACTTCCAGCGTGCGGTGGATTTCCTGCAAGGCCGGCAAGGGATCGTCCAGTGCCGGCAGCATCAGGTTGGACCACACCAGGCCGAGGCTGCCGCGGGCGAAGGGCAGGCGGCGGGCGTCGGCGGCGACGTGGGGCAGGGGCGCAGCCTTGCCGCCGAGCAGGCGGCGCAGCAAGCCGGGAGCGGGTGCGCCGTCGCGCAGGCGCTGGCCGGCGCGGGCCAGCATCGGCATGGCGAAATCGGCCGCCAGCACACAGGCCTGGGGGAAGCGTTGCGCCAGGCGGGGCAGGTCGGCGCCGGTGCCGCAGCCGAGGTCGAGCACGCGCTTCGGCTCGATGCGGATGTAGTCGAGGCGCTCGTCCATCCGGCGTGCGATTTCGCGTACCAGGACGTCGGCACCGTCGGCCGTCGCCGCGGCGCGGGCGAAGCGGCGGCGCAACAGGCCGTGGTCGAGCGCGAAGTCCGCGTCGCTGCCGCCCGTTTCGCTCATCGCGCACTCCGGTGACGGGAAAAGTCCGCGACCTTGCCGGCGCGGGCTGTGGCCGTGTCGCGTTGGTCGGTGTTGATCAAAGTCATTGTCATTTTTGGCGCGGGGGGCTGTAATGGCGAACCCTGAATGTTCTGCCATTGATCAAAATCTTGTCAAACCGAGTCCGAAGCCTGCGCCGTCTGCTGGCCCGCGTGCTGGATGCCCTGATGCCGCAGGATTGCCTCGTCTGCGGCGAGGCGGCAGAGGCGTGCGGTGTTTGTGCGGCCTGCCTGGCCGAAATGCCGAGGCGGCCGCCCTGCGCGTGTCCGGTTTGCGCCCTGCCGGGGCTGGATGGCGGACCCTGCGGGCAATGCCTGCGCGAGCCGCCGGCCTATGATGCGACACTGGCCTTGTTCGACTACGTGTTCCCGGTCGATGTGCTGGTGCTCGCGCTCAAGTATCGGCACCAGTTGAGCGTGGCCACTTTCCTCGCTGCCGAGCTGCGTGAGCTCGGCGGACCGCTCGCGGCCGATGTCGACTTCATCCTGCCGATGCCCTTGCATGCACGCAGGCTGGCCGAGCGCGGCTTCAACCAGGCGGTGGAGCTTGCGCGTCCGCTGGCGCGCGAGCAAGCCTTGCCGATGGAGCTGGCCTGTGCGCGCAAGCTGCGCGACACGCCGCCGCAGGCTTCGCTGAGCCGCGACGAGCGCCTGCTGAGTCCGGCCGGTGCCTTCTGCTGCGATCGCGCACTGGATGGCCTGCACGTGCTGGTGGTCGATGACGTGATGACCACGGGGGCGACGCTGGGCGAACTGGCGCGCTGCCTGAAGGCGCAGGGCGCGGCACGGGTCACGAATCTGGTCGTCGCCCGCACGCCGGCGCCGGCCTGAGCTACAGTGCCGGCTTCGCGCGCAAGGCGCTGTCTGCCACTTCCGTCCCGATGTTCGAGATCGTCCTCTATCAGCCCGAGATTCCGCCCAACACCGGCAACGTCATTCGCCTCGCCGCCAATACCGGCAGCCGCCTCCACCTGATCGAGCCGCTGGGCTTCGACCTGTCCGACAAGCAACTGGCACGCGCGGGGCTGGACTATCACGACCTGACCTGCGTCACCGTGCATCCGGATTGGGCGCAGTGCCACGCGGCGCTGGCAGGGCGGCGCTTCTTCGCGCTGTCGACCCGGGGCACACGGCGGCACGACGCTGTGGCTTACCGCGACGGCGACGTGTTCGTGTTCGGGCCGGAGAGCCGCGGCCTGCCGGCGGAGTTGCTGGCAGCTTTCGAGCCCGAGGCGCGCATCCGCATCCCGATGCGGCCGACCAACCGCAGCGTCAATCTGTCGAATGCGGTGGCGGTGGTGGTCTATGAGGCCTGGCGCCAGCAAGGATTCGCCGGCGCAGTCCAGGCGGGGCTGCCTTAGGCGGGACCGCCTTGGGCGGGGCCGTCCAAGGCAGGCGTCTCATTCGTGGCGCGGGTCGCGCGCCAGCAGTTTCTCGACCGCGCCGCGCGCATCGAGGCCGTGATGCAGCAAGGCATCGACGGCTTCGCAGATCGGCATCTCGACGCCATGGAGCCGGGCCAGACCGACGACTTCGCGCGCGGTGGAGACGCCTTCGGCAACGTGGCCGAGGTCGCGCAGGATGTCGGCCAGCGTGCTGCCCTTGGCGAGCTCCAGGCCGACGCGGCGGTTGCGCGAGAGGTTGCCGGTGCAGGTGAGGATCAGGTCGCCCATGCCGGTCAGGCCCATCAGTGTTTCGCTGCTGCCGCCGAGTGCAATGGCGAGGCGGGAGATTTCGGCCAGGCCGCGGGTGATCAGCGCGGCGCGGGCGTTGAGGCCGAAGCCCATGCCGTCCGAGACGCCGGCGGCGATGGCCATGACGTTCTTGACCGCACCACCGATCTCGCAGCCGACGACGTCGGTATTGGCGTAGATGCGCAGGCGCGGCTGGTGCAGGGCCGCCACCCAGTGGTGGGCGAAGGCCGCATCGGCGGCGGCGAGGGTGATCGCGGTCGGCAGGCCGCGCGCGACTTCGGCGGCGAAGCTGGGGCCGGTCAGCACGCCGCTGGCGGCCGCGTCGCCGAGCTCTTCGGCGACGATTTCGTGCGGCAGCCGCCCGCTTCCGGCTTCGAGCCCCTTGCAGGCCCACAGCAAGGGCGTGCCGGGCTGCAGGCGGTGGAGCGCGCGCGCGGCGTCCCGCAGGCCGGCCAGCGGCGTGACCACCAGGTGGAGATCGGCGCCTCGTGCCGCATGCGAGAAATCGGTTTCGAAGTGCAGTGCGTTGCTGAGGCGGATGTCGGGCAGATAGCGGCGGTTCTCGTGCGTCAGGGCGAGCGCCCGCAGGTGTTCCGCATCCCGCCCCCACAGGCATACCTCATGGGCGGCGCTGAAGGCCTGGGCCAGCGCGGTGCCCCATGCGCCCGCGCCGAAGACGGCGATGCGGCGGCGTCTGCTGTGCTGCTTGTCGGGCGTGGCGGTCACAGCCCCCAGACCTCGTTGATGCGGATGTAGCCTTCGTCGCCGTCCCGATGGCGCACCTTGGCCCAGCCGAGCGAAGGCGCTTCGACCAGGTCGAGCACGACGTTGCGGATCGCCTCGAAGCTGGGTGCCGCGTCGTCGCGGGCTTCACGCCGGATGACGGCGCGTTCCGCGGTGACGAGCACGGTGCGGCGGTTGGAGAGCACACGGCTTTCCAGCCAGTTCAGGGAGCCGCCGGGCTCGCGCACCTTGACCCACTTGTCGAGCCTGACGACGACTTCGACCGGGGTGGCGGAGCGCAGGATGAAAAGGCGCTTGCCCTGCTCCGAAGGGGTGTCGTACAGGATTGCCTGCTCGGTCAGCGAGCGGAACTCGATCGCCTGCGCCAGCACCGGCCCCGCCACCACGCCGGCGAGCAAGGCGAGCATCGTGATCAGGCGGGGCAGCATGGAGCGGCGCAGGTGTGTCATGGCGGCAGGCCTCGTCACTGGATCGGCGTTTCGCCCTGCTGCACGGTGGCCTGCTGGCGCTGCGACTGGTACAGCGCCTCGAAGTTGACCGGCGACAGCAGCACGGGCTGGAAGCCGGCGCGGGTGACGGCGTCCGACACGGCTTCGCGGGCATAGGGGAACAGGATGTTGGGGCAGCCGATCATCATCACAGGTTCGAGGTCGGCTTCGGGCACGTTGCGGATCTGGAAGATGCCGGCCTGGGCCACTTCGACCAGGAACAGCGTGCGGTCTTCGCCGATGGTGGCGGAGACGGTGACGGTGAGGGCGATCTCGTAGACGCCGTCGTCGATGTTCTTGCCTTCGGTACGGAGCTGGACATTGACTTGCGGCGCCTCGCGTTCGAGGTAGATCTGCGGGGCACCCGGCACTTCGACCGACAGGTCCTTGACGTACAGTTTTTCGATCGAGAAGACGGGTTGGGCGTTTTCAGACATGGGATGGGTATCCGGTGAGTGAGGATTGGATTGCAGGAAAGAGGACCACGAAAAGGAAGGCTCAGGCAGGTTCGCCGCGCAGCATCGGTTCGAGCTTGCCGGCGCGGTCGAGCGCCATCAGGTCATCACAGCCGCCGACATGGTAGCCGTCAATGAAGATCTGCGGAACCGTGCGGCGCCCGGTTTCCTCGATCATGCGCCCGCGCTGGGCGGGGTCGAGATCGGTGCGGATCTTGTCGATTTCCGTCACGCCCCTGCTGCGCAGCAGCTGTTCGGCGCGGATGCAGTAGGGGCAGGTCGCCGTGGCATACATGCGGATCGCGGCGGGCATGCTCATTTCCTCTTGCGGCTGACCGGCTGGCCGGCCTTCTGCCATTCCATCATGCCGCCGCGCAGGTTATAGATCTTCTCGAAGCCGGCCTTGCGCAACTGCGTGGCGGCCGAGGTCGAGCGTGTGCCGGTGGCGCAGCACAGGATCAGCGGATGGTGCTTCCACTTGTCCAGTTCGCCGCTGCGGCGCTCGAGGTCGCCGGCGGGAATGTGGCGGGCGTTGGGAATGTGGCCCTGGGCGTATTCGCCCTGGTCGCGCACGTCGATGACGACGGCGTCTTCACGGTTGATCAGCATCGTGGCTTCGACGGGGGAAAGCTGGCCGTTGCCGCCCCGGCCGCGTGCCAGATCGACGAGCAGCCAGCTGCCGCTTGCGGCGGCCAGCGCCGCCCAATACCAGTTCTGTTGCAGGAATTCCACGAAAAACGGTGCTCCGGTAAGGGGAAGGGAAATCAGCCTTGCTCGTCATCGACGCCGCAGAACACTTCGCGCATCAGCGCGATGAGCTGCAGCGTGCGCGGATCGCCGACGCGGTAATAGACGCGGTTGGCATCCTTGCGCGTCTGCAGCACGTCCTTGTCGCGCAGGATGGCGAGATGCTGCGAGATGTTGCTCTGCGAAGTGCCCACCGCATCGACGATGTCCTGCACGCAGACCTCGCCGTCGCCGAGCACGCACAGAATCTTCAGGCGCAGCGGATGGGCGATTGCCTTGAGCGCGCGCGCGGCGGTTTCTATGTGCTCGTTCTTGTCGATGAGCGTGAAGATGTCGTCTTTGTTCACGATAGGGCCGACGGGGCAAAGCGCTAGTATAAAATAGGCGCCTCTGTCTTGCGCGCTCGGGAAGGTGGCGGGTCGCCGCAGGGCGCGGATCCGGTCTTCGTTCGTGCCCGCTGGCCTCGTTCGGCTTTCTTCCTGCAACCTCGCTCATTCCCTTGAATCGGAATTCTCGCTTCATGCGTATCGCTGGCCGTGGCTATCTGGCTGCTTTCGTCCTTGGCTGCATGCTGGCGTCGGCAGTGGCGCCGAATGCCGTCCGCGCGCAGGCCACGGGCGACATCGCCGACAAGCGCTCGGACCTCGACGACCTCAAGAAGCGCATCCGCGACCTGCAGCAGGAAATGTCGCGTACCGAGGCGAACCGTTCCGATGCGGCAAAGGCGCTGACCGAGTCGGAGCGCGAAGTGTCGCGCGCGCAGCGCCGGGTATTGCAACTGCAGCGCGAGCGCGCCGAGGCCGATGCGCGGCTGGCCGAACTGGAGCGGGAGCAGCAGCAGGCGGGCGCGCGCATCGATGCCCGCCGCGGAGAGCTGGCCGAGTGGCTGCGCCGGCACTACATGCATGGTGCGGCGGATGGCGTGGCGCCCTTGCTGTCGGCGCGCGATCCGAACCAGATCGCGCGCGATGCTTATTATCTCGAACAGCTCGGCCGTGCCCGTCTGGGCCTGATCGAGCGCATGCGCGCCGATCTGCGCGAGACCGAACTGCGCGCGCAGGAAATCGGCCGCCGGCGGGACCGCGTGGCCGAGCTCGAAGCCCGGCAGCACGAGCAGCGCAAGCAGCTCGAAGCCAGCCTGCTCCAGCGCAAGGCCGCGCTGGCCGAAATCTCGAAGCAGCTGCAGAGTCAGAAGCGCGAAGTGGCGACCTTGCGCGAGGACGAGCAGCGTCTGGCGAAGGTGATCGACACCCTGGTCAAGCGTGCCCGCGAAGCGGCCGCACGCGAGGCAGCAAGGAAGCTGGCGGAACAGCGCGCGACCGAGGCGCGTGCCGCCGCCGCGGCAGCCCAGGCGAAGGCGGCCGGGAATGCCGCGCCGCCGTCGGCTGCGGTCCGCCCGCCGGCGCGGCGCGCCGAGCCGGTCGTCGGTGAAGCGCGCAGCAGCGCAGGGGCGACGCCGACCGGCGTGCGCTTCGCCCAGCTTCGCGGCCAGTTGCGTTTTCCGGTGCGTGGCGAACTCGTCGGCCGCTTCGGCGCTCCAAGGGCGGAAGGCGGCACGACGTGGAAGGGCGTGTTCATCCGGGCGGGCACCGGAGCGGACGTCAAGGCGGTCGCAACGGGCGAAGTCGTGTATTCGGACTGGTTGCGCGGCTACGGCAATCTGATCATCATCGATCACGGCGGCGACTACCTCACCGTGTATGGCAACAACGACACCTTGCTGAAGGAAGTGGGCGATGCGGTGTCCGGCGGCGACGCGATCGCCAGCGTGGGCACCAGCGGAGGGGGCGGAGAATCGGGTTTATACTTCGAACTCCGCCATCAGGGCCGCCCGCTCGACCCGATGCAGTGGGTGCGACTCAACTAGATCAAACGGTGCGAAGGGCAGGAGCCGCTTCCCCGATGGAGTTCTCATGCGCAGCAAGCTGAAACAGCTCGGCCTCGTCATGACCGGCGTGTTCGCCGGCGTGGCGCTCAGTCTCAATTTTTCCGCCAATGCCGACCGCACGACCCAGATGCCGCTGCCGGTCGAGGAATTGCGCGCCTATGCCGACGTGTTCAATGCGATCAAGCAGGGCTACGTCGAGCCGGTCGAGGACAAGAAGCTGATCGTCGATTCGATCAGCGGCATGCTGTCGGGACTCGATCCGCATTCGGCCTACCTGGACAGCGAAGCCTTCAAGGAGCTCCAGGTCGGCACGCAGGGCGAGTTCGGCGGGCTGGGCATCGAGGTCGGCATGGAAGACGGCTTCGTCAAGGTGATTTCGCCGATCGAGGACACGCCGGCCTTCCGCGCCGGTGTCCAGGCCGGCGACCTGATCGTCAAGCTCGACGACACGCCGGTGAAGGGCATGAGCCTGAACGATGCGGTCAAGCGCATGCGCGGCAAGCCCAACACCGCCATCGAGCTGACGATCATGCGCAAGGGCGAATCGCGGCCGATCGTGCTCAAGCTGACGCGCGAGGTCATCAAGGTGCAGAGCGTCAAGTCCAAGCTCGTCGAGCCGGGCTACGGCTATCTGCGCGTCGCGCAGTTCCAGGAGAACACCGCGGCATCGGTGGTCCAGCACTTGAACAAGCTGAATGCCGAAGGGGCGCTGCGCGGCTTGGTGCTCGACCTGCGCAACGATCCGGGCGGCCTGCTGCATGGCGCGGTGGGCGTGTCCGCGGCCTTCCTGCCGCTGGGGGCGATGGTGGTGTCCACCGATGGCCGCACCGAGGACGCCAAGCGCGAATACCGCGCGATGCCGGAGGACTACCTGCGCGGCACGCGTGACGATTTCCTCGACCGCCTGCCCGCGGGGGCCAAGGATGTGCCGATGGTCGTACTGGTCAATGCCGGTTCGGCTTCGGCGTCCGAGATCGTCGCCGGCGCGCTGCAGGACCACAAGCGCGCCGTCGTGATGGGCACGCAGACTTTCGGCAAGGGTTCGGTGCAGACCATTCTGCCGCTCAACAACAGCACCGCGATCAAGCTGACCACGGCACGCTACTACACGCCGAACGGCCGCTCGATCCAGGCCAAGGGCATCGAACCCGACATCGTCGTCGAGGAAAGCGCCAACGGCTCGAACCGCCGGGTCCGCGAAGCCGATCTGCAGGGCCACCTGGGCAACGACAAGGATCCCGAGGCCGAGATCAGGGCGCGGGAGGCCGGGAAGGGAGACGGCGGCGCCGACGAGGCCGAGCCGGTGCGCTTCGAGCTTGCCGGCAAGGACGACCATCAGCTGCAGCAGGCGATCAACCTGCTCAAGGGCCTGCAGATCGTCCAGGGCAAGAAGGCGTCCGAGCCGAAGCCCTGACCGGGTACCCCTGAGCCGGGCGCCCCTGATTCCGGTGGGAATGTACCGGGTGCCCGCCTTCTCGGGCGGGCATCCGGTCGCCGCATAGACTGCGCGAATTCCCGCCCATTTCACGCATATTCTCCGCCGCATGAACGACGATCAGTTGCTGCGCTACAGCCGCCACATCCTGTTGCCCGAAATCGGCGTCGAGGGACAGGAGGCGCTGCTCGGCGCGAAAGTCCTCATCGTCGGTGCCGGCGGCCTCGGCTCCCCGGCAGCGATGTATCTCGCCGCGGCCGGCGTCGGTTCGCTGGTGATCGCCGACGACGACGACGTCGACCTCACCAACCTGCAGCGCCAGATCCTGCATTCGGCCGAGACGGTCGGCCGGCCCAAGGTCGAATCGGCGCGAATCAGCCTGCAGCGCCTCAACCCGCTCGCCAGGGTCGTGCCGCTGCAGGCGCGGCTCGATGGCGACGCGCTGGACGAGCAGGTGGCGGCGGCCGACGTCGTGCTGGATTGCTGCGACAATTTCGCCACCCGCCATGCGGTCAACCGCGCTTGCGTGAAACTGCGCAAGCCGCTGGTGTCCGGTGCCGCCATCCGCTTCGACGGGCAGGTGTCGGTATTCGACCTGCGGCGGCCCGAGGCGGCCTGCTATCACTGCCTGTTCCCGGAAGGCGAGGATATCGAAGAAGTACGTTGCGCGGTGATGGGGGTGTTCGCGCCGATCGTCGGCCTGATCGGTACGACACAGGCCGCCGAAGCGCTCAAGCTGATCATTGGCTGCGGCACGCCGCTGGTCGGGCGCCTGCTGCTGCTCGACGGCCTGGCGATGGAGTGGCGCAGCATCGGCTTCGGCCGTGATCCCGGCTGTGCCGTCTGCGGCGGCGCGGGTTGAACGGGCGTAGGATGGGTTGAAGGCGCGCAGCGCCGATACCCATCCTACGCGGGCCGGGGCCGCAGGCAGCACGGCGAGGCCGCGCGATGTGCTTATCGCTTCGCCGGCAGATCGGCCGCGAAGCGCGCGAGGATGCGGATGTCGCGGCCGACCTGGCGCAGGTCGCGGATGTCGAGCCGGGCGGTGTCTTCCAGCCTTGTCAGCGCGGCGAGATTGAACAGGCCGTGGGCGGCGTCGCCGGCCAGCATCGGCGCCAGATACAGCAGCAGCTCATCCACGCAGCCTTCACGCAGCAGCGAGCCATTGAGCTTGAAGCCGGCTTCGGCGTGGACTTCGTTGAGGCCGAGCATGCCGAGTTCGCTCATCAGCTGCGGCAGGTCGACCTTGCCGGCGGCGTTCGGCAGCACGATCAGCCGGTGCCCGGCGGCCGACAGGCTGGCGATGCGCGCGCTGTCCTCGCTGGCAGTGGCGATCAGGATTGGTTCGCCCTGCAGGATGCGGGCGCCGGGCGAGACGTCCAGCCGGGCATCGATCAGGATGCGCAGCGGCTGGCGTTCGCAGGCGACGTCGCGCACGCTGAGCTGCGGGTCGTCTTCCTTCACGGTGCCGATGCCGGTCAGCACCGCGCAGGCGCGCGCGCGCCAGGCGTGGCCGTCGCGACGGGCCTCGGGGCCGGTGATCCACTGGCTGATGCCGTTTTCCAATGCTGTCTTGCCGTCCAGCGTGGCTGCCGCCTTGAGCCGCAGCCACGGGCGGCCGCGGGTCATGCGCGAGACGAAGCCGAGGTTCAGTTCGCGCGCTTCCGCTTCCAGCAGGCCGTGTTCGGTGGCGATGCCGGCGGCGCGCAGGCGCGCCAGGCCGCGTCCGGCGACGAGCGGGTTGGGATCGTCCATGGCGACGACGACCCGGGCGACGCCGGCCTCGACCAGGGCATCGGCGCAGGGCGGCGTGCGGCCATGGTGCGAGCAGGGTTCGAGCGTGACGTAGACGGTGGCGCCGCGCGCGGCACCGCCCGCCTGCCGCAGCGCGTGGATTTCGGCATGAGGCTCGCCGGCGCGGTGATGCCAGCCTTCGCCGACGATGGCACCGTCGCGCATCAGCACGCAACCTACGCGTGGATTGGGCGAAGTCGTGTTCAGGCCGTGGGCGGCAAGCTGGAGCGCGCGCGCCATGGCGGCATGATCAGCCGCCGAAAAGGTCATGGCCGGATTCCTGTTCGGGCTTGGCAGGCTTGCTGCGGCGGGAGCGGGGCTGCACTTCGCGGATCAGCTCGGAGAACTCATCCACGTCGGCGAAGTTGCGATAGACCGAAGCGAAGCGGATGTAGGCGACCTTGTCGAGCTTCTTCAGCTCCTTCATCACCAGTTCGCCGATCTTCTCGCTCGGCACTTCCTGCTCGCCCAGCGACAGCAGGCGGGCTTCGATGCGGTCCACTGCGGCGTCGACGGCATCGATGGTGACGGGGCGCTTGCGCAGCGCCAGCTTCATGCTGCCGGCCAGCTTGTCGTGGTCGAACTCGGTGCGGCTGCCGTTGCGCTTGACGATGTGCGGCATCTTGAGATCGATGCGCTCGTAAGTGGTGAAGCGCTTGTCGCATTTCGGACAGCGGCGGCGGCGCCTGACGACGTCGCCATCCTCGTTCTCGCGCGTGTCGGTGACCTGGGTGTTGGGGTCAGCGCAGAAAGGGCATTTCATGGCCGGAAGGCGCTGCGGGGCGGGCGTGGTCGGCTCGCCCCGCGTTCGGGCTTACTTGCCGTACACCGGGAACCTGGCGCACAGCGCGGCGACCTTGTCGCGCGTGCGGCCGATCACCGTCTGGTCGTGCGGGGCATCCAGCACGTCGGCGATCAGGTGGGCGACCTGTTCGGCCTCGATCTCGGTGAAGCCGCGGGTCGTCATCGCCGGCGAGCCGATGCGGATGCCGGAGGTGACGAAGGGCTTCTCGGGGTCGTTCGGGATCGAGTTCTTGTTGACCGTGATGTGGGCGCTGCCCAGCACTGCCTCGGCTTCCTTGCCGGTGATCTTCTTGTTGCGCAGATCGACCAGGAAGACGTGGCTTTCGGTACGCCCGGAGACGATGCGCAGGCCGCGTTCCTCGCCCAGCACGCGGGCCATCACGCGGGCGTTGGCGATCACCTGCTCCTGATAGTTGCGGAAGGCCGGTGTGGCGGCTTCCTTGAAGGCGACCGCCTTGGCGGCAATGACGTGTTCCAGCGGGCCACCCTGCAGGCCGGGGAAGATCGCCGAGTTCAGCGCCTTCTCGTGCTCGGCCTTCATCAGGATGATGCCGCCGCGCGGGCCGCGCAGGGTCTTGTGCGTGGTCGAGGTGACGACGTCGGCGTGCGGCACCGGGTTGGGATAGAAGCCGGCGGCGATCAGGCCGGCGTAGTGGGCCATGTCCACCCAGAAGATGGCACCGACTTCCTTGGCGATTTTGGCGAAGCGCTCGAAGTCGATGCGCAGCGAATAGGCCGAGGCGCCGGCGATGATGATGCGCGGCTTGGTCTCGCGCGCCAGCGCTTCCATCTTGCCGTAGTCGATCTCTTCCTTGTCGTTCAGGCCGTAGGCGACGACGTTGAACCATTTGCCCGACATGTTCAGCGACATGCCGTGGGTGAGGTGGCCGCCTTCGGCCAGACTCATGCCCATGATCGTGTCGCCAGGCTTGGCGAAAGCCATCAGCACCGCCTGGTTGGCCTGCGAGCCGGAGTTCGGCTGCACGTTGGCGGCTTCGGCGCCGAACAGCGCTTTCAGGCGGTCGATGGCCAACTGCTCAACCACGTCGACATGCTCGCAGCCGCCGTAGTAGCGCTTGCCGGGGTAACCCTCGGCGTACTTGTTGGTGAGCTGGGAGCCCTGGGCTTCCATCACCGCCCGGGAAACGTAGTTTTCCGAAGCGATCAGTTCGATGTGGTCTTCCTGACGCTTGTTTTCGGCCTGGATGGCGGCCCACAGCTCGGGATCGACTTTGGCGAGAGTGTCTTGCGAAGAGAACATGGACGGAACCGGTAAAAGGAGTGGCGTTAAAAGCGGATGTTACCACGCGCCTGTTGGCACGCGTCCCGCTGCAGCGCACGGGCTGCCGGCCGGGGCATGCGGATATGCCTGCCCCGGCCGGCGGCCTTCACCACCCGCTGCTGCCGCTGTCTTCGTCGCTGCCCCAGCTGCCGCCGCTGCCGTCGTTGACGTTGATCTCGATGGTGTCGAGATCCACCGCGACCGCCTTGTTGAACACGCTCGTGACCAGGCCGGGGAACAGGATCAGCGCCACGACCATGATGAGCTGCATCAGCACGAAGGGGATCGCGCCGCGGTAGATGTCCATGGTCTTCACGCCGGCGATCCGCTTGCTGGTGATGCGGTCGACGAAGTCCTTGGCCGGCGCCACGCTGCGCAGGTAGAACAGTGCGAAGCCGAACGGCGGCGTCAGGAAGGAGGTTTGCAGGTTCATCGCCACCAGTACGCCGAACCAGACGAGGTCGATCCCCATCTTGTCCGCCACCGGCGCCAGCAGCGGAATCAGGATGAAGGCGATCTCGAAGAAGTCGATGAAGAAGCCGAGGACGAAGATCACCGTGTTGACGAAGAGCAGGAAGCCGATCTCGCCGCCGGGCAGCCTGTCGAACAGGTGCTCGACCCAGATCTGGCCGTCGACTGCGGTGAAGGTGAAGCTGAAGATCGTCGAGCCGATCAGGATGAAGAGCACGAAGCAGGACAGGCGCGAGGTCGACTCCAGCGCGTGCTTCAGCAACGGCATGTCGAGCTTGCCGCGCATCAGCGCCATCACGATGCCGCCGACGGCACCCATCGCGCCGCCTTCGGTCGGTGTCGCGACGCCCAGGAAGATCGTGCCGAGCACGAGGAAGATCAGGGCCAGCGGCGGAATCAGCACGAAGGTCACGCGTTCGGTGATGCGCGACAGCAGACCCAGTCCGAGCAACCGGTTGATCTGGGCGGCGATGAAGGCGAGCGCCGAGCCTGCGGTCAGGGCGACGACGATGGTCTCGTCCAGTGCCGGGTCGATTTCCTCGCCCTTGAACGCGCTGAGGATCTCGCCGTAGTACATGCCGAAGGCCACCGCGACGATGGTGACGAGCAGGCCGAAGATGGCGAGCGAGCGCATGCCGCTCGAACCGTCGGCTTCACGGTAGCTGCGCGCTTCCGGCGGCAGGGCCGGTACGAGCTTGGGCTTGAAGATCGCCAGCGCGATGATGAAAAGCGCGTAGAGGCCGATCAGCGTGAAGGCCGGGATGAAGGCGCCCTTGTACAGGTCGCCGACCGAGCGGCCGAGCTGGTCGGCGATGACGATCAGCACCAGCGAGGGCGGCACGATCTGTGCCAGCGTGCCCGAGGCGACGATCGCACCGCTGGCGACAGCCGGGCTGTAGCCGTAGCGCAGCATGATGGGCAGCGAGATCAGGCCCATCGAGATCACCGAGGCCGCCACCACGCCGGTGGTCGCCGCCAGCAGCGCGCCGACGAAGATCACGGCAAGCGCGAGGCCGCCGCGGATCGGGCCGAACAGCTGGCCGATGGTGTCGAGCAGGTCCTCGGCCATGCCGCTGCGTTCGAGGATCAGGCCCATCAGCGTGAAGAAGGGGATGGCCAGCAGGGTGTCGTTCTGGATGATGCCGAACACGCGCAGCGGCAGCGCCTGGAACAAACTCGGCGGCAACAGGCCCGCTTCCATGCCGAGGAAGCCGAACAGCAGGCCGCAGGCGGCAAGCGAGAAGGCGACCGGAAAGCCGGTGAGCAGGAACAGCATCAGCGAGCCGAACATCAGCTCGGGTGCGTGGGCGGAGAAGAATTCGATCATTTTTGTGCCTCTTCGCCGTGGATGTCATCCTGTCCGTCGTGGGCGCCCTGCAGCAGCGGGTTGGGCCCCTTGCCCTGCAGGAAGGCAAGGCGTTTGATCAGTTCCGAGATCGCCTGCAGGCCGAGCAGCAGGAAGCCGGCCGGCACCAGCGCATAGACCGGCCAGCGGATCAGGCCGCCGGCGTTGGACGACACTTCGCCCGAGACATAGGCTGCCATCACGACCGGCCAGGCGAAATCGATCATGAACCAGCACATCGGCAGCAGGAAGACGAGGATGCCGACGATGTCGATGTACATGCGCGTGCGCATCGACAGCCTGCTCGCCAGCACGTCGATGCGCACGTGGGCGTTCTGCAGGAAGGTGTAGCCCGCGCCGAGCAGGAACACGGCGCCGAACAGGTACCACTGGATTTCGAGAAAGGCATTCGAGCCGATGTTGAAGGCCTTGCGGGCGATTGCATTGGCGGCGCTGATGATCGTCGCGGCGAGGATCAGCCATATCACGAATTTGCCGAATAGCCGGTTCACCGCATCGATGACGCCGGACAGGCGAAGGAGGATTTCCATGGCGTGTGTGGAACCTGTGGAGCACGAAAAAGCCCCGCAGGGCGGAGGGTGCGCCCGGCGGGAAGCTGAGGATGCCGCGTGATCCCCGGTTTGCCGGAGACGCGGCGAGCGTCTCCGGCAGCGCAGGAATTACAGTTTCTGTGCGGCCATGTACTGCGAGTAGTTGCTCTCCGCGACGGCCTCCCACTGGACCTGGTCGGCGAGGAAGCGGCTGTAGTCGGGGTAGATCTTCTGCCAGTTGGGGTTCTTTTCGAGATCGGCGTAGACTTCGCGCGAGGCCTTGAACGCGGCGTCCATGAAATCCTTCGGGAAGCGCGACAGCTTGGCGCCTTCGGCGACCAACTGCTTCAGTGCACCGGGGTTGCGGGCGTCGTAGCGGGCCTGGCAGTTCAGGTGGGCGGCACGCGAGGCCTGTTCGATGATGGCCTTGTACTCGGCCGACAGGCCGTTCCACTGCTTGTCGTTGATGTAGAGCGAGAACTGCGTGCTGCCTTCCCACCATGCCGGGTAATAGTAGTTCTTGGCGACCTTGTGCAGGCCCAGGCGCAGGTCGTCGTAGGGGCCAATCCATTCGGCCGCGTCGATGGTGCCTTTCTCCAGCGCCTGGTAGATTTCGCCGGCCGGAATGTTCTGCGGCACCACGCCGAGCTTGGCCAGCACGCGGCCGCCGAAGCCGCCGACGCGGAACTTCAGGCCGTCGAAATCCTTGACCGACTTGATCTCCTTGCGGTACCAGCCGCCCATCTGCGCCCCCGAGTTGCCCATCGGGAAGTTGACGATGTTGAACTGGGCGTAGAACTCGCGCAGCAGCTTGGTGCCGTTGCCCTCGAACATCCACGCGGTCATGGCGCGCGAACTCATGCCGAACGGGATGCAGCAGTCGAGCGCGAAGGTCTCGTCCTTGCCGAAGAAGTAGTACGGCGCGGTATGTGCGCAGTCGATCGTGCCTTGTTGGACCGCATCGACGACGCCGAAGGCGGGAACGAGTTCGCCACCCGGGTGGACCGAGATCACGAACTTGCCGCCGGTGGCGTCCGAGACGTACTTGGCGAAGGCTTCGCTGGCGCCATAGACGGTTTCGAGCGATTTGGGGAAGCTCGATGCCAGCCGCCAGCGGATCTGCTGCTGGGCATGGACGATGGCCGGTGCCGTACCGGCGGCCAGAATGCCGGCCATGCCGGCGCCTTGCAGGAATTTGCGGCGTTCCATGTGCGTCTCCTCTGTTGAATATCGAAAATTTGTATCTGATTATAGGTGCAATTATTCAACGTCCGGAAACCACGGAAAACCCTAATATTTCACGGAATCGCTGATTTTGCTGCGCTCGTCATATGTTCGGCAGTTCGTCCAGCGCACCGCCGCCAAGGTGGCCTTCGTCGGCCCAGGCAAGGAGGCGCCAGCGTTCGCCGGTGCGCTCGATCCAGTTCAGTGCGGCATTGGGGATGGGAAAGTTGCGTGCTGCCTCCAGCGGCGCGCTGCTCGCAAGCCGGTGGGCGATGTCCAGCACGCCGCCGTGGGTGACCACCAGCACGGCCTGGCCGGCGTGGCGCCCGGTGATGTCTTCAAGCGCTGCATGGACGCGCGAGGCGAAGCCGATCAGGCTTTCACCGTGTCCCGGAAAGCCGAAATCGGGCTCCCGCGCCTTGAAGCGCCGATAGAGCTCGGGGTGCCGATGCTCGGCTTCGTCATAGGTCAGGCCCTGGAACAGGCCGTAGTGGCGTTCGCGCAGGCGTTCGTCGTGGACCACCTCCAAGGTCTGCTGACGGGCGATGGCTGCAGCGGTTTGGCGCGTGCGCATCAGGTCGCTGCAGTACAGTGCGGCGAAACCGTGTCCGAGCGCCTGCAGCCGCTGCGCCGTGGCCGCGGCCTGGGCCAGCCCGGTTTCATTGAGCGGAATGTCGAGATGCCCCTGCAGGCGGCGTTCGGTGTTCCAGGCCGTTTCGCCATGGCGGACGAGGCAAAGGCGGCATGTTTCCGGCGGTATCGATGAGTTTTCCATATAAGACGTTTTGATGAGGGTGTAGGCGCGAGAAATGGAGGCTGTGAAATAATGCCGGGCTTTCGATGGGCTTGCTTGCGCGCATGTGCGCAGGCGCGGCGGTTCGTTCATCGTGTCGCCGCGCGTTTCTGGAGTTTTCCCCGTGTCCTTATTGCTGCGAATTGCCCGCTTGATCGACTGGATCAACGAACGGGTCGGGCGTAGCGTGATGTGGCTGGTGCTGATCGCCGTGGTGATCAGCGCAGGCAACGCGCTTGCCCGCAAACTGTTCAACACGAGTTCGAACGCACTGCTGGAAATCCAGTGGTACCTGTTCGCCGCAATCTTCATGCTGGCGGCAGGTTACACCTTCCTGCGCAACGAGCACGTGCGTATCGACATCCTCACCAGCCGGCTGTCGCCGCGAGGACAGAACATCGTCGACGTGATCGGCATCCTGTTCTTCATGCTGCCGATGGCGGTGCTGATTCTGTGGCTGTCGCTGCCGATCGTGATGACCTCGATCCAGTCGGGCGAGATGTCGCAGAACTACGGCGGCCTGATCCGCTGGCCGGTCAAGCTGCTGCTGCCTCTGGGCCTGGGCCTGCTGGTGCTGCAGGCCCTCTCCGAACTGATCAAGCGCATCGCTTTCCTGACTGGGCACGGACCGAATCCGCTGGTGAAGAAATCCGCCGGTGCAGGAACGGAGGAACTGGTCGCTGCGATCAAGGCGAACAGTGTCAAGATCGATGAGCAGGGGCGCGCGAAATGACCGAGTTCATCATCGCCAACATGGCGCCGCTGATGTTCGCGTCCATGATCCTGTTCCTGCTGTTCGGTTTCCCGGTGGCGTTCGCGCTCGCGGCCAACGGCATCCTGTTCGGCCTCATCGGCATCGAGCTCGGCCTGCTGCATGGTGCGCTGTTCCAGGCGCTGCCCGAGCGGGTGTTCGGCATCATGGCCAACGACACCTTGCTGGCCGTGCCCTTCTTCACCTTCATGGGCCTGATCCTCGAACGCAGCGGCATGGCCGAGGATCTGCTCGACACCATCGGCCAACTGTTCGGTCCGATCCGCGGCGGCCTCGCCTTCGCGGTGATCTTCGTCGGCGCGCTGCTGGCGGCGACCACCGGCGTGGTGGCGGCTTCGGTGATCTCGATGGGCCTGATCTCGCTGCCCATCATGCTGCGCTACGGCTACGACCATCGCTTGGCGAGCGGCGTGATTGCCGCCTCGGGCACGCTGGCGCAGATCATCCCGCCCTCGCTGGTGCTGATCGTCATGGCCGACCAGCTCGGCCGTTCGGTCGGTGACATGTACCAGGGCGCGCTGGTGCCGGGGCTGATGCTCACCGGCATGTATGCGGCCTACGTCGCCGTCGTGGCGATCGTCCGCCCCTCTCATGCGCCGGCGATGCCGCTCGAGGCGCGCACCTTGCGCGAGGATGACGGCTCGAGCGGCTTGCGTTCGCTCGCCGTTCTGACGGCCTTGTCGGCGGGTTGCGCGTGGTTGTTTGCCGGCTGGTTCTATGGCGAAGGCGCGCCGCGCGACGAAGTGGTCGTGGTGTCGGCGATGGTGTCGATCGGCATCGCCTTCGTCGTCGCGATGATCAACCGCCTGTTCGGCCTCGGCCTGCTGTCGCGCATGGCCGAGCGCGTGACCTTCGTGCTGATTCCGCCGCTGGGCCTGGTCTTCCTGGTGCTCGGCACGATCTTCATCGGCGTTGCGACGCCGACCGAAGGCGGTGCGATGGGCGCGGTCGGTGCGCTGCTGATGGCGGTGTCGCGCAGGCGCCTGTCGATGACGCTGCTGAAGCAGGCGATGGATTCGACGACCAAGCTGTCGTGCTTCGTGATCTTCATCCTGATCGGTTCGAGCGTGTTCGGTCTGACCTTCCGCGGCGTCAATGGCGACCTGTGGGTCGAGCATCTGATGACTTCGCTGCCCGGCGGCGAAATCGGTTTCCTGATCGCGGTGAATGTACTGGTGTTCCTGCTTGCCTTCTTCCTCGACTATTTCGAACTGGCCTTCATCATCGTGCCGCTGCTCGCGCCGGTGGCGGACAAGCTGGGCATCGACCTGATCTGGTTCGGCGTGCTGCTCGCGGTCAACATGCAGACCTCCTTCCTGCATCCGCCCTTCGGCTTCGCGCTGTTCTTCCTGCGCTCGGTGGCATCGGAGAAGGTGAAGTCGTCCTCGATCTACTGGGGTGCCGTGCCTTTTGTGATCATCCAGCTCTGCATGGTCGGCCTGATCATCGCCTTCCCCGGCCTGGTGTCCTATGGCGACGGCAGTCCGAAAGCGGGAGAGCAGCAGGAACTGAAGCTCGACGAGCTGCTGGGCGGCGGCGGGGCTTCGCCGGCGGACGATGCCGGTTCCGACCTGCTGCGCCAGTTGCAGGGCAACTGACGACGGGAGCGGATGGATCCGCACAAACGAAATGGCCCGCGCTTCGATGCGCGGGCCATTTCATTGCTCTCGTTCCGCCCGGCTCGAGGCCGGGCCCGAGCTCTTTCGCTCAGCGGATCGACTGCATGAAGCGGTCGTAGCTGCCTTCCGCGACGCTGAACCAGGCGTTCTGGGACTTGCGGTATTTTTCGAACTCGGCATAGATCTTGGCCCAGGCCGGATTCTTCGCGGCCTCCTCGGCGTACAGTTCCTGCGACACTTCGTAGCCGCGCTTCATGATCTCGTTCGAGAAAGTCTGCAGCTTCACGCCCTGCGACAGCAGGCGGGCCAGCGCCTGCGGGTTCTTGTGGTCGTAGCTTGCCGTCATCAGGATGTGGGCCTCGCGCGAAGCGGTGCGGAACGCGGCCTGGTATTCCTTCGGCAGCTTGTCCCACTCGGTCTTGTTCACATAGAAGTGAACTACCGGGCCCGGCTCCCACCAGCCCGGCGCGTAGTAGTTGGGCGCGACCTTGTGGAAGCCCAGCTTCTCGTCGTCATAGGGCGCGACCCATTCGGCGGCATCGATCGTGCCCTTTTCCAGCGCGGGGTAGACGTCGGGGCCGGCGAGCTGCTGCGGGATGGCGCCCATGCGCGCGAGGACTTCACCGGCGATGCCGGCGATGCGGATCTTCAGGCCCTTGATGTCTTCGAGCGAGTTGATCTGCTTGCGGTACCAGCCGCCCATCTGCACGCCGGTGTTGCCGCCGAGGAAGGAATAGATGTTGTAGTTGCTGTAGAACTCGTCCAGTAGTTCCTGGCCGCCGCCGGCGATGATCCAGGCGTCCATCTGGCGTGCGTTCAGGCCGAAGGGCACGGCGGTGCCGAAGGCGAAGGTCTTGTCCTTGCCGACGTAGTAGTACGAGCAGGTGTGGCACATCTCGACCGTGCCCTGCTGCACGGCGTCGAGCGCCTGCAGGCCGGGGACGATTTCGCCGGCCGGGAAGATGCGGATGTCGAACTTGCCGTCGGTGATTTCGCGCAGGCGGTTGGCGAGCATTTCGGCGCTGCCGAACAAGGTGTCGACGCTCTTCGGAAAGCTCGAGGTCATGCGCCACTGGATCGACGGTAGGCCGGTCTGAACGGCCGGTGCGGCGGGGGCTGCTTGTTGTTCGGACTTGCCGCAGGCCGCGAGGCCGAGGGCGGCGCCAGCCGCAGCGCCGGCGCCGGCCTTTTTCAGAAATGAACGACGTTCCACTTGAACTCCTTCAGGGCAGGGGTTGAAGAATCTGTGTATACGGCGGGCCTGCGTCAGCGGCCCGCCACCTTCATGCGCTCGATCAGGACCGAGCCGCAGTGCTTGGCGCCGCGCGGCAGCGCGTCGTTGCCGATGGCGACGATGTTGCGGAACATGTCGCGCAGGTTGCCCGCGATGGTGACTTCTTCCACCGCGTGCTTGATCCTGCCTTTCTCCACCCAGAAGCCCGCCGCGCCGCGCGAGTAGTCGCCGGTGACGTAGTTCACGCCATGGCCGAGCAGTTCGGTGACCAGCAGGCCGCGATCCATCTGCCGGATCAGGCCGGCCAGATCCTGCTCGCCTGGCCTGACGACCAGGTTGTGCGAGCCGCCGGCGTTGCCGGTGGTCTGCATGCCGAGCTTGCGAGCGGAATAGGTGGACAGGAAATAGCCGTTCAGCACGCCGTCGGTGACGACTTCGCGGTCGCGGGTGGCGACGCCGTCGCTGTCGAAGGGGCTGGAGCCGAAGGCTTTCTTCAGGTGCGGCCGTTCCGAGATGCCGACCACGGGCGAGAATACCTGCTGGCCCAGGCTGTCGAGCAGGAAGCTCGCCTTGCGGTAGAGCGCACCGCCGCTGACCGCCTGCACGAAGCTGCCGATCAGGCCGACCGCCAGCGGCGCCTCGAACAGCACCGGCACTTCGCAGGTACGCACCTGCTTGCCGCCCAGGCGCGCCAGCGCGCGTTCGCCGGCGATGCGGCCGATGTCCTCCGCGCTCATCAGCTCGGCCGGATCGCGCCGCGAGTCGTACCAGTATTCGCGCTGCATGCCGTCGCCCTCGCCGGCGATCACCGAGCACGACAGGCCGTGGCGGGTGCTGGCGTAGCCGCCGATGAAGCCGTGGCTGTTGGCCGAGACGAAATGCGATTGCTGGATCGAGGTGCTGGCGCCTTCGGAGTTGCTGATCTTCGGGCCGACCGCGAACGCAGCCTCCTCGCAGCGGCGGGCCAGTGCGATCGCCTCGTCGACGCCGATCGCCCAAGGGTGGAACAGATCCAGCTCGGGCATGTCCTTCTCGCGCGCCATCAGCGCGGCGTCGGCCAGGCCGGCGCAGGGGTCGGGCGCGGTGAAGCGGGCGATCGACAGCGCGGCATCGACCGTGGCCTTCAGCGCTTTCTTCGAGAAATCCGAAGTGCTCGCATAGCCGCGCTGCTGGCCGATATAGACGGTGACGCCGACACCCTTGTCGCGGTTGTACTCGATCGTCTCGACTTCCGCCTTGCGCACCCCCACGGACTGGCCGAAGCCCTCCGACACGTCGGTCTCGCAGGCGCTGGCGCCGCGCTTCTTCGCGTACTTGAGGATGTCGGTGGCGATTTCGCGCAGATGCGCCTGGGAGAAGGAGAAGCCTTGGTCGGACATGGGCGGGCTGCTGTCGGGCAAAGGCTATAATCTTAACCCGTCCAAGCCCCGAGCCACCCGCAATGCGTTCAGATTCGCGCCCTTCCGGCCATCCCGGCCACGATGAAGACGATTTCGTCGAGCCGCCCAGCAAGAGCAGCCTCAAGCGCGAGATGCACGCCTTGCAGGGCCTCGGCGAGCAGCTCGTCGCACTGTCGCCCGAGCGCCTCAAGAAGGTGCCGCTGCCCGACGTGCTGTACGAAGCCGTGCGTGCCGCGCAGGGTTTCAAGATGGAAGCCCGCCGCCGCCAGATGCAATACATCGGCAAACTGATGCGCAAGATCGACCCGGCGCCGATCCAGGCTCAGCTCGACATCTTCAACGGCAACTCGGCCGCCGAAGTGGCGAAGATGCACCGTCTCGAACGCCTGCGCGAGCGCCTGCTGGAAGACGACCAGGCCATCGGCGCCATCGCCGAGAGCTGGCCCGACGCCGACTTGCAATACCTGCGCACGCTGCGCCGCAACGCGCTGAAGGAACGTGAGGCCGGCAAGCCGCCCAAGGCCTTCCGCGAAATCTTCCGCGTGCTGCGCGAATTGCAGGAGGCACAGGACGAGGCGGCCGAAGCCGGCCGCGCCGAAGCTGCGCATGACGGCGAAAACGAGGGCGGCCGGGATGACGGTGACGATGTACGCGCCTGATGCGCGAAGCGTGCTCCGCACCCCCGCATCCGGCTTCCACGCATAGCGAGACGATTCCCATGAGCGAACCCCTCCGCGTCGGCCTGGTGTCGATCAGCGACCGCGCTTCCGACGGTACTTATGAAGACCTGGGCATTCCTGCGCTGCAGGACTGGCTGGGCAGGGCGCTGGCTTCGCCCTGGAGCGCCGAAACGCGGCTGATTCCCGACGAACGGCCGCTGATCGAACGCACGCTGGCCGAACTCGCCGACCACGCCGGCTGCAGCCTGGTGCTGACCACCGGCGGCACCGGTCCCTCGCCGCGCGACGTCACGCCCGAAGCCACGCTGGCCGTCGGCGACAAGGAAATGCCCGGCTTCGGCGAGGAAATGCGCCGCATCAGCCTCAACTTCGTGCCCACCGCCATCCTGTCACGCCAGGTCGCGGTGATCCGCGGCCGCTGCCTGATCATCAACCTGCCGGGCCAGCCCAAGTCGATCCGCGAAACCCTCGAAGGCGTGCGCGATACCGACGGCGCGGTGCGCCACGTCGGCATCTTCGCCGCCGTGCCTTATTGCATCGACCTCATCGGCGGCCCTTACGTCGAAACCGACGAGTCGGTAATCAAGGTATTCCGGCCGAAGAACGCCATCCGGCCGAAAGTGGTCTGAAGCGGGTTCCGGGGGAAACGATCGGTGCGAATCGAGGCGGGCAGAGTGAGCCGGACGGGATGAGCGAACAAGGATTGCTGCTGCACTGGACCGAGGGCGAGCGGCCGCACAGCGCACACTGGCGCTCGGAAAACGGCCAACCGCCGCCGAAGCGGGTGGTGGTGGCCGACGACAGCCTGAGCGCCGACACCGCCTGGCGCCTGGCCTGCGAAGGCACGGCGCTGCTGTGGCGGGGCGACTATCACAACGCCCGCCAGTTGTTGCAGGCCATGGCCCGCCGCGCCGACCGGCCGCGCAAGGGCGCGGCGCCGAAGGGCGGCAAGGGCAAGGCCGTCGAACGGCGCTCGGCGGCGGAAGCCTTCCACCTGCACCGCATGGCGCAGGCGCAGCGCGCGCGGACGCTGGGCATGCTGCTGATTCCGGTCGAGGCTGGTGGATGCATCGCGCTGCGCCGCGCCCCCGACGTTTGCGACGCGCTGGCCGAAGCTTTCGGCGACGAGCACGCCGCCTTGCTGGAAGCCCCTTTCGTGCTGTCGCTGCGCGAACTGCTCGGCCTGATCGGCGCGCACGAATGGCGGCGCAAGGGCGTCATGGTGCCGGCGCTGGGCGAGCGCATCCATCCCTGGTACGGCGTGTTCTCGCCGATCCGCGGCGAGTACCTCGACCTCGTCGCCCGCGTGCCCTTGCCGGCGAAGACGCTCGCCTTCGACATCGGCACCGGCACCGGCGTCATCGCCGCGCTGCTGGCGCGCCGCGGCGTACAGCGCGTGGTGGCGACCGACCTGTCGCCGCGCGCGCACGGCTGCGCGCGCGGCAATCTCGCCCGGCTGGGCTTGTCCGCGCAGGTCGAGGTGGCCGAAGCCGACCTCTTCCCCGCCGGCCGTGCGCCGCTGGTGGTGTGCAACCCGCCCTGGGTGCCGGCCAAGCCCACTTCCGCCGTCGAGCACGCCGTCTACGACCCCGGCAGCCGCATGCTGCGCGGTTTCCTGCAAGGCCTTGCGGCGCATCTGGAGCCGGGTGGCGAGGGCTGGCTGATCCTGTCCGACCTCGCCGAACACCTCGGCCTGCGCAGCCGTGCCGAATTGCTCGGCTGGATCGGCGATGCCGGCCTGCAGGTGCTCGGCCGCGAAGACATCCGCCCGCAGCACGCCAAGGCCATGGATGCGGACGATCCGCTGCACGCGGCGCGGGCGGCGGAGGTGACTTCGTTGTGGAGACTCGGCCCAAAGCGGCACGGCTAAAAAAGGCAGGCCAGTTGCCTGGCCTGCCTTCGGTACTGAGAGTGAGCGATTCGGGCTAGAACGCTGGCTCGCAGTTCAAACCCGACGCCGACGCCCTGCAAGTGCGCCCGCGGCAAGGCCGAGACCCAGCAGCGCGAGCACTCCGGGCTCGGGAACCTGCTGGATGAAACGCTCGGTGGAGATCGTGAAGCCGAACGCCAGTTGGTTCGATTCGCCTTCGATCGTGGTAAAGCCAAGGCAGCCGTTTCCTGCTCCCGCTGCGGCACATGCGGCATTCGAGAGCGTCTGCAGGACGCCGCCGGCGATCGGGAAAATGTTGATGAAGTACTCGTTATCGTCGTACGTCAGCGTTTGGTTGAGGAACCCTCCCTGCTGCACGAATATGTCGTTGCAGGGGTTTCCGGGAGGGCTGGCTGCGGCACAGGTCCCCGCGGTGTTTGGCGTCTCGGTGAACAGGATCTGGTAGGCGAGGGGGGGCAGTGCGCCCGGGCCCCCGAGGGCTGCATCCGCAGGAGCTGCTGCGGCGAGGTTGAGTGTCGCGGTCAGAACTGCACTGGTCAGGCTGGTGCCCGTGATGGGACGGTTGTTGTGCGTGAGTGTGACGCCAGCTGCGGTGCTGCCGGGCTGCGGGCTGTCGCCGCTGATCTGGGTGATCACCGTTCCGTCAGCTGCGGGATCGGTGATCACCAGCGACGATGGGCCGGAGCTGCCCGAGCCCCACGAGAGGGTTTTCTGGTCGCCGGAGATGTTAACACCGGAGGGCTGATAATCGGACCAGACAGCGGTCAGGGTATAGGTCCAGTCAGTAACCACTGGTGCTGCCTGCACTGTCGCAGCGCTTGCCAGACCTACCAGTAATGCCGTGACCGCCTTCAGGGATGGGCGTGATTTCATAGCGGGTCTCCTCGTGGATGGTAAGACGCGGTGTGTGCGTCTCGTGTGAAAAATCATCCGGTAATGGAGAAAAAGCAATACTCGGGCCATGAATTCAAAAAAACGAAAAATTCTTCAAATTCATATAGGTAAGAAATGGCCCCGGCGCGGCGAAGTTTGCTGCGTAAAGAAACTGTAAAAAAAATCGACGCACTTCATCGGCTCCCCCTGGAACTTCATCTCGGGACAATGTTGCTTCCATGGGCATGCGCCGCCGAGCCAGAGCCGGTTGCTGGTTTTGTCGTTGAGCTTGCGATGGAGACTGGTGTACCGGGGGGGGGGGATTCGGCGTCTGGTGGCCGCCTGCCCGTCCGTCTACTACTTCTGCACGATCCGGATCACCGGCCTTTCCAGGTGCTTCGCCGGTGGCGGCACCGACAGCTGGCGCCGGCGTTCCTGTTCGCGCCACCAGGCGCGCAGGCCGAGCAGGGCGGCGAGGATCAGCGCGTAGATGAAGGGCTTGAGCAGATCGGCCTTCACCAGCCACCAGAAATGCGCCACGGCGAGGATGGCGATGGCGTAGATCGAGCGGTGCAGCGACTGCCAGCGCCGGCCGCCCAGGCGGCGGATGGCGGCATTGCTGGAGGTGGCGGCGAGCGGGATCAGCAGCACGAAGGCGGCGAAGCCGACGGTGATGAAGGGGCGGTCGAGGATGTCGCGGGCGATCGCCTGCCAGTCGAAGAACTGGTCCAGCCAGACATAGGTGGTGAAGTGCGCGGCGGCGTAGGCGAAGGCGAACAGCCCGAGCATGCGCCGCAGCCGAATCAGCCAGTGCAGCCCGGTGTAGCGCCGCAGCGGGCTGACCGCGAGCGTGATCAGCAGCAGGCGCAGCGTCCATTCGCCGCTTGCACGGGTGATGGTTTCGATGGGGTTGGCGCCGAGAGTGTCGTTCTGCCAGCCCAGTGCGAGTTGCGCGGCAGGAACCAGACAGGCCAGGAAGACGGTGGCCTTGACCAGGGCGATCTGCGTGCCCGAGGGCGCGCGCAGGAAATTCGGCATGTCGGGGGGCTTCTCTCAGTAATACGTGCGCAGGTCCATGCCCTGGTACAGGCTGGCCACCTGTTCGGCATAGCCGTTGAACATCAGCGTCGGCCGCTTGCGGATCTCGCCGATGCGGCGCTCCGTGGCCTGGCTCCAGCGCGGGTGCGAGACTTCCGGATTGACGTTGGCGTAGAAGCCGTATTCGTGCGGCGCCGCACGGCGCCACGACGTCGCCGGCTGCCGTTCGGTGAGGCGGATGGTGGTGATCGACTTGATGCTCTTGAAGCCGTATTTCCACGGCACCACCAGGCGGATCGGCGCGCCGTTCTGGTTCGGCAGCACTTCGCCGTACAGGCCCACGGCCAGGATGGTCAGCGGATGCAGGGCTTCGTCCAGGCGCAGGCCCTCGGCGTAGGGCCATTGCAGGACCGGACGGCGCAGCATGATTTCCGGGTCGTAATGGCTCAGGAACTCGACGTACTTCGCGCTGCCCAGCGGCTCGACCGCCTTCAGCAGCGCGGCCAGCGGAAACCCCACCCAGGGGATGACCATCGACCAGCCCTCGACGCAGCGCAGGCGGTAGATGCGCTCTTCCAGCGGCGCCAGCTTCAGCAACTCGTCGATGTCGAAGCGGCGCGGCTTGCCGGCCAGGCCTTCGACCGCGACGGTCCACGGCCGGGTGAGCATGCGTCCGGCGTTCTGCGCCGGGTCGCCCTTGTCGGTGCCGAACTCATAGAAGTTGTTGTAGCTCGTCACCGCCTTGCGCTCGGTCATGGCTTCGGTGGTGCTCAGCGGCGAGGCGATCGTGGCCAGGCGCTCCGATGCCGCCCTTGCCGTCCCGCCCAGCCCCTGCCACAAGGCTGCGCCGGCGGCGATTCCGAGCCCGCTGCGCAGCAGGAAGCGGCGCCGCTCCTCGAACAGCGGGCGCGGTGTGATTTCGGCAGGGCGGACGTCGGCGGGGCCCGATGTGGATCGGATCAGCATGTGGGATATCCAGGCGGAGGCGGTTCCGGATAGACCGTCGAAACGGCCGATGGGTTCAGCAGGGGCGTGGAAGAGGTAGCCGTTGCCGCATTCACGGCTCCGTGCCCGCCGGGCCGCAGCGGAGTGCGCGCCCAGACGATGCGGTTGCGGCCGGCGTGCTTGGCCTCGTACAGGGCGCGATCGGCGGCGAGGAACAGCTCCTTGCTCACCTCGGGCGTCGTCGGCACATGGCTTGCGCCTCCCAGGCTGAGCGTGAGCTGCAGCGGCCTGCCGTCGGTGGTCTGGAACGGCATCGAGGCGATGCGCTGGCGCAGGGCTTCGGCGAACTCGGCGGCGCCATCCTCATCGACACCCGGCAGCAGCAGCACGAATTCCTCTCCACCGTAGCGGCAGACGAAGTCTCCGGGGCGCTGTATCGCCCGTTTCAGCGCCTGTGCCACGCTGCGCAGCGCTTCGTCGCCTTCCGCATGGCCGTAGGTGTCGTTGATGCGTTTGAAGTGATCGACGTCCGCCACGATCATCGACAGCGGAAGCGCATGGCGCAGGCAGCGCCGCCATTCGTGCTCCAGGGTTTCGACGAAGCGCCGCCGGTTGGGGATGCCGGTGAGATTGTCGAGCATGGCGAACTGTTCGAGCAGGCGGCGCTGTTCCACCAGGCGCAGGTGATTGCGGACCCGGACGCGGACGATCGGCGGGTGGAAGGGTTTGGTGATGTAGTCGACGGCGCCCAGTTCGAGGCCGACCTTCTGGTCATCGAAGGAGTCCAGCGCGGTGATGAAGATCACCGGCGTGTCGCGCGTGCGGTCGTCGTCCTTGAGCTGGCGGATCACCGCATGGCCGCTCATGTCCGGCATCACGACATCGAGCAGGATCAGGTCGGGCAGCAGTTCGCGCGCCAGCGTCAGCGCCTGTTCCCCGTTCTTGGCCAGGAGCAGGCGGCATTCGTGCTGCAGCAGTTCGGTGAGCAACTGGCGATTGTGCTTTTCGTCGTCGACGACGAGTATGATGGAGTCGGCGTTCATGTCGGTGCCTGGATCATGTCCTCGCGCAGGGCGGCCAGCAGTGGCAGGGCGGTTTCGTATTCGACATCTTCGATCAGCGCGCGTATCGCTTCCGCGTGAGTCTGCCAGATCGAGCCTTGCAGCAGGCTGTCCAGCCTGCGTATTTCGCCTTCGGCGCGAGCGTCACGACAGGCCAGCAGCGCCAGCGTTCCGTCGATCAGCGGCAACGCCTCTTTCACTTGCCGCCCGGCCTCCACCGCCGATGGCGCTCCTGCTTCGGGCGCTCGGGTGCAGGGCAGGGCCGCCAGTGCCGAACATACGGCATGCAGGCTTGCGTCCAGCGCCTGCAGATCGGTCTCGCCGGGTGCCCGGCCAGCGCGCAGCCAGTGTTCCAGTTCGCGCGCCTGCGCTGCCAGTCCGGCTGCACCGATGGTCGCCGCGCCGGATTTCAGCGAGTGTACCCAGCGGTAAGCGGTTTCGGTATCCCCATGTGCCAATGCCTGGTGCAGCCTGGCGCTTCCCGTGGCGAAAGCCGCTGCGAATTCATCGAGGATGCGGCGATACAGGGCCGGGCGGCCAAGGTGGTTGGCCAGGCCGCGGACCATGTCGATGCCGGGCAGCTCGGCGGGCCAGTCTGCCGTGCCCGGTGCCTCGGCCTGGCCTGCCGGCCGGCTGTCCGCCGCTGCCGCAGCCGGGATCGATGCGGAGTGGGCCGGAGAAGCGCCGGCTTCGCGTGCCGGCAGCCAGCGCAGCAGCGCGGCGTACAGCATGCCGACGTCGATCGGCTTGGTGAGATGATCGTTCATGCCGGCCTCGAGGCTGCGCTGGCGGTCGCCTTCCAGGGCATGGGCGGTCATCGCGATGATCGGGATGTCCGGGCAGCCCGAGCCGGCGCGGATGCGCCGCGCCGCCGCCAGGCCGTCCAGTACCGGCATCTGCACGTCCATCAGCACCAGGTCGCAGTGCTGCTCCGCGAGCCTGGCCAGCGCCTCCTCGCCATTGGCGGCCTCGGCGACCTGCAGGCCGGCATCCTGCAGAAAGGCGCACGCGATTTCACGGTTGAGCGCCATGTCGTCGACGACCAGCACCCGGGCACCGCGCAAGGATGCCAGTCCGGCCGGCAGGGCGGCCGGGTCCGGAAGCCGGGCAACGGAATCGGCATGGGGTGTTTCGGCGCGCGCCTCGTCCAGTGCGGCCCGCAAGGTTCGCGGCAGGGCAGGCTTGACCAGCGTGGCGTCGATGCCGGGAACCTGCAATTGCCCGTCCATGCCGGCGTAGCCGGTGTTGCCGGTCTGCAGCACGACTTTCGGGAAGGGCACGCCCGTGCTGGCGAAAACATTGCCGAACCGGCTGCGCAGCTGCCTTGCCAGCGCCAGGCCGTCGCTGCCGCCGATGCGCCGGTCCAGCAGGATCAGGTCGAAAGCGTCGCCGGCGTCGAGCCCTTCCTGCAGCAGCGCGATCGCCTGGCCGGCGTCCGCGCAGGCACGCGCGCGCAGCCCCTGCTGGGTGCACAGCGTCGACAGCACGTGGCGGACGGACGGAGTTTCGGCGACCACCAGGGCATGGCGGAAGCCTGTCTCGGCCGGGGTCGCCTCATCGGCCGGGGCAACGGGCAGCTCGAGCTCGACGTGGAAATGCGCGCCTTCGCCGGAAACGGACTCGACGTCGATGCGTCCGCCCATCATGCGCACCAGTTGTGCGCAGATCGACAGCCCCAGCCCGGTGCCGCCGAAACGGCGGGTGATGGAGTCGTCGCCCTGGGAGAAAGGCTGGAACAGCACGGCCTGCTGGGCGGCCGTGAGGCCGATGCCGGTGTCGTGCACGCTCAGGCGCAAGGCCGCCTTGCCGGCCGGGGCCGCACCGGTGCGCAGGCCGACGTGCAGCATGACTTCACCCCGTTCGGTGAACTTCACCGCGTTGGCCAGCAGGTTGATCAGGATCTGGCGCAGGCGCAGCGGGTCGCCGACCAGCCGCGCCGGCAGGTCTTCGTCGGGCAGCAACAGCAACTCGACGTTCTTTTCTTCCGCCCTGAGCGCCACCACGCTGAGCGCCTGCTCGCACAGGTCCAGCAGGTCGAAGGGAATCGACTCCAGCGGCAGCTTGCCGGCCTCGATACGGGAGTAGTCGAGCACGTCATTGATCACGCCCAGCAAGGCTTCGGACGAAGCCAGCATCTTGTCGAGCTGGTCGCGCTGCCGGCGCGTCAGCGTCGAGCGGCGCAGCAGCCCGCCCAGGCCGATGATGGCGTTCATCGGGGTGCGGATCTCGTGGCTCATCCGCGCCAGGAAGTCCGATTTCGCCTGGTTGGCGCGGTGCGTTTCGGCCATCGCCGACGCCAGTGCGTGGGTGCGCTGCTCGACCAGTTGTTCGAGATTGTCCTGGTAGGCAGCCAGTTCGGCGTCGCGCGCCTGCACGGTGTCGATCAGCTCGTTCAGGCCGCGCCCCAGCGCGGCGATTTCGGTCCCCCCGCCGGGTTGCGCGCGTGCCCTGAGATCCGGGTTGTCGGTCAGCCGCTTCAGCAGATCGCGCAGCGCATGGACGGGCGCCAGCAGCCGGCGCATCACGCGCGACATCGACGCCAGCGTCACGGCCAGTACCAGCAGCAGGACCGTGGCCGCCTCCAGCGCCGAGCGCCGGAAGACCTTGTCGAGATGATCCAGCGAGGCGACCAGCTCGAGCCGGGCCGCCTGCCGCTGGCCTTCCAGCACCGGGGCCCAGACGGTCAGTCTGCCGTCGCCGAAGCGGTGGCCCGCCGCCTCGCCGGGCGCATCGCGTGCGTCGGCGGAAGGGCTGCCGTTGCGCGCATAGGCCGCCAGCAGGCCGTTGTCGGGCAGTATCAGCCGGGCTTCGAGGATCAGCGGGTTGGCCGCCAGTGCCTGCAGCAGGGCGTCGGCCTCGCGGTAGTCGGCAAAGACCACGGCCGCACGGCTGTTGCTGGCGATCAGGGCGGCCTGGGCGGAAAGCGAGGCCACCCATTCCGTCTGCAGCAGGCGCTGCTGCTGGAACGACATCAGGGTGAACACCAGCAGGGTCGCCACGCTCAGGGCGACGGTGCCGAGCAGCTTGAGGCGCCCGCCCAGGGTGGCCGGCAGCCAGGCTGCCAGACGCTCGGTGCGATGTCGCGGCTGCGGGCGCATCGGCTAGTCTTCCGGAGGGCGGGCGAGGCGCAGCAACTGGGCGCTGAAGCTGACGCCCCGTTCGCGTGCCACGCGCTGATTGATCACGATGTCGATGCCCGTGCCCTCGCTCCGGACGAGCAGTTCGACGATGCCACCGGACTGGGCGAAGCCCTTGATGTCGGACACCGTCACCTGCGGGCGCCGGTGCAATTGTGACAGGATGGCCCCCAGGCGATGCCGTTCGGAGCTGCCGATGAACACCATGTCGCAGTCGACGGCCTGGGCGGCATCGTCCAGGTAGCGCACGCTGAACGTGCGTTCATCGGTGACGGAGCGCTGCAACTTGGCCAGCGCATCCTCCAGGCCGCTTCGCCCCAGATGGCAGATCGACGGCGAGGGGGCGTTTTCGAGCGGCGGTTCATAGACGAACAGCGGCAGCTTGAACAACAGGACGGCTTTCAGGGCCTGTTCCGAGGCGGCATGGGGGGCCGGCGGCTGTGCCGCGGCCAGGCCGCAGCACAGCCCGGCAAGCAGGCCTGCGAGGACGCGCGCGCATCGCCGCCACATTTAGAAGCGATACTCCAGCGTCGCCATCCAGCTGCGCGGCTGCTGCGGCATCGTCAGCAGGGTGCTGTCGGCGGCACCGTGGGCGACGTGGTAGCGCCGGTCGAACAGGTTGTCGATGTCCAGCCACAGCGTGGCACGCCCGTCCAGCAGGCGATGCCAGCCCACGTGCAGGCTGGCGGCCCACCAGGCATCGGCTGTCAGGTGACGGCCCGGCCGCGCGGGATTCCTGCGTCCGGTGGTGGTCTTGCCGACCCAGGTCAGGCGCGGCGTGATCGTCAGCGTGTCGCCGTAGCGCCAGGTGCTGCCGAGCTTGAGCTTGTGCTTCGCGACATAGGGTAGATCCCAGTTCCGGTCGTCGTCGCCTGCCTGGAGGGTGCCGTCGATGTAGCTCAGGCTGCCCCAGACCTCGCCGTGCCAGGCGCCGGCGGTACGGAATTGCCACTGGCCGCTGATGTCGAGGCCGGTATGGTGGCCCTTTCCGGCATTGCCCTTGATCGTGGTTTCGCTCAGCACCGCGCCGGGGATGTACTGCGTCGGCACCTTCTCGTTGAGCGTGGCGATCAGGTTGTTGATGTGGCTGTGGTACAGGTGGGTGACCAGGTTCAGCGACGGCGTCGGACGCCAGTCCCAGGTCAGGCCGAGCGTGCGTGTGCGTTCGGCTTCGAGCTTTTCGTTCGGTGCGCGGAAACCCCTGCCGATATAGCGTCCCTCGGCATCCTTGGCACCGCTGAAGGCGCCGTATGCCGACAGCGATTCGTCGTAGGAAGGCGCGCGGAATGCTTCGCCGTAGGACAGCTTGAGGACGTGCCGGTCCGCTGGCTGCCACACCGCGCCCAGGCGCGGGTTGAGGCTGCTGCCGTAGCCCGAGTGGCGATCGTGGCGCACGCCGATCATGGTGGTGAACTGCGGTGTCCACTGCGCCTGCCATTGGAGGTAGCCGAATTCGTTGTGGTGGCTTGCCGAGGGGATCAGGATCGGCAGATCGGTGTTGGCGTAGTTCAGGCCCTGGTCGTGCGTCCCCAGCGATCTCCGGTAGGGGCGCGGCAGGTTGGGCGTCAGCATGCCCTCGTAATCCTGGTAGCCGATGCCGATCTGCAGGTCGTGCGCGGCGTCGATGCGCCAGTGCAGCGTGGGCTGGATGCCCGTACGAGTGGCCTTGGCATAGTTGTAGCCGCGGGTGCCGAAGCCGGTGTATTTGTTCAGGTAGTTGGAGTGGGGGTCGGCTTCCTGGCGCGCATGGTCGATCAGCAGGCGGCCCTCGATGTCCTCCGTCAACTGGAAGCGTGCCCGTGCGTACAGGGTCTCGGAGACCGTTTCCCAGCGCGCACGGCGGTCGTACAGGGCCATGTCGGTACGGTCGCCCGTGCTGGTCGGCTGGCCGAAGCCGTTGCGGTAGTAGCCCAGCGTCAGATGTTCGGTGAGGTCGGCGCGGGCGAACAGGCTGTGGCTTTCGATGCCATCGACGTGGCGGCGGCGGGCCTGCGCCGGCACGACGATCGTGCCGTCGTAATCCTGCGCATCCGCCGCCGGAAAATCGTCCGGGTAATAATGATCGAGCGGCGCACGGTCGCTGCGTTGCTTGTGCCCGCCCAGGGTGAAGCGCACGTCCTCGGCCGGCTTGAGCTTGAGCAGGAACTGCGCTTCGCGGCTGTCGAAGCGCCCCGCACCCACCGAAGCCCAATTGTCGCCGGCCTGCCCGCCCTGGTCGGTGATGATGTTGATGACGCCGGCCACCGCGTCGGCACCGTACAGCGCCGCCGCCGGCCCGTAGACCACTTCGACCTGGCGTGCCATGTACAGCGAGAAGTTGCGGGCCACGGCGATCTTGCCGCCGGCTGGGTCGTCGACGCGGACGCCGTCGAGCATGATCAGCAGCTGGTTGTTGCTGTTGAAGCCCTGCAGGCTGAAGTTGTTGAAGATCGACGAACGGCTGCCCGCCATGAAATCGACGCCGGGCAGATCGCTCAGCAACTCGCCCAGGTCGCGATAGCGGCGGGCCCTGATCTGCTCGCGGGTGATCACGATGACGTGGGCGGGCGTGTCGTCGCGCCGCTCGACGCGGTGCGAGGCGGTGACGATCGGCGTCTGGATGAGTTCTTCCAGCGACAGCGGCAGCAGGCGCAGCACGTCCTCGCTCGCGCCTGCCTGCACCGGCATGCAGCATGACGCCACGAATCCCGCCACACAGAGGGCTCGGCATTTCGGCCGGTGTCCGAGCACAGTCAGCGCCATTTCTCACCCATGAGTTCCACCTACCCGATCGAACCGGCGATGATCCCACAACAGGTCACGTATGTGACATGTCGATGTGCCGGATCGGCAACAAACTACGGCGACTCATGGAAAAGATCACGCATTTGGGATAGGCAGGGCAAACCGGGCGCTGTATCTGCTCCGCCTGTTGCGGGAAATGCGAGCTAGAATCACAAGCTGTTTCCAGCCAGAGATGCCGAGTTTTGCCATGCCCGCTTCCACCAAGATCCACATCGACGACGTCCGCATCCAGGAAATCAAGGAGCTCGTGCCGCCGGCGCACGTGCTGCGCGAGTTCCCGGCCACGCCCAGGGCGGCGACCGTCGCTTACGAGGCGCGCCAGTCCATCCATCGCATCCTGTTCGGTGCCGACGACCGTCTGCTGGTGGTGATCGGCCCGTGTTCGATCCACGATCCCGCGGCGGCGATGGAATACGCCAGCCGGCTCAAGGCCGAGGCCGACCGCCTGAAGGACGATCTGCTGATCGTCATGCGTGTCTATTTCGAGAAGCCGCGCACCACCGTGGGCTGGAAGGGCCTGATCAACGACCCCGGCCTCGACAACAGCTACCGCATCAACGACGGCGTGCGCCTGGCGCGCAAGCTGCTGTGGGAAATCAACGAACTCGGCCTGCCGGCCGGCACCGAGTTCCTCGACATGATCACGCCGCAGTACATTGCCGATCTCATCTCCTGGGGCGCGATCGGCGCACGCACCACCGAAAGCCAGGTGCATCGCGAGCTGGCCTCCGGCCTGTCGTGTCCGGTCGGCTTCAAGAACGGCACCGACGGCAACGTGCGCATCGCGGTCGATGCGATCAAGGCCGCGCAGTCGCCCCACCACTTCCTGTCGGTGACCAAGGCCGGCCATTCGGCCATCGTCACCACCCGCGGCAACGAGGACTGTCACGTCATCCTGCGCGGCGGCAAGGCACCCAACTACGATGCCGCCAGTGTCGATGTTGCATGCAAGGAACTCGCCGCCAGCGGCGTGCAGGGCAAGGTCATGATCGACTTCTCGCACGCCAACAGCCGCAAGCAGCATCGTCTGCAGATCGACGTCGCCGACGACGTCGCCCGCCAGCTCGCCACCGGCGAGGACCGCATCATCGGCGTGATGGTCGAATCCCATCTCACCGAAGGGCGCCAGGACCTGGTGCCGGGCAAGGAGCTGGAATACGGCAAGAGCATCACCGACGCCTGCATCGGCTGGGAGGACAGCGTGAAGGTGCTCGACACGCTTGCCGAAGGCGTGCGCCAGCGCCGCGTGGAGCGCGCCACCCGGTACGAGTAAGGCGCTGAGCCGCATCAGCGACTGGATACACCAATCAACGGAGGCCGTGCCATGCAACTGACCGATTCCGCGCTGCTGCGCACCCAAGCCTATATCGACGGCGCCTGGCGCGATGCGACCGACGGCAGCCGCTTCGACGTGAACAATCCGGCCGACGGCCGCGTGCTGGCGAGCGTGCCGGACATGGGGCGCACCGAGACCCGGCAGGCGATCGAGGCCGCAGCCGCCGCCCTGCCGGCCTGGCGGGCGCGCACCGCCAAGGAACGCGCCGCCGTGCTGCGCAAGTGGTTCGAACTGATGCTCGCGCACCAGGAAGACCTGGCGCTGCTGATGAGCTCGGAGCAGGGCAAGCCGCTGCCCGAAGCGCGCGGCGAAGTGGCCTATGGCGCCTCTTTCCTCGAATGGTTCGCCGAGGAAGGCAAGCGCATCTACGGCGACGTGATTCCCGCGCACGGCGCGGACAAGCGCATCGTCGTGGTCAAGCAGCCGATCGGCGTGGTGGCGGCGGTGACGCCGTGGAATTTCCCCATCGCGATGATCACGCGCAAGGCCGGCCCGGCGCTGGCCGCCGGCTGCACGATGGTGATCAAGCCGGCCGAGGACACGCCGCTGTGCGCGCTGGCGCTGGCCGAGCTCGGTGAGCGCGCCGGCCTGCCCAGGGGCGTGCTCAACATCGTCACCACCGCGAGGGCGGCCGAAGTCGGCGGCGAACTCACCGCCAATCCGCTGGTGCGCAAGATCTCCTTCACCGGCTCGACCGAAGTCGGCAAGCTGCTGATGCGCCAGTCCGCCGACACAGTCAAGAAAGTGTCGCTCGAACTTGGCGGCAATGCACCCTTCATCGTCTTCGACGATGCCGACCTGGATGCCGCTGTCGCCGGCGCGATGGCCTCGAAGTACCGCAACGCCGGCCAGACCTGCGTCTGCGCCAACCGCCTGATCGTGCAGGACGGCATCCATGACGCCTTCGCCGCCAAACTGGCCGAAGCGGTGGCGAAGCTGAAGGTCGGCCCGGCACTGTCGGGCGATGTCCAGCAAGGCCCGCTGATCAACGAGGACGCGGTCGCCAAGGTCGAAACCCTGCTCGCCGATGCGCTCGACAAGGGCGCGCGGCTGGTCTGCGGCGGCAGGCGCCATGCGCTCGGCGGCACCTTCTTCGAACCCACCATCGTCGCCGACGTGACGCCGGCGATGCGGGTGGCGCGCGAGGAAATCTTCGGCCCGGTGGCGCCGCTGTTCCGCTTCCATGCCGAAGAAGAGGCGATCCGCATGGCCAACGACACCGAGTTCGGCCTCGCGGCGTACTTCTACGCCCGCGACATCGGCCGCGTGTGGCGTGTCGCCGAGGCGCTGGAATACGGCATCGTCGGCATCAACGAAGGCATCATCTCGACCGAGGTCGCACCCTTCGGCGGCATCAAGGAGTCGGGCATCGGCCGCGAAGGCTCGCGCTACGGCATCGAGGACTTCGTCGAGATCAAGTACCTGTGCATGGGCGGCATCCGTTGAAGTTCCCGCGCCGCCGGTGATGGTGTTGATTTCGGTGCGCTGTCCGACGTCCGGCCAGCACGCCTGAGCAGGTACTGCTGCGCCCACCTCACTCCGCCGTATCCCTCAGCGCCCCCAGAATCACCTTCTGCTCGATCCTGTCCAGCACCGCCTCCAGTTCCGCGCCTTCCAGCGCGGGGCCGGGGTGGGCGTCGAGCCAGGCCACCATGTGGCTGGCAGTGGCATGGCCGCGTGCGGCGGCGCGGCGCAGCCACATGATGCCGGCCTCGCGGTCGGGCGCCACGCCCCAGCCGGAAATCAGGCAGCGGCCCTGCCACTGCATGGCCTCGGGGTGAAAGTGCCGCGAGGCCTTCTGGAACCAGCCGAAGGCCTCCGCCTCCATGCCGTGCGACAGCAGCAGCAAACCGAGGTCGCACTGCGCTTCTATATCGCCCTCATCGGCCGCGCGCACGCAATCGAGGTCGTCGTCCTCCAGCTTGAAACGTGCCCATGGAGCGACCTCGGAGAGCTTTACACGGGTTATTTCGAGGCTACCCCCCCCTCCCCCCCCCCTTGAATGCCATGAGGTTACCGGCGGCAATGCGGCGCCATAAGGTGCGCTTGGTCAGGCCCGTCAGCGACGCGGCGGTATTGAGGCTGATGAAGGACATGTGAATGCTCCGGGCGGATGTCGAATCAGGAGGTGGGCAAGGCCGTGCGGCTTCCGGCACGTCACTCCCGCGTATCTGCCCGCGAGTGTAATGGCAGACGGCTCCGGGGGAAAACAGCCGTCGCGCCTGTCACACTGACCCGGGACACAAGCGGGTGTGTCACGCCCTCGTGTCCCGGGTCAGTGGGAAGGGGATTGGACGTCGCGTGATCTATTTAACGGAAAAAAGCCTTTTCTGGATTTTTGCGGGCTGGCACGGCAGTTGCGGAAGGAAAGCCAGAAGGTGGCGGACACGTTACAGCCCGGACACCCTCGGCATTCCAACCAACCAGGAGCACAAAATGAAAATGGTGCAAAAGGGCTTCACCCTGATCGAATTGATGATCGTCGTGGCGATCATCGGCATTCTGGCCGCTATCGCCATTCCGCAATTCACCGAATACCAGGCCAAGGGCCACGACAAGGCGGCACAGTCTGACAACCGCAATATTCTGACCGCCGGTATTGCCAATTCGCAATAATTGATCGGAGCAAAGAGAATGAAAAAGATTCTGACCGCAGTGGCATTGATCGCCATGACTAATTCTGTGATGGCTGACCCGATCGAATTTGCGCCGGGCACAGCTACAGAGCGTAAAGCTCAAGCTCAAGCGTATACGTATACGGTTGCAGCCGCGCGTGAGGACCGTGATTTTGTCAAGAACGAGTTTGAGTTTACGCTATCGGCTAATGTGATCATGAATGCCGGGGAAGACACAGATCAAGGGGCTTGGATGAGTGTCGGAACCGCCAATACCAATGGGCGCAACGTCTTCACCGGACATAGCAATGGCGGCAGCGTGACCTCCTGCGGCGATCCGCTGACGGCTGCGGAAGCAAAAGTGAAAGATGCGCTGTCAGATGCTCTTAGTGATCGGTTTGACCCCGAAGAGCCCAACGGTTGCAAGGAATAAGATACGGATACCAATTAAACAAGGCGCCTGGCGTCATTAACCCCCTCCCTGGCGAGGGGGTTTTCGTTTCTCTTTTCGCAATAAGTTTCGGTATGTATGCTTGAGCTCATCCGTAATGGCCTCTTGACCGGCCTGCGCCTCAAAGCCACCCGCGCCCTGCTTCTGCTCGGACTGCTTGTCGCCGGTTCTGCGCTGCTGGCTTCCGGTTTCTCCGGGCGGCAGCCGATGACGGTGGGTCTGGATGTAGGCCTCTCCGGACTGCGCCTAGTGTTACTGCTGCTCGCGCTGATGTGGGTGCAACTGCTGCTGGCCCAGGACGTAGAGCGCAAGACAGTCTATTTCATGCTGGCCTATCCCTACACTCGCGGCCAGTTTCTCGTGTCCCGCTTCGTTTCGCTGGCCCTGCTGTGTGCCGGCGCGACCGTGTTGCTGGGCATGGCCTTGTGGCTGGCCTTGCGCGTGGCGAACTGGGACTACGTCCAGACCACCATGCCGCAACTGGATTACCGCTACGCCCTGGTGATGCTGGGCATCTGGCTCGACCTGCTGGTGGTGCTGGCTTTTGCCATCCTGCTGTGCAGCCTGTCGACCACACCTTTTCTGCCCCTGTTGATGGGGCTGGCCTTTGCGCTCGCCGCGCGCGGTCTGGGCACGACTTTCGATTATCTGCGCAGCACCCAGGTTGCCAGCGCGGACCAGGCGCGTATTCTCGGCCCCCTGCTCGACCATGCCTACCTGTGGCTACCCGACCTGTCACGGCTCGACTGGCGGGTATTCACCTTGTACGATCTGGCGCCTGCCGCCGCCCCCATGCTGTGGGCGGCGGCCATGGCGCTGGCCTATGTGCTGGGGATGCTGGCGCTGGCAGTGACTCTATTCCAGCGCCGGGACTTCACCTGACAGTGGCAGCGATGAAGACGCTTCGCCTGCTGTGCATCTGTCTGCTGGGCTGGGTCCTGTTCTCGTGGGCCAATCTGCAGCTGCGCAGCCACCCCCGTTTCGACCAGGAAGACCTGCTCAGGGTCCGCCTGCCGCAGCTGGTGCAACTGAGCTATTCCGTCGGCGACCCTTGGCTTGCAGCAAACCTCAACGTGTTTCGCAGCCTGATGGTGGATGTGCGCGTCCGTGAGGCGGAAACCTACCGCGTGCAGGGTCAGCTCCAGATGGATGCTGCTTTCTTCAACCCCCTGCACGAAGACAACTACTATCTGGCCGCAGCGATGTTGCCGTGGAACGGTCAGGTAGAGGCCGGCCAGGACGTGCTGCTGCGCGCCAGCAACGCCCGTCAGTGGGACATGTGGCCGGCCTTCTACTATGCCTTCAACGCCATGTATTTCGAACGCGACATGGCGAAGGCCGGCCAGTGGGCGGAAATCGCCGCCACGCGCAATCCGCGCAACGCACCCGCGCTGCGCGCGATGGCCTCGGCCTGGTACGAACGTGGAGACGATCCGCGCGTGGCGATGGAAATCCTCGAAAAGATGTTCGAGGATAGCCGCGACGAAAACTTCCGCGCCCTGCTTTCGGCACGCTACCGGCGCCTGCAAGGGTTGCTGGCGCTGCGCGAGGCCGTGGCCGACTACCGCCGCCGCAACGGTAGTGCGCCCCGGCAGATCGAGCAGTTGATCGGACACGGCACGCTGCAGGCGCTGCCGGACGACCCCCTCGGCGCGGGCTATGCGCTGGATGCCGACGGGCAGGCGCAATTGGCGGATCACATGACGAAGCAGAAACAGCGATGAAGGCAATCGAAGTCAGCGGCCTGGACAAGTCTTTCAAGCTCAAGGGCAAGCCCGTGCGGGCGCTCGACGGCGTAAGCTTTGCGGTGGAACTGGGGCAGTCGGTCGGCTTCATCGGCCAGAACGGCGCGGGCAAGAGCACGACGATCAAGATCCTGTTCGGCGCCCTGCGCGCCGACGCGGGCGAGGCACGCCTGATGGGCAGGCCGGCGGAAGATCCGTTGTCGCGCCTGGGCGTGGGTTATGTGCCAGAAAACCCGTATCTGTACGAGCAGCTCACCCCGCGCGAGGTCGTCAGCAGCGGCCTGCGCCTGCACGGCATCGGCGGCGCGGAAAACACCCGCCGCACCGGGCTCTGGCTGGACAAGCTGGGTATCGCCTACGCGGCCGACAAGCGCATCCGCAATCTGTCCAAGGGCATGACGCAGCGCACCACGCTCGCCCATGCCTTTGCCATCCAGCCCAAGCTGCTGGTGCTTGACGAGCCGATGTCCGGCCTGGACCCCATCGGCCGGCGTCAGGTGGCCGATCTGATGCAGGAGTACCGCCAGGCGGGCGGAACGCTGTTCTTCTGTTCCCACATCCTGCACGACGTTGAACGCCTGGCCGACCATTTCGTGATGATCGATCGCGGCAAGGTTCGCGCCCAGCAAGGCGTGGCCGATCTGTTGGCCAGCCAGGACACGATGCTGGTGCGTTACCTCGGCGATACGGGGCTGCCGGGCTTCGAGCACGACGCCGGCCGCGTGTGGAAAGGCTTGTTCCCGCGCACCGAACTCGGCCGGGCTCTGCTTGCCATCGAGAATGTCCATGGCGTGATACTGGACGTGCAGCCGCAGAACACGCTCGAAGCCTTGTTCCGCAACGTGGTTCAGGACTCGGTGAAGGCCGCATGACGCGTTTCCAGCGACTGCACGTCCTTCAACTCGCTGATGTGGGCTTCGGGTGATGGGCGCAGTGGCTCAGAAACGACGTTCGTATCAACAGGATCATTCCAAGGTCCGATGACGCTCACGCCGGCCGCCGCAGAATCGAGCCTGCCTCATGGATGGCCCGTCGCCTGCCCCGATTGCAGGTCCACGTCCTCGTACAAGGCTTCGATGGGCAGGCTCAGGCCCACGCTGTCGAAGGCCACGGTCTGCCCGGCTTCGGCGGGGTAGAGTGCCCAGTGGCCGTCTTCGTGGCGGCGAAACAGGTCGACGCTGAGGCGCTCGGGGTCGATCAGCACGTATTCGCGCAGCGTGGGCAGCTTGCGGTACGAGGCGAACTTGCCGCCCCGGTCATAGGCGCTGGTCGATGGGGAAAGGACTTCCACCACCAGGACGGGGGCGCTCATGTACTGGTCCTGGGCGCGGTCGGACTCGGCGCAGGTCACGAGTACGTCGGGGTAGTAGAAGGCCTTGTCCGCCTGCACGTGCAGCTTCATGCCGGCAATGAACACACTGCGGGGGCCGCCACGCAGGTGGTTGCGCAGGGCCATGAAGATGTTTCCGGCCACGGTTGCATGCGCCCTGGAGGCGCCCGCCATCGCGAAGACCTCGCCGTCGAGGTATTCGTGCTTTTCGGTCTGGCGGGCTTCCCAGTCGAGGTAGGCGGCGGCGTCGAAGCGGGGCGAGGGGGCGGCAAGTGGCATGGGGAGATTCCCGGGGCGAGGATGGCAGCGCAAGCGCGCCGTGTGCTGTGCCATGTATTCCGATACGGTACACCATACGGAGTTCATCGCCTTGGGCTTACGCGGCTGTTCCTTCCAATGTCCTGATCAGCGTGTAAACGGCGCGATGGACCGGCAGTTCGAGGCCGGCTTCGTCCGCCAGCTTCAGCAATACGCCGGTGATGGCGTCGATCTCGGTGCGCCGTCCGGCCAGCACGTCCTGCAGCATGCTGGCGCGGTTTCCGGCCGTTGCCGTCGCCACCGCATGGACGCGGGCATGGGCGGCGGCTTCGTCCAGTGCCAGCCCCTGCGCATGCAGCACCGGCCAGGCCTCGTACACCAGGGTGTCGAGCAGCAGGCGATGGGGCGGCTGCAGCAGCGCGCCGTTGGGCACGCGGAACAGCGCCGCGAGCGGGTTGATTGCGACATTGACCAGCAGCTTGGCCAGCCGCGCGGCGGCAATGTCCGGCGCCACGCGGGCGACGAAGCCCGCGGCCACCAGCAATTCGGCAACCGGCTCGAAACCGGGCGGCAACAGCGTCTCGCCGGCGCCGGCCGGGTGCACGCCATGCGCATCGCGCCAGGCGCCTTCGGTGGTCACGCCCTGGCCGGCCAGCAGCGCCGGGCCGGTGGCAGGCAGCAAGTCTTCCACCAGCCCGTTCTGCAGCGACAGTACGCCCCTGGGCTTCATCGCCAGCGCCGTGGCCGCCGCCGTGGCGGTGTCGCCCGTCTTGACCAGCACGATCACCCAGTCCGCCGCGGGCGCTTCGTTCGGCCCGAACACGTCCAGCCGCCGCAGGCGGGCGCCGACGGGGACGCCCTGGCGCAGGGCTTCGGCGCGCTGGCTGTCGCGTGCGATCACCGCCACCGGAACGGAGTCGGCAAGGCGCGCCGCGAACGCGAGGCCGAGCGCGCCGGCGCCGATGATGGCAAGCGGATAAGGATGGGGCGAGGGAGGGGCAGAGGTATCCATGATGGCGAGTGTCCGCCATCGGCATGGCTTGCGGCAAGAGGCCGGGTTAGGCGCTCAGCCGTAGCGGCGCGCGGCTTCCACTGCCAGGCCGGCGCCGATGCTGCCGTAGAGATCGCCTTCCACGGCGCGCGCCGACGGCAGCTCGGCGGCGATGCGGGTACGCAATTGCGGTACGCCGCTGGCGCCGCCGGTGAAATACACCGTATCCACCTGTTCGCGGCGGATGCTTGCATCGCCGAGCAGTTGCGCCACGCAGCCGCCGACGCGTTCCACCAGCGCCGTCGTTGCGGCGGTGAAGTCCGCCGACGTGATCGTGTGCCACAACCCGTCTTCGAGCCGGCCGAGATCCAGGGCCGCCGTGGCTGCGGTCGATAGATCGATCTTGGCCTGTTCCACCTGCAGCGCCAGCCAGTGGCCTTCGCGCCGGCTCAGCAAGCGCGCCAGGCGGTCGAGTCCGGTGCGCTCGGCGGCATCGCGGTAGATGTTCTGGAAATCGTTCCAGGCCTGGCGGCTGTAGGCCGCGTTGATGGTGTGCCAGGTCGACAGCTGGAAATACAGGCTGGCCGGGACGTGGGCGCCGTTCTTCATGAGGCCGCGGTGGCCGAGCAGGGGCATCACGCAATCCAGGCTCAGGGCGCGGTCGAAGTCGGTGCCGCCGACGTGGATGCCGGCATTGCCCAGCAGGTCGCCGCCGCGCTCGTCGTGGCGGGCGCGTTCGGGCGACAGCCGGACCAGCGAGAAGTCCGCCGTGCCGCCGCCGATGTCGGCGACCAGCACCAGTTCCTCGCCCGACAGTGATCGCTCGTAGTGCAGCGCCGCGCCGATCGGCTCGAACTGGAAGCTGACTTCGGCGAAGCCCACCTGGCGCGCGATCGCTTCCAGCGTGTCCTGCGCCTTGCGGTCCGCGGCTTCGTCGTCATCGACGAAATGCACCGGACGGCCGAACACCGCATGGTCGAAGCCGCGGCCGGCCTGCGCTTCGGCGCGTTGCTTGAGTTCGCCGATGAAAGCGGCCAGCAGGTCGCGAAAGCGCAGCGCGCGGCCCTGTACCTCGGTCTGGCCGTCGAACAGGCTGGAGCCGAGCAGGCTCTTCAGCGCGCGCATCAGGCGGCCCTCGTAGCCTTCGAGGTACTGTGCCAGCGCGTCGCGGCCGAAATGGGTACTGTCCTCGTCGGCATTGAAGAACACCGCCGACGGCAGCGTCGGCCTGCCATCTTCGAGCGCCAGCAGCGGAGCCGCATGGGGCCGCAGCCAGCCGGCAGTGGAGTTGGAGGTGCCGAAGTCGATGCCGCAGGCGCGGGCGGGAGCATGCATGGAGGCGGGCGGCGCAGGGCCGTGCTGCGGAAGCGGCCGCGCATGTTAGCCGACGGAAGGGCGATGTTCCACCGTACCTGTGTCCGCATGGCCGGCAATGTCCGTCTGCCCGCTCCGTTTTCGGCTCCGCGGCGAGCCGGGCGGAAATGTATGGGGCTGTTTCGCAGAAGGTTTGCGCATGTACCGGGGATGGGCGATGTTTTACCATTCGTATCCGTCCTGCCCGACGAGCCCTGCAGCCGTCCATGCCCCCAGCCGCCTTTCGCCTTTCCCTTGCCGGTGTTTCCGTTCTGCTGGTCGCGGCCTGCTCCTCGCCGCCGCCGGTGTATGACATGGAAACCTTCCAGCACGAATCCCCGTTCGCCACCTGGAGCACGCGCGAGCCCGCCGAGGCATGCGAGCTCGGCAAGCGCGCCCTGCTGAGCCAGGGCTATCGGATCGAGGGCACGGACATGGTGCGGATCAGGGGCGAGAAGCTGTTCCAGCCCCAGCCGGACGAAGGCGTCACGCTCAACATCACGCTGGTGTGCCTGCCGAGCAACGTCGGTGCGGTGATCTACGCCAATGCGCTGCAGACGCGCTATGCGTTGAAATCGAGTTCGACCAGCACCGGCCTCAGCGTGACCGGCCTCGGTTCCATCTCGCTGCCCTGGACGGCGGCCAAGGAGTCGCTGGTCAAGATCGGCGAGGAAACGGTCACCAGCCCGACCTTCTACCGCCGCCTGTTTTCGCTGATCCAGACGCTCGACGGCACGCGGATCGATGGCATCGAACTCGACAGTGCCGATACGGGTTCCTGAGTCGAAAGGCATCCTCGTCGATTGTGACCTATAATCCAATTTTGGCTTTTCCTTGGCGCCTGCCTGCCATGATTTTCCTCCGCCCCGACGAGTTTTCGCCCGCGCCGCATGCCGCGGGCCGTCGTGTGGGCCGCGGGCGGGCTGTTCCCTCATTCCAGCGCGGCCTCGTGCTGGCGCAATCCTTCAAGACGACGGGGTCTCCCGCCGTGCTTTCCCCGGCCGTGCGGGGCCGGAACCGGGACTGATCCCAGGCCACCCCGCACGGCACCTTGCCCAGGGCGCTTCAGCGTGCGCCCTGATCAACGTGCAGCCAGTGCGGGACGCCGGATGGCCGGATTTCTTCCGCCTTCCGCTTTCAGGCAGGGCGTTTCCACTCCCAGGCTGCAACCACGATGCCACGCGATGCGTGGAGAGGCACTTGCACATGGGGTGATGAGATGATTCTCACAAGAAGCTTCGTTCGGGCCAAGCGCCCGTGCACCGATGGATTCCGCTGGTTCGTGCGCCAGTTCGGCGAAGGCGGCAACTACCAGGAACTGCTCGACCGGATGGTGGCGGCCGGGCGGGTGGGCGATGCCTGCTGGCTGCTCGAACAGTTCGGCCCGACCGGTGAGCTGCGTGTCGTCGATTCGGTCGAAGCCGATGCCATCGTGTTCGCCGGCACGCTGGAAGTGCGGGGCAGTGTCGATGTCGAAGGCAAGCTTCACGTCGGCGGTGATCTGCGGGTCGGGGGTGGTGTGCGCGCCGGCGGCGAGCTGGTCGTCGGTGGCGACTTGCGGGTGGAAGGCGGCGTGCGGACGGCAAGCCATGCCGATGTCGGTGGCGACATGCGCGTGGGCTGGGGCGTGGATGCGCTGGGCGATCTGCGCTGCGCGGGAGAGCTCCGCGTGGGCTGGGACCTGCGCTGCGAAGGGCGCATGCGGGTGGAGGGCAATGCCGGCATCGGCACCGATCTGTGCTGCGAAGGCGAACTGCGTTGCCGCAAGGGCCTGCAGGCCGGAGGCGACATCAGCGTGGCGGCGAATCTGCGCGTGGATCAGGGTATCGTCGCAGGTGCTTCGATCGAGGCTGGCATGCATCTGGAAGCCGGCTGGGGCATCAAGGCGGGGGGCCTGATCCGTGCCGAGGCGGCCATCCGGGCCGGCGAGAGCCTGCAGGCAGGCGAGGGGATCCGGGCCGGCGACGGCTATGGCGTGTATGCCGGGCTGGACGTGCAGGTGGAGTCCTGGGAAAGCAGCGCCCGCGTCAGCGCGCCGGTGAAGCCCGACAGCCTGATGAGCGGCTGGTGGGCCGGGCCTGCAGTGTGCTGAGGGCGGGGCGGCTCAGGCGCCGGTGGCCGTGCGGTCGGTGCCCGTCTTTTCCTTGTCCGCCACATGTTCCTTGCGCAGGTCGCGATAGACGGCGGCGCGCATGATCATCATCGCCACCACCGGTGCGGTCATCAGCACGAACACGCTGATCAGTAGTTCGTGGATCACCAGCCGGGACTGCGTCGCGGTGAAGTAGATCATCGATGCGATCAGGATGCAGCCCGCGCCGAGCGTGACGGTGATGGCCGGGCCGTGGATGCGCTGGTAGAAATTGGCCAGCCGCAGCAGGCCCAGGGCGCCGACCAGCGAGATCAGCCCGCCCAGCACGAGCAGGAAGGCCACCGGCAGTGCCGCCCAGGTCGGCAGGGTTTCGGCGATGTTCATTCGATCACCTCGCCGCGCATCAGGAACTTCGCCAGTGCGACCGTCGATACGAAGCCGAGCAGCGCGATCATCAGCGCTGCCTCGAAATAGATCTGGCTGCCGTGGCGGATGCCCAGCATCAGGGCCAGCAGCATCGCGCACATCCACAGCGTGTCCAGGGCCAGCACGCGATCCTGCGCGGAGGGGCCGATCAGCAGGCGCAGGGTGCACAGGATCATTGCCAGCACCACGCAGACGAGTGCGAAGACGATGGCTGCCGACAGCAGGCTCGTGGTTGTCACGTCGTTTTCTCCCGTTCGGAATGCCTGGGTTGCTCGAACACCTCGATGATCGGTTGTTCGTAGTGCGATTTGATGGTGTCGATCCACCATTGCTCGTCGTGCAGGTCGAACACGTGGAGCAGCAGTTCGTGGGTGTCGGGCACGATTTCCACCCATACCGTGCCGGGCGTCGAATTGATCAGGCAGGACAGCAGGGCGAGGCCGTAGGGGTCGCGCAGGTCGAGGGGAATGTGGATGAACTGCGAATTGACCCCTTCGGTGCGGCGGAACAGGATGATCCGGCTGACGTTGAAGCACGAGCGCACGATCTCGATCAGCGACAGCCACAGCAGGCGGAACAGCACGAACGGCCGCGAGATGCGCGGGTAGCCCTGGGGCTGCAGCGGGCGGGCGAGCACCGGCGCGACGATGCCGAGCACGGCACCGAGCAGCAGGTGGGCGGGCTCGATGGTCTGGTTGAGCAGCAGCCACATCAGCAGCAGGCATAGCGACAGCAGCGGAGAGGGGAGCCAGCGTTTCATCGTTCCGCCTCCTGCTGTGGCATGCGCGTCACTGCGGGTTCGTGCAGCACGCGTTCGCCATAGGTGGTGGTTTGCGTCAGCCCGGCGACGGTGCGGTCCAGGTAGTCGAAGACCGGCCCGGCCTGCACCGTGAGCAGCACGCAGAAGGTGACCAGCGCGGTGATCGGCGCCGCTTCGGTGAATTGCAGCCGCGGCGGCGCGATGTCGCCCGAGGCCCAGAAGATGCGCACGCCCAGCCGCATCAGGGCGATGATGGCGGCCAGGCCGCCGACGATGACCAGCGCGATGAAGCCCCAGGTCAGCCCCGGAATGCGGCCGTCGGTGGGCAGGACGTCGAGCAGCGCGTGGAACAGGCTGAACTTGGCGACGAAGCCCGACAGCGGCGGCATGCCGCTGATGACCAGCGCGCAGGCGGCGAAGCTCAGGCCCAGGAAGGCCAGCGTGCCGGGGATGCCCTGGCCGACCGGGTCTTCGGGCTTGTCCTCGATGGCGAAGGCTTCCATCGTGATCGCGATCAGTGCTGCGCCGGGCGGGCGGATGCGGTCGGTGAGTTCGACCAGCAGCATGAACGCCGCCATCGCCAGCGTCGAGCCGAGCAGGTAGTACAGGCCGGAGGCCAGCACCGGGCCGCCGGCCAGGCCGATCACCGCGAGCAGGGTGCCGGACGAGATGATGGCGCCATAGCCGGCCATGCGCCCGCCGTCCTGGCTGGCCAGCATGCCGACCGCGCCGAAGAACAGGGTCGCCATGCCGCCGATCGTCAGCGCGGTGAAGCCGAAGCCGGCCAGCGCCCCGGCGCCGTCGCCGAACACCGTCATCCATACCCGCAGCACGGCATAGACGCCGACCTTGGTCATCAGCACCAGCATCGCCGCGACGGGCGCCGAGGCCGAGGCGTAGGTGCCGGGCAGCCAGAAACCCAGCGGCCACATCGCGCCCTTGGTCAGGAAGGCCAGGCCGAGGGTGGTGACGCCGATCGCCAGCAGCCAGGTGTCTTCGGTGCCGAGCAGGGCGACGCGCATGCCCAGGTCGGTGAGGTTGAGCGTGCCGCTGGCGGCGTAGATCAGCGCCACGCCGATCAGGAACAGGAAGGAGGCGACCAGGTTGATGGCGATGTACTGCATGCCGGCCCGGATGCGCTGCAGGTTGTAGCCGTGCAGCACCAGGCCGTAGGAGGCCGCCAGCATGACCTCGAAGAAGACGAACAGGTTGAACAGGTCGTTGGTCAGGAAGGCGCCGTTCAGGCCCATCAGCAGGAACTGGAACAGGGTGTGGAACTGGATGCCCACCCGGTCCCAGCGTTTGGCCGAGAACACCAGCACCGCCAGCGCGATGGTGGCGGTGAGCAGCAGCATCAGCGCGGTGAGCCGGTCGACGAGCAGGGCGATGCCGAACGGCGCGGGCCAGTTGGCGGCGAGATAGACGCCGATGCCGTCGGGCCAGTAGCCGCCGTCGGCCATCACCAGCAGCGCTGCGGCCAGCAGCCACAGCAGCACCGTGCTGGTGACGCTGAGGGCGAACTTGAGCGTGTAGCGGCTCTGCTTGACCGGGATCAGCAGCGCGCCGGCCAGCAGCGGCAGCAGGATCGGCAGGACGATGAAGTGCTGCAGGAAGGGCAGGGCGTTCATTCGCGCGGCTCCTTGCCGTCCACGTGGTCGCTGCCGGTCAGGCCGCGGGCGCCGATCATGATGACGAGATAGAGCGCGGTGGTCGCGAAACCGATCACGATGGCGGTCAGCACCAGGGCTTGCGGCAGCGGGTCGGCGAACTGGGCGGGGTCGATGTCGGGGCTGAGGGTGATCGGCGGACGGTCGACCGACAGCCGGCCCATGGCGAAGATGAAGATATTGACGGCGTAGGACATCAACAGCAGACCGGTGATGAGCTGGAAGGTGCGGGGCCGCAGGATCAGCCAGATACCCGAGCCGAACATGACGCCGACGGCGAGCGCGATGACGATTTCCATTACAGCGCTCCTTCGCTGGCGGCGGGCATGGCCGCATCCGCGGCCTGTTCGCTCGCCTTCTTGTGCGCACGCAGCGACTGGTGCGCCAGCGCGACCAGCATCAGCATCGTCGTGCCGACCACCACCGCGAACACGCCCAGGTCGAACACGAAGGCGCTGGGCACGTGCAGTTCGCCGAGCACCGGAAGATGGAGGTGCGCGGTGTGCGAGGTCAGGAAGGGATGGCCGAAGGCCCAGGAACCCAGGCCGGTGACGCCGGCCAGCAGCAGGCCGAAGCCCAGCCAGCGGTGGGGCCTGAGGGTGATGTGGGCTTCGACCCAGGTCGCGCCGGCGAGCATGTACTGGACGAGGATGGCGACGGCGAAGATCAGGCCGGCGACGAAACCGCCGCCGGGCAGGTTGTGCCCGCGCATGAAGAAGTAGGCCGCGATCACGCCCATGAAGGGCAGCAGCGTGCGCAGATAGACGCCCGGCACGAACAGGTAGCCGCTGTCGGCCTGCTCGGATGGCGTCTGCCGGCTGGCCGGGTCGAAGGCGTGCAGTTGCTGTTGCGGCACTTCGGCACTGTCGGGCGCCGGGCGGAAGCGGCGCAGCAGGGCGTAGACGATGAGCGCGACGATCGCCAGTACGGTGATCTCGCCCATCGTATCGAAGGCGCGGAAATCGACCAGCAGCACGTTCACCACGTTGCTGCCGCCGCCACCGGAGAGCGCGTTGAGCAGGAAGAAGTCGGCGATGGTGTCCGAGGCCGGGTGCACCAGCACGGCGTAGGTCAGTACCGTCATCACCAGGCCGCCGGCCACGGCGAGCATCATGTGCAGCGCACGCCTCGTCCAGTCGCGGCGGGACGCGGCAGCCTGCATCTCCGCCGATTCGATGCGGGGTGGCAGCCAGCGCAGGCCGAGCAGCAGCAGCACGGTGGTGACGGTTTCGACCATCAACTGGGTCAGCGCGAGATCGGGTGCCGACAGCCACAGGAAGGTGGCGGCGGTGATGATGCCGGTGCCGCCGACCAGCACCAGGGCGGTCAGGCGATGGTACTTCGCCATCCATGCGGCCGAAACCGCGCAGGCGCCGCCGATCAGCCAGATGCCGGCGAACAGCGGGTCGAAGCCTTCCAGCGGCAGTATCGTCCAGTCGGGCGGCAGTCCGGCGAGCAGCAGCGGGACGATCAGCAGCATCAGCATCAGCATCAGCAACTGCTTCTGCAGCTTGGAGGTGCCCAGGCGGCGGACCAGCCATTCCGCTGCGCGGGTCAGGGACTGCATCGCGGTTTCATAGGCCTGGGCGCCGTTGAAGTGGCTGAGCAGCGGCGCGCGCGTGCGCTCGCGCAGGTTGAAGCGCCAGCGCAGCACCGCGTACAGCGTGATGCCGCCGAACAGGGCGATGATGCTCATCACCAGGGGCAGGTTCCAGCCGTGCCAGGTCGCCAGGTTGTAGTCGGGGGTGTGTTCGCGCAGGCTCGCCGCCACCGCCAGGTCGAGGACGGGGCCGATGCTGATGGCCGGCGCGATGCCCACCACCAGGCAGGTGAACGCCAGCAACTCGACCGGAAAGCGCATCCAGCGCGGCGGCTCGTGCGGGTCGCGCGGCAGCTCGCCGGCCGGCTTGCCGAAGAAGATGGAGATGAAGCGCAGCGAATAGGCGACGCTGAACATGCCCATCGCCACCGCGGCGACCGACATCCACCAGTTGCGGTCGCCGCCGACATGCAGCGTTTCGGCGAAGAACATCTCCTTGGACAGGAAGCCGTTCAGCAGCGGCACGCCGGCCATCGCCGCGCTGGCGACGATGGCCAGCGTGGCGGTGACCGGCAGCTTGTGGCGCAGCCCGCCCAGCAGGCGCAGGTCGCGCGTGCCGGTTTCGTGGTCGATGATGCCGGCGGCCATGAACAGCGAGGCCTTGAAGGTGGCGTGGTTCAGGATGTGGAAGATCGCCGCGACCATCGCCAGCGGCGTACCGATGCCGATCAGTACGGTGATCAGGCCGAGGTGGCTGATCGTCGAATAGGCCAGCAGGCCCTTGAGGTCGTGCTGGAAGATGGCGATGAAGGCGCCGATCAACAGCGTACACACGCCCGCGCCGCCGATGATCCAGGTCCATTCCGGCGTGCCCGCCAGGGCCGGCCACAGGCGCACCAGCAGGAACACGCCGGCTTTCACCATCGTCGCCGAATGCAGGTAGGACGACACCGGCGTCGGAGCCGCCATGGCGTGCGGCAGCCAGAAGTGGAAGGGGAACTGCGCGCTCTTGGTCAGCGCGCCCAGCGCGATGAGCAGCAAGGCGGTCAGGTACAGGTCGTCGCTGCGGATGAGTTCGCCGGCCGCCAGCACGATGTCGAGGTCGTAGCTGCCGACGATGTGGCCCAGCACGAGCACGCCGGCGAGCAGGCACAGGCCGCCGGTGGCGGTGACGGTAAAGGCCATCCGCGCGCCGCGCCGGGCGTCGGCGCGGTGGTGCCAGTAGCCGATCAGCAGGAAGGAGGTCAGGCTCGTCAGTTCCCAGAACACCACGAGCTGGACCAGGTTGCCCGACAGCACCACGCCCAGCATCGAGCCCATGAAGGCGAGCAGGAAGGAGAAGAAGCGGGGCACCGGGTCGTTCGGTGACATGTAGTAGCGCGCGTACAGCACCACCAGCAGGCCGATGACGAGTACCAGCAAGGTGAACACCCAGGCCAGGCCATCCATGCGCAGCAGGAAGTACAGGCCTTGCGCGGGCAGCCAGTCGAAGCCTTCGCGCAGCACCGTGCCTTCCGACATCTCCGGATAGAGCGAGATCGCGACGATGAGCCCGTAGACCGCCACACCGGCTGCCAGCCAGAACTCCCGGTTGCGGGCGTCCTGTGGCATCGATGCTGCGATCAGGCTGGCGATGAAGGGGACGAAGACGAGGGAGGCAAGCAGCATCGGGCCGTGGCTGTCGGGGAGGGGGACGGCCACGAAGATACCACAGCAAATACCGCGCCAAGATGTGTCCGATCGACGAAATTTCCTTCTTTTTGCTGCTGTTGGCTGGCTTTGCGGCGAGGCCGGAATGTCGATAAGGAGCTTCCCTAATGGAGCATGGGGCATGCATGCCGGATTGCTCCATATGCTCATATTTATGGAGCAGTTGTTCCGTACTGACATGCTCCGCCCATGACGCCGCTCCCGATGTGCAGCCGGTTTTTACCGTAACTGCTTGAAGGGAAATGGGCTTGCCATGCTGGCACGATGCCTGCTGGAGGTGCGTGGTGGCGGTCGACGCCCATGAACACCAGAACGAGGAGACAGCGAGATGATCTACGCAATGCCCGGCCAGTCCGGTGCCCCGGTGCAGCACAAGGCGCGCTACGACAACTTCATCGGCGGCCGTTGGGTTTCGCCGGTCAAGGGCCAGTACTTCGACGTGGTGACGCCGATCAGCGGCCAGGTCTATACGCAGGCGGCACGCTCCACCGCCGAGGACATCGAGCTGGCGCTGGACGCGGCGCACGCGGCGTTTCCGGCCTGGAGCAAGACGCCGGCGGCCGAGCGGGCCAACATTCTGCTCCGGATCGCCGAGCGCATCGAACAGAACCTGGAACGGCTGGCCTACGCCGAGACGGTCGACAACGGCAAGGCGATCCGCGAGACGCTCAATGCCGACATTCC
>NZ_BCUG01000011.1 GCF_001591165.1 Thauera butanivorans NBRC 103042
CGGCCGCGAGCTGACCAAGAGCGAGCGCCCTGAACTGGGTGCGGCCAAGGTCATCGTCTCGGGCGGCCGGGGCGTGGGCAGCGGGGAGAACTACCACACGCTGCTCGAGCCGCTGGCGGACAAGCTGGGCGCGGCACTGGGCGCGAGCCGTGCGGCGGTCGATGCGGGCTTCGTGCCCAACGATTACCAGGTGGGCCAGACGGGCAAGATCGTCGCGCCGCAGCTGTACATCGCGGTGGGCATCTCGGGGGCGATCCAGCACCTGGCGGGGATGAAGGACTCGAAGGTGATCGTGGCGATCAACAAGGACCCGGAGGCGCCGATCTTCCAGGTGGCCGATTACGGCCTGGTGGGCGATCTGTTCGAGGTCGTGCCGGAACTGACCGCGGTCATCTGAGCTTGGTCGGCAGCGGGCGGCATTCGCATCTCATGCTCGCCATTTCCGGTGGGGCGCGCGTAGCAGAGCGCCGGCCATCCGAGGGTGTGAACACGATGGATAGCGGCTACAGCGCCGCGATCCGCGCCCGCAGCCATACCCCGATGTCGTCGATTTCCTGCGCGCAGACCGCATGCGGCATCGCATAGCTGCGCCATTCGGGCCGCAGGCCCAGGCCTTGCAGCAGTTCGAGCGCCTGCCTGCCCATTACGGGCGGCACGACCTCGTCTTCCGTGCCGTGCGCGACGAACAGCGGAATGCCGCGGTTGGCCGCGGAAAGCTCGCGCATGATCAGACCGGCGGCGGGGATGTAGGTCGATAGCGCGATCACGCCCGCCAGCGGCTCGGGGTGGGTCAGCGCGCTCAGGTAGGCGACCGCGCCGCCCTGCGAGAAGCCGGCGAGGAAGATGCGCTGGCTCGGGATGCCGCGCTCCACTTCGCGTGCGATCAAGGCGCGGACGACGTCGCGCGAGGCGAGCAGGCCGGCTTCGTCGATCTCGCGGCTGTCCGGCGCCAGCGAGATGATGTCGTACCAGGCGCGCATGACGTAGCCGCCGTTGCAACTCACCGGCTGGTAGGGCGCATGCGGGAAGATGAAGCGCACGGCGGGCGCGGGCGCCAGCGCAAGCTCGGGGACGATGGGTTCGAAGTCGTGGCCGTCGGCGCCCAGGCCGTGCAGCCAGATCACGGCCACGCCCGGTTCGGGCGCGGTTTCGAGTTCGAGAAAACTGATTTCGGGCATGCAGGCTCCGGTGTGGCGTTCGCACGGCAAAAGCCCACACCGCGCCGGTGCGCGGTGTGGGCGATCACGGCGAAGCTTATCTCAGATCGAAACGGTCGGCATTCATGACCTTGGTCCAGGCTGCGACGAAATCCTTCACGAACTTCTCGCGGTTGTCGTCCTGCGCATAGACTTCGGCATAGGCGCGCAGGACGGAGTTGGAACCGAACACCAGGTCCACCCGAGTCGCCGTCCACCTGAGCGCGCCGCTCTTGCGCTCGCGGATTTCGTACAGGTTCCCGCCCACCGGCTTCCAGGTGTAGGCCATGTCGGTCAGATTGACGAAAAAGTCGTTCGTCAGCACGCCGACGCGATCGGTGAAGACGCCGTGCCTGCTGCCGCCATGATTGGCACCCAGTACGCGCATGCCGCCGACCAGCACGGTCATTTCAGGCGCAGTCAGCCCCATCAGCTGCGTGCGGTCGAGCAGGAGCTCTTCGGCGCCGACGACGTAATCCGCCTTCAGCCAGTTGCGGTAGCCGTCATGCAGGGGTTCGAGCACCTCGAAGGATTCGACGTCCGTCATCTCCTGCGTGGCATCGCCGCGGCCAGGCGCAAAGGGGATCGCGATGTCGAAACCCGCCGCCTTCGCCGCCTGCTCGACACCGACGTTGCCGGCCAGCACGATGACGTCCGCCACGCTCGCGCCGGTTTCCGCCGCAATGCCTTCGAGCACCGCGAGCACCCTCGCCAGGCGCGCAGGCTCGTTGCCCTCCCAATCCTTCTGCGGAGCGAGGCGGATGCGGGCGCCATTGGCGCCGCCGCGCTTGTCCGAACCGCGGAAAGTACGGGCGCTGTCCCAGGCGGTGGCGACCATGTCGCTCACGCTCAGGCCGCTGGCGGCGATCTTCGCCTTCACCGCGGCAAGGTCGTAGCCGCGCGGGCCGGCGGGAACCGGGTCCTGCCAGATCAGATCCTCGGCCGGTACGTCGGGGCCGAGGTAGCGCGTCTTCGGCCCCATGTCGCGGTGCGTGAGCTTGAACCAGGTGCGCGCGAACACTTCCGCGAAGTAGGCCGGATCCTTGTGGAAGCGCTCCGCGATCCTGCGGTACTCCGGATCCATCTTCATCGCCATGTCGGCGTCGGTCATGATCGGGTTGTGGCGGACCGACGGGTCCTCGATGTCGACCGGCTTGTCCTCTTCCAGGATGGCGACCGGCTCCCATTGCCAGGCGCCGGCCGGGCTCTTCTTCAGTTCCCAGTCGTGGTTGAGCAGCATGTCGAAGTAGCCGTTGTCCCATTGGGTCGGATGGGTGGTCCAGGCGCCCTCGAGGCCGCTGGTGACGGCCTCGCGGCCCACGCCGCGGCCGACCTTGTTGATCCAGCCCAGGCCCTGGTCCTCGACGTCGGCGGCCTCGGGCGCCGGCCCCAGATCGGCCGCGTTGCCATTGCCGTGGCATTTGCCGATCGTATGGCCGCCCGCAGTCAGGGCGACGGTTTCCTCGTCGTTCATGGCCATGCGCGCAAAGGTCACCCGCACGTCCTGCGCGGTCTTGAGCGGGTCGGGCTTGCCATCCACGCCTTCCGGGTTCACATAGATCAGGCCCATCATCACCGCGGCAAGCGGATTGTCCAGATCGCGCTCGCCGGAGTAGCGGCTGTCGGGGTTGTCGGTGGGGGCGAGCCATTCCTTCTCCGAACCCCAGTAGATGTCCTTTTCCGGATGCCAGACGTCCTCGCGGCCAAAGGCGAAGCCGTAGGTCTTCAAACCCATCGACTCATAGGCGATGGTGCCGGCAAGAGCGACCAGATCCGCCCAGCTGAGCTTGTTGCCGTATTTTTTCTTGATCGGCCACAGCAGCCGGCGTGCCTTGTCCAGGCTCGCATTGTCCGGCCACGAATTCAGCGGCGCGAAGCGCTGGCTTCCGGTACCGGCGCCACCCCGGCCGTCGGCGATGCGATAGGTGCCCGCGGCGTGCCAGGACAGGCGGATCATCAGGCCGCCGTAATGCCCCCAGTCGGCCGGCCACCATTCCTGGCTGTCGGTCATCAGGGCGGTGAGATCCCGCTTGAGCGCGGCAAAGTCGAGCTTCTTCAGTTCTTCGCGGTAGTCGAAGCCCGGCCCCATCGGGTTGGTCTTGCTGTCGTGCTGGTGGAGAATGTCGAGGTTCAACGCATTCGGCCACCAGTCCATGTTGGAACGGCCCGCGGCCGTCATGCCGCCGTGCATCACCGGGCATTTGCCGCCGGCCTTCATTTCATGTGCGCCCATGTCTGCCTCCTGTATTCGCCAAGCAAGCCGAAAATCGCGGACATCGGCGAGTCTCGCCCGTCCGCGCGCCATCGACGCTTTCAGCCTAGCAAAGACTGCCCGGGGTTTAAGCAATCCATCTCATTGATGCAGGCTATGCGGGATAGTGCGCAGCGAATACCACAAGCTGCCGATTGTCCCGCCAGACCCGGGAAGGCCCCGGTTCGCAAGGGTGGAACACCCCATGAACGAACGGCAAACACGCTTGCTGCAGTGCAAACGATGCCAGAATTCCACTTTGCGCCCATGAACCCCCATCATGATCGTCCGACCCCGCCCGCACTGGCTCCGCTTGCTGTTCGTCCGCCGCGGCTCGCTGATGCCCCTCATTTTCTGGCAGCTGCTGTTCGTCTTCCTGCTGTCCTGCACGGTGCTGGTGGCGCACGGCCGGCTCTTCGACTGGAAGGTCACGCTGACGGCCGCGCCGTTCTCGCTGATGGGAGTGGCGCTGGCCATCTTTCTCGGCTTCCGCATCAACGCCAGCTACGATCGCTACTGGGAAGCCCGCACGATGTGGGGCAGCGTGCTGATCGTGTCCCGCAACCTGGCGCGCCAGGCGCTGACACTGACCGCACGCGGCGGCGCAGGGCCTGACGCGACGCGGCCCTTCATTCTCGGGCTGATCGGCTTCGCCGCGGCGATGCGCAACCAGTTGCGCCATCGGCCCTGCGACGCCGGCCTCGCCGGCCTGCTGCCGGACGCACTCGTCGCCCGCCTCGCGGGCACGCGCTCGGCCCCCGCGCTGATCCTGCTGTGGCTGGCCGAGTGGCTGCGGGAACGGCGCGAGAACGACGCCCTGCCCCCCATTCTCGCCCAGCACATGGAAGCGGGACTGGACGAATTGTCCACCGCGCTGGGCAGTTGCGAGCGCATCGCCAATACGCCGCTGCCCTTCACCTATTCGGTGATCCTGCACCGCAGTTCCTACTGCTACTGCATGCTGCTGCCCTTCGGCCTGGTGGACTCGATCGGCCTGATGATGCCGCTGGTGGTGGTCTTCGTCGCCTACACCTTCTTCGCCCTCGAAGCGCTCAGCGACGAAATCGAGGAGCCCTTCGGCACCATGCCCAACGACCTCGCGCTCGATGCCATCGTTGCCGGCATCGACGCCAGCCTGCGCGAACTGCTGGGCGAGACGCCGCCGCCGGCGCCGCAGCCCGACAAGAACTTCGTGCTGCGTTGAAACCGGCCGGCACGAAGGCCGGGCGCAAGGGAAACTCAGGCTTTCTTGCCGCGCTTGCCCTTCGCCACCTTGGGCAGGGCAGCGATGACCCGGATCACTTCGCTCAGGTCCCGCGCCGCCAGCAAGGCCAGGCCGGCGCGCAGCACTTCGGATTTGCTCGCCTTGCATCCCGCCTTGGCCAGCGCGGCACGCAGCGCCTTGATGCGCTTGTGTTCACCTGCGGGCATCGAGAAGGAGTCGCGTTCGACCTTTTCCGGCCTGGCCGGCTTTTCCTTGCCGGCGCTGACCTTCCCGTCCGCGATGGCCGCCGTTCGGGCCGGTCGCTTCCTGTCGGGCCTGGCGCGCGGCGGCACTGCCTCGGCCGAGCGCTTCGCCTCGAGTCCGGGTTCCGGCCTCGGTTCCGGTTTTGGCGCCGCAGCAGGCCTTGCGCCCTTGCGTGCGGCCGCCGGCTTCCCGGCCGCGGTACTCCCGGACTGCGCCGCCTTTGCGCGGACGGCCGGCGGCACCGCCACCGCCGGCAGGCGTTCGGACAGCGCGCTGTCTTCCTGCTTCAAGGTTTCACGCAGCTTCGACAAGGTGCTTCTGGACGTCGACATCGCTCATCCTTCGATCAGTTTGAGAACGGCCGCAACCAATTGCTCGACTTCTTCCTGGGCCGCGGCGGCGGCGCGCCCGAGCCCGAACACCGAGGTGCCTCGCACGGCACTGAGCGCATATGCACTGCGCTGCGACAGGGCGGCATCGAGCACCGGCAGCTCGAAATCCTGCAGTACGTCGAGTACGTCCCCCGCCAGCGAAGTGCGCATGACGCGGTTGGGCAGCAGCGCGCCACGCAGGGCAGGGCGCTTGCGCTGGCGATCGAGGATCAGGCGCTCGATGCCGCGCGTCGCCCACAGATCGGTCGGGCTGGGCACCACCGGCACCAGGGCGAGATCGCACAGCTCCAGCGCGCTCATCGCATGGGGATGTTCGATGGACGGCGGGCAGTCCATCACCACCACATCGACGCCGTTGGCGACCGGCTTCAGGGTCTTGGCCATGTCCTTCGCCTTGCCCTGCAGACGCACCAGTTGGGCCGGGAAAGGCGCATCGGGCGGTGCCGATTCGGCCCAGCGCGATGCGCTTTCCTGCGGATCGAGATCGGCCAGCGCGACGCGGTAGCCGGCCAGCGCCAAGCCCGCAGCCAGCTGCATCGCCACCGTGGTCTTGCCCGACCCGCCTTTCTGCGAAATCAGGGCAATCAGCGTGGGAGCACTCATGTGAGATCCGGAAAGAAAAGTTGATACGGCAGGATGCTATCGCAAGCACCGCCGGGGGTGTGTTACACATCCGGACACGTCACCGGCACCGAACCATGAACCATCCATCCTTGCTGCACCGACTCGAGGCGCTGATCCGCAACGAATGGCAGCAGCTCACTGCCCTCACCCCCAGCAAGCGCCGCTGGCAGATGCCCTTCGCCGCGGCGCTGGCGACCGGCCTGCCGCTGGTGGTGGGGGCCTACTTCGGCCATCTGGAATACGGCCTGATCTCCTCGCTCGGCGGCCTGGTGTTCCTGTACCAGCCCAACACGCCGCTGTCGCACCGCATGACCTGGCTGATGGCCTGTGCCTTCGGCATGTCGGCGAGCTACACGCTGGGAGCGATCGTCCATTTCCTGCCATTGGCGAAGGCGGTGATGCTGGGCTTCATCACCGTGCTGGTGTCGATGGTGGCGCGCTTCTACCGCGTCGGGCCGCCGGGCAGCCTGTTCTTCGTCATGGTTGCGGCGATCGCTGCCTACTCGCCCGGCACCGTCGAGGAAATTCCGCTCAGGGTCGGCCTGCTGACCATGGGCACGCTGCTGGCGAGCCTGATCGCCTTCTGCTACAGCCTGCACATCCTGCGCCTTGAAGCGCCCGAAGCGATCGCACCCCTGCCGCCGGCGGACTTCGATTTCATCGTGCTGGACTCCATCGTGATCGGCGCCTGCGTCTGCCTGTCGCTCGCCATCGCCCAGGCGCTGCAGCTCGACCGTCCCTACTGGGTGCCGATCAGCTGCGTGGCGGTGATCCAGGGCGTGTCGCTGCGCGCGGTGTGGAACCGGCAGCTGCACCGCGTACTGGGCACCGCCATCGGCATGCTGCTGGCCTGGGGCATCATCTCGCTGCCGCTTTCGCCATGGAGCATCGCGCCGATCGTCATCGCGCTCACCTTCATCATCGAAAGCACCGTGGTGCGGCACTACGGCCTCGCCGTCATCTTCATCACGCCACTGACGATCGTACTCGCCGAAGCCCCCACGCTGGGGCAGCTGCCTGCCGTGGAACTGCTCCAGAGCCGCTTCATCGACACCGTGCTCGGCTGCCTGATCGGGCTGGCGGGCGGCCTCTGCCTGCACAACGTGCGCTTCCGCGCCATCGTCGGCCGCCAGTTGCGCAGGCTCACGCCCGCGCGGCTGCGTGACTGAAACGCCGGCCCTGAACGACTTGCCGCCGGCACGGTCGGAACCGACTGCACCGCGCCGAGCGCGTACTTTCCCAGTCCTTGAAACCTCCGCAGTCCACACCCACATGTCCCGAACCCGCTTGCCGTCCCTCGCCCGCTCTTCCTTCGTCCTCTCCTCCTCCATGCTGCTGCTGGCCCTCGCCGGCTGTGGCGGCCCGGTGGAGGACACCTTGCCCGGGCAGCCGATCAAGCATCGCCAGGAGGCCTTCAAGGCCATGCTGCGCAGCTTCGAGCCGATGGGCAAGATGCTGCGCGACGACCGCTACCAGGCCGATGAATTCGCCCGCCTGGCCGCCGAGCTCGTCACCGTGCGCGAAGGTCCGTGGCCGTACTTCACGCCCGACACGCTCCAGCCACCCACCAAGGCCAAGGCCGCGGTGTGGGAACGCCCACAGGATTTCGAGCACGAACGGCAGGCCTTCTACGACGCCACCGACGCACTCGCCCAGGCCGCGCAAACGCATGACAGGAGCCGCGCCCAGGCAGCCTATGACAAGGTTCATGCAAGCTGTAAATCCTGCCATCGCGACTTCAGGAAGTAGGCCGCCGGCATCGGAACGGCGCCGGATCGATTGCAAGGATTGAATACGCCCATGCGACTACGGCGCCGATTTGAAGGAAAATAGCAGCTTGGCCGAGCGCGGCACGCCGCGCCGGCGCTGGATTTCATCTTCAGGAAACGAGCATGCTGCAAAAGAACTCCGCCTTCGCCGGCGTCCCGGGCCCTGTCGTCGTGATCGTCATGGACGGCTACGGCATTCCCAAGCACACCGTCGGCAGCGCCATCGAGGCTGCCCGCAAGCCGACGCTGGACCGCCTGTTCGCCCGCTATCCGAACATCACGCTGCGTGCCCACGGCACCGCGGTCGGCATGCCCTCGGACGACGACATGGGCAACTCCGAAGTCGGCCACAACGCCATCGGCGCCGGCCAGGTCTACGCGCAGGGCGCGGCGCTGGTCGCCAACGCCATCGCGGAAGGCACGATCTGGCAAGGCCAGGCCTGGCAGGAGGTCGTCGCCGCCGCCAAGACCGGCGCGCTGCACTTCATCGGCCTGTTCTCGGACGGCAACGTGCATAGCCACATCGACCACCTGAAGGCGATGGTGGTGCAGGCCAAGGCCGAAGGCGTGAAGACGGTGCGCATCCATGCGCTGCTCGACGGCCGCGACGTGCCCGAGACCAGTGCGCTGGACTACGTCGTGCCTTTCGAAGCCTTCCTGGGCGAGATCAGCACCGACGGCTTCGATGCCCGCATCGCCTCGGGCGGCGGCCGCCAGTACATCACGATGGACCGCTACGACGCCAACTGGCCGATGGTGGCGCGCGGCTGGCGCACCCACGTGCTGGGCGAAGGCCCGCAGTTCGCCAATGCCACGGCGGCCGTCGAAGGCCTGCGCGCAAGCCATCCCGGCACCATCGACCAGGACCTGCCGGAATTCGTCATTGCCGAGTTCGACGAAAACGGCAATGGCAAGCCGATCGGCACCATCGAGGACGGCGACGCGGTGGTGCTCTACAACTTCCGCGGCGACCGTGCGATCGAGATCACCCGGGCCTTCGTCGAGGACGATTTCAGCGAGTTCGACCGCGTGCGCCATCCGCGCGTCACTTACGCCGGCATGCTGCAGTACGACGGCGACCTGCAGCTGCCCAGCCGCTTCCTGGTGCCGCCGCCGGCGATCCGCGACACTTCGGGCGAATGGTTCAGCAAGACCGGGCTGGCGCAGTTCGCCTGCTCCGAGACGCAGAAGTTCGGCCACGTCACCTATTTCTGGAACGGCAACCGCTCGAGCAGGTTCGACGGCGAAACCTGGCAGGAAGTCCCCAGCGACGTCGTCCCCTTCGAGCAGCGCCCGTGGATGAAGGCGGCCGAGATCACCGATGCGATGATCGCCGCGCTGCAGTCCGGCCAGTACAAGGTGCTGCGCTGCAACTACGCCAACGGCGACATGGTCGGCCACACCGGCAACTTCCGCGCCGCGACGATGGCGATCGAAGCGGTCGACCTGGCGCTCGGCCGCCTGCTGAAGGCAGTGGACAAGGCCGGCGGCGTCGCCCTCGTCACCGCCGACCATGGCAACGCCGACGAAATGTTCGAACTCGACAAGAAGACCAGGGAGCCGGCAGTCAACAAGGACGGCTCCTACAAGGCCAAGACCGCCCACACGCTGAACCCGGTGCCGCTGATCCTGTACGACAACGTCAGCGGCGGCAGACTGGGGCTGAAGCAGAGCGAAACCGCCGGCCTGTCCAACATCGCCGCGACGGTGGCGAACCTGCTCGGCCTGCAGAAGCACGACAAATGGGACGACAGCCTGCTGGAGGTGAAATGACCATGACACTGCGCGCCCTCCTTGCCAGCCTCGCGCTGCTGCTTTCCGCCTGCGGCCTGCCGCCGCCGGTGATCGAACAGGACGACGGCATTTCCAGCCAGAGCGGGCAGTTCCACTTCGCCCTGCCCAGCGGTGACTACCGCTGCGGCGAGGGCCAACAGGTCGGGCTGCAGCGCGAGATGCAGGGCAAGGTCAACCACCGCCTGCAGCTGGACTGGAGGGGGCGCCGCTATCAGCTCGAGCGCGACTTTTCCGAATCGGGCCTGCCGCGCTTCGAGGACGTGGCCAGCGGCCTGGTCTGGATCGACCTGCCGTGGAAGGGGCTGCTGCTCGACGGGCGCACTCACGCACCGCTCGCCAACGACTGCACGGCAGCCTGATCCGTATGGGCGGCGGCGAAACCCCGCCGCCTAACGGCGGAAGAAGCGGCTGAACCAGCCGGTATCCTTGCGCTCGCGCTTCTCGGCGATGATGCCGAGCATGTTGGTCCTGACCGCCGCGACGTAATCGGCATCGTCGCGCTTGATGTGGTTGACCAGCCAGGTGGACAGCAGCTTGTACAGTTCCGCGCCGATGTCCTCGCCGAGGCGATGCCGCTCGACGTACTCGTTGACCCGCCGCACGAACAGCTCATGCACCCGCTTGTGCGGCTTGCAGAAGGCATAGCCGGCTTCTTCCTGCAGGCTTTCCTCAAAGGCGAAGTGCGACACCGTGTAGTCGACCAGATCATCGAGCGTGCGCCCGACCTCGGCCCTGTTGCCGGAAGCATTGGCGATTTCGAGTGCGTTGATGTAATCGGCGATGCGGCGATGATGCTGGTCGATCACGTCGATGCCGGTATCGAGATCGGAACTCCAGATGAAGGGCACGCTGAGCTTCCTCCGTGATGCCATGACAACCCATTCTGGGCAATGAGGACGGCAGTATACACGTGAGCTTATCGATCCGGGATGACCGGCCGGCAAGCCGGCATGCACGGCAGCAGCCGTAAACGTCGAGACGCCGGTGCCCCCTTGCGGAAGCACCGGCGTCGATTCCGGGCCTGGAGGGCAACGCCCCAGGGCCGTCGGGATCAGGCGTTCGCCGTCTCCAGGATGCTGTTGAAGGTGGCGCTCGGTCGCATCACCGCACCGCACTTGGCCGGATCGACCTTGTAGTAGCCGCCGATGTCGGCCGGCTTGCCCTGCACCTCGGTGAGCTCGGCGATGATCTTCTGCTCGTTCTCCGCCAGGGCCTTGGCGATCGGCGCGAAATGCTGCGCCAGCTCGGCGTCCTCGGTCTGCTCGGCCAGGGCCTGGGCCCAGAACGTGGCGAGGTAGTACTGGCTGCCGCGGTTGTCGAGCTGGCCGGTCTTGGGCGACGGCGACTTGTTCTCGTCGAGCAGCTTGCCGGTGGCCAGATCGAGCGTCTTGGCGAGAATCTTCGCCCTGGCGTTGCCGGTCTTGATGCCGAGGTCTTCCATCGATACCGCCAGCGCCAGGAACTCGCCCAGCGAGTCCCAGCGCAGGTGGTTTTCCTGCGTCAGTTGCTGAACGTGCTTGGGCGCGGAGCCGCCGGCGCCGGTCTCGTACATGCCGCCGCCGTTCATTAGCGGCACGATCGACAGCATCTTGGCACTGGTGCCCAGTTCCATGATCGGGAACAGGTCGGTCAGGTAGTCGCGCAGGATGTTGCCGGTCACCGAGATGGTGTCGAGGCCGCGGATCACCCGCTCCAGCGTGTAGCGCATGGCGCGGACCTGCGACATGATCTGGATGTCCAGACCCTCGGTGTCGTAGTCCTTCAGGTAGGTCTTCACCTTCTTGATCAGCTCGTTCTCGTGCGGGCGATAGGGATCGAGCCAGAAGATCGCCGGCATGCCCGAATTGCGCGCGCGGGTCACGGCCAGCTTCACCCAGTCGCGGATCGGCGCGTCCTTGACCTGGCACATGCGCCAGATGTCGCCTTCTTCCACGTTCTGGGTCAGCAGCACTTCACCGGTGGCGAGGTCGGTGATGTTGGCGACACCGGCTTCGGTGATCTCGAAGGTCTTGTCGTGCGAACCGTATTCCTCGGCCTTCTGCGCCATCAGGCCGACGTTCGGCACCGTGCCCATCGTGCGCGGGTCGAAGTTGCCGTGCCATTTGCAGAAGTTGATCATCTCCTGGTAGATGCGGGCAAAGGTCGATTCCGGCATCACGCACTTGCTGTCGTACTGCTTGCCGTCGGAACCCCACATCTTGCCGCCCTGGCGGATCATCGCCGGCATCGAGGCGTCGACGATGATGTCGTTGGGCGAATGGAAGTTGGTGATGCCCTTGGCCGAGTCGACCATCGCCAGCGCCGGGCGGTGCTCCTGGCAGGCGTGCAGGTCGCGGATGATCTCGTCGTGCTTGGATTCGGGCAGGGTCTTGATCTTCTCGTACAGATCGACCATGCCGTTGTTGACGTTGATGCCCAGCTCCTCGAACAGCTTGCCGTGCTTCTCGAACGCATCCTTGTAATAGATCTTGACGCAGTGGCCGAACACGATCGGGTGCGAGACCTTCATCATCGTCGCCTTCACGTGCAGCGAGAACAGGATGCCGGCTTCGCGGCAATCGTCCAGCTCGCGCTCGTAGAACTCGCACAGCGCCTTCTTGCTCATGAACATCGAGTCGATGATCTCGCCGTCCAGCAGCGAAACCTTGGGCTTGAGCACGATGGTCTTGCCGGACTTGGTGATCAGCTCCATCTTGACGTCGCGCGCCTTGTCCAGCGTCATCGACTTCTCGCCATGGTAGAAATCGCCATGGTGCATGTGGGAGACGTGGGACTGCGACCACTGCTTCCATTCACCCATCGAGTGCGGGTTCTTCTTGGCGTAGTTCTTGACCGCGGCCGGCGCGCGGCGGTCGGAGTTGCCCTCGCGCAGCACCGGGTTGACCGCCGAGCCCAGGCACTTGCCGTAGCGCGTGCGGATGGCCTTTTCCTCGTCGGTCTTGGGATCTTCGGGATAATCGGGAACCGCGTAGCCCTTGGCCTGCAGTTCCTTGATGCATGCCTTCAGCTGCGCCACCGAAGCGCTGACGTTGGGCAGCTTGATGATGTTGGTGTCAGGCAGCAGGGTCAGGCGGCCGAGCTCGGCCAGCGTATCCGGCACGCGCTGCTCTTCGGTCAGGAATTCCGGGAACTCCGCCAGCACGCGGCCCGACACCGAGATGTCGGCCTCTTCGATGTCGATGCCTGCAGGGCCGGTGAAAGTACGGATGATCGGCAGGAACGCGGACGTGGCCAGCAGCGGCGCTTCGTCGGTGAGCGTGTAGATGATCTTGGATTTCCCCTCAGCCATTCTTTTCCCCTATGGTTCTAGTCTCTCGCCGCCAAGCCGATGGCGGCACCCGGTCGCCTTGCGCGACGCATGGGCATGCTTGCGCATGTCGGCAGGAAAATACCACGCAACGCCGCCCCCGGGGACCGTAAACATCAAAAGCGCCCCTAATTCTCGCCGGGGGCGGCTCCGCCCCCGGCGGGGTGTCCGGCCCTCATCCCTGCATGCAGGGCTCGGCGGCTTCGCGCGCGGCGGCGTCGCGCCGCTCCACCGCCTTCAGCACCAGCAGCAGCACGCAGCCCTGCGCCATCATGGCGGCGGCGAAATAAAGCCCGCCGGCATAGCTGCCGAAGCTCTCCCCCAGCCAGCCGGTCACCGCCGGGCCGACGATCTGCGCCACGCCGTAGGAAATCGTCATCTTGCCCATCATCTTCGCCGGCCGCGTCGGGTAGTAGCGTCCCGCCATCGTCAGCACCAGGCTGACCAGGCCGACGAAAGTGCCACCGAACAGCAACGCCCCCGCCACCGTGCCGGCCACGCCTCCCAGCGCCACCGGCAGCAGGATGCCGACGATCTGCAGCAGCGCCGCCAGGATCAGGGCATTGAGTTCGCCAGTACGGCGGGCGATCAGATCCCACACGATGCAGGTCGGCGCCGCCGCCAGGCCGATGGCGAAGAAAGTCCAGTTGCCCTTGCCTTCGAGCCCGGGCAGATCATTGACGATGGCGACGATGAAGGTGGCGCTGACGACGTAGCCGATCCCGGCGCAGAAATACGAGACCATGAACAGGCGCAGGAACAGCGGGCTCGGCGGATTGTCGTGCATCGGCGCACCGCTTCTGGTCAAGGAACTGGTATCCGGCGCCGGCAGCCAGCCCAGCGCAGGCACCAGCAGCAGGCAGCCGATGGCGGTGAACACGAACCACTGTTCACGCCAGTCCAGCACGCTGCTCATCAGCGCCACGGCCATCGAGCACGCGGCGATGCCGACACCGATGCCGCCGAAATGGATGCCCAGTTCGCTGCGGTGGCCGTGGCGGATCAGCCAGTTCAGGATCAGGCCGGTCCCCAGCAGCATCGCCCCCGAAGTCGCCAGTCCAGCCAGATAGCGCGACACCGCCCAGACCACCAGGCTGTCCGACAACCCCATCATCGCCGTGGTCAGCACCGCCAGCACCATGCCAACGCGATACAGCCGGTCCTTCAGCACCAGATCGCTGATCGACGCCGCGATCAGTGCCCCGGTGAGGTAGCCGGCATAGTTGATCGCCGCCAGCCAGCCTCCTTCGGCCAGGCCCAGCCCGGCCTGGGCCTGCATCACCGGCAGCAGCGGGGTATAGGCGAAGCGCGCCACCCCCATCGCCAGGATCAGGCTGAAGATGCCCGCACCCAGTACTTTCATCCGCTGGATCTGATAATCCATGTTCTTGTGTCCTGTCTCCTGCTGGAGCCGGAAAGATAGTCGGCGTAAGATATCCCTTCAAGCGATTATTTCAGAATAGACCGTTCTGTTTCAGAGATACGCCAATGGAACTCCTCGCCCTGCGCACCTTCGAGGCCGTCGTCGACGAAGGCGGCATCCTCGCCGCCTCACGCAAGCTCAACACCGTGCAATCCAACGTCACCAACCGCATCCGCCGGCTCGAGGAAGAACTCGGCACCAAACTGTTCTTCCGCTCCGGCCGGGGCGTGGAACTCGCCCCGGCCGGCCGCGTGCTGCTCGACTACGCCCGCCGCATGCTGAGCCTCGAACGCCAGACCGTGGCCGCAGTGCGGCAGGCGGGCGAGGACGCCGGAGAGCTGCGCATCGGCGCCATGGAGACCTTCACCGCGCTCTATCTGCCGGCCGTACTGCGCGACCTGCGCCACGCCCACAACACGCTGGAATTGCACATCAGGACGGACACCAGCGCCGTGCTGATCGACAAGGTGCTGTCCCGCAAACTGGACTGCGCCTTCATTGCCGGCCCGCTGCGGCATCCGGCGCTGCAGTTCGACGAGTTGACCAGGGAGGAGCTGGTCCAGGTCTTCGCCCCCGACACCGACCCGGCGCGCTGCCCGCTGATCCTGTTCCGCGAGGGCTGCGCCTACCGCGCACGCGCGCTCGCGCTGCAGCGCACGCTCGGCCACATGCACAATGAGGCAATGGAGTTCGGCACGCTCGAAGGCATCCTCGGCTGCGTCTCGGTCGGCCTCGGCTGGACGCTGATGCCGCGCCGCATCGTGCAGCAGTCGTCCCACGCCGAGCGCCTGGCGCTTCGTGAAGTGCCGACCGACATCGGCATGGTGCCGACCGGCATGGTCTATCGGAAAGCCGACATGCCGCCGCGGCTGCGCGACACGCTGGCGCAGGCCGTCGCCCGCATCGCCGGCGGCACCGCGCTGCCGGATCGCCCGGCACACGGCTAAAAACTGCAGTTCCCGCGCCGGACACTCGCGACATCGCGGCCCGGCAAGGCCTGCGGCAAGCCCTCGCCCGTCTCACGGATGCCGAGAACAGCCGGTATCAGCTCGATACCTCGCGCAAGCAGCTGGAACGGGCCCCCTGGCTGGATGAAGCCGCCACCCTGGCCCGCGCCATGTGCAGTTTCCTGAGGCTGTCGATCAGACGCTGGTGCCTGTCGAGCCCTTCCAGCGCCATGCTCGTCGGCGTCAAGCCGAAGAAGCGCACGCTGCCGTCCACCGACCCCATCGCCGCATCCATCCGCGGATTGCCGAACATGCGGCGGAAGTTGGCCTCGTAATCGTCCAGTTCCAGGCTGTCATCCAGCACGACTTCCAGCACCACATCCAGGGCCTGGTAGAACAATCCGCGTTCGAGCGTGTTCTCGTTGTACTGCAGGAAAGCCTTCACCCGTTCGTGCGCCGCTTCGAGTTGGTGCAAGGCGAGATTGATCAGCAGCTTCAACTCCAGAATCGTCAACTGACCCCAGGCCGTGTTTTCGTCGAACTCGATACCGATCAGCGTGATGATGTCGGTGTAATCATCGAGCTCGCTGTCCTCCAGGCGTTCAAGCAGCGCCTCCAGGCTGGCATCGTCGAGGCGATGCAGGTTCAGGATATCGGTGCGGAACGACAGTGCCTTGTTGGTGTTGTCCCAGATCAGGTCTTCCACCGGATAGACTTCCGAATAACCCGGCACCAGGATGCGGCAGGCCGTTGCGCCGAGTTGGTCGTACACCGCCATGTACACTTCCTTGCCCATGCCCTCGAGAATGCCGAACAAGGCTGCGGCTTCGTCGGCATTGGAGTTTTCACCCTGACCGGAAAAATCCCACTCGACGAAATCGAAACCGGCCTTGGCACTGAAGAAGCGCCACGACACCACGCCGCTGGAATCGATGAAATGTTCGACGTAGTTGTTCGGCTCGGTCACGGCCTTGCTTTCGAAGGTCGGCCGCGGCAGATCGTTCAGGCCTTCGAAACTGCGCCCCTGCAGCAGCTCGGTGAGACTGCGCTCCAGCGCCACCTCCAGGCTCGGATGCGCCCCGAACGACGCATACACGCCGCCAGTGCGCGGGTTCATCAGGGTGACGCACATGACGGGAAACGCCCCGCCCAGCGACGCATCCTTCACCAGCACGGGAAAACCCTGTTTTTCCAGCGCATCGATGCCGGCCAGAATGCCGGGGTACTTCGCCAGCACTTCGTGCGGCACGTCGGGCAGTGCGATTTCACCTTCCAGGATTTCGCGTTTCACCGCCCGCTCGAAGATTTCCGACAGGCATTGCACCTGCGCTTCGGCCAGCGTATTGCCGGCGCTCATGCCATTGCTGAGAAACAGATTGTCGATCAGGTTGGAGGGAAAATACACCACCTCGCCGTCCGACTGGCGCACGTAGGGCAGCGAACAGATGCCACGCTGCACATTGCCTGAATTGGTGTCGTACAGATGCGAGCCGCGCAGCTCGCCATCGGCGTCGTAGATCCGCAGGCAGTATTCATCGAGTATTTCAGCCGGCAGCGCATCTCCAGGGCCGGGCTTGAACCAGCGCTCGTCCGGGTAATGCACGAACGCCGCGCCGGCAATGTCCTGTCCCCAGAACTGGTCGTTGTAGAAATGATTGCAATTCATCCGCTCGATGAATTCGCCCAGCGCCGACGCCAGGGCGCTCTCCTTGGTCGCGCCCTTGCCGTTGGTGAAGCACATCGGCGAGTGCGCGTCGCGGATGTGCAGCGACCAGACGTTGGGCACCAGGTTGCGCCATGACGCGATTTCGATCTTGATGCCCAGGTCCGCCAGAACCCCCGACATGTTGGCGATGGTCTGCTCCAGCGGCAGATCCTTTCCCGTGATGTAGGTGCTTGCCCCGGCATCCGGATTCAGCGTCAGCAAGGCCTGCGCATCGGCATCCAGATTCTCCACTTCCTCGATCACGAACTCGGGCCCGGTCTGCACCACCTTCTTCACCGTGCAGCGCTCGATGGAACGCAAGATGCCTTGCCGGTCCGCCGCGGAAATATCCGCCGGCAATTCGACCTGGATCTTGAAAATCTGCTTGTAGCGGTTTTCGGGATCGACGATGTTGTTCTGCGACAGGCGGATGTTATCGGTGGGGATGCTGCGCGTTTCGCAGTACAGCTTCACGAAGTAAGCCGCGCACAACGCCGATGACGCCAGAAAATAGTCGAACGGACCGGGCGCCGAGCCGTCGCCCTTGTAGCGGATGGGCTGATCGGCCACCACCGTGAAGTCATCGAACTTGGCCTCGAGGCGAAGCTTGTCGAGGAAATTGACCTTGATTTCCATACGGGAATCCTGAAACAGCGCGGCAGACACCGGACTGAAATGCAATACCTTTATCCAGAAAAGGTATATGCGTGGAAAGAATCTACGAGCAATCGAATATGGACGAGCGTAACACGATCCATTGCCAACGCTGGCCACCCGGCAGACACTCGCTGCCTTGCGCGCGGCACAACCTGCGTTGCCACCCGCCATGCGTTGTCCCGGCCCCGATCACCGCCCCCTCGGGCAGGGCATCCGCAGGAGAGCCGGTGGATCGCGGTAGACGCGGACCCGACACGGAATTCGTTCGGCCAGGACGGCCAAGCCTATGCGCGCTTCCAGCCGGAGTACCCCCCGACTAGGAGCCTTTCTCGCTACCGTGGCGCCGAGCCGGCAACTGGCCGTCGACAAAAGAAGAAAGCCGCTCCGCCACCCGAGGGGCAGCCTCGCGGGCGCGCTGCTTGGCGGCGACGAAATCACCGCGCGGGATGTACAGCAGGTCGCCGAGCTTGAGCATCAGATGGTTCTCGTAGTGACTCAGGCAGCCGTCGGCGTAGGCCACCCGCCACAGGTATTCGACGATGCGGGCCTTCTCCGCCGCGCTGTAGCCCTTGTTGAGCTGCGACGTGAAGCCGTACAGATCGGGCGCATCGCGCGAGGCGGCGTGGGCCAGTTCGTACAAGCGCTCCAGTTCGTCGGCATGGAGATCGAACTGGGTGCGCAGCGATGCCAGAATGGCTTCGCGCTCGGCCTCGCCGGCTTCGTCATCGGCACGCATGACCTCCACCAGCAATACGGCGGTCGCCAGTTGCAGGCGATGTTCGGCATCACCCGGCTGGCCGGCGGGCACGGGTTCGGCAAGAAAGCCAAAGAGTTCCTTGAGGGTACGGAGCATGATGAGCGGAGCTGTACGGCAAAGCACGAGTATCGGATGATCGGCGCCGGGGCGGAAAAGTTCCGCCCCGGATGATGGATTCCACCCCTGGCTCCCCTTCGCGGACCGGCTAAAAATCGTATTTCAGCGTTACTGTGGCATTACGCGGTGTGCCATACCATCCACGCATGCCGATCGCCGTATAGTAATGCTCATCAAACAAATTGTTCAGGTTCAAAGCGACAGTCAGATCAGGCGTCAAGTTGTACTGCGCCATCAGATCCACGATGGTGTAGTTTCCCTGTCTGAAAGTTTCGCCATTGGGACCTGAGTCCCTGTAATACTCCGAACCCTGCCAGCGAATACTGCCACCCACTTTCATGCCGCCAAGCGAAGGAACACGGTAACTGGTAAACAGTTTGAACGTATCACGCGGAACCTCCGTGAGCATGCGTTCATCGTCAGAGTCCTTGATTTCGGAATAGGTATAGCTTGCTGCAAGCTGCCAGTCGGGCAACACTTCACCTGCCACTTCGACTTCAAAGCCGCGTGTTCTGGTACCGGACTCTGCCCGATACGCCCGCGTACCATCCGGTGCGTATTGATCACCATCCAACACAGCCAGATTATCCTGGTGAACCTCGAAGACGCTGAAGGCAGCAGTCAAGCGCTGGTCCCAGAACTCACTTTTAATCCCGAGTTCGTAGTTCTCACCTTCTTCAGGATCCAGATAACTGCCATTCACATCCATCCTGTCTTGAGGATTGAATATCGTGGTATAGCTGGCATAAGCGGACCAATTGTCGGCAAGGTCATACACCAACCCGAGATATGGTGTGATCACGCCATTCTCTTCACGACTGTTGCGGGTCACTTTACCCGATGCGAAACTGCGCGACGTCTTGTCACGCTGCCAATCGATGACACGAGCCCCGGTAATCAACGAAACGACATCCGATACATTCCATCTGGCAGACGCGAAAACCGCCGTTTGTCTTTCATCAAACGCGGATTCGCTGGATTTGGCATGAATCGCGCCCGGAACAGGCAATGAGCCGTCCCATGTGAAGATATTTTCAATGGACTGTATCGTCCACAGCGGATAGCCATTACTGCGGTAATAGGCCTTGTAATGGCTTGCGCCCAGATACAGATCATGTTCTCTGCCGGACACATTGATCTTTCCCGAGGCCGACAAATCAAATGAGCTTTGCCTTGGTTCCCCGGCCCATCGCCCGGTCCAGGTGGAAATTCCGCTGCCATCCGGGTTGACGGTACCGCTGGCTGCCGTGGCGAACGCGTCATCATAGGAACGGCGGCTATGCTCGGCATTGAATTTCAGCAGCCAGCCGTCATCGAAAGCATGCTCCAGACTGCCGAACACGGTGCTGACATCACGCTTGTGGTAGCTCCAGTCAGCCGCAGAATTGAACGAGCGTGAAGGCTTGAAATGACTGCCATCCGCGTTGAACAACGGAAAACCATGGTTGCCTGCCGCCTCGTTGTCCATATCCTGGTACTCAGCCCCCAGGGTCAGCATGGTCTGAGCGGTAATGTCCCATTCAATGATGCCGTAGGCCACTTTCCTTTCCATCGTCTGACGGTCTATGTGGCTCTGACCGTCCTGCCAGGCGGCGACAAAACGGCCGCGCACATGGCCGCTTTCCGACAGACTGCCGGACACATCCAGCTCGGAGCGATAGTTATCCCATGAGCCTGCTTTCAAGGTAAACGAACGCTGCGTTTCACGGGTCGGCTTTTTACGGATCATATTGATCGTCGCACCTGGGTCGCCCATGCCGGACATCAGACCTGTCGCACCGCGTACTACCTCGACCCGGTCATAGGTCACCATGTCTGCCAAATCATCGCCAAAACCATAATCTCTGGAGCGATTCGTTCCGTCGACTTGGATGCTGTTCCTTACATTGAAACCGCGAACATAAATCTGGTTGCTGTCGCTGCCCGCGGGTCCCATCGAGTTGATGACGATACCTGCCGTTTGTTCCAGCACTTCAGTAACATCGTTCAGATTCTGATCTTCGATCTGCTGACGCGTCACGACACTGACGGATTGAGGGGTTTCGCGCAGGCTCATGTTCAACCCGGCAGCTGTCGTGCTTGGACCAGGGGCATAGCTGCCGCTACCTTCGGTTGTTCCGTCACGAGCGGCCGAGGCAGACACCGTAACCGGCGCAAGCCGTGCCTCGCCCATATTCGCTGCCGGCAGTCTGCGCAGCCTGTAGCCGCCATTCTCTCCCCGTACCGCTTCCAGGCCGCTGCCGGCGAGCAGCTTGCTCAGGCCGGCCTCCGCACCATAGCTACCGTTGAGGCCGGCAGAGCGCCGGCCGTCGGTGAGCGCGGCATCGAAGGTCAGCGTGATGCCGGCCTGGGCAGCGAAACGGTAGAGGGTCATGCTCAGCGGGCCGGCGGGCAGAGCGTAATGCTGCGTAGCGCTGACTGTCGTGGCGGTCCCTGCTGCGCTGGCCGGATCGGCTGGTAGACATGCGAAGCAAGCCAGACCAAGCAAGGCGATGCGCAGATGCGTGGCCAGGGGCCGCAGCCGGGGCGTTTCAGCGGAAAATGGAAGGGCGGAAAACGACGGGGTATGCACGGTGGCTCCTTGCGACAATCAGAAGGTGTTCTCCTGACTTGTCGAACGACACGGCAAAAGGGGCCAGATTTCTTCCGATGCCGCTTTCCGGCCGCACTTCAGCCTGCTTCCCTGGGGTGCACATTCACCCAGTAGCGCGTATGGCGGTGCACGGCGATGGGAAGGTTCTCCTGAAGGACGGCAAGGATGCGGTCGGTATCGTCGAGTTGGAATACGCCGGAGATGCGCAGATCGGCCACTTCCGGCGCGCAGCGCAGGATGCCGGGGCGGTAGCGGGAGAGTTCGGCGAGAAAGTCTTCCAGGCGCTGCTTGTCGGCAACCAGGCTGCCCTGGTGCCAGCCGTCGCTGCCGGCCGGTGCAGCCAGGATCGGGCCGATGTCCCGGGCCGAGAATCGGGCGCTCCGGCCGGCGTCCAGCCTCAGCACGGCATCGCCGGAGACAGGGCGGATTTCCACTGCGCGTTCGAGCACGGTGATGCGGGTATGGCGACTGTCTTGCCGATGGACGATGAAGCGGGTGCCGAGCGCGCGGATGCTGCCGTGTTCGGTCTGCACCAGAAAGGGACGAGGCGGCTGGATGGTGTCCGGCACAGTCTGGACGAGAATCTCGCCGGCTTGCAGTACGATGCGGCGCTGCATGGCGTCGAAACGAACGTCTGCCGCGCTGGCGGTGTTGAGGTGGAGATGGCTGCCGTCGGCCAGTTGCAGTTCGCGGCGCTCGCCGGTGGCCGTGCGATGGTCCGCGGCGAGTTCGCCGCCCCACCGGCGCCAGCCCAGCCAGCCGGCAGCAGGCGCGGCCAGCAGCACGGCGATGGTTTTGGCGGCTCGCCGGCGCTGGGCCTGGCGACTGCGGCCGAGCGCCTCCATGCCGATGCCGGCGGGGATGGCACCAAGGGTGCCGGCCAGGGTTTCGGCAGCCTGCCAGGCCCGTTCGTGTTCGGGGTGCTGGACGCGCCAGGCATTCAGCGCCTTGCGTCCAGCAGCGTCGAGCTCTCCGGCGTGCAGACGCACCAGCCAGACGGCGGCCTGGTCCGCGACCTCATCGACGGAATACGGGGCTGCGCTCATTGCCGGCTCACATCAGCGCCCGCAGGCATTGGGCGAAAGCGGTGTGCATGTGGCGCTTGACCGTGCGCAGCGAGAGGCCGAGGCGATCGCCGATGTCGGCGTAGGCAAGGCCCTCGATCTGCGACAGCAGGAACACCCGCCGGGTTTTGTCGGGCAAGGCATCGAGCAGGGTGTCGATGCGAAGGAGCGCCTCGATGACGAGCAGGCGTTCCTCCGGCGAAGGCGCCAGCGGCTCGGGCTGCATGGCGAGGGCCTCGAGATAGGCGTGTTCCAGCGTGCGGCGGCGGATCTGGTCGACCATCAGGCCGTGGGCGACCGTGCGCAGATAGGCGCGCGGCACGCGGAAGGCCTCCTGTTCGCGAACGCTCAGCAAGCGCAGGAAAGTGTCCTGGGCAAGATCAGCAGCCTGCTGCGAGCAACCGGTCTTGCGCCGCAGCCAGGCGCACAGCCAGCCGTGGTGTTCCTGGTAGAGCGTGGAAATCGATTCGGGGGTCGCCGCGCTGCTCACGCAAATCTCCGGGGAAAGCACCGCCGGCCACTGCGGGCAAGACTGCGTGCGCCTGTTATTGAGAATCGTTCATATTTTTGTGGATTTGATACGTAGCGTCAAATCGGCATTGCGCACGACGCCAAAAAGAAACCGCCCCGCCACCTGTCAGCGGTGGCGGGGCGGCTCGGAGCAAAACTGAAGCCGGCGCGTCCGGCAGCTCAGCGCCCGACCATCTCGCGCAGGCGGGCGATGCGCTCCTGGGTCGACGGGTGGGTCGAGAACAGGCCGCGCAGGCCGCCGCCGGACAGCGGGTTCATGATCATCATCTGCGCCGTCTCCGGGTGCTGCTCGGCAGTGTGCATCGGGATGCCGCGGGCGTAGGCGTCGATCTTGGCCAGCGCGCTGGCGAGCGCCTCGGGGTCGCCGGAGATCTCGGCGCCGCCGCGGTCGGCACCGAACTCGCGCGTGCGGCTGATCGCCATCTGGATGATCATGCCGGCCATCGGCGCGAGGATCATCATCGCGATCGACACGATCGGATTGGGGCGGCTCTCGCCGTCGCGGCCGCCGAAGAACATGCCGAAGTTGGCCAGCATCGAGATCGCGCCGGCGACCGTCGCCGAGATCGTCGAGATCAGGATGTCGCGGTTCTTGACGTGGGCCAGCTCGTGCGCCATCACGCCGCGCAGTTCGCGCTCGGACAGCATGCGCATGATGCCGGTGGTGGCGGCCACCGCGGCGTTCTCCGGGTTGCGGCCGGTGGCGAAGGCGTTGGGCTGGTCCTCGTCGATGATGTAGACCTTGGGCATCGGCAACTGGGCCCGTTGCGCCAGTTCGCTGACCATGTTGTACAGGTAGGGCGAAGTGCTGGCATCGACCTGGCGTGCCTTGTACATCTTCAGCACGGCCTTGTCGGAGAACCAGTAGGCCCAGAAATTCATCGCGCCGCCGAGCACCAGCGCCATCATCATGCCTTCACGGCCGCCGATGGCCGCGCCCATCGCGCCGAACAGGGCGACGATGCCGGCCATCAGGATGGAAGTCTTGATCCAGTTTCCAAGCATTGTGGGTTCCTTCGTAAAGATTCGCTTCGATGCGGTAGATGGGGGCGGAGCCGCCCTGCATCAAGCCGGATCGGCTTCGCCGGAAGCGAAGCGTTCGCCGACAGAGACCGCAAAGCCGCGCAGGAATTCCCCGGCAGGCAGGCGCCGGCTACCCGGGCGCTGCAACACCGTGCAACGCAGCGCACCCCGGCCGCAGGCGATGACGACGCCGGCCTCGTCGGCGGCCAGCACCGTGCCGGGTTCGCCTGCGGCATCGATCACTTCGGCCGACCAGAACTTGACCACCGTATCGCGCAACGTGGAGGCGAGGCCGGGGAAGGGGTCGAAGGCACGCATCGCGCGTTCCAGCTCGGCCGCCGGCCGGCGCCAGTCGACGGTGGCCTCGGCACGGCCGATCTTGGCGGCATAGCTGACGCCTTCGGCAGGCTGCGGCACCGGCTTCAGTTCATCCAGCCCGGCCAGCGCGGCGACGATGCATTCGCCGCCCAGCACCGCCAGGCGGTCGTGCAGCGTCGCGGTGGTGTCGGTGGGCAGGATCGGCAGGCTGCGCTTGAGCAGCATCGCGCCGGTATCCAGGCCTTCGTCCATCTGCATGATGGTGATGCCTGTCTCGGCGTCGCCGGCCTCGATCGCGCGGTGGATCGGCGCCGCGCCGCGCCAGCGCGGCAGCAGCGAGGCGTGGATGTTGATGCAGCCGCGTCGGGGCAGCTCGAGCACCGCCCTGGGCAGGATCAGCCCGTAAGCGGCCACCACCAGCACGTCGGGCGCACAGGCGGCGAGGCGGGCGCGCTGTTCGTCGGTGCGCAGCCGCTCGGGCTGGTCGACCTCGATGCCGCGCGCCAGTGCAAGCTGCTTGACCGGGCTGGGCGTGAGCTTCATGCCGCGGCCGGCCGGGCGGTCGGGCTGGGTCAGCACCAGCGCCACCTCGTGGCTGGCGGCCAGGATGGCGTCGAGCGCGCAGGCGGCGAATTCGGGCGTGCCGGCGAACGCCACGCGGAGCGGGGCGGCCATCAGGCGGTGATCCGGGCCTTCTTGGCCAGCTTGCTCTTGATGCGGCTGAGCTTGAGCGAAGACAGGTATTCGACGAAGACCTTGCCGTCCAGGTGATCGATCTCGTGCTGAATGCAGACCGCGAGCAGGCCGTCGGCCTCGATCTCGCGCCATTGGCCTTTTTCGTCCTGAGCGCGAACCTTCACACGCTCGGCACGGGTCACTTTCTCGTAGATTCCGGGTACGGACAGGCAGCCTTCCTCGCACACCTGTTCGCCGGAGCGTTCGAGGATCTCGGGGTTGATCAGCGCGATCAGGTCGGTCCTGTCCTCGGACACGTCGATGACGACGACGCGCTCATGGACATTGACCTGGGTCGCGGCCAGTCCGATGCCGGGCGCTTCGTACATGGTTTCGGCCATGTCGGCGACCAGTTGGCGGATTTCGTCGTCGACCGACTCGACCGGCTGCGCAATGGTGTGGAGCCGGGGATCGGGATAGCGGAGGATAGGTAGTAAAGCCATGAATGCTTGCCGCAATAAACCTTTGAGTGCAGAATTTCAAGTGATTTCGCGCATATGCACACGTAATGCACGATAATCCCGGGGCGGTCACGCGGGCGTTTCGGCACCCTGCGCCCACCGTGATTCGACCCAGCCAGGCCGCGGGCGTTCCGGCCTTTGACCGAAGTGCCCCACCCAACCGGAAGCGATCGATGATCCGAATTATATTCCCTCTCCTCGTCGGCATCTCGGCGCTGTTCAGCAGCGCCTCGATCGCCCAGTCCAACGTCCGGCTTGCCGACAACGCGCCCGACAGCTACACCGTCGTCAAGGGCGACACGCTGTGGGACATCTCGGGCCGCTTCCTGAGCGAGCCCTGGCGCTGGCCGGAAGTCTGGCGCATGAACCGCGACCAGATCCGCAACCCGCACCTGATCTACCCCGGCCAGGTCGTGCTGCTCGACCGCAGCGGGCCCTGGCTGAGCATCGGTCGTCGCATCGGCGGCAGCGGCAAGCTGCAGCCGAAGGTGTATGAGGAAACGCTCGAAAACGCCGTGCCGAGCATCCCGGTGCATGTCATCGAGCCGTTCCTGAACAAACCGCTGGTCATCGACCAGGCCAATCTCGAAGGCGCGGCGACCATCGTCGCCACCGAAACCAGCCGCGTGATGACCGGCGCCGGCGACACCGTGTTCGCCAAGAACCTCGATCCCGCCATCGAAGTCTGGCAGATCATGCGCCCGGCCCGCCCGCTGAAGCACCCGCTGACTGGCGAACTGATCGCCTACGAGGCCGACAACCTGGGCAGCGCCCGCGTCACCGCGCATGGCGAGCCGGCAACGCTCGAGATCCTGTCGGCGATCGAGGAAGTGGGCGCCGGCGACCTGCTGCTGCCCAGCGAAGCGCCCAAGGTGTTCTCCTACGTGCCCCATGCGCCCGAGCACGCCGTCGACGGCCATGTGGTGTCGATCCATCGCGGCGTGCAGGAAACCGGCCGCCTGCACGTCGTCGCCCTCGACACCGGTGCCCGCGACGGCGTCGAGCCGGGCCACGTGCTGAGCCTGTTCCGCAACCGCGGCACCGCCGTCTATCGCGGCGACAACGGCAAGGAAACCTTCGTTCTGCCGGAAAAGCGCTACGGCCTGCTGTTCGTGTTCCGCGTGTTCGATCGCGTGTCCTACGCGCTGGTGATGGAAACCGACGGGCCGGTGACGGTCGGCGACGCCGTCCGCAAACCCTGACGCGCCCGCTGCCACCATTGACCGAGGACGACGACCTCATCGACTGGCTGCGGCTGGCCGCCACGCCCGGACTGGGTGCCGACCGGCAACGCAGCCTGCTCGCCGCCTTCGGCCTGCCGCGGCACATCTTCGCCGCCGGGCGCAGCGCCATCACAAGCGTCGTCGGCAGTGCCGCGGCCGATGCCTTGCTCGCCGAACCCCGGCAGGACTGGATCGAACGCGCCCGGGCATGGGCTGCCGAGGACGGCAGCCACATCCTGACCCTGGCCGACGAAGCCTATCCGCGCACCCTGCTCGACATCGCCGATCCGCCGGTGCTGCTCTACGTCAAGGGCGATCCGGCGCTGCTGCAGCGACCGGCGCTCGCCATCGTCGGCGCCCGCAGCGCCACGCCGCAGGGCGGCTCGAACGCCGAAGCCTTCGCCCGCCATCTGGCCGCCCGGGGCTTCACCATCGTCAGCGGCCTGGCGGCAGGCATCGACACCGCCGCCCACCGCGGCGCCCTGGCGGCGGGTGCGGCAGGCGCCGGCACGGTGGCCGTCGTCGGCACCGGCATCGACCGCATCTACCCGGCCCGCAATGCGGCGCTGGCAAGGGAAATTGCCGCCTGCGGCGCCATCGTCAGCGAGTTTCCGCTCGGCACGCCGCCGCTGCAGCACAACTTCCCGCGCCGCAACCGGGTCATCGCCGGCCTGGCGCAGGGCGTGCTGGTGGTCGAGGCGGCGCTCAACAGCGGCTCGCTGATCACCGCGCGGCTGGCAGCCGAAAGCGGACGCGAGGTCTTCGCCATCCCCGGCTCCATCCATTCGCCGCTGTCGCGCGGCTGCCACCGCCTGATCCGCGACGGCGCCAAGCTGGTGGAAACCGCCGAGGACGTGGTCGAGGAGCTGCGCGGCCGGCTCGGCACGCGGCTGCCGGCGCACGCGGCGAAACGCGTCGCCGCACCGCAGGCCAGCCTGGCACTCGACGGCGATGCCGCCCGAGTGATGGAGGCGATCGGCCACGATACCGTCGCCCTCGACACGCTCGCGCAACGCTGCAGCTTGACGGTCGATGCCCTGTACGCCATCCTGCTGCCGCTCGAGCTGGACGGGCAGGTCGCCAGCCTTCCCGGCGGCCGCATCCAGAGAGTCGGGCGCTGAACCACATCGTTCTCCCTTTCACCCGCGCCACGACAGCCTTGCCCGCGTCACCGCCGCTCCCCTTGCCGTTCCATTGAGAGACCGTTTTGTTCGACATCCTCGTCTATCTCTACGAAAGCTACATCCACGCCGACGCCTGCCCGGAATCCGACCAGCTTGCGCGCAAGCTGTCCGCTGCCGGCTTCGAGGAAACAGAAATCGCCAGCGCGCTGGAATGGCTGGCCGGGCTGCAGCACGTGGCGCGCGAAACCCATCCGGCCGGTGCGCCCGACGAGCGCTCGGTCCGCATCTACACCGAGGACGAACAGCTTCACCTGAATGCCGACTGTCGCGGCTTCCTGGCGCTGATGGAAAGCGCCGGCGTGCTGGACGGCGTGCATCGCGAACTGATCATCGAACGCGCGCTCGCGCTGGAGAGTGTCGACATCACGCTCGACCGCCTGAAGGTCATCGTGCTGATGGTGCTGTGGCAGCAGGAGCAACCGATCGACACGCTGATGGTCGATGAACTGCTGAGTGTCGATGAAGACTGGGATTACAGTCCCACGATACATTAGGCAAAATACGGCAGTCCCGACTGCTTGCAAGGCGCGGCGCGGCCTCTTTATCATCCGCGGCTCCAGCCTCCCGACCCCCCCAAGCCGGCATATGCCGGCCCGCCCGACAGCCAGAGAGCATGAGCAAGCAACTGATCATCGCGGAAAAACCTTCCGTCGCACAGGACATCGCCCGTGCGCTCGGCGGCTTCACCAAGGAAAAGGACTACTACGAGTCCGACGAATACGTGCTGTCCTCGGCCGTCGGCCACCTGCTCGAACTCGCGGTGCCGGAGGAATTCGAGGTCAAGCGCGGCAAATGGACCTTCGCCCACCTGCCGGTCATCCCGCCTCACTTCGCAGTCAAGCCGATCGAGAAGACCGAGGACCGCCTGAAGCTGTTGACCCGGCTGATCAAGCGCAAGGACGTCACCGGCCTGATCAACGCCTGTGACGCGGGGCGCGAAGGCGAGTTGATCTTCAATTTCATCGCCCAGCACGCCGGCACCAAAAAGCCGATGCAGCGCCTGTGGCTGCAGTCGATGACGGCGCAGGCGATCCGCGACGGCTTTGCCCACCTGCGCGCCGCGCAGGAAGTCGAAGGCCTGCGCAATGCCGCGATCTGCCGTGCCGAATCCGACTGGCTGATCGGTATTAACGGCACGCGGGCGATGACTGCGTTCAACTCCAAGACCGGCGGCTTCCATCTCACCACCGTCGGCCGCGTGCAGACGCCGACGCTGGCGCTGGTGGTGGAGCGCGAGGAAAAGATCCGCAAGTTCAAGCCGCGCGACTACTGGGAGCTGGAAGCCGACTTCGCCGCTGCGGCCGGGCATTACCCCGGGCGCTGGTTCGACGAGAAGTTCAAGAAGCCGGAAGGCGACGAGCACGCCACCGCCTACCGCATCTGGGACAAGGCCCGGGCCGAGGCCATCCGCGCCAAGTGCGACGGCAAACCGGGCGTGGTCAGCGAGGAATCCAAGCCCTCCACGCAGTTGTCGCCGCTGCTGTTCGACCTCACCAGCCTGCAGCGCGAAGCCAACGGCCGCTTCGGCTTCTCCGCCCGCGTCACGCTGCAGCTGGCACAGGCGCTGTACGAAAAGCACAAGGTGCTGACCTACCCGCGTACCGATTCGCGCGCGCTGCCCGAGGACTACCTCGGCACGGTCGGCGAAGTCATGCGCAACCTGCCCGAGCAGTACGCTCCCTTCGCTGCCGAGATCGCCAGGCAAGGCTGGGTGAAGCCGAACAAGCGCATCTTCAACAACGCCAAGATTTCCGACCACTTCGCCATCATCCCGACCGGCACGCTGCCCAAGAGCCTGTCCGAGGCCGAGCACAAGATCTACGACCTGGTTACCAAGCGCTTCCTGGCGGTGTTCTATCCGGCGGCCGAATACCAGATCACCACCCGCATCACCCGCGTCGAAGGCGAAGCCTTCAAGACCGAGGGCAAGGTGCTGGTCAATCCGGGCTGGCTGGCGATCTACGGCAAGGAAGCCGCCAGCGACGACAAGGATGGCAAGGCAGGCGACGGCAAGGACGGCGGCCCGCAGCTGGTGCCGGTGAAGCAGGGCGAGACGGTGGCCACCGAGGACATCCTGCTCAAGTCGCTGCAGACCAAGCCACCGGCGCGCTTCAACGAAGCCACGCTGCTGTCGGCGATGGAAGGCGCGGGCAAGATGGTGGACGATGAGGAACTGCGCGCGGCGATGGCCGAACGCGGCCTCGGCACGCCGGCCACGCGCGCGCAGATCATCGAAGGGCTGATCACCGAGCAGTACATCCACCGCGAAGGCCGCGAACTGATCCCCAGCGCCAAGGCCTTCTCGCTGATCACGCTGCTGAAGGGCCTGGGTGTGAACGCGCTGACTTCGCCCGAGCTGACCGGCGGCTGGGAATACAAGCTGTCGCGCATGGAGCGGGGAGAACTGAGCCGCGAAGCCTTCATGCAGGAAATCGCCGACATGGCGCGCGAAGTGGTGGAACGCGCCAAGCGCTACGAATCCGACACCGTGCCGGGCGACTTCGTCACGCTGAAGACGCCCTGCCCGAAGTGCGGCGGCGTGGTGAAGGAGAACTACAAGAAGTTCGCCTGCCAGCGCTGCGACTGGAGCACCTGGAAGATCGTCGCCGGCCGCCAGTTCGAATACGACGAGATCGAAACCCTGTTGCGCGAAGGCAAGGTCGGCCCGCTGCTCGGCTTCCGCAACAAGATGGGCCGCCTGTTCAACGCCGAGATCGTGCTCAACGAGGACAAGCAGCCCGCCTTCGACTTCGGCCAGCCGAAGGAAGGCGAGGAAGCCGAAGCGGTCGATTTCTCCGGCCAGCAGAGCGTCGGCGCCTGCCCGAAGTGCAGCAGCCGGGTGTTCGAGCACGGCATGGCCTACGTCTGCGAGAAATCGGTCGGCCCGGGCAAGAGCTGCGACTTCCGTTCCGGCAAGATCATCCTGCAGCAGCCGATCGAGCGCGAACAGATGGCCAGGCTGCTGGCCGAAGGCAGGACCGAACTGCTGAAGGGCTTCGTCTCGGCCCGCACGCGGCGCAAGTTCTCGGCCTTCCTGGTGCGCGGCAAGGACGGCAAGGTCGGCTTCGAGTTCGAGGCCAAGACGCCGAAAGCCGGCGCCAAGGCCGCCGGGGCAAAAGCCGGGAAGACCGCGGTGAATACCGACGAGGAAGCCCCGGCTGCCAAGCCCGAAGCCCCCGCCAGGAAGCGCACGACCCGCAAGACCGGCTGAGCCGGCCCGACCCTCGATACCGCCTCAGACCGGCCTGGCAGCGTCGGCCGCCGCGCGCGAGCGGCGGCCTGCCGTTTTCGGTCCGGGACGATCGCCGCTGCCGCTCAGACGGGCTCTTTCACCGGCACCCGGCCGACCGGGCGCACGCCGGGCAAGCCGCTCTCGAGGATCGCGGTACGCAGGATGTCGATCGCGCCGCTGCGCGGATAGGTGACGCGCCACGCCAGCGCAACCCGGCGCGCCGGCTCGGGCTGCGAGAACGGACGCACCGCCACCAGCGGATACTGCATCGTCGCATCGTCCGCCGCGGAACTCGGCAGCACGGTGACGCCGAGGCCGGTGGCGACCATGTGGCGGATCGTTTCCAGCGAACTGCCCTCCAGCGTGCGCTGCAGGCCGCCGACGTTGCGGCAGCTCGGACAGACTTCCAGCACCTGGTCGCGGAAGCAGTTGCCCGCACCGAGCAGCAGCAACTGGTCCTCGGCCAGCAGGCGGGCATCGACCGCCGCCTCCTGCGTCCATTCATGATCGGCCGGCATCAGGATGCGGAAAGGTTCGTCATACACCGGCTGGGCGACGATGCCGGCCTCCTCGAACGGCAGGCTGATGATGATGACGTCCAGTTCGCCGCGCTTGAGCGCTTCGGCCAGCCGGGCGGTGTAGTTTTCCTGGATGATCAGCGGCATCCGCGGTGCCAGTTGATGCATGCGCGGAATCAGCCGCGGCAGCAGGTAGGGGCCGATCGTGTAGATCACACCGAGGCGCAGCGGGCCGGCCAGCGGGTCCTTGCCCGCGGCGGCGATCTCCTGGATCTGGCTCGCCTCCATCAGCACCTTCTCGGCCTGGGCGACGATGCGGCGGCCGGTTTCGGTGATCTTGACTTCGGTCGCGCTGCGCTCGAAGAGCTGGATGCCGAGTTCTTCCTCGACCTTCTTCACTGCCACCGACAAGGTCGGCTGGGAGACGTGGCATTTCTCCGCAGCGCGGCCGAAATGGCGCTCATGGGCGAGCGCGACGAGATAGCGCAGATCGGTCAAGGTCATGGTCTGCTCCCGCTTGAAATGGTTTTAACCCTCCGGATGGGCTGTCGATGTTACCTTGCCCATCACGCCCCTGCGTGCTTCGATGGCCGCCCGCTTATACTTCGACGTTCTGGAATCATTCGACGGACACGCATGCCGCTCCGCCTGCACCATGCCAGCGCGATGATGCCGCCTCTGCTCGCCTTCACGCTGGCAGGCGATGCCGTTGCCGAGGATGCCTTCTTCCAGCCGCTGCCGGTGGTGCTGAGCGCATCGCGCCTGCCGCAGCCCCTGCAGGATACACCCGGTGCCGTCACCGTCATCGACGCCGACATGATCGCAGCCACCGGCTACCGCGAACTCGCCCGGCTGTTCCGGCTCGTGCCCGGCATGATGGTCGCACAGGAACGCGGCAACCAGCAGTGGGTGACCTACCATGGTCTCAGCGCAGACCATCCGAACCAGATGCAGGTGCTGATCGACGGCCGCTCGGTCTATTCTCCCCACTACTCCGGCGGCGCCAACTGGCGCGCCCTTCCGGTCGTGCTCGAGGACATCGAGCGCATCGAGATCGTGCGCGGCTCCAATTCCGCGAGCTACGGCTCGAACGCCTTTCTCGGCGTGGTCAATCTGGTCACCCGCCATACCGGCGCCGAAGCCGGCCATTCCGTCAGCGCGCGCATCGGCAGCCGCGGCATCGCCGACGTCAGCGGACGGGCGCTGTTGCGCAGCGGCGCGCTCGGCCTGCGGCTGAGCGCGCAGGAGCAGCGCGACGACGGCTGGTCCGGGCTGCACGACGGCCAGCACCTGCGTTCGTTCAACCTCCGCGGCGATCTGGACCTCGGAACCACCGACACGCTGGAGTTCTCCGCCAGCTACGCCACGGCCACGCAGGACGAAGGTTATCCGGACACCTTGTTCGACGGCAGCGGCATCCGCAAGCTCAGGCAGCAGGACTACACGATCCACGCAAGCTGGCGGCATCTGCCCTCATCCGATGAAGAATGGACCGTATCGTGGTACCGCAACCGTGAACACACCCGGGACGACTGGTGGGTCGACTCCTGGGCCAACTGCCCCGTCCACGACGTCCGCGTGGGACACCTCTGCTCGAGGCTGCTGCAAATGCCGCGCTATCGCGGCAACGTCAATAACAACCGCGACACCCTGCGCGACAACGTCTCGCTGCAGCATCGCTTCGCCGCAACGGACGCGCTGCGCCTGCTGTGGGGTAGCGAATGGCGCTACGACCGCATCGATTCGGATTTCCTCTATGACAGCCGCCGCCGCACACGGGAAGAATGGCGGCTGTTCGGCAATGCCGAATGGCGCTCCGCATCCGAATGGCTGTGGAACCTCGGCGCCATGGCCGAGCAGGTCGAAGGCGACCGCGTCCGCTTCGCACCGCGCGTATTCCTGAACTGGCAGCCGCGGGACGACATGACGTGGCGCGTGGGCTATTCGCGCGCCTGGCGCCAGCCCACGCTGCACGAGCTGTGGACCAACGTGCGGATATCGGTCGATGGGCTCGGCGTGGTCAACCAACGCTACACCCCCAACCCCCATCTTCGTCCGCAACGGCTGGATACCTGGGAAATCGGCTACCTCGGCAGCACCCCGTGGGGCGGCCTGCTCGATGTCCGCGCATTCGACGAACACGTCAGGGACTACATCCAGCGCAGGCCCGTCAGGCTCCCGCACCCTTTCGACCCGAGCGAAACCCTGAAGGATGCAACCGATGGCGACCCCTTCCTGATCCATCGCATCATGGGTTCCACGCAGTGGTCCAATGCACCCGGCAGCATTCGCCTCCGCGGCCTGGAATACCAGCTTTCACTACAGCCGCGGGCAGCCACGACGCTGTCGTTCACCCATACCCTCATCCAGCGCCGGGCCGACGACAAGGCCGTGCGGGGCAGCGTCCCGCCCTACACGGCGACGCTGACCTGGGTGGAGCGGCTCGGCAACTGGCGATCGACGATGAGCCTGCTGCGCATGGGGCCGCTCGCGGCCACGACCGGCGACGTTCCCGGCCTGCATTACACCGTGTCCTCCTACACCAGCCTGGACTGGAGCATCGCCCGCGGCCTGCGCATCGGCGACCGTTCGATGGATGTGCGCCTGACGGCCATCAACCTCCTCGGCAGGCACCAGGAACTGGCGCACAAGCCGCTGCAGTCGATGCCGCAGCACCGGCATCGCGAACCCAACAAGGCGGATAGGCAGGTCTTCCTGACCGTGAGCATGCCTCTCTGAGGCAAGCCGGGATCCTGCGGCGGAAAAATCGTCCGGAAGGCTTGATCCCGGCCTGCTTCATCCCAAATTTGCAATCAGATGTGTGCAGTGGAACAGTCTCGGCGAATCGACGTCCACTGCTGTCGTCGGCACTGAACAACTACGGAATCGATCATGCGCAAACATCTTGTGACCACTGTTCTCGCTCTCTCCATCGCTGCCGCGCTGCCCGGCACGGCCCTGATTCCCGCCGTCCATGCCCAGGCCGCGCCAGCGGCCTCGCTGGTGTCGCCGAACCGCTACGGCCTGCCGGACTTCGGCGATCTGGTCGAACAGGTCGGCCCGGCGGTGGTGAATATCAGCGTCGTGCAGCAGCAACAGACGGCGGGCGGCCAGAATCCGTTCGCCAACGATCCTTTCTACGACTTCCTGCGCCGCTTCGGCGTACCGATGCCGGGTTTCCCCGGCCAGCCCGGCATGGGGCCGCGCGCCCGGCAGGGCATCGGTTCGGGCTTCATCGTCAGCCACGACGGCTACGTGCTGACCAATGCCCACGTCGTCGCCGGCGAGGATGGCGACGCGGCGCTGTCCGAAGTCACCGTGACGCTGATCGACAAGCGCGAGTTCAAGGCCAAGGTCGTCGGCATCGACCGCCGCACCGACGTCGCGCTGCTGAAGATCGAGGCCAGGGACCTGCCGGTGGTGAAGATCGGCAAGGCCGACGAAGCCCGCGTCGGCGAATGGGTGGTGGCGATGGGCTCGCCCTTCGGCTTCGACAACACCGTCACCGCCGGCATCATCTCGGCCAAGGCGCGCCGCCTGCCGGACGAGACCTACGTACCCTTCATCCAGACCGACGTCGCAATCAACCCCGGCAACTCGGGCGGGCCGCTGTTCAACCTCGCCGGCGAGGTCATCGGCATCAACTCGCAGATCTATTCGCGCTCGGGCGGCTTCATGGGCATTTCGTTCGCGATCCCGATCGACGTCGCCATGAACGTCAAGGATCAGCTCGCCACCCATGGCCGCGTGCAGCGCGGCCGCCTCGGCATCGGCATCCAGAGCGTCGACAAGGATCTCGCCCAGTCCTTCGGCCTGCCTGACGCGCGCGGCGCCCTGGTGGCCAGCGTGGAGCCGGGCAGCGCCGCCGACAAGGCCGGCATCCAGGCCGGTGACGTGGTGCTGAGCCTGGACGGCAAGCGCATCGACGACATGGCCGACCTGCCGCGCGCAGTCGGCGAGAAGCGCCCCGGCACCCGCATCCGCATGGAAATCTGGCGCGACGGCCGCAGCCGCGACGTGGTGGCGACGCTGGACGAAATGACGAACGACAACATCGCCGCCGCCCCGGTGCCGAGCCAGGTCGAAAACATCGATGCCGGTCTCGGCCTCAGCGTGCGGACACTGACTTCGCAGGAGGCGGCCCAGCTGCAGTTGCGCGGCGGCCTGGTGGTGGAAAGCGTGGATGGTGCCGCCGCACGCGCCGGCCTGCGCAACGGCGACGTCATCATCGCGCTCAACAACAATGCCGTCACCAACGTCGCCGACTTCCGCAAGCTGGTCCGGGCGGCCGGCAAACGCTTCGCACTGCTGATCCAGCGCGGTGAATCGCGCATCTACGTGCCGCTGCGGCTGGAGTGACGCAAGACGGGGGCCGGCCCCGCCCCGGCCCCCACGAATCCGTTCAGGCCCGGCACCTCACACCCGGAAGCGCCCGACCGATTCCTGCAGCCGTGCCGCCAGCCGTTCCAGCTCGCGCGCCGCCTGCACCGTCTGCCCGATGGCGAGATCGTTCTCGCTCGCCATGCCGGCGATGTCGTCGATGCCGGATGCCACCGATGCGCTGGAGCGGCGCTGCTCGGCCGTTGCGGTGGCAATGCGGTCCAGCCCTTCGCCTACTTCGGCGACCAGCAGGTTTGCCGCACCCAGCACCTGCGAAACACCATCCGCCACCACTCGGCTCGATTCGAGGTGGGCCAGGCCGCTCTCGATCGCCCCTCTCACCGAATCCGAACGCTGCCCGATCTCGTGCGTGATGCCGTCGATCTCGCCCGCCGAGCGCGCCGACTTCTCGGCCAGCTTGCGCACTTCGTCGGCAACCACCGCAAAGCCGCGCCCCTGCTCGCCGGCGCGTGCCGCTTCGATCGCGGCATTCAGCGCCAGCAGGTTGGTCTGCTCGGCAATCTCGCGCATCTCCTGCGTCATGCGTGAAATGGCTTGCGTCGATTCGATGAAATCACCGACCGTGCCCGCCATCTGGCGCACTGCCGACTCGACCTGCTCCATCTCGCCGATCAGTTGCCGCACGCTCTGCTCGCCTTCGCGCGAATGCGCCAGGCTGGCATGCGAACGTTCGCGTACCTCGGCCGCATTGTCGGCAATGTGCGTGATGCTGCCGCTCATCTGCTCGACTGCGGCGCTGGCCGTTGCCGAACGTTCGTTCTGCCGGTGCGAGCGCTGGCCGAGATCATCGGCGCCCTCCGCCAGATGCCGCGCCGCCCGTGCCACTTCGTCGGCCGCCGCGCCGACCTCGCGCACGAGCACCGCGATGACGGCCATCATGTCGTTGAATGAATCCGCGGTACGGCCGATCTCGTCCTTGCCGGCCCGTTCGAGACGGCGCGTCAGGTCGCCGCCGCCTTGCGCGATTTCGGCGAGGCCGGCAGCCAGACCGGACAGGGGGCGGGCAACGAAGCGGCGGATGAAGAAGAACACGAAGCCCAGTAGCGGCAGCGACGCCAGCGCGGCGAAGACGATGCTCTTGTTGCGAAACTCGGTCACTGCCGCCTCCGCCCGGTCGAGCGAGACGCGCATGCTGACCGCACCCAGCGGCACCCCTTCGGCAACCTGATGGCAGGTGATGCAGTCCTTGCCCAGCCAGTCCTTCGACGCCAGCGCCGGTATGACCACGCGCAGATGCTCGCCATGTTCCGCGCCGTGCTCCACCGCCATGTGGGTCCGGCCGTCGGCCAGCGCCCGGCGCTCGGCCTCGTCGAGCGGAACTTCGCCGGCCTCGCCCGGGCCGAAAATCCGGCTGGTCTCCTCGCCGCGGATCACCTTCAGGTCGCGCACCACCGACAATTCCTTGATCTGGTCGAGAAACACGTCGCGCTGGGCCACGGTGCCGGTGATCATCATGCCGGTCAGCCCGGCCATGGTCATTTCGTTGACCGTGGCGGCGAAATCCCTCGCCTGCCCGATCGCCATGTCGCGGGTCACGCGCGTTTCCCACACGATCATGCTTCCCCAGGCAAGCACCAGCATCAGCCAGATCGCGGCGGTCAACCTGAACCAGATCGGAGTATCCGCAAAGCGGCGCATCATTCCCTCTCTCCACAACTACGATGGCGGGCCCAAACACTCCATCGGCGGGCCCGTCTCCCATCAACGGCCGGAAAGCCCGCATTCTTGAGCCGGCATCGCGGGGTTTGATCGCTACCGTGCAAACAGAATATCATTATGCGCTGATATAAGATGCATTGAACCAACGCGGAAGCCACGCTGTCGCAGGGCGGTCCGGTTCCAGGACGAACCCGTCGCCCTCCTTGGCGTCATTTTTTCAACCACACTCCAAAGCAGCAACGAGGTAACAATGAAGAAGATCATCGCACTCGGCATCCTTGCCCTTTCCGTCGCCGGCACCGCATCCGCCCAGGTGAAGCCCGAAGACCAGATCAAGTACCGCCAGGCCGGCTACAGCTTCATGTCCTGGAACATGGGCAAGATCAAGGCCAACCTCGAAGGCGAATTCAACGCCCAGCAGGTCCAGGCCGCCGCCAACGCCATCGCCGCCATCTCCGGCTCGGGCATGGGCGCGCTGTTCGGCCCCGGCACCGAAAAGGACATCGGCAACGTCAGGACGCGCGTGAAGCCCGAGTTCTTCCAGAACATGGACGATGTCGCCAAGCTCGCCACCGACCTGAATACCGCCTCGAACAATCTGGTTGCCGCCGCCGCCACCGGCGACAAGGCTGCGGTGCAGAAGGCCTTCGGCGACACCGGCGGCACCTGTAAGGCCTGCCACGACAAGTATCGCGCGGACTGAAACACACCCGTGACCGACATGAAAAAAGCCGCAGATTCGCGGCTTTTTTCATTTTCGTACGCCCGCCCGCAGACGGGCACCCATGCGGCAGGCTTGCCGCCCGCGATCACCAGGCGGGAACGGCCTGGGCCGGAGGCGGCGGCGGCGGTGGCAGCAGCCCGCCCATTGCCGCCCACACCGCGAAACCTGCCACTGCCAGTGCCAGGATGAAAGCGACCGTGCCGCCACCTTGCGCCGATTTCAGCTCGGGATCGGACACTTCCTTGAAGCCGGTGATCATCGGCTTCACCAGGTTGTCCTTCTTCACGTGCGCGTAGAAAAGAACCGCCAGCACGTGCAGCGCAACCAGCGCGATGGTGATCCAGAAATTCTGCCGGTGCAGGCCACTGAGCCAGTCGCTGGTGTCCTTGCTCACCAGCGCGTAGAGCGGCCCCTCGAAAGCGATGTCGTCGTTCGCCACCAAGCCACTGACCACCTGGAAGCCCAGGATCGCCAGCAGCACCAGCACCGACAGCGCGCCGAGCGGGTTATGCCCGACGCCGCGCCATTGCCCGCGCAGATAGGCGACGATGCCGCCCGGCCCCGGCACGAAGTTGGCGAAACGCGCGTAGGTCGAGCCGATCACGCCCCACATCAGGCGGAAGACCAGCAGCCCGCCGATCGCAATGCCCAGCCAGCCATGCCAGACGATCAGGTTGCCGCCGATCAGTGCCGTACAGTAGGCCGCGACGACGAGCAGCACCAGCGTCCAGTGGAAAATGCGCGTGGGGATATCCCACACAAGTATCTTGCGGATGTTCATGGATTGTTCCTGTTGGATGGTCCGGAATGCTCGGTGATCTGGAGAACGACAAATCCGGCCGGCCAGAGTTCCGCAGCGCAGCATCGCAAGCGGCAGTACAGACTGTAGCAAAGGCCGGTCGCCGCTCGTCGGCGAGGACCGCTAGAATCAGCTTCCCGGCCACCCCACCCTCCTGCGCAAACCCCCGCGATGACCAAGAAAAAAAGACGCATTTTCTGCCTGACCGCCCTGCTCGCCATCCTGGCGTTCGGCATCTGGCATTTCAAGGTCGTTCCGTTCGCATATTACTGGATGACGATGAAGAGCCACTCGGCCGAGTGGCAGGAGAAGGGCGTCTGGCTGCCCTTCTACCGTGTCGCGGTCGAGGCCCGGCCGATCGAGGGCATCGAACGCAATGCCTCGGGGCTGACCTTCAACCCCGCGACCGGCACGCTGTTCTCCGTCACCAATGCGCCGCAGGAAGTGATCGAACTCGATACCGAGGGCCGCCTGCTGCGGCGGATTCCGATCCACGGCGGCCAGGATCCGGAAGGTATCGCCCACATCGACGGCGACGTCTTCGTCATCGCCGACGAGCCGGACCAGCAACTCTACCGCGTCATCATCGGCGCCGACACCGACAGCATCGACCTGCGCGGCGTGCCGCGCCTGGGGCTGGCGATCGATCTGTACAAGAATCGCGGATTCGAGGGCGTGTCGTGGGATTCCACCACCCAGCGCCTGTTCGTCGTCAAGGAAAAGGCACCGCTGCGGGTGTTCGCCATCGCCGGTCTGCCCGGACTGCTGAAGGGCAGCGCCTTCGACCTGCAGATCAGCGAATGGACGTCGTCGAAAGCATCCGCGCTGTTCATGACCGACCTGTCCTCGCTGACCGTTCACGAACCGACCGGCAACATGCTGCTGCTGAGCGACGAATCGGCGCTGATCGTCGAATACGCGCCGGACGGCAGCCCGGTCAGCATGCTGCCGATGTGGAAAGGCTGGCACGGCCTGTCATCGATGGTGCCGCAGGCCGAAGGGCTCACGACCGGGCCGGACGGCGCCATCTACGTACTGTCGGAACCCAACCTGTTCTACCGCTTCGAGCGGGAACCACGGCCGCAGTGGGCCGAAGGATCAGCCCGCAGAGTGGGTAGAACCTCAGGCGAAACCCACCGATCTCGATGATGGGTGGATTTCGCCCGAGGCTTGACGGGCGGGTCTCGCTTCGCTCTGCCTACGTGGCCCGACCCACCCTGCTACTGGCCTGCGCCCTTTGCGCGGCTGGCGAGGAATTCCCGCAGATAGCGGCCGGTGTGCGAGCCCTCCGTCGCCATCGCCGTTTCCGGCGGGCCTTCAGCCACCACCCGGCCGCCGCCGTCGCCGCCTTCCGGGCCGAGATCGATCAGCCAGTCGGCTTCGGCCATCACGTCCAGATCGTGTTCGATCACCAGCACGGTATGGCCGGCATCGGCGAGGCGGTGCAACACGCGGATCAGCTTGTCGACGTCGGCCATGTGCAGGCCCACGGTCGGCTCGTCGAGTACGTACAGGCTGTGCTTGTCGGCCGGCAGCGGCACGCCGCCGGTGTCCTCGGCATCGCCGGGGCGGCGGCGCACCTTGGCCAGCTCGGTGACCAGCTTGATGCGCTGGGATTCGCCGCCGGACAGCGTCGGGCTGGGCTGGCCCAGGGTCAGGTAGCCGAGGCCGACGTCCTGCAACAGTTGCAGCGGATGGGCGATGGTCGGATGGGCGGCGAAGAAATCGACCGCTTCGTCCACCGGCATCGCCAGCACTTCGGCCACCGTCCGCTCCTTCCAGCGCACCGCTAGCGTCTCGGGGTTGAAGCGGGCGCCGCCGCAGCCCTCGCACGGCGTCTTCACGTCGGGCAGGAAGTTCATCTCGACCGTGGTCTGGCCGGCGCCGTCGCATACCGGGCAGCGGCCGGCGCCGGTGTTGAAGGAGAAGCGCGATGCGCTCCAGCCGCGCGTGCGGGCCTCGAAGGTGTCGGCGAACAGCTTGCGGATCGCGTCCCAGAAGCCGACGTAGGTCGCCGGGCAGGAACGCGGTGTCTTGCCGATCGGGGTCTGGTCGACTTCCAGCACGCGGCCGACCTGCTGCCAGCCGTGCATGGCCTTGCAGCCGACCAGCGGCTGATTCACTTCGGCCGGCTGGGCCTGGCCGCGGCGGCGGGCGCGGGTGGCTTCGGGATCGCCGAGGCGGGCGCGCAGGTTGGCGTGGATGACGTCGCGCGCCAGGCTGGACTTGCCCGAGCCGGACACGCCGGTGACCACGCTCAGGCGGGCGAGCGGAATGCGCACCGAGACGTCCTGCAGGTTGTGCAGCCTTGCACCTTCGACGCGGATCGAAGGATGATCCTTGAGCACCGGCCGGCGCGGCCGCAGCGGGTGCTGCAGCGGATGGCGAAAGCACTCGCCGGTCGCCGACGCGGGTGCGGCGAGCAGATCGGCGATGCCGCCTTCGGCCACCACCTGGCCGCCGCGCACACCGGCGCCGGGGCCGAGGTCGATGACGTGGTCGGCGCGGCGGATGGTGTCCTCGTCGTGCTCGACCACCAGCAGCGTGTTGCCGCGGTCGCGCAGGGCTTCCAGGGTATCGAGCAGCAGGCGGTTGTCGCGCGGATGCAGGCCGATCGTCGGTTCGTCGAGGATGTAGCAGACGCCGCGCAGGTTGGAACCGAGCTGCGCCGCCAGCCGGATGCGCTGCGCCTCGCCGCCCGACAGCGTGGGCGCGGCGCGGTCGAGCGCGAGGTAGCCCAGGCCGACGTGCTGCAGGAAGGCCAGGCGGCCGCGGATTTCGGCGACGAGGTCGCGCGCGATGTCGGTTTCGCGCTCGTTCAGCGTCAGATCGCCGAAGAAGACGGCAGCTTTATCCACCGGCCAGGCCGCGAGCTGGTGCAGGCCGAGCTCACGGAAGCGCACCGCCCGCGCCACCGGATTCAGCCGCGCGCCGTGGCAGGCCGGGCAGGGCTCGTCGCTGACGATGACGCCTTCGGCATCGCCGAGATCGAGCGCATCCGGGTCTTCGATGCGCGGCGCGGTCTTCAGCCCGGTGCCGAAGCACTTCGGACACCAGCCGTGCTTGGCGTTGTACGAGAACAGGCGCGGATCGGGCTCGGGGAAGCCGGTGCCGCAGCTCGGGCAGGCGCGCAGCGTGGAGAAGGTGATCGGTTCCGCGCCCAGCTTGCCGAGCGCGAGCACCTTGATCACGCCCTTGCCGATCTCCAGGGCCTGCCGGACGAACTCGCGCAGCGTGGCTTCGTGCTCCGGTTCGACCACCACCATGCCGGTGGGCAGCTCGATGTTGTGTTCCTTGTAGCGGTCGAGCCGCGGCCACTTCGCCGTCGGCAGGTATTCGCCATCGACGCGCAGCTGCGTGTGGCCCTTGCTGCGCGCCCATTTGGCGAGGTCGGTGTACAAGCCCTTGCGATTGACCACCAGCGGCGCCAGCACTTCGACCGAAGCGCCGCGCAACTCGCGCTGGATCTGCGCGACGATGGCCTCGAAGCTCTGCGGCGTCACCGGCACATTGCAGTCCGGGCAGAACTGGGTGCCCAGCTTCACGTACATCAGGCGCAGGAAGGGGTGGATCTCGGTCAGCGTCGCCACCGTGCTCTTGCGCCCGCCGCGGCTGGTGCGCTGCTCGATCGCCACCGTCGGCGGAATGCCGAACAGGCCATCGACATCGGGCCGGCTCGCCGGCTGCACGAACTGGCGCGCATAGGCGTTGAGCGATTCCAGGTAGCGGCGCTGGCCTTCGCCGAAGACGATGTCGAAGGCCAGCGTCGATTTGCCCGAGCCCGACAAGCCGGTGATGACGCTGAAGCGGTCGCGCGGAATGCTCAGGCTGACGTTCTTCAGGTTGTGTTCGCGCGCATGGCGGATCTCGATCGCCGGCGCCGCGATCGCGCGGTAGCGCACCGCCGGTTCGGCAGCCAGCAGCGCCTTACCGGAAGCCTGGCCGGCCGCTTCGCTGCGCGTGCGCTCGAGCGCTTCAGCGTATTCGCGCAACGCAGCGCCGGTATGGGAGGTTTCGTGGCCACGCACCACGTTCGGCGGGCCTTCGGCCACGATCATGCCGCCGCCCTCGCCACCTTCGGGGCCGAGGTCGATGATCCAGTCAGCGGCAGCGATCACGTCCAGGTTGTGCTCGATGACGATCAGCGAATGGCCGGCCTGCAACAGCTTGTCGAAGGCGCCTAGCAGCTTGGCGACATCCTCGAAATGCAGGCCGGTGGTGGGTTCGTCGAACAGGAAGAGCAGGCCGGGTTCGGTTCCGGGTCTGGCGCTGTCCCCTGTTTTTTCCCCAAAGTTATCCACAGGCCTGGCTTTGCGTACAGTCTTCTTCTGCGCCGCCCCGGCAAGATGGCCGGCGAGCTTCAGGCGCTGGGCTTCGCCGCCGGACAGCGTCGGCACCGGCTGGCCGAGGCACAGGTAGTCGAGGCCGACGTCGGCCAGCGGCGCCAGCGCGGCGAGCGCCTTGGGATGCTCGCGGAAGACGTCCAACGCCTCATGCACGGTGAGTTCGAGCACGTCCGCGACCGACAGGCCATTCCATTTCAATTCAAGCACTTCCGGCCGGTATCGCTTGCCATCGCAGTCCGGGCAGCGCAGCCAGACGTCGGACAGGAACTGCATTTCGACGTGCTCGAAACCCGAACCGGTACAGGTCGGGCAGCGGCCGTGGCCAGCATTGAAGCTGAAGGTTCCCGGGGTGTAGCCGCGCTGCCTGGCCTCCGGCAGGGTGGCGAACAAGGCCCGGATGGGGTCCCAGGCGCCGACGTAGCTGACCGGGTTGGAGCGCGAGCTCTTGCCGATCGGCGACTGGTCGACCATGACCACGCCGCGCAAGTTATCCACATTTTCCAGGCGATCGAAATCGCCCGGCGCTTCGCTGATCGACTCGCCGAAATGCTTGGCCAGCGCCGGGTACAGCACATCCTGGATCAGCGTGGATTTGCCCGAGCCGGACACGCCGGTCAGGCAGCTCAGCCGGCCTAGCGGGAAGGCGACGTCGATGTTGCGCAGGTTGTGCTGCCGGGCGCCCATCAGCTTCAGCCGCGGCGTGGCGGCATCGACAGGACGCGGCGGGCGGTCGATGTCGATGCGCTTGCGGCCGGCCAGCCAGGGGCCGGTCACCGAACCGGGATCGGCGGCGATCTCGGCCGGCGTGCCGCGCGCGACGATGTTGCCGCCGCGTTCGCCGGGGCCGGGACCGATCTCGAGCAGTTCGTCGGCAGCGACCATCACCTGCGGGTCGTGCTCCACCACCACCAGCGTGTTGCCGGCATCGCGCAGGCGCGTCATCACGCCGAGGATGCGGCCGATGTCGCGCGGGTGCAGGCCGATCGACGGCTCGTCGAGCACGAACAGGGTATTGACCAGCGAGGTGCCGAGCGCGGTCGTCAGGTTGATGCGCTGCACCTCGCCGCCCGACAGCGTGCGCGACTGGCGGTCCAGCGTCAGGTAGCCCAGACCGACGTCGGCAAGATAGTCCATCCGGCTGCGGATCTCGCCCAGCACCAGTTCGGTGGCCTCGTCGGCGGCGCCGGGCAGGCCGAGCGCCGCCACCGCGTCGCGCACGCGATCGACCGGCAGCGCCATCAACTCGTGGATCGCCAACCCGCGCGCATCGCCGGCGCCTTCGACCTTGACCGGCAGGCGCCACAGCAAGGCATCCGGCTTCAGCCGCGCGCCGTGGCAGGCCGGGCATTCCGTGTAGCTGCGGTAACGCGACAGCAGCACGCGGATGTGCATCTTGTAGGCCTTGCTCTCCAGCCAGTCGAAGAAGTGACGCACGCCGTACCACAGGCGCGGCCAGGAGCTGTCCCAGCTCTTCCACTTCGGATCGCCTTCGAACAGCCACTGGCGATGCTCGGGCGGCAGGTCGCGCACCGGGATGTTCATCGCCACGCCGTACTTCTTCGCCATCTTCGCCAGGTCGTCCTGGCATTCGCGGAAGCTTTCGGTCTGCCAGGGCTTGACCGCGCCCTCGGCAAGCGTCTTCGACTCATCCGGCACCACCAGGCTGTAATCGACACCGATCACGCGGCCGAAGCCGCGGCAGGTCTCGCAGGCGCCGATCGGCGAATTGAACGAGAACAGGCCGGGGGTGGCCTCGGCATAGTGGATGTCGCATTCGGCGCAGTGCAGGCCGGAGGAGTAGCGCCATACGGCCTCGCCGTCCGCCGAAGCGGAATCCGGCTTCACGCCCTCGCCCGAGGCATGAACCGACATGCGGCCATTGCCGCGCAGCAGCGCGGTTTCCAGCGCTTCGGCCAGACGGGCTTCATCGGCGTTCGAGGCACGGAAGCGATCCTGCACCACCATCAGCATGTCGCCCTCGCCGCCCTTGCCGGCGATGCGTTGCTGGATGCGGGTGTAGCCCTGCGCATTGAGCAGGCCGGCGACTTCTTCCTCGCTGAAGTTGGCCGGCACCGGCACCGGGAAGCACACCACCAGGCGCGGATCACCCTCTGCCTCGGCGCGCGCCCTGAGGTCGGCGGCGATGCTGGCGGCCGAATCGCGCCGCACCGGCTTGCCGCAGCAACGGCAGTGCAGATGCGCCGCGCGCGCGTACAGCAGCTTGAAGTGGTCGGCCAGCTCGGTCATGGTGCCGACCGTCGAGCGCGAGGTGCGCACCGGGTTGGTCTGGTCGATCGCGATCGCCGGCGGCACGCCTTCGATGCGGTCGACCTGCGGCTTGTCCATGCGGTCGAGGAACTGGCGCGCGTAGGGCGAGAAGGTCTCGACATAGCGGCGCTGGCCCTCGGCGTACAAGGTGTCGAACACCAGCGAGGATTTGCCCGAGCCGGACACGCCGGTAACGACGGTCAGGCGGTTCAGCGGCAGGTCGAGCGAGAGGTTGCGCAGGTTGTTCTGGCGCGCGCCGCGGATGCGGATGGCGGCGGGATCGTGGTCGGCGGCGGACATGGCTCGCGGGAAAGTCGCACAAGGCGACATTCTAAGGCTTGGCCCGCGCCGGACCGAATCCCTTACCAGCCGCGGGCCAGCAGTGAAGCTGCGAGACCGCTAAACTGCACTGCGAAGGCCCCGCTGCATAAAAAAAACGATCGACAGGAGACGGGCGATGGACGAATCCGCCGCCGCACCGAGGGTGTCCCAATTCCGCCTGGCCCTGCTGTGGCCGCTGCGCCTGTTGCCGGCGCCCGGCATGGCGGAAGCGCAGCTGCGACCCTGGGAGGTGCTGCGCGACATGGGCGAAGCCTCGCCGTGGCGCGAAGTGGAGCACGACATCGAGCGCGAAGGCGGCTTTTTCGAGGAACGCCACTACAGCGAGTTCGTCACCTTCCTGCCCTACGTGCAGCAGTTCCTGTACGGCGAAGGCCGCTCGGCGGCTGGCGGCGAACCCGGCGCAGGCGCGCCGATGCGGGTCTTCAAGCGCCGCGACGTGACCAGGATGCGCCTCGCCGCGCACGAACACGACGAACCGGTGACGCTGGACGTCGTGCATGTGCATCTGTATTTCTTCTTCGACGTCGATGTGGTGATCCTCAACGTCGAGGTCAAGGGCGAGGACATGCCGCTGCCGCAGGTGCAGGACCTGATGTACCGCATCGGCCGCGCTTATCCGTCGGGCTGGGACGAGCACGGCAAGGCGCTGCACGGCCTGGCGCAATCCGAATGGCTGGCCGCCGACGGCACGGTGCTGGCACGCTCCGACGCCCACGACAAGCAGGCTTTCCTGACCCACGTCAGCCGCCACCGCTCGCCGCGCATCGCGGCGAACTGGGCTTTCCTGATGCGTCCGCTGGTCAGCGCCCATGCCGACGAGGAAGGCGCGCTACGCTACCGCCAGATCGAATACCACCGCATGCCGCTGGCCGCCTATCTGGCACTCGACGATCCGAGTGCGCTGACACGCAACGACTTCATCCGCCTCGGTCTGGTGACCGGCGCCGGGCCGCACAAGCCTTCAACCGCATCCGCCACCGATGGTGACGCTGCCGCGCCGCCCTATGCCGAACTCCATCTCGCGGACTTCGAGCGCCGCTACTGCTACGACCGCTTCTGGAGCGCCGGCGGCGCCGCGCCCCATACCCGCTACCTGTGCAGCGGCCATGCGCTGATCGTGGTGGGCGATGCCCGCTCGGCCTTCTTCACCGACCGCCAGCGCGGCGTGCTGGCACAGTTCCGCCACCAGCATTTCCTGCTGTTCCTGATCGCCCACTTCCAGAAAGCGGCCTTGCTGACCTTCTCCGAATGCCTGGTGGAAGCCCTGAAGCCGCTGCGGGTCAGCGACCCGGCGAGCGTGCGCCGCTTCAAGCGCGCGATCCGCGCCAGCTTCGAGCGCTTCCTGCGTTTCACGCACCGCTACTGGTTCCACGACATCGCCGAGCAGGCGCAGACGCGCGCGCTGTTCCGCATGACCACCGAGCACCTGCAGACCGATTCGCTGTACGCCGAAGTCAAGGAGCGCACCGCCGACATGAACAGCTACCTCGACGCCGACGGCCTGCGCCGCCAGGCCAACACGGTGGTGCGATTGACGGTGGTGACGATCTTCGGCCTGATCGGCTCGATGACCACCGGCTTTCTCGGCATGAACCTGCTGGCGGAAGCGAATTCGCCGCTGTCCCGGCGGCTGCTCTTTTTCGTAGTGACTGTCGCCGTCTTCGGTGGGCTGACGATCTACACGATGGTGAAATCGAAGCGCCTGTCGGATTTCCTCGATGCAGTGTCGGACGAACGCTTGTCGGCCTGGAACAAGTTCAAGGCCTTCACCGCGGTATGGCGGCCTGGGCGCGAGTGAAGCGGAAAAATCTTCACGACTTCGAACGCACCGATCATCATCTGGCCCATTGTCTCGACTGCCATTCGACAAACTCGGAAGGTCGCAATCCATCCCCTTCCTTGCGCCACCAGTTCGTTGATCCAGCGCTGACCGGTGCGACGGGCAAGCTTGGGACGCCGTTCCAGGAGGGCGGTGATCGAGATGCCGTCAGGGGCGGCGCGGATGAGTCCGATGAGTTCGTCGACGGATGACACGCGGGCAGGTGGCGCGATTATGGCGCGATTGATCAACTGCCCGGGGCTGGCTCCGCCATCGCCTGCGGGCACATGACGTAACGCGCCCTGGCAGAGCGCGTAAACGACAAAAAGCCCCGCAGGGCCTTTCGTCGTACCTTGAAGCGCGGAATTACTTGACGCGGTTCTTGTACTCGTCGGTACGGGTGTCGATTTCGATCTTGTCGCCGATCTCGACGAAGGCCGGAACCGGCAGCTCGAAACCGGTGCCGATACGGGCCGGCTTCATGACCTTGCCCGAGGTGTCGCCCTTGACGGCCGGCTCGGTATAGACCACTTCGCGCACGACGCTGTTGGGCAGTTCGACCGAGATCGCCTTGCCGTTGTAGAACACGACTTCGCACTGCAGGCCGTCTTCGAGGTACTTCAGCGCGTCGGTCATGTTCTCGGCTTCGACTTCGTACTGCTCGTAGTCGGCGTCCATGAACACGTACATCGGATCGGCGAAGTAGGAGTAGGTGACTTCCTTGCGGTCGAGCACCACGACTTCGAACTTGTCGTCGGCCTTGTAAACCGACTCGGACGGCGCGCCGGTGAGCAGGTTCTTGAGCTTCATCTTCACGACCGCGGCATTGCGGCCGGACTTGTTGTATTCGGTCTTCTGCACCACCAGCGGGTCGCTGCCGACCATGATGACGTTGCCCGAGCGGAGTTCCTGAGCGGTTTTCATGCTGTATCCTGATTGAGTCGATGCGGCGCAGCTGCCGCATGTCCTTGAAAAATCTAGCCGCGGGATTCTAACCCGCCGACGCCCTGCTGTGCGAGCAGAATTCCACCAGGCGCGTCGCCAGGTCCGGTTGTGCGGCGTGCGAAACGCTCCATTCGGCCGCATGGCGGCCCAGCGCCGGCAGTACGGCGGCGAATGCCGGCCAGGCCGCAGCCGGATCTCCACGGCCGTTCCAGGCCCGCCAGAAAGCGCTCAGTGCAGTCTTCTCCGGCACCGGCAGGCCGGCGGTGTAGCGCGCGATGAAGGCTTCGAGCTTGTCGAAGTGGGCCTCGTCCTGCTGCGGATAGATGTGCCAGGCGAAAGGCCGGCCGGCCCACTGGGCGCGGACGAAGGAGTCCTCGCCGCGGACGAAGTTCAGATCGCAGGCCCACAGCAGTTCGTCGTAGCCATCCTGGTCGGTGAAGGGCAGCACATGCAGCTCCAGCGCCCCGTTGCGCACGGCATCGCCCACGCCGAGCCCGCCGCGTCCGAAGGCGCGCGCCACGTCCGCCAGCACCCGCCCTTCGGGAACGAACAGATGCATCCGCCGCGGGCCCTGCATCCAGGCCTGCAGCAGAGCAGGCAGGAAAGGCTGTTCGTAGGCGAACAAGGACACGCATGTTTCGTCCGTCCCGAGCCGCACACCTCTGCGCGCAAGCCATTCCCCACGTCCGCGCCGGTCGCCCAGGAAGGCGTCGCGGCGCGCCAGCAGCCCCGGCTCGCGCAGCAGGCCCCCCGTTCCACCGCCGAGCCCCGGAAAGAAGAAATGCTTGGTCAGCGGCAGACGCGGATGCGGCGAAGCCATGCCGTGGCAGCCCGCCACCCAATCCTCGGCCGACAGATATTCGAGGTTGATCCACACCGGCGCCGGCTGCCGCCGCGCCATGGCCTGCAGATGCGTTTCCGGAATCTCGCAGGCGAAGGCCTCGATGACGACAGCGGCCGGTTCGACTGCAGGAAAGGGCTCGGCCCACTGCCGCAGTTCCACGCCTGCAATGACGCCACCCGCGACCGGATCGATGCCTCCGGCTGCCGGACAGATGCGCAGCAGCACCGCCCAGTCATCCACCCACAGGCGGACGCCCGCACCCGTGCGCGCGGCCAGATCGCGCGCCAGCCGCCAGCACACGCCGATATCCCCAAAATTATCCACAACCAGGCAGAAGATCTCCCATGCGGGCGTAGACGTTGAGCTGGTGGAAGTCATCGATGTGGATATCTCTGCGTAAAAAGGGCGGAAAGCTTGTGAACAAAGGCGAAAAAACGGCCACACGCAAAAACCATGGACAATCTGCACACAGCTATCGCCTGTCCTTGTCCCCTCAGTTTTCCAGTGCTGGAAGCATTAGCTGCAAAGAGCTTTGGAGGCTTATCCACAGTTTTCGCCCTGCTGTTTACATCTTTATCTTTTAAATTAAAAGAAAAACAGAACAAACAAACCTCGGTCTTTTTCACTCACACTTGGCCAAGCAGAGATCCAGACCAAGTACGTTGAATGGTTTGCGTCGGACACTCACAGGGAGAAGCGGCCATGCACCGATTGCTTTCAGTCCAATGTGCCGTGGTTCTGGTGCTTGCGGGATGTGCGAGCACTTCGGGCACTTCCGTATCCGATCCTGAAAACGGGGCGCCGGAGCCGCAGGCCAGCGGCACTCCCCTCGTCAAGGAGGCCGCCCACGACGGATTCATGGATACGGCACGGCGCAAGGTGCGCGGCTTCGCCCACTGGCTGGGGGAAGAGGTCAACGACTGGTTCGGCGACAAGCCTTTCTCGGAAGGCGGCAAAGTGTCGCGCGGTCGCCTGAGCGTACGCACGCGCTGGCAGGAAGACGAAAGCAGCAGCACCAGCGTGCGCTTTCGGGCGCGTTTCAAGTTGCCCAACCTCGAAGACAAGGCCTACATCTTCTTCGGTCAGGAAAACGAAAGGGAGCTGGTGTCCGACCAGCCCGAAACCTTTTCGCGTGAGCAGCTTCTGGCAGAAAGCCGCAAGAGCGACCAGACCGGCTTTCTCGGCCTGGGCTTCAACCTGCGCGACCACATCGACCTGCGTGCCGGCGTGAGGGGTGGTCTCAAGCCCTATGTGCAGGCTCGCTACCAGCGTGAATGGGCGCTGTCGGCGGCGAACCGGCTCGAATTCAGGGAGACGGTGTTCTGGCGCATCAGCGACGGCTTCGGCTCGACCACGGTGCTCAACCTGGAGCATGTCCGTTCGCCCTCGTTGTCGTTCAGATGGCAGAACGCCGCGACCGTCACCAAGGAAACCGACGGCTTCGCCTGGTCGAGCAGTGTGGGTGCATTCAAGGCCTTTGGCGACAGCAGGCTGCTGTCACTCGAAGCCCTGGCCAGTGGCGAGACAGGGGCGGACGCCGAAGTCGGCGAATACGGCATTCGCATGAAGTGGGAACAGCCGGTCTACCGCGAATGGCTGCTGGCCGAATTGATCGTGGGCCATTTCTGGCCCCGGGACGAGGACAGTGCCGACCGCGGACGGAGCTGGGCGGTCGGCGCGGGGCTGGAAATGCGCTTCTGAGATGCGGCGCGCGGCCGCAGGAAGCGAAATTCCGGTTCAGGAATGATCGGCCAGCGCCGCCAGATCGGCAACTTCCAGCCAGCGCCATTGTCCCGGCGCGAGCGCGGGATCGAGCGTCAAACCGCCGATCCGGCTGCGCTGCAGGGTTTCCACCCGGTTGCCGGCGGCACCGATCATGCGCTTGACCTGGTGGTACTTGCCTTCACAGATGGTCAGTTGCAATTGCGTCGGCGATGTCAGCGCACAGGCGGCTGCAGCGATCGGTGCCGGTTCGTCGTGCAATTCGACCCCGGCAAGCAGGCGGGCGGTGAAGCTTTCATCCACCGGATGCTTCAGCGCCACCTCATACACTTTCGGTGTGCGCTTCTTGCCGGAACTCCATTGGTGGATGAACTGGCCGTCGTCCGACAGCAGCAGCAATCCGGTGGTGTCCTGGTCCAGCCGGCCGACGCACTGCACGCCGCGCAGCAGCATCTGCTGCGGCAGCAGGGTGAATACGGAGGGGTGGAAGGTCGGTTTGTGCGAGCACTCGTAGCCGGCAGGCTTGTGCAGCATCAGGTAGGCCTTGGCCCGGTAGCGCCAGCGTTCGTCGCCGACGCTGAATTCGAGGCCGGCCGAGCCGTCGCTGCTGCCGGGGTCGAAATCGGCGAAAGGGTCGTCACACGGAACGCCGGCGACGCTGACATGGCCGGCACGGATCAGGGCGCGGCATTCCTTGCGGCTGCCGAATCCCTGGGAATGGAGGAGTCGTTCGATCTGCATGGGGCGCATGTTATCCCGGCCATGGCAGGCCTCGGGGTAAACTGTGGCGCTCGCCGTTCAGGAGATGCCCGTGAATTTCGAACACCTGGTCGAAGTCAATGACTTCGCCGATCCGCAGCAGGACGTGCTGACACGCGAGGAACTGTGGTTCGGCCTGCTGTGCAGGGCGGAAGACGCACGTGCCTTCCTGCCGGGGCTGGAAGCCTGCAACATCGTCGAGCGCAGGGATGGCGAGCTGGTGCGCGACCTGCACTTCGGTCATGCGATCGTCCGCGACCGCGTGAGCTTCAAGGCGATGGAGTGGGTCTGCTTCGAATCCGAAGCCAACGACGAACACGCCGGCGGCAGTCTGACGATCAGCATCGAGGAGCCGGAGGCCGGCTCGCTGTTCCTGCGCTTCCGCTATCGCACCACGCTGCCGGAAGGCGCCGGCAGCGAAGACGGCCGCTATGCCGAGTTCGTGCGCTCGGCCTATCACCAGTCCGACGTCGATACCGTCCGCGTCATCCGCATGATTGCCGCATCCGGCGGCTTGCAGCAGTAAGCCATCCAACATCGCGCCCGTCGCGATCGCGGCGGGCGTGCTTTCGTTCACGACAAGGAAAACACACTTATGTGGTTCAAGAATCTGCAGATCTACCGCCTGCCCGCCAACTGGGACATGAGTGCCGAGCGCCTCGAAGAGCAACTGGCGAAGAAGCCCTTCCACCCCTGCGGCAGCCAGGACATGGAAAGCCGCGGCTGGCTGTCGCCGCTGAACAACGAGGTGCTGGTGCATGCGGTCGGCGGCCAGTGGCTGGTGTCGCTGGGCTTCGAGCACCGCCTGCTGCCTTCGGCGGTGGTCAAGCAGGAGGCCGACGAGCGTGCGGAAGAAATGGCCGAGCAGCAGGGCTACAAGCTGGGCCGCAAGCAGATGAAGGAGCTGCGCGAGCAGGTCACGCAGGAACTGCTGCCGCGCGCCTTCACCCGCCGCCGGCGCATGTTTGCCTGGATCGACCCGGTCAACGGCTGGCTGGTGATCGATGCGGCCAGCCAGAGCAAGGCCGAGGACGTGCTCGAACACCTGCGCCACACGCTCGACAGCTTCCCGCTGACGCTGCTGCGCACCGAGCGCTCGCCGGTGTCGGCGATGGCCGACTGGCTGGCCGGCGGCGAGGCGCCGGACGGCTTCACGATCGACCAGGACTGCGAGCTGCGCTCGATCGGCGAGGACAAGGCGGCGGTGCGCTACGTGCGCCATACGCTGGAAGGCGACGAGGTGAAAGGCCATCTGGAAGCCGGCAAGCTGCCGACCCGGCTGGCGCTGACCTTCGACGATCGCATCAGCTTCGTACTGACCGAGAAGCTGGAGATCAAGCGCCTGGACTTCCTCGATGTGGTGCGCGACCAGATCGACGGCGAGAAAGGCGATGCCGAGGCGCTGTTCAATGCCGAGTTTGCGTTGATGACCGGCGAATTGGCGCAGTTGCTGCCGGCGGTGGTGCAGGCGCTGGGCGGCGAAGTCGTGGCGGCACCGGCCGAGGCAAAAGCGGAAACCGGACCTGCAGTGAAAACAGCGCCTTCCGAAGCAGCGGCCAGCGTGGTGGCGGACGATCCGCCGTTCTGATGCAGATGTCTTTTCCTGGAAACCTCTGACCGGGCTTCTCCCTTCCCCCGTGAGGGGGAGGGGAAAAACAGGTGCTCATGCAGCCGAAGGCTGTTTCTTTTGGGTGTACACAGGTTTTATATATTTAAAAGACTGTAAACATCATGTATCGCCCATTTCTGTGGATAAGCCGTTTTAGAATTTTTAAAACAGCAACTTGCGGCCTGTATAAAGGCGTGCATGATTCCCCTGGAAGCACTGGATGCTTTGTTGATGAAAAACGCCGTGCGTCGCGCAGCCTGTCTTGTCCACAGTTTCTTCCCCTTCCTGGTCACAGTTTTTCCACTGCGCCGTATACTCGGGAATGCTGCAAGATCGAACCCGCTGCCGTCGAGCTGCGCTAAAGTCGCGCCATGGACTACACATCGCTCATCGAATGGTGGCATTGGGAAATCGTCGGCGTCGGGCTGGTGCTGCTCGAGTTGGTGATTCCGGCCTTTTTCGTCATCTGGTTCGGCCTCGGCGCGCTGCTGGTCGGCTTGCTGCTGCTGGCGATGCCGGAGCTGTCCCTGCCCACGCAGATCGCCGCCTGGACGGTGGCGTCGGTGGCGATGGCGGTGCTGTGGTTCCGGGTGTTCAAGCGCTCGCAGCACAAGACCCTGATTGGCACCGCGGCGGGTGAAGTCATCGGTGAAGTGGGGCTGCTGGTCAGCGCGGTGGCGCCATTCGAGCGCGGCAAGGTGCGCTTCCAGCGCCCGGTGCTGGGTGCGGAGGAATGGGCCTGCATGGCCGAAAGTCCGATCGCGGCCGGCGAGCGGGTGCGCGTCGTCAGCGTCGAAGGCAGCTTCGTCAAGGTGGCGAAAGCCTGATCGCTTCAATACACGGAAAATACGTTCATGACCGAAGGCCTCGCCATTGCGCTCGCCGTCCTGATCTTCATCGTCGTCACCATCGCCAAGGGCGTGCGGCTCGTTTCCCAGGGCGAGGAATGGGTGGTGGAACGGCTCGGCAAGTACCATGCCACGCTGCGCCCCGGCCTCAACATCCTGATTCCCTATCTCGACAGGGTCGCCTACAAGCTGGTGACCAAGGACATCATCCTCGACGTGCAGGAGCAGGAAGTGATCACCCGCGACAACGCGGTGATCCTGACCAACGCCATCGCCTTCGTGAAAGTGACCGATCCGGTCAAGGCCGTGTATGGCGTGACCGATTTCTCCGAAGCGATCCGCAACCTGATCATGACGACATTGCGCTCGATCGTCGGCGAAATGGAGCTGGATGAGGCACTTTCGTCGCGCGACAAGATCAAGGCCAGGCTGCGCGAGAGCATTGCCGACGAAGCGGTGGATTGGGGCCTGACGGTGAAGTCGGTCGAGATCCAGGACATCAAGCCGTCGCCGTCGATGCAGAAGGCGATGGAATTGCAGGCTGCCGCCGAACGCGAGCGCAAGGCCGCGGTGACCAAGGCCGAAGGCGCCAAGCAGGCCGCGATCCTCGAAGCCGAGGCGCGGCTGGAAGCGGCCAAGCGCGACGCCAATGCCCAGGTGATGCTGGCCGAGGCTTCGGCCGAATCCATCCGTCGCGTGACGGCGAGCATCGGCGACCAGACCACGCCGATGCTCTATCTGCTGGGCGAGAAGTACATCGCCGCGCTGGAGAAGCTGGGTGAAGGCAGCGGCTCCAAGGTGGTGGTGATGCCGGCCGATCTGCAGGAAACCCTGCGCGGTCTCGTCGGCAGGCTGGGGGTGCGCGGCTGAAAGCCGCGGCTGCATGAATCCGACCAAACCAGGCAACAGGAAGGGAACCATGAAACTCGAAATCCACAATGCAGGACGCGTATTGCTGGCCGCCACGGCCCTGTCTGCCGCTGCAGGCGGCGCGATGGCGCAGAATTTCATCACCGACAAGACCGAAGTCGAGAAGATGCTGAGCGGCGCGACCTTCATCGGCGTCTATCTGCGCACCGAGTCCGCCTATACGCTCAGTTTCGGCACCGACGGCAAACTGACCGACGCCACCGGCGCCAACGGCCGCTGGTGGGTGGATGACCAAGGGCGCTACTGCCGTGAATGGCTGGACGGCAAGCTCAAGGGCAACTCCGGCTGCATGGAAGTCGAATTCGAGGACGGCCAGATCGCGTTGTATTCCAAGGGCAAGAAGGTTTCGGAAGGCATCCTGACCAGCAGGTGAGCATGGCCCTGCCGATCCGTTTCTGCCTGCTTGTCTGCGGCCTGTTCGTGGCCGCCGGCGCCGGTGCGATGACGCTGACGGTGCAGAACGAACCCCATCTCGCGCAGGCCCGCGCCTTGGTGCAGGAGGCTCTGCGCGTCGGCGGGCTGGCGGTCGACATGGTCGATTCGCCGAAGGCCAACGAGCGGCGCAATGTGGCCTTGATCAGCGAGGGGCTGACCCACATCGACATGATGCCGGCCACGCCCACCCGTCTCGAGCTGGTACGCAACGGCAAGCTGAGGATGATCCCGATTCCGCTCGATCGCGGCCTGCTGGGATACCGGGTCAATCTGCTGCTGGAGAGCCGGCGCGACATGCTTGCCGGCGTCCGGACCGCGGAAGACCTGCGGGCCTTCAGCCTGGGGCAGAACGTCGGCTGGATGGACGTCGAGATCTACCGTGCGGCCGGCATTCCGACCAAGGAAATCAAGGATTGGGCCGACGGCGAGTTTGCGTTGCAGATGGAGGCCGGCTTCCTCGACCTCTTTCCGCTCGGGCTGGAAGAGACGCTCACCCATTTCCTGCCGCATTTCCGCGGAAAGTATCCGCAATTGACCATCGATCCGCACGTGATCGTACGCTATCCCTGGTTCCGTTTCGTGTGGGTGTCACCGAAGCCCGAGGCCGACGAGGTCTTCGATGCGCTGCAGCGCGGCTTCGACAAGATGGTCGCCAACGGCCGCTTCCTGCGGATCTGGCGACAGTACCGCAAGCCGCCGCCGCGCGGGGTGTTCGCCGGCCGCGTCGTGATCGACATTCCCAATCCGTTCTACGGCTACGACCTGGTGCCGCCGAAATACCGCCATCTTCTTTTCGAGGACGGGGCAAGGTGACGGCTGAACCCCCGTGGAGCGACACCCGGCCCCGCCGGCCGCTGTATCGCCAGTTCATCGGCCAGTTGTTCGTGCCGCTGGTCATCGCCTTCCTGCTGGCCGCCGCCGGCACGGTGTTCATCGGCTATCGGGTCGAACTCGCGGCACAGGTCTCGCATCGGCAGGAGCTCGTCCGCGTCTTCTCGCATGCCCTGGTGAAGCCGCTGTGGGATTGCGACAGCATGACTTCGCAGGGCGTGGTCGATGCGCTGGCCTCGCTGCCGACGGTATCGGGCGCCCAGGTGCAGGATTTGTGCAACAACCTGTCGCTGAAGGCGGGTGAGGGCGCCTCCGTACAGACGGAGCAGCAGCAATACAGCCAGCATGTGATCTACGTCGACCAGCAGGGGCGGCAGTACACCGTCGGCGAGCTGACGGTGGACTTCCATCCGGCTTCCATCGCCAATGCCGCACTCGACATGATGTGGCGCTATCTGGTGCTGTTCTTCGTCATGCTCGGCGTGATGATGGTGGGCGCGATCCTGGTCTTCAGACGCACCATCAGCCAGCCGCTGGCGCGCTTCCAGGCAGCGATCCGCACCGGCGTGGGCTTTGGCGGCGACGATCTGCCCCGACTCGACGACGAGATCCGCAAGCACAACGACGAGCTTGGCGACGTCATGCGCGCCTATGATGAATTGATGGTCGAGCTTGCCAGCGTGATCGACAGGCTGCGCGACAACGAACGGGCGCTGATGGAGATCGCCCGCCTCGACCCGCTGACCAAGCTCGGCAACCGGTTGGTGCTGGAAGAAGAGCTGTCGGGCGCGGTGGCGCGCGCCGAGCGGCAGCAGACGATCGGCTGCGTGATGCTGATCGACCTGAATCGTTTCAAGCCGATCAACGACACCTATGGACACGCGGCGGGGGACGCCGTACTAAAGGAAATGGCACGCCGCCTGTCGAGCAGCGTGCGCCGCTCCGACACCGTTGTCCGCCTCGGCGGCGACGAATTCGTCGTCATTGCCGAGAACCTGCAGCGGCCCTACGAACCCCAGGTCCTGATCGATAAGCTGTACAGGGCCATTTCTGCGCCGCTGGAGTACGACGGGCATGTTTTCAGGGTCGGCGCCAGCATCGGTGCGGCCTGTTTCCCCGCTGACGGCACGAACAGCGTGACCCTGCTCGCCCACGCAGACCACGCCATGTACGCCAACAAGAAGCGCGAGCAATGAAAGGCGGCTTGGCCTGCGCGTTCAGCGCTGCAGTGCGTGGACGGTTTCGGCCAGGGCCCTCACCGACAGCGGCGAACTGCCTTCGGCCTTGTTGCTGAGCGTGACATAAGCGTTCTGGCCAGCGCCGACCGTGCCGGCGATGACCCGTGCCAACATGGCGCGGGTGTCCAGGTCCGGATCGACCAGCTTGTCGTAGTGCGCATACACGCGGCGCGCCTCCTCGTAGCCGAAGGCGCCGTGCAGCGGGTTGAGGTTCCAGCGGCATACCAGCGGCCCCGGCCACAATGCACGCAGGATCGGAATCTGCTCGGCGATGCGCGGCATCTTGGCATGCAGGCCCATGCAATAGGTCGCGCCGGTGTCGCGCAGCGCCTGGGTGAAAGCCGGCACCAGCCACTGCGGATCGCGCACTTCCACCGCCACCACGGCGTCGGCTGCGGTGGCGCGTAGATCGGGGATGGCAGCCAGCATCGCATGCAGGCGTGCGATCAATTCCGGTATCCGAGTCAGCCAGTCGGTCGGCAGCGGGCTGATCTGGAACACCAGCGCGCCGGCCTTCGCTCCCAGGCCGGTCAGCACGGGCTCGATGAAATCGCGCAGCGCCGGCCCGGCGGCGAGGAAATCGGGATTCGGCTGCCGCCCGCGGCCGGACGAGTCGCGCAGCCAGGCGTCGGTCACCGCACCCGGCGCCTTGACCACGAAGCGGAAATCCTCCGGCACCTGTGCCGCATAGTCGGCGTACTGAGCTGCACTCAATGGCCGGTAGAAGCTGCGATCGAGCCCGACCGTGCGAAACAGCGGATGCTGCGCATAGGCCGGCAGGCCGTGGCTGGACAGCACCGCATCCGGGTAATCGCGCTTCCACACCATCCCGACCCAACCGGGATAGTTCCACGACGAGGTGCCGAAGCGCAGCCGGGACGGCAGCGCGGCGGCCAGCTCGACCAGCGCCGGATCGGGCGCTGCGGCTTCGACCACCGGCGGCAGGCCGGCGCCGTCATCGGCGAAAAGCGAGTTCTGCATGGCTGGTGAGAGGCAGGCGCAATGAGCGGAATTCTAAGCCGATGCGCCATAATCGCCCGCTCGAAACACCCGTGGAGACGAAATTGAGCATGCGCGAGCGGCTGGAAGTACTGCAGGAGCGGGATTTCGTCTTCTTCCTGAGCGCAAAGATCCTGGTCACGCTGGCCGCCGAAATGGTCAGTGTCGCGGTCGGCATGCAGGTCTATGAACTGACCGGCGACCTGCTCGCGCTCGGCCTGGTCGGGCTGGCGCAGTTCCTGCCGTTCGTGGTGCTGATCCTGCCTGCTGGCCAGGTGGCGGATCGCAAGGAGCGCAGCCGCATCATCGCCGTGTGCTTCGCGCTGCAAGGGCTGGCATCGGCGGCGCTGCTGGCGATTACGCTGTCGGGCTGGCGCGAGGTCGGCTTGATCTACGCGGTGCTGGTGCTGCTCGGCTGCGCGCGGGCGTTCATGATGCCGGCCAGCCAGGCGGTGCTGATCAACCTGGTGTCGGCGCCGCGCTTCGCGCAGGCGGTGGCGCTGCATTCCTCGTCCTTCCACGTTGCGGTGATCGTCGGCCCGGTGCTGGGTGGCGTGGTCTATCTCGGCGGGCCGCATGCGGTTTATATCGCTTCGACCACGCTGTTCTTCTGCGCAGTGCTGCTGATGAGCCGGGTACGCAGCGGCCTGCGCCACGTCGCCGCGCAGGAAGGTGATCGTGGTGCCGGTGCGGTGTTCGAGGGCTTGCGCTTCGTCTTCTCGCGCCCGGTGGTGCTGGGTGCGGTATCACTCGACCTGTTCGCGGTGCTGTTCGGCGGTGCCGTGGCGCTGCTGCCGGCCATGGCGACCGACGTGCTGCACACCGATGCCGCCGGGCTCGGTTTGCTGCGCGCAGCAACGGCGGTCGGTGCCGCGCTGGCCGCGGCGATGCTGGTATGGCGGCCCATCCGCCGTAATGTCGGACCCTGGATGTTCGGCGGCGTAGCCCTGTTCGGCGCCTCGATGGTGGTGTTCGGCCTGTCCACCAGCCTGCTGCTGTCCGTCATCGCGCTGGCGCTGAGCGGCGCGGGTGACATGGTCAGCGTCTATGTGCGCCAGATCCTGGTGCAGCACGAGACGCCGGACGAAATCCGCGGCCGTGTCAGTGCGGTCAATTCGGTGTTCATCGGTGCCTCGAACCAGCTCGGTGACTTCGAATCCGGTGTCGCCGCACGCCTGCTCGGGCTGGTGCCGGCGGTCGTGTTCGGCGGTGCGGCGACGCTCGCGGTGGCCGGCGGATGGATGAAGCTGTTTCCGGTGCTGGCGAGGATGGACGTGTTCCCGCATCTGCTGGCGGCGGAGGCCGGGGAGCGCAAGAACGGAGCACCGTAGGCGGGGAACTGTCGGATCACACTCTTTGTGGCCGATCAGTTGGCGTCTCCCAGATTATTACGAACGGTGTGACGCCAGGTTGTCGCTTTGGGGACGGCAGAAGCGCTTGTCGAACCAGTCGCGCAGAATGGCGTGTTCGTAGGGCAGTGGCTTGCTGTCGTGGCGCACCCAGGCGCTGCGACGCAGATAGTCCATGTCCCTCAGCCGTTCGTGGCCGCTCTCCAGCACGGTGCCATCGGCCGCGTGCCTGGTGAATTCGAACTCCAGCCGTGGCCATGTGATGTCGGTCATCACCCGCAGGTTGTCGTTGCCGTGGTGCCACCATTCCTGGCGCCCGGCAAGGTCGACGTCGAGAATCCGTACTTCGAGGCGTTCGTCCGATTTCAGGCAACGTCTGGCTTCGGTAGCAAAATGACGTTCCAGCGCCTTCAAGTTGCGTTCCCGGTCGTAGCCGTAGCGGCCGATGTCGATGTAGCCTTCCGGCTCGACGAATTCCACCGTGACCTGGGGCGGAAGCTCTGCCATGGCTGCGACCGGGAAGGCCAGCAGGATGGCTGCCGTGGCGAGAAGGTGTTTGCGGAGCATGGCTGTTCTCCGTTGCCCATATAATCCTTCGACAAGGCTGCGGCGGGAAAAGTGCAGGCGCGGCGGTGCCGATGGGTGTTTCAGCTTCCGCCCGCAATGAAGAATCCGATGCGTGCAAGGACGGTATGCGCGACGCTTGCACATCTTTCCACTTCCCGGCTCCAGCGCCATGAACTACCTAGCCCACGCCTTCCTGGCCGGCCCCTTGTCCTCGGACCGCGTCGGCGGCATTGCCGGCGATTTCGTCAGAGGCCCGCTCGACCCGCTGCCGCCCGGCATCGGCCCCCTGCTTGGCGCCGGCCTCGTCCTGCACCGCCGCATCGACGCCTACGCCGACACCCACCCCGCTTTCCAGCGTAGCCGCGCCCGGGTCAGCGCCCGACGCCGCCGCGTCGGCGGCATCATGGTCGACCTGTTCTACGACCATTTCCTCGCCGTGCATTGGACGGAGCTGGCGAAGGATTTGTCTGGGGAAAGCGAGCTGGAATGCTTCACGGCCAACACCTATCGGCTCATCGCCACGCATTCAGAGCCCTTGCCGCCGGCGTTCCGTGAGGTGTTCACCCGCATGGCCGCACAGGACTGGCTGGTCAGCTACCGCGATCCGGCTTCAGTGGCCCTGGCGCTCGACCGCATCGGCGAATACCGCCTGCGCCAGCCCAACCAGTTGAAAGGCGCGGGGGAGGAGCTGCTGGAGAATTACGCGGGTTTCGAAGAGGATTTCATGGCGTTCCTGCCGGATGCGCTGGCGTTTGCGGGGTCGGTGCAGCGGGGGCGTGAAGAAAACGCCGGTGTCGGAAATCGGGCTACAGATGCATAACTCATCAGTGTGACGTTCGATTGGAGAGGCATGTGAACGATATTGCTGCCCTGGCCGGGAGTCCTCTCGTGCTGAAACTGGCGTCTGTGGCTGCACTCGTTTTTCTTTGCGTGTTCTATCTGTGGTGGGCAGGTTCGATGAACACCATTTTCGAGCGCATATCGCAGGCGGATCTCGCGCTTCTCTGCGAAGCCGACGCGAGAGGCCCAGCTTCCGGCTTTGGCGAAGAAGTCCGTACGTGAACAGCGCTGGCTGTACGGCATTCTCATTGCAGTGTCGTTATTGTTCCTGATTGCTTGCTTTCGCTATTTTCTCGGCTGGTGCGAGGCGAAAGACATCAGAAAGATATTGGATGAGCATGGCGAAGAGAGGCAGGGATCTCTTGTGCCTTGAGTGACATGAGCGAAAGGCTTTGAAAGAAGCCTCTCGCCATGGGAATGCTTGAAGCTGGTTACAGACAGAGCGGAAAAGCTTCGGTAGCGCAAAACTCACACATCAATATTCTGCGCATACAGCGCATTCCCCTCGATGAACGCCCTTCTCGGCTCCACGTTGTCGCCCATCAGCGTGGTGAAGATCTCGTCCGCGGCGATGGCGTCGTCGATCTGTACGCGCAACAGGCGGCGGACGGCGGGGTCCATGGTGGTTTCCCACAGTTGCTCGGGGTTCATCTCGCCCAAGCCCTTGTAGCGCTGCTTGGTGAGGCCGCGCTCGACTTCGCGCAGCAGCCAGCCGATGGATTCGGCGAAGCGGGTGACGGGCTGGCGCTTTTCGCCGCGGCGGATTTCGGCGCCGGGGCCGATCAGGCCGGCGATGGCTTCGGCGGCGTTGCGGATGCTGCGGTAGTCGCCGGAGACGAGGAAGTCCTGCTCGACCCAGCCGTACTTGAGGTTGCCGTGGTGCAGGCGCTCGATGACGAGGCGCCAGGCTTCGGTTTCGTCGTGGTACTCGGGGTAGATGCTGAGGCCTTCGGGGAGGTGGGCCTGGATGCGTTCGGCCGAGCTGCGGGCGGCGGCTTCGTCGTCGAGGTTGACCTGCAGGTCGTGCGCGAGCATGACTTGCAGGACTTCGGGGTCGATGTAGTTGGCCAGGCGCTTGATGACGGCTTCGGCCAGCAGGTAGCTGCGGGCGAGGCCGCCGAGGGCTTCGTCGACGATGGGGGTGGCGCCTTCGCGTGGGGTCAGGCTGGCGCCGTCGAGGGCGAGCTTGAGCAGGTGGCCGTTGAGTTCGTGATCGTCCTTGATGTAGATCTCGGTCTTGCCGTGCTTGATCTTGTACAGCGGCGGCTGGGCGATGTAGATGTGGCCGCGCTCGACCAGTTCAGGCATCTGGCGGTAGAAGAAGGTGAGCAGCAGGGTACGGATGTGGGCGCCGTCGACGTCGGCGTCGGTCATCAGGATGATGCGGTGGTAGCGCAGCTTTTCGGGCTTGTAGTCGTCCTTGCCGATGCTGGTGCCGAGCGCGGTGATCAGCGTGGCGATTTCCTGGCTTTGCAGCAGCTTGTCGAAGCGGGCCTTCTCGACGTTGAGGATCTTGCCCTTGAGCGGCAGGATGGCCTGGAACTTGCGATCGCGGCCCTGCTTGGCCGAGCCGCCGGCGGAGTCGCCCTCGACCAGGTAGAGTTCGCACAGCGCGGGGTCTTTTTCCTGGCAGTCGGCGAGCTTGCCGGGCAGGCCGACGCCGTCGAGCACGCCCTTGCGGCGGGTCATTTCGCGCGCCTTGCGGGCGGCGTCGCGGGCGCGCGCGGCTTCGACGATCTTGTTGCAGATGGTCTTGGCGTCGATCGGGTTTTCGAGCAGGAAGTCGGCGAGCTTGCTGGCGACGACTTCTTCCACCGCCGGACGGGCCTCGCTGGACACCAGCTTCATCTTGGTCTGGCTGGCGAACTTGGGGTCGGGCATCTTGACCGACAGCACGCAGGCGAGGCCTTCGCGCATGTCGTCACCGGTGATGTCGACCTTGGCCTTCTTGGCGATCTCGTTTTCTTCGATGTACTTGTTGATGACGCGGGTCATTGCCGCGCGCAGGCCGGTGAGGTGGGTGCCGCCATCGGCCTGCGGGATGTTGTTGGTGTAGCACAGCACCTGTTCCTGGTAGCTGTCGTTCCATTGCATGGCGACTTCGACCGCCAGTTCGGCATCGTGGCCCTGGCCGGTGGGGATGCGGGTGGTGCCGGTGGCGTAGAAGACGTTGGGGTGCAGCACCGACTTGGCGCGGTTGATGTATTCGACGAAACCCTTGACGCCGCCGGCGAAGGCGAAGTCCTCTTCCTTGCCGGTGCGCTGGTCGACGAGGCGGATCTTGACGCCGTTGTTGAGGAAGGACAGTTCGCGCAGGCGCTTGGCGAGGATGTCGTAGTGGTATTCGACGGTGCCGAAGATTTCGTCGTCGGCCAGATAGTGCACCTTGGTGCCGCGCTTGCTGGTGTCGCCGACGATGCGCGCGGGGCTGATCTCGACGCCGTCGACGACTTCGATGACGCGGTTCTGAGGCTTGCCGCGCTCGAATTCGAGCTGGTGCTTCTTGCCGTCGCGCGAGACGGTGACCTGCATCCACTTCGACAGCGCATTGACGCAGGACACGCCCACGCCGTGCAGGCCGCCGGAGACCTTGTAGCTGTTCTGGTTGAACTTGCCGCCGGCGTGCAGCACGCACATGACGATTTCGGCCGCCGAGCGCTTGGGCTCGTGCTTGTCGTCCATCTTGACGCCGACCGGGATGCCGCGGCCGTTGTCGGTCACCGAGATCGAGTTGTCGGCGTGGATGGTGATGACGATGTCGTCACAGTGGCCGGCCAGGGCCTCGTCGATGGAGTTGTCCACGACTTCGAACACCATGTGGTGCAGGCCGGTGCCGTCGGAGGTGTCGCCGATGTACATGCCGGGGCGCTTGCGCACGGCTTCCAGCCCTTCGAGCTGCTGGATGCTGGATTCGTCGTAGTCGTTGCCCCCTTGCGGGGCCGGCGTGTTTTGCGGTTCGGACATGGTCATCTCGGTGATTCAAAGAACGCTGCTGCTTGAAAACAAAACTGCTGCTTACGCGTAGGATGGGTAGAGCCGTAGGCGAAACCCACCAGCATCGGTGGGGTGTCGCACGGCGAATGATGGGTTTCGCTACGCTCTACCCATCCTACCTGCCTAAGAAACAAAATTGCCACAGTGGAGAGCGAAGAAGCCGTGGCGAGTGGGCCTGCGCCGGTGCGAGAAACACAGCCATACTGCCGTATGGCGAGCATCGCAGCGGCGCAGGGCCGCGCAGTAATGGTTTCTTCGCTCTCCACTAGATGCGCATCGGCATCACGACGTATTTGAACTTGTCGTTGCCGGGCAGGGTGATCAGGGCGCTGGAATTGCCGTCGTTGAAGCGCCAGTCGACCGTCTCGGACGACAGGTTGTTGAGTACGTCGAGCAGGTAGGTGACGTTGAAGCCGATGTCGAGCTTGTCGCCCTGGTAGTCGGTTTCGAGCTCTTCCATCGCCTCTTCCTGCTCGGCGTTGGTCGACACGATCTTGAGCAGGCCGTCCTCGAGGACCATGCGCACGCCGCGGAATTTTTCGTTGGTCAGGATCGCAGCGCGCTGCAGCGCGGCCAGCAGCGGCTGGCGGGCGAAGTTGATCAGCTTGGGGTGGGCCTGCGGGATCACGCGCTCGTAGTCGGGGAACTTGCCGTCGATCAGCTTGGTGACGAGCTCGATCGGGCCGAAGCGGAACACCGCCTGGTTGCCGGCGAGGACGATTTCCAGCGGGTCGTCGCTGTCGGCGAGCTGGCGGGCGAGTTCGAGCACGGTCTTGCGCGGCAGGATGGCTTCGGTGCGCTGCTCCACCGGCGCGTCGAGGTCGGCGGCGGCATAGGCCAGGCGATGGCCGTCAGTGGCGACCATGCGCAGTTCGCCGCCGTCGGCAATGATGAGCAGGCCGTTGAGGTAGTAGCGGATGTCCTGCTGCGCCATCGAGTACGACACCTGGGCGAGCAGGCGCTTGAAGCTGCGCTGGCTGATGGTGATGCGCGCGGCGGCTTCGTCCGGCGGCGACAGGCGCGGGTAGTCGGCGGCGGGCAGGGTCTGGAGCTGGAAGCGGCTGCGGCCGGCCTTGACGGTGAGGCGCTTGTCGTCGAGGGTCAGGTTGATGTCGACGCCGTCGGGCAGCGCGCGCAGGATGTCCTGCAGCTTGCGCGCGCCGACGGTGATCGCGGCGTCTTCGCCGCCGATGTGGCCGGCGGTGGTGGTGCGGATCTGGATTTCGATGTCGGTGGCCAGCATCGTGAGCTGGTCGCCGCGCTTCTCGATCAGCACGTTGGACAGGATCGGGAGCGTGTGGCGCTTTTCGACGATGCCGGCAACCGACTGCAGCGGGGCCAGGAGCGCATCGCGGGTGGTGGTGAGCAGGAGCATGGCGTCAGATCGGGTCGTTGGGTTGATCGGAAGGAATCGAGTGTTCGGGTTCAGCCGCGCAGCACCTGGGTGAGCACGTGGACGTCGTGGTTGAGCTGGTGGTCGCCGAGGCGCAGCTCGGCAATGGTACGGCAGGCGTGCAGCACCGTCGTGTGGTCGCGGCCGCCGAAGGCTTCGCCGATCGCCGGCAGGCTCATCGGCGTCAGTTCCTTGGCCAGCCACATCGCCACCTGGCGCGGCCGGGCGATGACGCGGGTGCGCTTCTTGGAATGCATGTCGGCGACCTTGATCTTGTAGTAGTCGGCGACGGTCTTCTGGATGTGCTCGATGGAAAGCTGGCGGTTGTGTGCGTGCAGCAGGTCTTTCAGCGCTTCCTTGGCCACTTCGAGGCCGATCTGGCGGCCGTGGAAGCGGGCGTAGGCGACGACCTTGTTGAGCGCGCCTTCCAGTTCGCGCACGTTGGAGCGCAGGTTCTTGGCGATCAGGAAGGCGACGTCGTCGTCCACCGCCACGCGCAGCGCCTCGGCCTTCTTCTTCAGGATGGCGACGCGCATTTCCAGCTCGGGCGGCTCGATCTGCACCGTCAGGCCCCAGTCGAAGCGGGAGATCAGGCGGTCTTCCAGGCCTTGGATGTCCTTGGGATAGGTGTCGCAGGTGATGACGATCTGCTTGCGCGCTTCGGTGAGGGCGTTGAAGGCGTGGAAGAATTCTTCCTGCGTCCGGTTCTTGTTGTTGAAGAACTGGATGTCGTCGATGATCAGCATGTCCAGCGAGCGGTAGTAGCGCTTGAAGGCGTCGAAGCTCTTCTGCTGGTAGGCGCGCACGACGTCGGCGTAGTAATCCTCGACGTGCACGTAGCGGATCACCGCGCGCGGGTTGTGCCTGAACACCGCGTTGCCGATGGCGTGCACCAGGTGGGTCTTGCCGAGGCCGACGCCGCCGTAGACGAACAGCGGGTTGTACGAGGTGCCCGGGTTCTGCGACACCTGCATCGCCGCGGCGCGGGCCAGGTCGTTGGCGCGGCCGGTGACCAGGGTGTCGAAAGTGAAGTCCGGGTTGAGGCGGGTCTTCTCATAGGCCAGCTCGAGGCCGGACGATGCAGCCGGCGCAGCGGCGGCGTCCTTGTCGCGGCTGGCAGCGGCCGGTGCGCGCGTGGCGCGGGCAGGTGCAGCTTCGGCCGCAACCGGTGCCGGGGCGGTATCGGCTGCCGGTTCAGCCGCGGCGGCGCGGGCTGGTGCAGCGGCAGCGGTCGGGCGGCTGGCACGCGCGGCGCCGACCGGCGGCAACTGGAGTTCGACCTGCAGCGGGCTGCCGCCGAGCTCCTCGCCCAGTTCGTGGATGCGGCGCAGGTAGCGCTCGCGCACCCATTGCAGCACGAATCGGTTGGGTGCGATCAGCTTGAATACGCCGTCCTCGCCGGATTCGGCCCGCAGGGTCTTGATCCAGGTGTTGAACTGCTGCTGCGGCAACTCCTGTTCAAGGCGCGACAGGCAGAAAGGCCAGAATTCTTCGGTCACGGCGGGTTCTTGGGTGTTCGCGGACGGTTCGTTTATGGGTGGTGTACAACTGTGCGGCATGCGCGGCCAAGTGGCGCACTGGCGGGCACGGGCAGGGGAGCACTGCATGGGCGGCTTCTTGGCGGCCGGGCGTTCGACGTCGGCGCCTGCCCCGTCGGCGAAGCTCATGGACCGGCTATTCTAACCTTGCGGGCAGGACTTATCCACAGGGCCGGATAAAAATTGTTATTGACAAACATGGGATTATCCATTTAACTCTCGCGTTTGACCTAACATTGGCAGTCGATCATGAAACGCACCTACCAGCCCTCCGTCGTCCGTCGCAAGCGCACCCATGGTTTCCTGGTCCGGATGAAGACCCGTGGCGGCCGTGCGGTCATCCGCGCACGTCGTGCCAAGGGCCGTCATCGCCTCGCCGTCTGAGGTGACGTTGCCCCCGGGCGCTGACCAGGGTTTCCGCAGCGCTCACAGATTGCACAAAACGGATGAGTATTCATCCGTTTTTGCTTTTCGGCGGGCACTGCGCGGGCGCTTCTACATGCTGCACTATCGCCCCAATGGCCTCGATACGGCCCGGCTGGGCGTGGTGGTGGCCAAGAAGCTCGCCAAGCGCGCCAACACCCGCAACCTGGTGAAGCGCATCGCGCGCGAGATCTTTCGCCGCAATCGTGAATCCTTGCCCGCGGTCGACATGGTCGTCCGCCTGCATGCACCGGTCGCCAAGGCGACACGGGCCGAGATGAACCAGGACCTGCTCGCCTTGCTGCAAAAGCTGCCCCGGCCATGAAAACCTTGTTGATCGCCCTGCTGCGCTTCTACCGCTATGCGATCAGCCCCATGCTGGGGCGCAACTGCCGTTTTCATCCGACCTGCTCCGAGTACGCGATCGAAGCCATCCAGCGCCACGGCGCCCTGCGCGGCGGCTGGCTCGCGGCAAGACGGGTGGGGCGTTGTCACCCTTTCAATCCGGGCGGGTATGATCCCGTTCCCTGACCTGAGACAGAACGAATCCGATGGATCAACGCCGCCTCATCCTCTTCCTGGTTTTCTCCTTCTCGCTGGTGATGCTGTGGGAAGGCTGGATCAAGCATAACAACCCCGCTCCGGCGGTCCAGGCGACGACGGCTGCCGGCGCAGCGGCCGACGGTTCGGTGCCGACGCCGTCGGCCGGTCTGGCTGCGAGCCAGAGCGCCGTGCCCGGCGGGCAGGCCGCCACCGCCACGGCGCCGCGCGTGGTGGTCGAGACCGACCTGCTGCGTGCCGAAGTGTCCGCCGAGGGCGGCGACATCGTCCGCCTCGAACTCAAGCAGCACCAGGCCAGCGGCGAGAGCGACGCCAACTTCGTGCTGCTGGACGACGGCTCGGTCCGCCACCAGTATTTCGCCCAGTCCGGCCTGATCGGCGAAGGCCTGCCGACGCACAAGACGCTGTTCGTGCTGCCGGCTTCCGAGCTGGCGCTGAAGGACGGCGAGGATCAGGTCGAGCTGCGCCTGCAGGCGCCCGAGCAGAACGGCCTGCAGGTCACCAAGGTGATGCGCTTCCAGCGCGGCAGCTACCTGATCGACGTCAGCTACGAAATCAACAACGGCAGCGGCCAGGCCATCGCTCCGCACGCCTACTTCCAGCTCACCCGCGACGGCAACCCCGCCGAGCAGGTCGAAGCCTTCGGCGTGAACACCTTCACCGGCCCGGCCTTCTTCACCGACGCCGAGAAGTTCCAGAAGGTGCATTTCGACGACATCACCGAAGGCAAGGCCAAGTTCGTCAAGAACGCCAGCGACGGCTGGGTGGCGATGGTGCAGCACTACTTCGTCAGCGCCTGGCTGCCGGAGCAGGGCGCGCAGCGTGAATACTTCGCCCGCCCGCTGGGCAACAACCTGTTCTCGGCCGGCCTGATCATGCCGGTGGCCTCGATCGAACCGGGCGCGCAAGCCACGGTGGGCAGCCGCCTCTACGCCGGCCCGCAGGAGCAGGACAAGCTCGAAGGCATCGCCCCGGGGCTCGACCTGGTGGTCGACTACGGCTGGCTGACGGTGATCGCCGCGCCGCTGTTCTGGGTGCTGTCGTGGCTGCACAAGCTGACCGGCAACTGGGGCTGGGCCATCATCCTCGTCACCGTGCTGCTCAAGATCATTTTCTTCCCGCTGTCGGCGGCCAGCTACAAGTCGATGGCCAAGATGCGCGTGCTCGGCCCGCGCCTGCAGCGCATGAAGGAGCTGTACGGCAACGACAAGGCCAAGATGCAGCAGGAGATGATGAATCTCTACCGCACCGAGAAGATCAACCCGCTCGGCGGCTGCCTGCCCATCCTGGTGCAGATCCCGGTGTTCATCGCGCTGTACTGGGTGCTGCTGGGCAGCGTCGAGATGCGCCACGCGCCGTGGCTGGGCTGGATCCAGGATCTGTCGGCGAAGGATCCCTACTTCATCCTGCCGATCATCATGGGCGCATCCATGCTGATCCAGATGAAGCTGAACCCGACGCCGCCCGACCCGATCCAGGCCAAGGTCATGATGGCGATGCCGATCGTGTTCACCTTCATGTTCCTGTGGTTCCCGTCCGGCTTGGTGCTGTACTGGGTGGTCAACAACATCCTGTCGATCGCCCAGCAATGGCAGATCACGCGGATGATCGAAAGTGCAAAACCCGGCAGCAAGGACGCCTGACGTCATTGCCGCCATCGCGACGGCACCGGGCCGGGGAGGCATCGGTGTCGTTCGCGTCTCGGGCGCCAGCCTGAGCGAATTCGCCGCCGCACTCTGCGGCCGCGTGCCGCAGCCGCGCCGGGCGATGTTCTCCGCCTTCGTCGATGCCGCCGGCGAAGCCATCGACGAAGGCATCCTGCTCCATTTCCCCGCGCCCGCCTCCTTCACCGGCGAGGACGTGCTCGAACTGCAAGGCCACGGCGGCCCGGTGGTCATGCAGATGCTGCTGGCGCGCTGCCTCGAACTCGGCGCGCGGCTCGCCGAACCGGGCGAGTTCACCCGCCGTGCCTTCCTCAACGGCAAGCTCGACCTCGCCCAGGCCGAAAGCGTCGCCGACCTCATCGAAGCCTCGACCGCCGCCGCCGCCCGCTCCGCCGTGCGTTCGCTGTCCGGCCGCTTCTCGGAAGAAATCCACCGCATCGTCGATGCGCTGATCGATCTGCGCATGCTGGTCGAAGCGACGCTGGACTTCCCCGAAGAGGAAATCGAATTCCTCGAACGCGCGCGCGCGATGCCGCGTCTGGAAGAAATCCGCGACAAGCTCGAAAGCGTGCTCGACCGCGCCCGCCAGGGTGCGCTGTTGCGCAGCGGCCTCAACGTCGTGCTGGTCGGCGAACCCAATGTCGGCAAATCCAGCCTGCTCAACCAGCTCGCCGGTGAAGACCGCGCCATCGTCACCGACATCGCCGGCACCACCCGCGACGCACTGCGCGAGACGATCCAGATCGAAGGCATTCCGCTGCACATCATCGACACCGCTGGCCTGCGTGAAACCGCCGACACCGTCGAACGCATCGGCATCGAACGCACCTGGCGCGAAATCGAACGCGCCGACGTCATCCTGCGCCTCGTCGACGCCAGCGCCGCCGCGACGGACACCACGCCCGAAGCCAGCGAATCCATCGACGCCCGCCTGCCGCGGGGGGTGGAACGCATCACCGTCGTCAACAAGATCGACCTCGCGGGCCTGGCGGCCGGGCGGATCGAGGAGCCCGGGGAACCAGGCGGCCGCATCCGCCTGCAAGTCTCGGCCAAGCGCGGCACCGGCATCGACCTCGTCCGCGCCGAACTGCTGCGCATCGCCGGCTGGCACGCCCACGGCGAAGACGTCATCCTCGCCCGCGAACGCCACCTCCACGCCCTGCGCGCCGCCCTCGCCCACGTCGAATCCGCCGCCGCTCAATCGGCTGCGCTCGAACTCTTCGCCGAGGAACTGCGCCTGGCGCAGGAAAGCCTGGGGGAGATCACCGGGGAGTTCACGGCGGACGATCTACTGGGGGTGATCTTTTCGAGGTTTTGCATCGGGAAGTGATGTGGAGTCCAGGGACATCCACTGATGTCTTCTGATTTGACAGAATATATTGTAAATAAAGGAGTTTTTGTCTACAGAGTGATTCGGTGATACAGTCAAAGCCACTCGTTTTTATGTCCAAGTTTGGTTCCAAGTAGCTGGATTCTTGTCTTCCATCCCTCTAATTGGACATACGGAGGATGAGATGGCACTGACCGACACTGCTCTCAAGGCACTCAAGCCCAAGGACAAGACCTATACGGTCACCGATGATCGGGGGCTGTATGTGGAGGTCTTCCCCACCGGTGGCGTCGTCTGGCGCTACCGCTACTGGCTGAATGGCAAGTACGAGAAGCTGACGCTGGGCAAGTACCCCGCACTGACGCTGAAGAACGCCCGCCTGAAGCGGGACGAGGCGGCCCACCAGGTGGCGATGGGGGAGTCGCCGGCAAAGAAGAAGCAGCAGGAAAAAGTGGCTGGGGCAGAAGACGCCACCGTGGCCGACTTCGCCGAACGCTTCTTCAAGGACATCCAGTCACGCGATCGCAAGGACGTGACCATGCCGCGCCGCTACTTGGAAAAGGACATCCTGCCGCACATCGGCAGCAAGCCGGTCCGTGAGTGGCAGCGCATGCTGTGGCGGCAATTCGGGCGGGAGCAGGCGTTTGTGCTCGACAACGTCGGCGATGAGCCGCTGTTTTCCGAGTTCCGCGTGCGCAAAAGTTGCCGGAGACTTGGGAGCTGGGGCAGGTGTTTGCCAAACGATGCCGTGCGCTTCGAGCAGGCCGACCAGACGGGCATTCTCGGCACGAAGGCGGGCGATCTCATCGCGGTGGTCCGTCATACTGTCTCCACGCGTGCAGGCTCACCCCACCCGTTGCCCACCACTAGCGCAACTCGTACCACGTCCCACGCCCGCCCCCCTGCTGGACCAAATGCCCCTGTTCCACCAGCGTACGGAAGTGCTGTTTGAGCGTATTGCGGTTGCCGCCGGTCAGGCGAATGGCTTCGGCCATGGTGATTCTGCCATGCTCGCGCGTGAATTCGACGATCTGCAGCGCCAGGTCCGGCAGCTTGGCTAGCACCAGCTTCTCGCGCTCGACCTTGCGTTCCAGGCGACGTACCTGCTGGGACAGCGCGCGCAGGAAGAACACCAGCCAAGGCTGCCAATTCGGCGCATCGGTGCGGATGCTGCCTTGTGTCTGGCGCAGCGCCAGGTAGTAGGCTTCCTTGTTCTGCTCGATCACGCTTTCCAGCGAGCTGTAGGGCACGTAGGCATAGCCGGCCTGCAACAGCAGCAACGTGGTCAACACCCGGCTCAGGCGACCGTTGCCATCTTGGAAAGGGTGAATCTCCAGAAACACCACCACCCAGATGCCGATGAGTAGCAGTGGATGCAAGCGTCCGTGACTGCGCTCCTCGTTGAACCAAGTTACCAATTCGGTCATCAGATGTGGTGTATCGAAAGGCGTGGCAGTCTCGAAGACAACGCCCAACGGCTTGCCGTGTTCATCGAAGGCAGCCACGCTGTTGCTGGTGGTCTTGTAATTGCCGCGATGCCAGGCATCCTTTTCGCTGTAGGTCAGCAGGTCGCGGTGCAATTGCCGGATGTGGTTTTCAGTCAGCGAGATGTCTTGCCAAGACGTAAACACCAGTTCCATGATTTCGGCATAACCAGCGACTTCCTGCTCATCGCGCGTCTCGAACGGCTTGATCTGCAGGTTGGACAACAAGCGCTCGACTTCGCGATCCGACAGCTTGCTGCCCTCGATACGGGTCGAGGAGCCGATGCTCTCGATCGTGGCCACCCGCCGAAGTGCCGACAGCCGATCCGGTGCCAGCGTGCCAAGTGCACGCCACGCGCCCTTGAATTCGTCTATCCCGGCGATCAGGCCCAGGATGTCGGTGGTGATCTGGAGGGAGTCTGTGCGGATCATGGAACCAATAGTACACCCATTTACACCCAATTATAATTCCAGCCATTCTCACCCCCATTTACACCCATTTCTGTCAGAGCAGGCATAGTGCTCCAAAGCTAAGGGCCGCGTGCCCTGGAAGTCCGGCGAGGGATGCACTGAAGGGTCCAAGAATAGGCCCAAGCGACACTAGGCGGTCACAATAAATACTTATAAGTCAATAAGATACGACTCAATCAACCCTTCTGTATCGGGAAGTGAGTCGATCACAACCTGTGTCGTCAGGTAATTTTGCGGTTGGTGCGACTTCGGTTTGTTGATGGCCACAGATATGAGGAGATCCTGCCGATGAGCCAGGAGGGACAGCTGCTCGACAGGAAATCGCTGCGTGCCGTGTTGGGCAAGACAGCCGATTGGGGAGAACTGGTCAAGGATTGTGTGGCCTTCGCGAACGCGACGGGCGGCCATCTTCTGATCGGTATCGAAGATGATCACAGCATTCCGCCTGCGGATCAGCAGATTCCTGTCGACCTGCCGGACACATTGCGGCGCAAGCTTGCCGAGCGTACGGTCAATGTGGGTGGTGTTGCCCAACATTCTGACGGCCGCCAATGGCGGCCAATACATCGACCTGAGCATTCCGCGTGCCACGGCTGTCGCTTCGATCACCGATGGCCGCTACTTTCTGCGCGTCGCAGACCAGAGCAAACCGGTCACTGGTGACGAGGTGATGCGTCTGGCTACCGAGCGCAGTGCGCTGCCCTGGTAGACCCAGACAACCCTGCATATCTCACGCACGGAGCGCGACTCCGGCAAGCTCCACCGCCTGCTGGACGCCCTGCGCGCATCCGACCGTGTGAAGGCGTCCGTCAAGGAAAAGGATGACGAGGAACTGCTTGATCACTACCAGCTTGCCCAGGGCCAGTACCTGACCCATCTTGGTCTCCTCTGCATCGGCAAGCAGCAGCGCCGGGCGCAACTGGCGACCGCTCCGGTCATCCAGTTCATCAAATACGACGAGCATGCCCAGAAGGTCAACAAGCTGGTCTGGGACGACCATACCTTGAACCCGATGGAACTGATCGAAGCCGTTTGGCAGGACGTGCCCGATTTTCGTGAGCGTTACGGATTGCCCGATAACCTGTATCGCCAGAACCTGCCCGCATTCGATGAGATCGTGGTGCGTGAACTGCTGGTCAATGCCCTTGCGCATCGCCCCCACACTCAGCGGGGCGACATCTTCTTGAACCTGCACCCCGACCGGCTTGAAGTCGTCAATCCCGGCTTGCTTCCCTTGGGTGTCACACCGCAGAACGTCCTGCACACGACCGTACGCCGTAACGAGCATCTTGCCCGACTGTTTCACGACCTCAAGCTGATGGAGTGGGATGCAGTAGACTTGGCCAATGCCGCGATGGCGGATGATTGCTCCCTGCATTACTGGCGCGAACGCAAGCATGAAGTGGATTTCGTGGTGCAGCCGGTAGTGCATTGGGTGGGGGCGGGCGATGCCTGATGAATGAAGGGATATTCCGGATGCGCACTACCGCCGAGACACTCTCGCTATTGCTGGCCGAGCTTGGCAGCAGCGGCGATTTCGCCACGCGCTTCACCGTCGAAGCCGATCCGCAGTTGCATGTCGAAGGCGTGGGCGATGTGCCCTTGCCGGTGACGATCCACAGCGCGCATCGCCTGTGCGCGGTGGCGCGACCGGCGCATCACGGCTACAAGGATCAGACGCGGCTCGATCCGCGCGTGCGCGACACCTGGGAGATTCCCGCCAGCGCCATCCGCTTCGATTCGTGGCAATGGCCATCCGTGCTCGGCCGCGCGCTGGCGCGCATTGCCCGCGAGCTGGGGCTGCCGTCCGACGTTCAGCTCGACGCCGAGCTGCACAACCTGCTGGTGTATGCGCCGGGCCAGTTCTTCGCCGTGCATCAGGATTCGGAAAAGACGGATGGAATGCTGGGTACGCTGGTCGTGACGCTGCCGTCGCGTTTCACCGGGGGTGATTTCGTGGTCTCCCACCAGGGCCGGACGCTGCGTGCACGCGGCTCGGCCAGTCGGCTGAGCATGGTCGCCTTCTACGCCGATTGCCACCATGAAGTCCGTCCGGTGAAGCAGGGCTACCGTGTCGTGCTGACCTGGAACCTGATCGCGCGAGGCGGCGCGAAGCCGGCCGAGGTGTCGGCGCAGACGCTCGCCGCGCTGGCCGATGCTGTGAACGCCTTCTGGCAGCCGCCGCAGCCAGGCCGGGGGGATGATGACGAGAGCGAGCCGCCGGACCGGCTGGTCTATCTGCTCGACCACGAATACACGCAGAGCGGCCTGTCCTGGACACGGCTGAAGGGGGCGGATGCGGTGCGTGTGGCCGCTCTGCGCAAGGTGGCGGAACGACTGGATGCGGAGATCTTTCTGGCTTTGGCCGATGTGCACGAAATCTGGTCGGCCGAGGACGACCCCGGGGAATACGGGCATTGGGACTACGCGGACGATGAAGAAGAAATGGCCGACGACGACGATGTCGCTGCCGAGCCGGTTCTGGGGGAACTGATCGACAGCGACATCGAACTGCGCCACTGGCTTGCCCTCGATGGCAGCGAACTGGACTCCGAGGCCAGCTTCGTTGCCCGCCATGAGCTATGTTTCACCCGTCCATCGTCCGACTGCACGCCGTTCGAGTCCGAGTATCAGGGCTACATGGGCAACTACGGCAACACGCTCGATCGCTGGTACCACCGTGCTGCCGTGGTGATGTGGTCGCGCGAGAACGCGTTTGTCATCCGTGCCCGGCAGTCGCCGCACTGGGCCATCGAGCAGATCGCCGACAGGCTGGAAGCCGGCGATGCAGCACAGGCATTGGTGTGGGCGCGGCGCCTGCAGCCTTTCTGGAAGCGGGCGGCACACAGGGCCGATGCTGCCTTGCTCGACGCCACTTTGCCGGTGGCGGCGCTGATCGAGGACGCGGACATTGCCGACATGTTGCTGGCGCCATTCTCCTTGCGGGAGCTGACGCGACAAATGGCGCCGTGCCTGTTGCGGCTGATGAAACGGCATGGCCTGGCCTGGTGTGCCGGGCGCCTGCGCCAGTGGGCCGCGCCGTATCAGGATCCCGACTGCCAGCTCGCCTGGCTGGCGCATACGCTGCCGGGATTGACCGCGGCCTTCGGTGCGGCGGCGAACATGAATGGTCCGGCGCTGGCCGCTGCTTTGGTGGAGGAGCGCTGGAACTGGCTGCAGAAGCATATCGGACAAGTGCTGGCGCACAGTACCGGCAGCGCCAGGATGCGGGCGCTGGAAAAAACCGGCCCGGCCTTGCTGGCATTGATCCGGGGCAGCCGCGATGGCTGCCGCCCGGATCTGCGGCAGCCGATCATCGATACCTTGCTGTCCGCTGACTTGCCCGTGGCGGTGCCGCTTGGGGTACTGCGCGCGGCTGCTGCCGGGCTGGCGGACGTGCCCGGTCTCGGCTTGGGGCCGGTGCATGCGCGCTGCCTGCAACTGCTGGCCGCAAGCCTGGCGCTGCCCGAGCGTGCGAGGGGCGATTGGGCCATCCTGATGCCCGCGATTTTTGCGGGCGACTTGGGCAAGAACCTGGCGAACTTCCTGGAATCCTCGTCGCAGCAAAGCCTGGAGTGGCCGCTGGCCCAGGAGAAGCGCCAGCTCGTCGAGCAATTCATCGGCCGCCACGAGTTGCCGGTCAGGTACGAAACCCGGCGTATCGGCCGGCCTTACACCCTGGTGCTGGAAAAGACCAAGGCCTTGTTCGAGCGCGAAGCTGCAGCGCGAAAACAATGGGCAAAGGATCTGGCCTGGCTGCGGCAGGTGGAGGACAGCTTCGTCCAGTGAAGCTGTCCATGTCCGGGCTCGACCCTACACCCCCACCGTCTCCGCCTGCTCCTCCAGCAGCACGTCGCGTTCCCCTTCCCGCACCCAGGTCGTCAAGCCCATCTTCGCCATCAGCGCGAGGAAGGGGCGGGGCGGCAGTTCTTCGACGTTGACCATGCGGCGCACGTCCCAGGTGCCGTCGGCGATCAGCAGCGCGGCGGCGACAGCGGGGACGCCGGCGGTGTAGGAGATCGCCTGGCTGCCGATTTCGCGGTAGTTCTCTGCATGATCGCAGATGTTGTAGATGAATACCGTGCGTTCCCTGCCGTCCTTTTCACCGCGCATCATGTTGCCGATGCAGGTCTTGCCGGTGTAGGCGGGGGCGAGTGAGGCGGGGTCGGGGAGGACGGCCTTGAGCACCTTGAGGGGGATGACTTCCTGGCCTTCGGCGGTGCGCACCGGCTTTTCAGACAGCATGCCGATGTTCTTGAGCACGGTGAACACGTTGATGTAATGCTCGCTGAAGCCCATCCAGAAGCGGATGTTGGGCACGTCGAGGTTCTGCGACAGCGAGTGCAGCTCGTCGTGGCCGGTGAGGTAGGCGGTCTGCTTGCCGACCACGGGCAGGTTCCAGTCCTTGCGGTACTCGAACATCTTCGAGGGCGTCCATTGCTTGTCCTGCCAGGACCAGACGGTGCCGGTGAATTCGCGGAAATTCACTTCGGGGTCGAAGTTGGTGGCGAAGTAGCGGTCGTGGCGGCCGGCGTTGATGTCGATGATGTCGATGGCGTCGACGCGGTCGAAGTATTCGTCGCAGGCCAGGCGGGCGTAGGCGTTGACCACGCCGGGGTCGAAGCCGGCGCCCAGGATCGCCGTCACGCCGGCCGCTTCGCAGGCCTCACGCCGTTTCCATTCGTAGTTGCCGTACCACGGGGGCGCTTCGCAGATCTTGTCCGGCTCCTCGTGGATGGCGGTGTCGATGTAGGCCGCGCCGGTCTGCAGGCAGGCTTGCAGCACCGACATGTTCAGGAAGGCCGAACCGACGTTGATGACGATGCGGGCATCGGTGTCGCGGATCAGTGCCTCGGTGGCGGCCACATCCAGCGCATCGAGCGCATGGGCGTGCAGCGCACCGGGGCGTTGCAGGCTCCCCTTGGCGTGTACCGAATCGATGATCGCCTGGCATTTGCCGAGCGTGCGGGAGGCGAGGTGGATGTCGCCGAACTGCTTGTTGCTCTGTGCGCATTTGTGCGCGACCACATGGGCCACGCCGCCGGCACCGATGATGAGGACATTGGGTTTCATCTGTCAGCTCCTTGCGATGGAATGCCTGGCTTGCGCTCAGGACAGGCTGTCTGCGTAGTCGTGGTAGCCGAACTGGCGTACCACCCGTTCCGTGCCGTCGAGCTCGCGCACGGCGATGGAGGGCATGGTCAGACCGTTGAACCAGTTCTTCTTGACCATCGTGTAGCCGGCGGCATCGCGGATCGACAGCCGCTGGCCGATTTCGAGTGCTTGTGGGAAATCGAATTCGCCGAAGATGTCGCCGGCCAGGCAGGACTTTCCGTAGATCAGGTAGCGGTGCGGGCCCGCATTGGGTTCGACGCGGGCCTGCAGCCGGTAGATCAGGAGGTCCAGCATGTGGGCCTCGATCGAGGCGTCCACCACGGCCAGTTGCTTGCCGTTGTACAAGGTATCGAGCACGCTGACTTCCAGGCTGGCGCTGTCGCTGATCGCGGCCTCGCCCGGCTCCAGGTAGACCTGCACGCCGTAGCGTTCCGAGAAGCTGCGCAGGCGGGCGCAGAAGGCGTCCAGCGGGTAGTCGTCGGCGGTGAAGTGGATGCCGCCGCCCAGGCTCACCCATTCGACCTGCGGGAGCAGGGCGCCGAAGCGCGTTTCGATTTCGCCGAGCAGGGCGTCGAAACGGGCAAAGTCGCGGTTCTCGCAGTTGTTGTGGATCATGAAGCCGCTGATCTGGCCGATGAAGGGCGCGACGCGCGCAGGATCGACTTCGCCCAGGCGGCTGAAGGGCCGGGCCGGATCGGCGAGATCGTAGCCGGAGCTGCTGACGCCCGGATTCAGGCGCAGGCCGATTGGCTTGCCGGCGGCGCGACCGGCGTGGCGTTCGAACTGGCTCAGGCTGTTGAAGATGATCTTGTCGGCATGGGAGACGACTTCGTTAATTTCATGGTCGGCGTAGGCCACGCTGTAGGCGTGGGTTTCACCGCCAAACTTCTCGTGCCCGAGCCGCACTTCGTACAGCGAGGACGAGGTGGTGCCGTCCATGTATTCACGCATCAGATCGAAGACCGACCAGGTCGCGAAGCACTTGAGCGCGAGCAGGATCTTGGCGCCGGACTGCTTGCGGACGAGGTCGATGCGCTGCAGATTCTGTAGCAGGCGGGATTTGTCGATCAGGTAGTAGGGTGTCTGAATCACGATGTCGCAATGGCCAAACTGCACCTATCCAAAGCCGGGTGCAAATGAATCGGGCCGCGGCGTGCTGTGCCATGCCGCGGGTGTGTCGTAGAGGCACTGGCCGAAAAGGCCAGATTCAATGGGGTATTCGGCGGTGGTGCAGAGCCTGGCAAGGTCTGCGACTGAATGGCCTGAGATCGAGCGGCGTGCGATGACAACTGATGCGCACGACGGGCAGGCGCTGCCCAGACCCTTGCGATGATCGCGGTCTTGGGCTGTTTTCCGTTTGGGAGGTGTTCAGACGAACTGATACGATCCCCAATTGGAACAGGGCGTCTATTGACATGGCGTCCTCTCCAACCAGCAGATGGCCCGGCGGGGTGCCGGACGCGCCATTCTAAGTCAACTGCCCCGGAGTCTCAAGCCATTGTTTCCATTGGCTCTCTGTGTGATATCCACAGATGGCCCCGAGGGTGTGCACGCACGGCGTGCGGAAGCTGCCGTTCCGGGTAAGATCGCTGCGCGCGACGCATGTTCAAGCGCCCTGGTAGCGCAACTGCCGAAGGAGAAACGGGCGCTTGCGTTGCGTGCCGGCATCCTCGCATTGCCGACACTCCGATGTGTTCCACGTGAAACAAATGATGGATACCGAACTTCTTTTCGTAGCGCTGGGCCTTGCCGCCATGTTTGCCGGCTTCGTGGATGCAGTCGTCGGCGGTGGCGGGCTGATCCAGATACCTGCCTTGCTCGCGGCTTTCCCCGCCAGCGCACCGGCAAACCTGTTCGGCACCAACAAGATCGCCAGCATCGTCGGCACCACGAGTGCGGCAGTCCAGTACAGCCGGCGAGTGGAGATACCCTGGCGGGTGGTCGGACCGGGAGCAGCCGCAGCGCTGCTGGGTTCCTGGTACGGCGCCAAGGCGGTGGTGTTTCTCGATCCGGCTGTGCTGCGGCCGCTGATACTGGTGTTGCTGATCCTCGTTGCGCTCTATACCTTCGTGCGCAAGGATCTGGGTACGGTTTCCACCGAACCGGCGCATGGCCGGCGCTCGATTGCGCTGGCGCTGGGCATCGGCGCGGTGATCGGTTTCTACGACGGCTTCTTCGGGCCGGGGACGGGCAGTTTCCTGATCTTCCTGTTCATCCGCCTGCTGGGCATGGACTTCCTGCGGGCTTCGGTATCGGCGAAAGTCCTGAATGTATCGACCAATCTCGCGGCGATCGCCTACTTTGCCAGCACGGTCGAATTGATGTGGAAGCTGGGCTTGGTGATGGCGCTGTGCAATCTTTGCGGTGCCTTGATCGGTTCGCGCATGGCACTGAAGCGTGGCTCCGGCTTCGTGCGCAGGATGTTCCTGGCGGTGGTGACGGTGCTGATCGCGCGGCTTGCCTACGATACCTTCCTTCGCTGACAGCACTTTGTTTCACGTGGAACAAGTGATGGCAGCTACCCGAGAATGCTCGGATTGGCTGCCTTCGGATCGATGACATCGGGCGCTCGTGTGATTGGCCGAGCGCCGGGGAGATCAGCAGCATGACTGATACGAAACCTCTGCTGCCGGCAGGGCTGTTATCCGAGTGGTTGAGCGAGGACGCCGGATATTTCCTCAAGGCTGGACGCCTGCTGGAGGCGGGCGAATCTCGTTTCCAGCACTACGAAGTCTGGGAAACTCCGCGCCTCGGTCGTTTGTTCCGGCTCGACGGCTGTTTCATGAGTTCGGAGCGCGACGAGTTCCTTTACCACGAAAACCTGATACACGTGCCGGGCATGGCACACGATGGCTTGCGCCGGGCGCTGGTCATCGGTGGCGGCGACGGTGGCTCGGCCGAGGAGTTGCTGAAGCACCCGACGATCGAGCATGTGAAGATCGTCGAACTGGACGAAAAGGTCGTCGACATCTCGCGCCGCTACCTGCAGGACGTGCATCACGGCGCTCTCGACGATCCGCGCGTCGAACTCTGCATTGGTGATGGTCTGCGCTACGTCACCATCGACGCTTCTGCGATCGCCGGTCGCTACGATCTGATCGTGCTCGACCTGACCGATCCGGAAGGCCTGGCCGAAGCGCTGTATGGCGAGGACTTCTTCCGTGCTTGCCGTGCCTTGCTCGCAGAAGATGGCGCGCTCAGCCTGCATCTGGGCGCAGCTTTCTTCCAGTCCGAACGGGTCGGCAGCCTGGTACGGCGCCTGAGACAGGTATTTGCCTGCGTGCGGCCTTATTTCGTCCACATTCCCTTGTATGGCAGTCTGTGGGGATTGGCGACCGCTTCCGATCGGCTCGATCCGCTTTCAGTGAATGCCGATGAGATCGATCGCCGCATCGTGAAGCGGCGAATCGGCGGGCTTCAACATTACAATGGCGCGGTACATCACGCGCAGTTCGCGCTCCCCAATCATCTGCGCGCATTGCTGGCCTGACGAAGGCCGGCGCCGCGCGCCGCAAGGCTTCGACATCCAGTGAGTTCTCCCCCGTCCAGGCGCTCGCGTGCGGCGCCCCCGCATTCCCGCCCCCGCAGTACGGCCAATGCCCATCCTTCTTCGTCGGGGCGCAGTAGCGCTCCCGCTCCACGCCCGGTGCTGCCCGAAGACAGCCTCGGCTACGCCATGCTGCGCGCGGCCGAACTCGTTGCCGGCGTGATGGAAGGCGGCAATCTGACCGATGCTTTCGAACGTATGGCTGCAGATCACGCCGCGTGGCCGGATGCCACCCGCGGTGCGGTGCGCGATCTGGCCTGGTCGACGCTGAGGGACTACGGGACGGGCGATGCCGTCCTGCAGCAGTTCCTGCACAGTCCGCCGGCCGTGCTCATCCATGGTTTGCTGCTGGTCGCGCTGACGCGGCTCGAACAGCGGCCCGAACAGGCACACACTGTCGTGGACCAGACGGTGCAGGCCGCGGCGGTGGCGATGCCGGGGCTGAAGGGCATGGTCAACGGCGTGCTGCGCAACGCCCTGCGCCAGCGACAGCTATGGACATCCTGGGTCGAAGCGGACGAGGAGGCGCGCCACACGCATCCGCGCTGGTGGATCACGCGGGTGAGGGCGGATCATTCCGAGCATTGGCGTTCCATCCTGGAAGCAGGCAGGCAGCGTCCGCCGATGGCGCTGCGGGTGAATCGGCGGCGGGCGGAGGTGGACGCGGTCGTCGCCGAGCTGGAAGCAGCAGGCATCGCGCTGCGGGCGGTCAGCGGTCAGACCGTGCTGCTGGCCCAGCCGCTGCCGGTCGCGCGCCTGCCGGGCTTCGCCGAGGGCAGGGTGTCGGTGCAGGATGCCGGTGCCCAGCGCGCTGCCTTGCTGCTGGCGCCGCAGGCCGGCGAGCGGGTGCTCGACGCCTGCGCCGCGCCCGGCGGCAAGACGGCCCATCTGCTGGAACTGGCCGACATCGAGCTGTCGGCGCTCGAGCTCGACCCGCTGCGTGCCCAGCGCATCCGCGCCAACCTCGACCGCCTCGGCCTGGAGGCGCGCATCCAGGTGGCCGACTGCGCCAGGCTGGAGACCTGGTGGGACGGGCGTCCGTTCGACCGCATCCTGGCCGACGTGCCGTGCTCGGCGTCGGGCGTGGTGCGCCGCCATCCCGACATCAAGTGGCTGCGCCGCGACGAGGACATCGCCGGCTTCGCCGCCCAGCAGGCCCGCATCGTCGATGCGCTTTGGCATACCCTGGCTCCGGGTGGCACAATGCTCTACGTCACGTGCTCGGTGTTCGGGCAGGAGAACGCTGCGCAGCTTGCCGCTTTCCTCCGCCACCACGCCGATGCCGAATCCGATCCCATCGACGGTTTTCCCGATTGCCAGTTGCTGCCCGATGCCGATCATGACGGCTTCTATTTCGCCCGCCTGCGCAAGAAGGCTTGAGCGCCTGCTGCGTGCCTGCTGCACGCTGCTGGTGCTGCTCGCCTTCGTGCCCGCCGTGCATGCCGACGACGCCCGCATCCGCAGTGCGGAGATCGTGCGAGGCGACGGCGGCTACGTGCTCAATGCCGACATCGACATCGAGCTCAACTCCCGCCTCGCCGATGCGGTGGCGCGCGGCGTGTCGCTGTACTTCGTCACCGAGCTGCGCATCGAGCGGCCACGCTGGTACTGGCTGAACGAAGTCGTCGTCGATCGCAGCCTGCACTACCGCCTGTCCTATCATGCGATCACCCGCAGCTACCGGCTGTCGATCGGCAGCTTCCACCAGAGCTTCGACGACCTCGACGCCGCCGTGCGCACCATGCAGCGCGTGCGCAACTGGCAGATCGCCGACACCTCGCAGCTTGCTGCCGGCCAGTCGCACGAGGTGGCACTGCGCTTCCGGCTCGATACCAGCCAGTTGCCCAAGCCTTTCCAGGTGACGGTGATCGGCGGCCGCGACTGGAACCTGGGCACGGATTGGGCCACCTGGACCTTCCTGCCCGGGGTGGCGGGCCAGCGATGAAGCGCTTCCTGCTCATCGTTGCGGCAGCACTGGCTGCGATCTCGCTCTTCCTGCTGACCTCGGCCAGTTCGAACACCGAACTCTTCGTCAGCAGCTATCCCTATCTGTTCGCGCTCAACGGCGTGCTGGTCGTCTCCCTGGCCGGCCTGGTCGGCGTGCAGTTGCGCCAGCTGTGGCGCGAGTACCGCACGCGCCAGTTCGGCTCACGGCTCAAGTACCGCCTGGTGCTGATGTTCGCGCTGATGGGCGTGGTGCCCGGCGTGGTCGTGTATGCGGTATCGCTGCAGTTCGTCGTGCGCAGCATCCAGAGCTGGTTCGACGTGCGGGTGGAGTCCGCGCTGGAAGGCGGCATCGCGCTCGGCCAGAACGCGCTCGACTATCTCGTCGGCCAGGTCAGCGACAAGGCGTCCGACATGGTGCTGGAACTGGAAGGCGTGGAGCGGGTTTCGCCGGCGCTGCTGAACCGCCTGCGCGAACGGGCGGTGGTCGGTGGTGCCACCGTGCTGACGGCCAACGGCCAGATCCTGGCGATGGCGGCCGATGCCTCGGCCGGGTTGATCCCCGACCTGCCCAGCGCCAACCAGTTGCGCCAGGCGCGCGGAGTGCGCGTGTTCCATGCCGTCGAGAGCCAGCCCGACGGCCGCCTGGTGATTCGCGTGATCACGCAGATTCCGCTGCGCACGCTGGCGGGGGAACCAAAGCTGCTGCAACTGACTCAGGCCGTGCCCGAGACTTTCGGCCGTCACGCCGAGGCGGTGCAGGACGCTTACCGCGAATACCAGCAGCTCACGCTCGGCCGCGAGGGCCTGAACCGCATCTACACCCTGACCCTGACGATGACGCTGCTGCTGGCACTGCTGACGGCGGTGGCTGCCGCCTTCATCATTGCCCGCCGCCTGGCGGCGCCGCTGCTGATCCTGGCCGAAGGCACGCAGGCGGTGGCGCAGGGTGACTTCAGCCCGCGCCAGGCGCTGCCGGCGCGCGACGAGCTCGGGGTGCTGACCCAGTCCTTCAACCGCATGACGCGCCAGCTCGAAGAAGCCCGGGAGGCGGCCGAACGCAACCGCGCCGCGGTGGAGTCGGCACGTGCCTACCTGGAAAGCGTGCTCGCCAACCTGTCGACCGGCGTGCTCGCCTTTTCTCCCGACGGCAGGCTGCGGGCGGCCAACCATGGCGCGGAGCAGATCCTGGACGACGCCCTGGCCGGCTTCGAGGACATCACGCTGGCCGAATGGCCGCGCCTGGAACGCTTCCGCGATGCCTTGCTCGATGGTTTTGCCGCCCACGAGAGCGACTGGCAGGCACAGATCGAATTGCCGGTGAAGGACAGCACGCCGCTGACGCTGCTGATCCATGGCTCGCGCCTGCCCGAGGGCAGTGGCGGCGGGCTGGTGGTGGTGTTCGACGACATCTCGCACCTGATCGCCGCGCAGCGCACCGCGGCCTGGGGCGAAGTGGCGCGGCGCCTGGCGCACGAGATCAAGAACCCGCTGACGCCGATCCAGCTCTCGGCCGAGCGGCTGGCCTTCAAGCTCGCCGACAAGCTCGACGACAGCGGCCGCGAGATGCTGGAGCGCGGCACGACGACGATCGTCAACCAGGTCGAGGCGATGAAGAACCTGGTCAACGCCTTCCGCGACTATGCGCGCCTGCCGGCGCCGCAGCTGGCGATGATCGACCTCAATGCGCTGATCCGCGAGGTGCTGCACCTGTACGAGAGCGCCGCGTCGCTGATCCGGCCGCAGCTGGCTGCCGACCTGCCGCGCGTGCGCGGCGATGCCAGCCAGCTCCGGCAGGTCATCCACAACTTGCTGCAGAATGCGCAGGATGCGCTGGCCGGCGTCGATGGCGGCAAGGTGAGGGTGATCACCCGGCGCGAGGGCGAGCGCGTGGTGCTGATGTTCCGCGACAATGGCCCGGGCTTCCCGGCCGAAGTGCTGGCGCATGCCTTCGAGCCCTATTTCACCACCAAGTCGCGCGGCACCGGGCTGGGCCTGGCGATGGTCAAGAAGATCGTGGATGAACACGGCGGCGATGTCCGCCTGGCCAATCTCGACGGCGGCGGGGCGGAGATCCGCATCCGGCTGCGCCCGGCCGAAACGAATGACGAAGACTGAACACAATGGCAAAGATACTCATCGTTGACGACGAAATCGGCATCCGCGAACTCCTGTCGGAGATCCTGCGCGACGAGGGCTACGACATCCTGCTCGCCGAGAATGCCACGGTGGCGCGGGCGATGCGCAATGCCGGACGGCCCGACATCGTGCTGCTCGACATCTGGATGCCTGATACCGATGGCATCACGCTGCTGAAGGAATGGGCGGCGAACGGCCAGCTCAACATGCCGGTGGTGATGATGTCGGGCCACGGTACCATCGACACTGCGGTCGAAGCGACGCGCATCGGCGCGATCGACTACCTGGAAAAGCCGATTGCGCTGCAGAAGCTGCTGGCTGCGGTCAAGCGCGGGCTGCAGCGTCCGCTCGCGCCCGGCGCGCCGGCGCCGCTGACGCTGGCCGCCTTCACCCGCTCGGTGCCGCTGCGCGAACTGCGCCGCCGCGTGGAACAGATCGCCAGCAGCTCGCGCCTGCTGCTGCTGCGGGTGGGCGCGGGCAGCCTCGCCGAACTGGTCGCGCGCAGCGTCAACAACGGCCGGGCCGCCTGGCTCGACCTCGCCGCGATCTCGGCGCCGCTCGACATCAGCCAACTGCAGGCGACCCAGGGCGGCGTGCTGTTCGTCGGCGAACTGGCACGCCTGTCGCGCGCACAGCAGAAGAACCTGGCTTTCGCCGTCGATCGGCTCGACCGCTACGATCTGCGCCTGGTGGCCGCCACCGACCGCAGTGCCGAAGCGCTGCTCGCCGAAGGCTGGGAAGAAGCGCTGGTGTCGCGGCTGTTCGAAGTCAGCCTGGCGCCGCCGTCGATTGCCGACGTACGCGATGACCTGCCCGAACTCGCCAGCCAGATCCTGCTGCACCTGGTCGAAGGCGGCGAAGTGCCGCTGCGCAACTTCTCCACCGCCGCGCTCAACCAGATGCGCAACCTGCAGTGGCCGGGCGGTTATGCCGAGCTGCGCGCCGCAGTGAAGTCGCTCGCGCTCGGCACGCTGGAAGAGGAGATCGGTGCCGGCGACGTGCGCCGCCTGCTGCCGCCCGATGCCGCGGCCAGTTCGATCGGGGTATCGTTCGACCAGCCGCTGCGCGAGGCGCGCGAAGCATTCGAGCGCCTGTATTTCGAGCACCACCTGCGGCTGGAGGCCGGCAACATGACGCGCCTGGCCGAGAAGACCGGGCTGGAACGCACCCACCTCTACCGCAAACTCAAGCAACTCGGCCTGCAGGCGGGGCGACGGCACGAGGAGAACTGAGCCGCCAGCGGATGCTGCGCTGCAACAATCCTGTTCCGCGATTGTGCAGAGCAGCGTAGAATCCCCGCCGATACGTCCTGCGGAAGCGTGCGGTGAAGATCATCATTCTCGGTGCCGGCCAGGTTGGCGCCTCGGTGGCGGAAAACCTGGCTTCCGAAGCCAACGACATCACCCTCGTCGACACCAGCCCCGATAGCCTCGGGGTGCTGCGCGACCGGCTCGAGGTGCGTACCGTGTGCGGCAATGCAGCATCACCCAGGGTGCTGCGCGAAGCCGGCGCCGACGATGCCGACCTGCTGATCGCCGTCACCCAGTCCGACCAGACCAACCTGTGCGCCTGTCGCATCGCCAAGGCGCTGTTCAACCTGCCGACGCGCATCGCGCGGCTGCGCTCGACCGATTACGTCGATCACCCCGAACTGCTCGACGAGGACAATTTCGCCGTCGATTTCTCGATCTGCCCCGAGCAGGTCGTCACCGACTACATCGAGCGCCTGATCGCCTTCCCCGAGGCATTGCAGGTGCTGGAATTCGCCGACGGCGTGCTCAGCCTGATCTGCGTGCGCGCCTTCGAAGGTGGACCGCTGGTGGGGCATCCGCTGAAGGCGCTCAAGTTCCACCTGCCCAACGTCGAAGTCCGCATCGCCGCGATCTATCGCAACGGCGTGCCGATCATTCCGCAGGGCGATACCATCATCGTGCCGGACGACGAAGTCTTCTGCCTCGCCGCCACCGTGCATGTGCGCCAGGTGATGCGTGAGCTGCGCCGTTCGGACAAGCCGATGCGCCGGATCATCATCGCCGGCGGCGGCAACATCGGCTTCCGCCTGGCGCAGTCGATCGAGGAAAACTACCACGTCAAGATCATCGAGACGCGGCAGGAGCGTGCCGAACTGCTGGCCGGCCAGCTTTCGCGCGCGCTGGTGCTGCGCGGCGATTCGACCGACGAGAAGCTGCTCGAGAACGAAGGTATCGACGAGACCGACCTGTTCGTCGCCCTGACCAACGACGAGGAAGACAACATCATGTCGGCCTCGCTCGCCAAGCGCATGGGCGCGCGCCGCACGCTGGCGCTGATCAACCGCCGGAGCTACGTCGACCTGGTACAGGGCGGGCCGATCGACATCGCCATCTCGCCTGCCCACACCTCGATCGGTACCCTGCTCGCGCACGTGCGCCGCGGCGACGTGGTGGCGGTGCACAGCCTGCGGCGCGGCGCCGCCGAAGCGCTGGAGATCATCGCCCACGGCAGCCGCAAGGACTCCAAGGTGGTGGGGCGGCCGATCGAAGAGATTCCCTTCCCCAAGGGCGCGACCATCGGCGCCATCGTGCGCGACGTCAGGCGCGACGACGGCCGCCTGCTGCGGCGCGAGGTGATCATGCCGCACCACGACACCGTGATCGAGGAGAACGACCACGTCATCGTGTTCTGTACCCACAAGAACCTGGTGCGCAAGGTCGAGAAGGTCTTCCAGGTGGGCTTCCACTTCCTCTGACAAGGGTGATCCGGCATGCGCGCCTACCGTCCCGCGCTGAACGCGCTCGGCCTGATCATCATGATCTTCGGCCTGTTGATGGGCTTCCCGCTCGGCGTCTCGCTGTGGCTCGACGACGGCGCGGCGCTGGCCTACGACAAGGCGATCCTGGTCACCGTCGCCGCCGGGCTGGCACTGTGGCTGGCCACGCGCGGCGTGCGCCGCGACCTGCGGGTGCATGACGGCTTCTTCCTCGTCGTCGCCACCTGGGTGATCCTGCCGCTGTTCGGCGCGCTGCCGCTGATGGGCTACATGCCGGCGCTGGGTTTCACCGATGCCTACTTCGAGGCGGTGTCCGGGCTCACCGCCACCGGCGCGACGGTGCTGTCCGGCGTCGACGACCTGCCGATATCGATCAACGTCTGGCGCACCCAGATGCACTGGATCGGCGGCATGGGCATCATCGTGCTGGTGGTGGCGATCCTGCCGCTGCTGGGCATCGGCGGCCGGCAGGTCTACAAGGCCGAAGTGCCGACGCCGATGAAGGACTCCAGCCTCACGCCGCGCATCACCGAGACCGCCAAGGGGCTGTGGCTGACCTACATGCTGCTGACCGTCGCCTGCGGCTTCAGCCTGTGGGGGGCAGGGATGGACGGCTGGGATGCGCTGATCCATGCCTTCTCGATCACCGGCCTGGGCGGCTTCTCGAGCAAGGACGCCTCGCTCGGCCATTTCGCCAACCTGAACGTCGAGCTCGTGGCGATGCTGTTCGCGCTGCTGGCCGGCCTCAACTACGCCACCCACTATCTTGCCCTGGTGCGCGGTTCGCTGCGGCCCTACTCGCGCGATCCGGAGATTCCGTTCTACTTCGGCGCGCTGGCGTTCAGCATCGCGATGCTGACGATCTACCTGCTGTACTGGCAGAGCCACGACGATCCGCTCCACACCCTGCGCAGCGTGGCTTTCCACGTGGTGTCGATCTCGACTTCGCTCGGCCTGGTGATCGAGGACTATTCCGCCTGGCCGATGTTCGCCCAGGTCTGGATGCTGTTCCTCGGCAGCTTCATCGCCTGTTCCGGCTCCACCGGCGGCGGCATCAAGATGATGCGGGCGATCATCCTGTACAAGCAGGTGCTGCGCGAGATCGTGCGCTCGCTGCATCCCAACGCGGTGCAGCCGGTGCGCATCGGCAAGCAGTCCGTGCCCGACAACATCCTGCACGCCATTCTCGGCTTCAGCTTCACCTACATGGTGTCGATCGCCTGCCTGACGCTGATCCTCTCCGCCACCGGGCTGGAACTGCTCACCGCCTTCTCGGCCGTGATCGCCTGCCTCAACAACACCGGCCCCGGCCTGGAAGCGGTCGGGCCGGGCGGCAACTACCAGGCCCTGTCGATGTTCCACAAATGGGTGCTGGCGTTCACGATGATCCTCGGCCGGCTCGAGATCTTCACCGTGCTGGTGGTGCTGACACCGGCTTTCTGGCGGCGCTGAGGCGATTCCCCTGCCTGTTTGACACGCAACAAGCCCATCCGGGCGGTCGACGGGCGATAATCGCGGCTTGTGCCCGAACGACCGCCATGAGGACTCGACGTGAGCCGTCTCAAGAACGACACCTTCCTGCGCGCTCTGCTGCGCCAGCCCACCGAATACACCCCCGTCTGGCTGATGCGCCAGGCCGGCCGCTACCTGCCGGAATACTGCGAGACGCGCAAGCGCGCCGGCAGCTTCCTGCAGCTGTGCAAGAGCCCGGCGATGGCCTGCGAAGTCACGCTGCAGCCGCTGGCGCGCTACGAGCTCGACGCCGCGATCCTGTTCTCCGACATCCTCACCGTGCCGGACGCGATGGGCCTCGGCCTGTACTTCGCCGAAGGCGAGGGGCCGCGCTTCGAGCGCCCGCTGAAGGACGAATGGGAGATCCGCAATCTCAGCGCGCCCGATCCGCACGCCGAGTTGCAGTACGTCATGGACGCCGTCAGCGAGATCCGCCGCGCGCTCGACGGCAGCGTGCCGCTGATCGGCTTCTCCGGCAGCCCATGGACGCTGGCCTGCTACATGGTCGAAGGCGGTTCGTCGAGCGACTACCGCAAGGTCAAGAGCCTGGCCTACAGCCGCCCCGACCTGATGCACCACATCCTCGACGTCACCGCGCAGGCGGTGGTGAAGTACCTCAACGCCCAGATCGAAGCCGGCGCCCAGGCGGTGATGGTGTTCGACTCCTGGGGTGGCGTGCTGTCCGAAGCGGCCTACCGCGAGTTCTCGCTGCGCTACCTGGAGCAGGTGGTGGCCGGCCTGATCCGCGAGCGCGACGGCCAGTGCGTGCCCAGCATCGTGTTCACCAAGGGCGGCGGCTTGTGGCTGGAATCCATCGCCGCCATCGGCTGCGACGCGGTCGGCCTGGACTGGACCATGGACATCGGCCGCGCCCGCCAGCTCGTGGGCGACAAGGTCGCGCTGCAGGGCAATCTCGACCCCAACGTGCTGTTCGCCCCGCCCGAGACCGTGGCCGCCGAAACCCGTCGCGTGCTGGATTCCTTCGGCAATCATCCGGGCCACATCTTCAACCTCGGCCACGGCATCTCGCAGTTCACCCCGCCCGACAACGTCACGGTGCTGGTCGATACCGTGCACGAGCACAGCCGCAAGCTGCGCGCGCAGGGCTAAGGGTAAGGGCAATACCGTTCGTTTGAGCACGTAGGAGCGGCTTCAGCCGCGAAAAGCACTTCGCGGCTGAAGCCGCTCCTACGCCAAGAGGGAAATGGACAGCAGTGGGGCCAAGAGGATGGCCGCCGCCGCGTGCTGTCAAGCATTAAATCAGCATTCGGAGGCTTGACTTATACACATCGCCTCGTTCCGCCGGGCGGATGAGCATCAGATTTCGGTTTTATTTCGCTGTTTTCATAAGTAATTGAAAACAAAGAAAATTCAAAAAGCACAATGTTAAGGCAATGTGACGGAAAGCCTGATCTGGCGCCGGTTTGAGGCCGATTCACCCATCTTTCCCACAAACTTATCCACAGGTTTTGTGGACAAGCGCAAGGCTGGTTTTCCCGCCAATGGTTTGCCCGGCATTTTCGTGGTTCATTCTCACGAACCATACTCAAGCTACTGAAGCACAACGATTTTTCGGATCCTCACTGCTGTCGCATGCCCATCGTCCGTGCCGCCCTGCCGGTTCCGCTGCCGCAAGTGTTTGATTATCTTGCCCCGGATGCCTCCGAAGCCGACGTCGGGCGCTGCGTCAAGGTGCCGTTCGGGCGTGGCGAGCGCAACGGCCTGATCGTCGCCCTGGCTGCCGAGGCCGACGTCGACCCGGCGCGGCTCAAGGCCGTGCATCACATCCAGCGCGACGTGCCGCCGCTGCCGCCGGACTGGCTGGAACTGGCCGCTTTCGTCGCCCGCTACTACCACGCACCGATCGGCGAAGTCGTCGCGCTCGCGCTGCCGCCGGGGCTGCGCCGCGCCGACGGCGTCAGCGGCGACGAAGACGATCCCCTGCTCGACATCGGCCCGGCCGGCACCGAAGCCTTGCAGGCCGGCCGACGCCCGAGCAAGGCGCTTGCCCTGCTGCAGGCACTGGCGCAGGACACGCCGCCGTGGCGGCGAAACGCGGTGCGCGAGCGAGAGGGGGGCGAAGCGGTCGGCGACCTGCTGCGCCGCGGCTGGCTGGTCGAGGCCGCGCTCGATACTCCGGGCCGCGCCGCGTCCGGCGTCCTGCCGGAACTGACCACGGAGCAGGACGGCACGGTGAAGGCCATCCTGGACGCCGGCGAGGGTTTCCGCAGCTGGCTGCTGCACGGCGTCACCGGCAGCGGCAAGACCGAGGTCTATCTGCGCCTGGCCGCCCGCATGCTGGCACGGGGCAGGCAGGTGCTGATGCTGGTGCCCGAGATCGCGCTGACGCCGCAGCTCGAACAGCGCGTCGCCCAGCGTTTCGCCGCGGCCCGCATCGTCAGCCTGCATTCCGGTCTGGCCGATGGCGCGCGTTCGCGCGGCTTCGTCCAGGCCCTGAGCGGCCGTGCCGACATCGTGCTCGGCACCCGGCTCGCGGTGTTCGCGCCGCTGCCGCGGCTGGGCCTGATCCTGGTCGATGAGGAACACGACGCTTCCTACAAGCAGCAGGAAGGTGTGCGCTACTCGGCACGCGACGTCGCCGTGTGGCGCGCCCGCCAGCGCGGCGTGCCGGTGGTGCTGGGTTCGGCCACGCCGTCGCTGGAAACCTGGTACCACGCCCGCAGCGAACGCTACGCGCTGCAGGTGCTGAAACAGCGCGCGGTGGCGGCCACGATGCCGACGGTGCGCTGTATCGACGTGCGCCGCCTGAAGCTGGACGAAGGGCTCAGCCCCGGCCTGCAGGCGGCGATCGCACAACGGCTGGAACGCGGCGAGCAGAGCCTGGTGTTCCTCAACCGCCGCGGCTACGCGCCGGTACTGTCCTGCCCGTCCTGCGGCTGGGTCAGTCGCTGCCCGCACTGTTCGGCCAACCTCGTCGTCCACCTCGCCGACCGTCGCCTGCGCTGCCACCACTGCGGCTGCGAGGGCGGCATCCCGCACGCCTGCCCGAGCTGCGGCGACCAGGACATCAAGCCCTTCGGCCGCGGCACGCAGCGCATCGAAGCGCGCCTGGCCGAGCTGTATCCGCAGGCGCGGGTGCTGCGGGTCGATCGCGATGCCGCGCGCACGCGCAGGCAATGGGAGGCGCTGCTCGACACCATCGCCGCAGGCGGCGCCGACATCCTGGTCGGCACCCAGATGATGGCCAAGGGGCACGACTTCCCGAACCTGACCCTGGTCGGCGTCGTCGGCGCCGACGCCTCGCTGCACGCCGCCGACTTCCGCGCCCCCGAGCGCCTGTTCCAGCAATTGATGCAGGTCGGCGGCCGCGCCGGGCGGGGCGCGCTGCCCGGCGAAGTACTGATCCAGACCGAATACCCGGAGCATCCGCTCTACCGGCACCTCGCCCGCCACGACTTCGACGCCTTCGCCCGCATGGAGCTGCAGGCGCGGCGCAGCGCCGGCTTTCCGCCCTTCAGCCACCAGGCCATGCTGCGCGCCGATGCGCCGGCGCTGGACGACGCCGTCGAGTTCCTGCGCCACGCCCGCCGCCTCGCCGCCGAGCATGCCCCGGACGGCCTGCGCATCTACGACCCGGTGCCGATGCGCATGACCCGGCTGGCCCGGCGCGAACGCGCCCAGCTACTGCTCGAAGCCGACCAGCGCAGCCTGCTGCAGGCTTTCCTCACCGACTGGATGGCACTGCTCTACCGCCAGCGCACTGCGCGCGAGCTGCGCTGGCAACTGGATGTGGATCCGCTGGAAGTGTGACGCCAATCCGGAACGGGTGGATGGAGCACCCATAAACCACCCGTAAATCGGGTGCTGCATCCGATCTGCCAGTGTTCGGCCGGCTACTCCGCCGGCACCGACCACCCGCCGCCGAGCGCAGCAACCAGTTGCACGCTGGCCTGCAGCCTGTCGCGGGTGATGTCCAGCGCGTTGCGGCGGGCGGCGAGGGTGCCGTTCTGCGCCACCACCACCTCGAGGAAGGACACCTGGCCGGCGCGGTAGCGGTTGGTCACCAGGCGTTCGTTTTCCTCGGCCAGCGCCACCACGCGGGCCTGCTGGGCGGCGCGGGCCTCGAGGGCGCGCAGGCTGGCGAAGGCGTCCTCGGTTTCCTGCAGCGCGGCCAGCACCGCTTCGCGCCAGGCTTCGGCGGCGGCGTCGTGCGCGGCGCGGGCGTCGTCCAGCGTCGCCGCGCGGGCGCCGCCGTCGAACAGCGTCGCCGCCAGCGTTGGGCCGAGCGCCCAGACCCGGTTGGGCGCCTCGAACCAGTCGGCGAAGGAGCCGGAGCGGTAGCCGCCGGACAGGCCCAGGGTCAGGTCGGGCAGCCAGGCCGCCTGGGCGACGCCGATGCGGGCGTTGGCCGCGGCGACGCGGCGCTCGGCCACCACCAGGTCGGGGCGGCGGGCGAGCAGTTCGCCCGGCAGTGCCGACGGCACGGCGGGTAGCGCCAGCAGGCTGCCGTCGGCTTCGATGCCGAAGCTGGAGGGCGGCTGGCCGGCGAGCACCGCGATGGCGTTCTCGGCCATCGCGCGCTGGTCGACGAGTTCGAGCAACTGGGCGCGCACGCCTTCGAGCTGGTTTTCGGCCTGCACCACGTCGGCGCGCGCGATCATGCCGGCCTCGTACTGGTTCTGCGTGAGCTGCAGCGAGCGGGTGTAGGCCGCCTCGGTCTGCAGCAGCAGCTCGCGCTGCAGGTCGAGCACCCGCAGGCGGATGTAGGACTGAGCCAGGCTGGCCTGCAGCGACAACCGCAGCGCGGCCAGGTCGGCGGCCGAGCCGGCCAGTTCGGCTTCGCCGGCTTCGACCGCGCGCCGCACCCGTCCCCACAGGTCGGGGATCCAGCTCACCGACAGGCCGCCGTCGTAGCTGTTGGCCACGCCGTCGGCCGTGCCGCTGCGCCGGGCCGAGAGCTCGGCGCCCACCGTCGGTGAAAAGCCGGCGCGGGCGCCGCGCAAGGCGGCTTCGGCCTGGCGCAGACGCGCGGCGGCCTGCGCCATTCCCGGATTGGCGGCTTCCAGCTCGGCGATCAGGGCGTCCAGCGTGTCGTCGCCGTAGGCTTTCCACCAGTTGCCGTCTTCGAGCAGCGGAGTCCGCACCGTCTGCCAGCCGGCGTCGTGCTTGAAGGTCTGCGGCATCGCGGGCAGTTCCGGCGCGCGGTAGTCGGGCCCGACTGCGCAGCCGGTCAGGACGAAGGCGGCGGAGAGGGAGCAGAGCGTGGTCAGGCGCATGGCGGGAAAGGCGGAGGAAGGGATGAGCGGTCCGAGGCAGCGACGGCGAAACGCCCGCCCCCCTTGGCCGGGCGTCCCTTGTCGGGCGCCCGGCCAAGGGAGAGGAGGCGGCTGGAGCGGGAAAGGCTGCTGTTCTTCATGGCGTTACCGTCCCGACCGCAGCGCGCTTGCGCAGCACGCGCAGCCGCAGGCGGTCGAGGCCGAGGTAGACCACCGGCGTGGTGTACAGCGTCAGCAACTGGCTGACCGCCAGGCCGCCGACGATGGCGATGCCGAGCGGCTGGCGCAGCTCCGAGCCTTCGCCGACGCCGAGCAGCAGCGGCAGGGCGCCGAGCAGGGCGGCGAGGTTGGTCATCAGGATGGGGCGCAGGCGCAGCAGCGCGGCGCGCTCGATCGAGGCGCGCGGCGACAGGCCGAGCCGGCGCTCGCCGTCGATGGCGAAATCGATCATCAGGATGGCGTTCTTCATCACCACGCCGATCAGCAGGAACAGGCCGAGCAGCGCGATCAGGCTGAACTCGGTGCCCGACAGCATCAGCGCCAGCAACGCGCCGATGCCGGCCGAGGGCAGCGTGGACAGGATCGTCAGCGGATGCAGCGTGCTTTCGTACAGGATGCCGAGGACGAAATACACCGTCACCAGCACCGCCAGGATCAGCAGCGGCTGCGACTGGCTGGTCTGCCCCAGGGTCTGGGCCGAGCCGCCGTGGCGGACGAACAGCGCGGACGGCATCATCAGCTTCGCCACCGCCTCGTCGATCGCCTGCATCGCCTGTTCCGGGCCGACGCCGGGTGCCAGCGCGTAGTCGACGCCTTCGACGGCGTACTGCTCCTTGTGCGACACGCGGTCGTTGCTGAGGCTGTGGCGGTAGCGGGTGAAGGCCGACAGCGGCACGCGCTGGCCGTCGGCGGTCACCACCTGCAGCTCGTCGAGCACGCCGGCGTGCTCGGTGTAGCGCGGGTCGAGTTCCATCACCACGCGGTACTGGTTGAGGCTGTCGTACAGCGTCGCGACCTGGCGCTGCGAGAAGGAGTTGTTGAGCACCGAGCCGATCATGCGCATGTCCACGCCCAGGCGCTGGGCGGCTTCGCGGTCGACGTCGATGCTCAGCTGCTGCGTGCCTTCGTCGCGGTAGCCGTTGACGTCGACGAGCTCGGGCAGATCCTCCATCGCCCGGGTCAGGCGAACCGCCCACTGCTTCAGCATCTCGGTCTCGGGCGACATCAGCAGCACCGTGTAGTCGCTGGTGTTGAAGGGCGGATTGAGCTGGATGTCCTGGTCGACGTGCATGAACAGCATGCCGCCCGGCACCTTGGGCGCGCTGGCGCGCAGGCGGTCGATGACCTCGCGGGCGCTGGCGTCGCGCTCGGCGCGCGGCTTGAGCTTGACCATCAGCCAGGAGTTGCTGATGCCGCCGGTGCCGCCGCTGGTGCCGACGACGTCCTCGACCGCCGGGTCGGACAGGATGTGCTGGCGGTAGACGTCGATCTTGGGCTGCATCAACTGGAAGGAGAAGCCGTCGTCGCCGCGCACCATGCCGCGCAGCTGGCCGGTGTCCTGTTCCGGCAGCGTGCCCTTGGGAATGGCGACGTACAGCCAGACGTTGCAGGCGATCACCGCGCTCAGCAGCAGCAGCACGATGACGCCGTGGCGCAGCGCCCAGCCCAGGCTGGCCGCGTAGCCGCGCTGCAGGGTGGCCGACAGGCGGCTGCTGAGGGCCGCCAGGCGCCCGCCGCCGCGTTCCTCGCGCGGGCGCAGCAGATGGGCGCACAGGCTGGGCGTCAACGTCAGCGACACGGCGAGCGACACCAGGATCGCGGCGGCGAGGGTGACGACGAACTCGCGGAACAGGCGCTCGAGCACGCCGCCCATGAACAGCACCGACAGGAACACCACCACCAGCGAGACGTTCATCGCCAGCAGCGTGAAGCCGACTTCGCCCGCGCCTTTCAGCGCCGCGCGGTAGGGGCGCATGCCGTCGGCGATGTGGCGCTCGATGTTCTCCAGCACGACGATGGCGTCGTCCACCACCAGGCCGGCGGCGACGATCAGCGCCATCAGCGACAGGTTGTTGAGCGAGAAGCCGTAGAAGTACATCGCCACGAAGGCGCCGATCAGCGACACCGGCACCGCCAGGCTCGGGATCAGCGCGGCGCGGCCGTCGCCGAGGAAGGCCCACACCACCGCGATCACCAGTCCGGCGGCGATCAGCAGCGTGAACTGCGCTTCGGCCAGCGTGGCGCGGATGCCGGGGCTGCGATCGACCACCACCCGCATCGCCGTGTCGGCCGGCAGCAGCGCCTGCAGCATCGGCATCTGTGCGCGGATGGTGTCGACAGTGGCGACGATGTTGGCGTCGGGCTGGCGATAGACCTGCAGCAGCACCGCCGGGTCGTGGTTGTGGAAGCCGCTGCTGTAGCGGTTCTCGGTGCTGTCGCTGACGGTGGCGACGTCGCCCAGCCGCAGCACTGCGCCGTCGCGGTAGCGCACGATCAGTTCGCGGTAGTCGTCGGCGGTGCGCAGGCTGTCGCTGGTGCCGACGCGCCAGCGCAGATCACCCTCTTCGAGCACGCCGAGCGGCTCCAGCGCGTTGGCGGCGGAGATCGCCGTGCGGATGTCGTCGAGCGCGATGCCGTGATGGGCGAGCATGCCGGGATTGAGCTGCACTCGCACCGCCGGCAGCGCCGAGCCGCCGACGGCGACTTCGCCGACGCCTTCGATCTGGGCGATCTTCTGCGCGATGATGGTCGCCGCCAGGTCGTACAGCCGGCCGGGCGACAGGCTGGGCGAGGACAGCGCGATCACCATCACCGGCGAGCGGGTCGAGTTGACCTTGCGGTAGCCGGGGTTGCCCGGCATGCCGGCCGGCAGCTGGCCGCGCACCGCGTTGATCGCCGCCTGCACGTCGCGCGCGGCGGCATTGATGTCGCGGTCGAGGTCGAAGCGCAGCCGCACCCGGCTGGCGCCCTGGCTGCTGGACGAGGTGAGCTCGGTGACGCCGGCGATGCTGCCGAGCGCGCGTTCGAGCGGTGTCGCCACGTTCGCCGCCATGCTTTCCGGGCTGGCGCCGGGCAGGTTGGCGGTGACCTCGATCTGCGGGAACTCCACCTCGGGCAGCGGCGCCACCGGCAGCAGCCGGTAGGCGAGCAGGCCGCACAGCACCAGCGCGATCGCGAGCAGGCAACTCGCCACCGGCCGGCGGATGAAGGCGCGCGCCAGGTTCATGCGCGCGCGTCCGCGGCGGCCGTGTCCGGCTGTGCCGCGCGTCCGCCGGTCAGGCGGTCGAAGAACAGATAGACCACCGGCGTGGTGAACAGCGTCAGCACCTGGCTGACCAGCAGGCCGCCGACCATGACGACGCCGAGCGGCTGGCGCAGTTCGGCGCCCGAGCCGCCGGCCAGCATCAGCGGCAGCGCGCCGACCAGCGCCGCCAGCGTGGTCATCAGGATGGGGCGGAAGCGCAGCAGCGCGGCGCGGCGGATGGCGTCGTGCGGCGCCATGCCGAGCTTGCGCTGCGCATCGAGGGCGAAGTCGACCATCATGATGCCGTTCTTCTTGACCAGGCCGATCAGCAGCACGATGCCGATCACCGCCACCAGGTCGAGCGGCCGGCCCGACAGGTGCAGCGCGGCGAGCGCGCCGACGGTGGCCGAGGGCAGCGTGGACAGGATGGTGATCGGGTGGATGGTGCTTTCGTACAGCACGCCGAGCACGATGTACATCGTCACCACCGCCGCCAGGATCAGCCACAAGGTGTTGCCGAGCGAGGCGCGGAAGGCTTCGGCCGCGCCCTGGAAGCGCATTTCCACCGCCATCGGCAGGTCGATTTCGCCGCGCACCGTTTCGATCGCCGCCACCGCTTCGCCGAGCGAGGCGCCCGGCGCCAGGTTGAAGGACAGCGTCGCCGCCGGGAACTGGCCCTGGTGCGAGATCGCCAGCACCGCCGGGCGCAGCGAGATGCGCGCCACCGTCGACAGCGGCACCGGCCCGCCGGCGGCCGGGATGTAGGTGCGCTCCAGCGCCTCGGGGCCGACCGCGTGGCGCGGATCGACCTCGAGCACGATGCGGTACTGGTTGGCGTGGGTGAACAGCGTGGCGATCTGGCGCTGGCCGTAGGCGGTGTGCAGCGCACCGATCACCTGCGCGGCGCTGACGCCCAGGCGGGTCGCGGCGTCGCGGTCGATCTCGACCCGGGCCTGCACGCCGCCGCGCTGCAGGTCGGAAGCGACGTCAGCCAGCTCCGGGCGCTGGCGCAGTGCCGTCACCATGGCGTCGACCCAGGCCGCCAGTTCGTCCTCGTCCGGCGTGGACAGCGTGAACTGGTACTGGGTGCGGCTGATGCGGTCCTCGATCGACAGTTCCTGCACCGGCTGCATCCAGGCTTCGATGCCTTCGACTGCGGTGAAGCGCTCCGCCAGCCGCTGCATGATCTCCGCCACGCCGTCGCGCTCGCCGTGCGGGTGCAGGTTGATCAGCATGCGCCCGCTGTTGAGCGTGGTGTTGCTGCCGTCGACGCCGATGAAGGACGACAGGCTCTGCACCTGCGGATCGGCCATCGCCACCCGCGCCAGCGCCTGCTGGCGTTCGGCCATGGCGCTGAAGGACACGGTCTGCGGCGCCTCGGTGACGACCTGGATCACGCCGCTGTCCTGCACCGGGAAGAAGCCCTTGGGCACGGTGACGTAGAGCAGTGCGGTCAGCGCCAGCGTGCCGAGCGTGACCAGCAAGGTGGCGGTCTGGTGGCGCAGCACCCAGTCGAGCCATACCGCATAGCGGTCGATGACGCGGTCGAGGAAGCCATTGCCGCTTTCCTCATGTCCTGCCGTGTCGCCGAGCATGCGCGCGCTCATCATCGGCGTCAGCGTCAGCGATACCACCAGCGAGATCATGATCGCCACCGCCAGCGTCACGGCGAACTCGTGGAACAGCCGGCCGACCACGTCGCCCATGAACAGCAGCGGGATCAGCACCGCGATCAGCGAGATGGTCAGCGACACCAGCGTGAAGCCGATCTCGGCAGCGCCCTTCAGCGCGGCCTGCATCGGCGAGGCGCCGGCCTCGCGGTGGCGGGCGATATTCTCCAGCATCACGATGGCGTCGTCGACGACGAAGCCGGTGGCGATGGTCAGCGCCATCAGGCTGAGGTTGTTCACCGAGAAGCCGGCGAGATACATGACGCCGAAAGTGCCCACCAGCGACAGCGGCACCGCCACGCTCGGGATCAGCGTCGCGCTCGCGCGGCGCAGGAACAGGAAGGTCACCAGCACCACCAGGCCGACGGCGAACACCAGCTCCTTCTGCACGTCGCGCACCGAGGCGCGGATGGACAGCGTCCGGTCGGTCAGCATCGCCACATCGACCGCCGCCGGCAGCGTCGCGGTGAGCTGCGGCAGCAGCTCGCGCACGCGGTCGGCCACTTCGATGACGTTGGCGCCCGGCTGGCGCTGGATGTTGACCAGCACCGCCGGTGCATCGACCGGTTCGGCGCAGGCGCCGTCTGCATCGCTGGCCAGGCAGTATCCGGCCCAGGCGGCGAGGAAGCGGTCTTCCGCGCCCTGTTCGATGGTGGCGATGTCGCCCAGGCGCAGTGGCGCGCCGTTCGACCAGGTGACGATCAGATTGCGATATTCCTCGACCGACTTGATCTGGTCGTTGGCTTCGACCATGACGAAGCGGTGCGGGCCGTCCAGGCTGCCCTTGGGTTGGGTGGAGTTGGCCGCCACCAGCGTGCTGCGGATGTCCTCCATGCTCAGGCCGTGGGCGGCGAGCGCCTGCGGATTGACCTGCACCCGCAGCGCCGGGCGCTGGCCGCCGGCCAGGCTGACCATGCCGACGCCGGGCAACTGCGCCAGCTTCTGCGCCATGCGGGTGTCGACCATGTCGTACACCTCGGGCAGCGGCAGCGCCGCCGAGGACACCGCCAGCGTCACGATCGGCGCGTCGGCGGGATTGACCTTGCGGTAGATCGGCGGCGTCGGCAGGTCGCTCGGCAGCAGGTTGGCGGCGGTGTTGATCGCCGCCTGCACTTCCTGCTCGGCCACGCCCAGATCGACGCTGAGGCCGAACTGCAGGGTGATCGCCGAGGCGCCGCCGGAGCTGGTCGAGCTCATCTGCTTGAGCCCCGGGATCTGCCCCAGGCGGCGCTCCAGCGGCGCGGTGATGGTGCGGGCCGTCACCTCGGGACTGGCGCCCGGGTGGAAGGTGAACACCTGGATGATCGGGTAATCGACCTGGGGCAGCGCCGCCACCGGCAGCAGCCGCCACGCCAGCAGGCCGGAGATGACGAGCGCGAGCATCAGCAGCGTGGTCGCCACTGGCCGCTCGATGAAGGGGCGGGAGATGTTCATCGCTGGAGAGTCGTTCAGCCGCCCGGGCGCGGGCCGCCGGGGGAGCCAGAGCTGGCGGCCGGCGTTCCGGGGGCTCCAGCACCAGCAGAGGGTGCGCCCGATGGTCTCGTGCCCGCAGCCGGCCCGCCGGCTCCCGGTGCGCCGGGTGCCCGTATGCCGCCTTCCATGCTGCCGTCACTGTCGGCCAGGATCACGTTGCTGCCTTCGCGCAGGCGGTCCAGCCCCTCGAGCACGACCTGCTCGCCGCCTTCGAGGCCGTCTTCCACCACCACCTTGACGCCGTCCGAGGCGCCCAGCGCCACCGGGCGGATGTTGGCCTTGCCCCCGTTGATGACGTAGACGTAGCTGCCCCTGGAGCCGAACTGCACCGAATCGGCGGGGATCGTCACCGCATCCTGGATGCTGCGCACCGCGAGGCGGACATTGACGAACTGGTTCGGGAACAGGGCGTCGTCGGCATTGGCGAATTCGGCTTTCAGCCGCACCGTGCCGGTGGCGGTGTCGATCTGGTTGTCGAAGGTGCGCAGCACGCCGCTGGCGATCGGCTTGCGGTCGTCGCGGTCCCAGGCTTCCACTTCCAGGCTGCGGCCGCGCGCCATTTCCTCGCGCACCGTCGCCAGGTCGCGCTCGGGCACGGTGAACATCACCGCGATCGGGCGGGTCTGGACGATGCTGACGATACCCTCGCTGTCGCCGCTGGAAATCAGGTTGCCGGCATCGACCCGGCGCAGGCCGACGCGGCCTTCGATCGGCGCCTCGATGCGGGTCCAGCCGAGCTTCAGGCGGGCATCGTCGACCTGGGCCTGGTTCGACTTCAGCGTGCCGCGCAGCTGATTGACCAGCGCTTCCTGGGCTTCGACCTGCTGGCGGGCGATCGAATCCTGCTCGAACAGCAGGCGGTAGCGGGCGAGCTCGGTTTCGGCGTTCTTGAGCTGGGCCTGGTTCTGCTGCAACTGGCCTTCGGCCTGGGCGAGGCCGACGCGGTAGGGCGCGGGGTCGATCTCGGCCAGCAGCGCCCCCTTGCGCACCCGGTCGCCTTCGTTGAAGGCCAGCCTGATCAGCTCGCCATCGACGCGGCTGCGCACCGTGACGCTGGCCAGCGGCGTGACCGTGCCGATCGCGCGCAGGCGCACGTCCAGTTCACCGCGTTCGGCGGGTACGGTCTTGACCGGCACCGGACCGCCCCAGCCCATCATCGGCCGTGGCGGCCCCGAAGGGGCGGAGGTTTGCGCCGCGGGGCGCAGGAAGTACCAGGTGGCCGTGGCCGCCGCGACGACTGCGGCCAGCAGCAAGAGGCGCGATCGCCCCTTGGGTGACGAAGTGGAAGGCATGGGTTCGGGAAAGCGCGTGCTGCGCGGCGGCGTTCCCGGAACGGAGCGCCGGAATTGCCTGAAAAGGAATTGATTGGGATTTCAAGTGAGATTCGTTCTCAAGTATAAAAGGGGCGGCGCGTCCTCTCAAGCTGAACGGGGGGTTTGACGCGATTTCTGTGACCGGATTCCCTTGCAGCCGGGATTTTCTATTGAGCCGGTCTTCAATCAGACCGTTCTTACTGCGTCAGGCGGTTGACGGGTTTCGCCACGTTCCACCTGCGCGACCCAACGCGTTCTGCCGTCACCGATTCGTGGGTTGGTAGGATGGGTAGAGCAACGCGAAACCCATCTCATGGCTTCATGCCGGCCACAGCCACGCCGCGCCGCGCACGCCCGAGGCGTCGCCATGCCGGGCCGGCACCAGCCGCGTGGCGATGCAGTCGGAAAAGACGAAGGGCGCCCACAGCGCGGGGACGTTCGTATACAGGCGCTCGATGCGCGACAGGCCGCCGCCGAGCACGATCACATCCGGATCGAGCAGGTTGATCACCCCGGCCAGCGCACGCGCCAGGCGCTGTTCGTAGCGCCGCAGGGTGGCGTCGCAGTCGGGGTCGTGGTTCGCCGCGGCGACGATCGCGGCGGCGCCGAGCGTATCGCCGTGGCGCCGGGCGTGGTCGGCCGCCATGCCGGGGCCGGACAGCCAGGTTTCGATGCAGCCGCTGCGACCGCAATAGCAGGCGGGTAGCGGCAGTTCGTCGGCGGTGGGCAGCGGCAGCGGGTTGTGCCCCCATTCGCCGGCGACGCCGTTCACGCCATTCAGCAGCCCGCCGCGGACGACGATGCCGCCGCCCACGCCGGTGCCCAGGATCACCGCGAACACCACCTCCGCACCCGCGCCGGCGCCATCGGCGGCCTCGGACATCGCCAGGCAGTTGGCGTCGTTGGCCATGCGTATCGGGCGGCCGAGCAGGGCTTCGAGGTCCTGCTGCAGCGGCTGGCCGTTCAGGCAGGTGGAATTGGCGTTGCGCATGCGGCCGCTGCGCGGTGAGGCCGAACCCGGCGTGCCGATGCCCACCGTGGCGCTCATGCCGACGTGCGCTTCGGCTTCACTGACCAGATCGGTGATGGCCTGCAGCGTGGCGGGATAGTCGCCCTGCGGCGTCGGCACGCGGCGGCGAAAGCGTTCGCAGCCGCGCTCGTCGAGGGCGACGAGCTCGATCTTGGTGCCGCCCAGATCGATGCCGACGCGCATGGCGCGCAGCGCTCAGATCAGCCGTTCGACCGCGCTGCGATACAGCTCCAGCGCTTCGTCGCGGCTGCCGGCGCTAAGGCCGAGGTTGTTCACCAGGCCGTTGTCCAGGCTGTAGCACCACGCATGCACGGTCACGTTCTGGCCGCGCTGCCAGGCTTCGCGCAGCACCGAGGTCTGGCACACATTGACCACCTGGTGGATGGCATTGAGTTCGCACAGCCGGTCGAGCCGGACGTCGGCGTCGTCGATCTGCGCCAGGCGCTCGGTGTGGCGGTCGCGCACGTCCTGTACGTGGCGCAGCCAGTTGTCGGTAAGGCCGGTGCGGTTGTCGTTGAGCGCCGCCTTGACCCCGCCGCAGCCGTAGTGGCCGACCACCAGGATGTGCTTCACGCGCAGCATCTCGACCGCGTAGTGGATCACCGACAGGGCGTTGAGATCAGTATGGACGACGACGTTGGCGACGTTGCGATGGACGAAGACCTCGCCCGGCGCCAGCCCGATGATCTGGTTCGCCGGCACGCGGCTGTCGGAACAGCCGATCCACAGATACTCGGGCGACTGCTGGTTGACCAGGCGGGAGAAGAACTCCGGGTCCTCGGCCTGCATGCGTTCGGACCAGGCCTTGTTGTTGGCGAAGAGGTGTTCGATGGATTGAGGCATGAAAATCCTTGGATCGCGCGCTTGCGCAGTAGGCGCGATTGTGAAGGACAACCCGGGATCGGAACAGTGGGCAGGGTGTTGCGGCCGCGCGGAAAGCCTGCATCCCATGCTGGCGCTGAGCGCCGTGCTTTGTCTCGAATGCAGGACCATGATGTGGCCCCAGCCGCCGCACTGCCAACTTCTTCACACCTGATTCGATAGGCATAGCTCGATACTTATGCCGGAAACGGACGGTCGTGCCGGAATGGCTTGAGAAGGTCACGGGCCTGGATTGGCATCGTTGGTGACGATGCTGAATTTACGGAGATGGGATGCTGCAGTATTAGTGTGAGCAGGATGATATGTGGATTCTGTCTACTCATTTACTGGCCCGTTCCGTCTACTACAACTGTTATATTCCACGAGGCGATTGATGCGAATATTCGGAGACGAAGAAAAGAAAATAATTCGGAAGATTAATACCGGTGACGGCTTTGCTAGAAACCTGATTAACATCTTTGAGAGCATAAAGAACCTTCCACATGTGCGAGTGAAGGTTAACAAAGCATCTATGTCCGCAGAATTGTTATTTGAGTGCCAGAGTTCTCAGCCGACTAGTGGTGAGATTCAGTATGCAATAAAAGAGCATCAAGACATCATCGAAAAGCTTATAGTGCATTTGGTTCTGTTGAGGCACCTAGAGAAAGAGGAACTCGCAACATTTTTTGAGCCAGCACAGAATAACCAGAATGTAATAGAATTTGGGGCAGGGGCTGTAAATATGCCTTCGTTCTCAATGGCAATTAACGACGCAACATTGATCAAGCTTCTCGCGGAATATGTTAATAAAGAAATCGTTCCAGCTCCTTCTCTTCGTCATTTAGAGAAAAATGATTTCCGGTCGGACGAAGAGCTACGATTTATAAGGCAGCAGCGTACTACTTGGTCAGCTATCGCCGTAACGTTCTTAATTGGGGTAATGGGTATATATAACGGATACCAAGTTTATTCGTTTCAAAAGGTACAGGCAGAGCAGTCTTCTGAAGATATCAATGAAATGGTGGCTGCCATTAATAATGGGTTTGACTCACTTAATGTATCAGGGGTATACCCGCATTCAGAGCTAGAAAGAATTGCAAATGAACTTTCGCAATTAAACTTGGCTATCGAAAGCTGGTCGCAATCTGGCTCGGCATCGGAAGAATGAATATAACAATCGGCTGCACAGCGACCGTTTTTCCGCCGCTTTCGCGGCTCCAAACCGGCGCGTGAGCCGGGCGTTAGCCACCTACAAAGTCCTATGACATCTCAAACATCAGACAAACTTGCTGTTCTCATAGATGCTGATAACGCTCAGGCAAGCATTGCGCCTGAGCTCCTAGCGGAAATTTCTCAGTACGGTACAGCGACGGTGAAAAGAGCTTACGGCGACTGGACTACTCAAAATCTAGTTGGCTGGAAAGAAACACTTCACAATCACGCCATCCAGCCAGTGCAGCAGTTCAGATTCACTGTTGGGAAGAATGCAACAGATTCCGCTCTAATCATCGATGCCATGGATCTCCTTCATAGCGGAACCGTAGATGGTTTCTGCTTGGTATCCTCCGACAGCGATTTCACTCGTCTTGCAACGAGAATCCGAGAAGCAGGATTCTCTGTATATGGATTCGGCGAAAAAAAGACCCCTCGCCCTTTTGTTGCAGCTTGTGATAAATTCGTCTTTACGGAGATCCTTCGACCACAAGTAAAAGACATTGAATCTGCGTCACCTCCGGCTTCAGAGGAACCGCTTCAGCCACTACTCACTTCTGCTATCAATGGAGCAGCCCGTGAGGACAGATGGGCCGCTCTATCTGCGGTTGGTTCTCTTATCATGAAGGCAAATCCATCGTTTGACCCTAGAAACTATGGCTATCAGAAGCTAGGCGAGTTGGTGCGCGCGCAGACTTATCTGGAAACCAAATCCATTCCTGTTGGCGATGGCTCTCCGAACGTACATATTTATGTCCGGCGCAAAAATGGCTAACAATTCCCCAAGGGGCTTCCCGTCACTGTTTTCTGCAGACAGCACCGTTAATCATGCACGCATCTTCTTCTCTGGCTGATCACGCCTGGGCGTGACCGCTTCTTGACTGCCAGCATCGCAATGGACAAGGACAAAACAGACTGCCTTTCCTCAATCGGCCTTGTTCGGCACACACGTGCCGGGGCCATGCGACTAACCGCTCCGGCTGGCCTCAATCACTCGTCGGCGCGGCCACCGCTTTCTCGGCCACTTCACCCCCACTGGCGCCACGCCTCGGGCTTGTACTGGCGGAAGTGGGAAGTCCCTTTGTAGTTATTCGCGGGGAGCGTGTATTGACAATATCGCTACAAATACTAGACTGACCTCCTTTCCAGGCTACGAGGTTCGCCATGCCGCTCCCCCGCTCCGCGGTGCATAAGGCCGCGACAAAGGACGAAGTCATCCAGATTCGCGCCCCCAGGCAGGCCAAGGCGCTGTTCGGCCAGGCGGCGGCCCTGCGCGGGCAGAAGCTTTCCGAATTCATGCTCGACTGCGCCTACCGCCAGGCCGAGGCAACCTTGCTCGACCAGCGCACCTTCTTTCTCGACGAAGCTGCCCATGCGCGTTTTCTGGACTTGCTCGACGCTCCGCCCGCCCTTTCCGCCGACGCGGCACGACGGCTGCAACGCAAGGCACCGTGGGAAGCGTAAACGCGCCTGTGCTCGGCAGGCCGGAGCCGCTTGCTCTGCATCACGACGTTTCGCGCTTCGGCAACGGCCGTCATCCCTCGCTTGACCACTGGCTGCACGATCAGGCGCGGCGCAGCGAAGGTTTGTCGGCCCGAAGCTACGTCGTCTGCCCGCTGGCCGAACCAGACCGCGTGGTCGGCTATTTCTCCATCGCCACCGCGCTGGAGCAGCGCAACGCGCTACCTTCCGCCAAATTGCGCCAGAACATGCCGGAGCGCGTGCCGCTCCTGCTCATCGCCCGGCTGGCCGTCGATACCGAATGGCAAGGCCGGGGGGTGGGGTCGGCGCTGCTCGCGGATGCGTTGCGCCGCTGCCTTGCTGCATCCGAAATCGCCGGGGTGCGTGGTGTCATCGTGCATGCGATCGACACCACTGCCGCTGCGTTCTATCTGGCGCACGGTTTCATCCTCTCGCCGCTGGGCGAACATGTCCTCTTGATGCCCATCGAAACGGTACGGGGCATATTGTCGTGAGCCGGGGCTGGAAAACCGTGGGTTGTCCCGTGTGGCGCTGAAGCCGTAAGGCCTGGCCGGCGTCACATCCATTGGGCTCCGTCTGGAGCTTGATCCGGCCACACCCCTAGTTCGACGAGCTGTTTCGTCGCCGCCTCGGCCCAGCCGCGATTCGCCGCCGGGCTGGCCGGACTCGGGTGCAGCACACGCCCAAACTTGATACCCGCCGCACCGCTCAACGCCTCCATGGCACGCTTCTCGGCCCAGTTGCCGATGCCGATCACCCATTCCGGCTGCAAGGCATCGATCAGCGTGCGCAGGTGGATGTCGCAGGCGGCCAGCAGCGGACGCTGCTCGGCCGCAAGCAGCTTGTCCGGCGTGAGATTGCGTCCGCCTTCGAAGAACATCAGCGGGCAGTAGTTGGCGACGAAGTGTTCGGCGAAGAAGGCTTCCGGCGTGCCGAAGCGTTCGCGGAACAGGCCCCACAGGCGTTGGCCGCTGACTTCGGAGCGGGTGCAGGCGAAGCCTTCGACCGGGCGCTTGGGGTTGGTCTCGCGCGGCTGGCCGACCGGGCCTTCCAACTCCAGCCAGTCGCGCGCGCTGGCGATCTCGCCGAAAGGCACGCCGATCTGCGCCATGCCGAAGGGCCCCGGGTTCATGCCGACGAAGACCACGCGCTTGCGCCCTTCGCCGTAGCGCTCCAGGTAGCGGCGATGCACTTCCCAGGCGTAGTCGAGCGGGTTGTAGACGTGGGTGACGGGCGCCGAGAAGCGCATCGCGTCGACTTCGGCCGACAGTTTGCGGGCGGCGTCGATGAGGATGGGGGCGGTGTGGGTGCTTGAAGTCATGAAGATCGGAACGGGAGGCCGGCAGAAGGGTCGAGTTTAGCGGACTGCCCATCGCTGCGTGCCATGGGCCAGCGATGAGGACGGTGGCCGATTCAGGGGAGCAGGAACTTCAGCAGATACAGCGTCGCCATGCCGGCGGCGATGGTCGCCAGCACGTTGCGGGTGCGCCAGGCGACGATGACGGCGGCGAGCGCGGCCCAGGGGCGGGGCGTGTCGAAGGCGAACTGGACGTCGCCGCCGTGCACGAACAGCGCGCTGGCGGTCAGCGCAGCGAAGCTGGCCGGGGCGATGTGTCGGCACAGCGCATGCAGCCAGCCCGGCAACGCGTGTTTGGCGAAGAAACCGATCATCGCGTAGCGGTACAGGAAGGTCAGGATGCCGACGACGACCAGCAGGGCGAGCAGTATGGGTGTGCTCATGCGGCGGACTCCTGCTTCACGCGCTCCAGCCGGCGCACCGTCCATACGCCGGCGAGCAGGCCGAGCAGGATCGCTGCAACCAGGCCGAGCTTGTAGGGCAGGCCGGCGAAGGCTAGCGCACCCAGGCCGGCGACCAGTGCCGCGGCGCGGCCGGCGCGTTCGCGCAACAGCAGGGTGAGCAGGGCGATGAAGGTCAGCGGCACGGCGAAGTCCAGCTCCCACTCGGCAGGGATGGTGGCGCCGAACAGCAGCCCGGCAGCGGTGGAGAGCTGCCAGCCGGCCCACAGCGTGAAGCCGGCGCCGAAGAAGTACCAGTGGCGCAGATCGGCGCCGTCATCACGCTGGGCGGTGTCGGCCGCGTGCCGCTGGTAGCGCAGCACGGCCACGGCGTAGGCTTCGTCGGTCAGCAAATAGGCGAGCAGCAGGCGCCAGCGGCGGGGCAGGTGGCGGACGTATTCGGCCATCGAGGCGCTGTACAGCACGTGGCGCAGGTTGAGCAGGCCGGAAGTAAGTGCGATCGGCAGCGCACCGGCACCGGCCGCCAGCATCTGCACGATGACGAGCTGGGCCGCACCGGCGAAGACCATGGCCGACGCCAACTGCGCGACCCAGGCCGGTACGCCGGCGGCGAGCGCGGCGATGCCGTAGATCATGCCGAAGGGGATGACGCCCAGCAGCAGCGGTGCTTCGCCGCGGCAGCCGGCGAGGAATTCGCCGCTCGCGCTTGTGGCCTTCCCTGCCATCAGTCGTCCATCGCCGGATCGACCTTCGGCCGCCCCAGGCGCTGGAGCGCGTCGCGCAGCCACCATACCATCGCCACGCCGGGCACGGCGACGATGATGGAGAAGATGAAGAAGGCCGGCCAGCCGATGCTTTGCGACAGCACGCCGGACAGCGGGCTGACGTAGATGCGGCCGACCGCGGCGAAGGCCGACAGCATGGCGTAGTGGGTGGCGCTGAAGTGCTGGTTGCACAGGCCCATCAGCAGCGCGACGAAAGCGACCGTGCCCATGCCGCCGCTGATGTTCTCGCCGGCGATCACCGCCAGCAGCAGCAAGTCGAGCGCCGCGGGGGCGTCCAGCGAGACGATGCCCCAGTCGAAGGCCGGCACCATCACCGCGCCCCAGGCGCCTTTGCCGAGCTGCGCAAGCAGGTAGAAGCCGAAGTTCGACACCAGTTGCAGCACGCCGAACAGCAGCAGCGAGCGGTACAGCGCCAGCCGCGTCATGATCAGCCCGCCGATGAAGGCGCCGAGGATGGTGAGCCAGATGCCGATGACCTTGTTGGCGATGCCGACTTCTTCCTGCGAGAAGCCCATGCCCTTGATCAGGAAGGGCGTGGTCAGGCTGCCGGCGAAGGCGTCGCCGAGCTTGTAGAGGATGATCAGCGCCAGGAAGGCGGCCGCGCCCTGTTGGGCGAAGTAGCTCGACAGCGAGCGGTTCAGGGTTTCGAAGCCGGCACGGCGTGCGGCCCACCAGGCCAGTGGCAGAGCCAGCGCGATCTCGGCGAGGACGAACAGCAGCTGGATCCAGCGGTTGGCGTCGTCGGGGTCGAGCCCGAGCAGGATCAGCGCCTGGCGGGCGATCCAGTAGCCGGCGGCGACGCCGCACAGCATCGCGGCGAAGCCGATCAGTTCGCGCCTGGGGTCGGAATCGAGCGGTTTCAGCGCCGCCGACACCCGCGGCAGCGCCAGCAGCGAGACGATGCCGCAGCCCAGCATCAGCAGCGCCATGGTCTGGTACACCCGTGGCCACGAGGCCCACTGGCCGGCCCAGATCAGCGCGATGCCGCCGGACAGGATCATCGCCAGGCGGTAGGCGAAGACGTGCACCGAGGCGCCCAGGCCGCGTTCGTCCTCGGGCAGCAGGTCGGTGCGGTAGGCGTCGACGACCACGTCCTGCGAGGCCGACAGGAACGCGACCAGCACCGCGGCGGCGGCGAACAGGCCGGGCGTGGTGGTCGGCGACAGGCTCGCCATCCACCACAGCAGCGCCGCGAGCGCGAACTGGGTCAGCGCCAGCCAGCCGCGGCGGCGGCCGAGCCAGGGCGGCTCGAAGCGGTCCATCAGCGGCGCCCACAGGAACTTGAAGGTGTAGGGCACGCCGACCAGGCCGAAGAAGCCGATGGTGGCGAGATCGACGCCGTCGACCGTCAGCCAGGCCTGCATTGCCTGGCCGGTCAGCGCCAGCGGCAGGCCGGAAGCAAAGCCGAGCACCAGGATGGCGGACAGGCGCCAGGTACGAGCGAAAGCGAGGGGATGAGAGGCGGGCAAGAGGCGTGGGCGGGCGGCGTGGCGGAACGGCGCATTATCGCAGATCGGCCAGGCCCCGCCGGCAGATACGGAGCGGTATGGCGAGTCTACACAATTCGATACGTTGCTTGCGTCCGCGGGCGGATGCCTCAACAATGCCGCCATTCAGCCGAGTTCGGCTGCAGAATTTCCAGCTTCGAGGAGGGAGTCCTTCATGTCGTACACAGTGACCGTGGTATTCGGCGGCAACCGCGAGTACGAATTTGCGCTGCATGAATCCGCTGTGGCGGGCACGACCAAGGAACAGGCGCGCAGCTGGCTGGCGCAGGAATTCGAGGAACTCGAATGCACCCCGTCCAACCCGATGGGCAAGGTGCTGGTGCTGGACATGATCCTCAACGTCGCAAAGTATGGCGGCGAGAGCCGCTTCGAGCAGGCGAGCGAGTGGGCGAAGAAGTTCGCGCTGGTGACGGCGGCCGCGCTCGATCGCCCGGCTGTCCGCGTCGACGTGGCGGCGTTTACCGTCGGCTGATTTCCGAACCTCGTAGCGGGGTAGGGTGGGTGGAGCCGCAGGTGACATCCACCGTTTCAGGGGGGACTCCGGGGTTGGGGTCAATGGGTTGCGGCGCTACCTGTGCGGCCGGCCCCGTCCTGCTTGGCTGGGGCCGGGGTTGATGGGTTTCGCCGTCGACTCTACCCATCCTACCCGGCGCGGCCGAGGCGGTACACCGCCACGCTGGCAAGGAAGTTCGGCTCTTCCAGTACCAGCTTGCCTTCGTCGAACGCCAGCCGCTCGCGTACCGCGATGCCGTTCATCTCGCACAGCACGTCGAAGTCGGCGATGGTGAAGAAGCGCACGTTGGGGGTGTTGAACCACTGGTGCGGCAGGCTCTCGGACACCGGCATGCGGCCGTTGAGGATACTCTGGCGGTGGCGCCAGTAGCCGAAGTTCGGAAAGCTCACCACCGCTTCGCGGCCGACCCGCAGCATCTCGTGCAGGATGCCCTGGGTGTTGTGCATGGCCTGCAGCGACAGGCTCATGATGACGTGGTCGAAGAAGCCGTCCTCCAGGCCGACGAGGCCTTTCTCCAGGTCCATCTGGATCACGTTGATGCCGTTCCTGACGCTGGCCTGCAGCTTGTCGGGATCGTTCTCGACGCCGTAGCCCTGCACCTGGCGCACCTCCATCAGGTGTCTGAGCAGCGTGCCGTCGCCGCAGCCGAGGTCGAGCACCTTTTCGCCGGGCTCGATCCATTGCGCGATCACTTCATGGTCGTAACGGTAGGCGGTCATGTCATACCTCGATGCGGTCGAACCAGGCCGACAGCAGCGCGTGGTAGCGCGTTTCGTCGAGCAGGAATGAGTCGTGGCCGGCGGGGCAGTCGATGTCCGCGTAGCTGACGTTGCGCTTGTTGTGCAGCAGCGCATAGACGATCTCGCGCGAGCGTTCGGGCGAGAAGCGCCAGTCGGTGGTGAAGGAGATCACCAGGAAATCGGCGCTGGCACGCGCCAGCGCGGCCGGCAGGCTGCCGCCGTAGTCGAAGGCGGGGTCGAAGTAGTCCAGCGCCTTGGTCGTCAGCAGGTAGGTGTTGGCGTCGAAGTAGCCGGCGAACTTGTCGCCCTGGTAGCGCAGGTAGGACTCGATCTCGAACTCGACGTCGTAGCTGTAGGTGTTGCGGCCGTGGCGCAGGCTGCGGCCGAATTTCTCCGCCATCGAATCGTCGGACAGGTAGGTGATGTGGCCCACCATGCGCGCCAGCTTGAGGCCGCGCGCCGGCACCACGCCGTGCTCGTAGTAGTGGCCGCCGTGGAACTCGGGGTCGGTCAGGATGGCCTGGCGCGCCACTTCGTTGAAGGCGATATTCTGCGCGGTGAGCTTGGGCGCGGCGGCGATCACCGCGACGTGGCCGACGCGCTCGGGAAACTGCAGCGACCACGACAGCGCCTGCATGCCGCCCAGGCTGCCGCCGACGACCGCGGCGAAGCGTGCTATGCCGAGCCGGTCGGCCAGCCGCGCCTGCGATTCGACCCAGTCCTCGACGGTGACGAAGGGGAAGTCGGCGCCCCACAGCTTGCCGGTGGCCGGATTGGTCTGGTTGGGGCCGGACGAGCCGTAGCAGCCGCCGAGGTTGTTCACCCCGATGACGAAGAACTTGCGCGTGTCCAGCGGTTTGCCCGGGCCGATCAGGTTGTCCCACCAGCCGACGTTGTGCGGATCGTCCGCATAGTGGCCGGCAAGGTGGTGCGAGCCCGACAGCGCGTGGCAGACCAGCACCGCGTTGCTGCGCTCGGCATTGAGCGTGCCGTAGGTCTCGTAGACCAGATGGTAGTTGTCGAGCTGCCCGCCGCTGCGCAGCTTGAGCGGCTCGGCGAAGTCCGCCCGCTGCGGTGCGACGACCCCGACGGATTGAGCTTGGATCATGTTCGTGCCGTTAAAAACGAAAAACCCAGCCGGCTGAAGCAGCGGACTGGGTGCCCTCGCTTTAGCCGTATTTGTTGAGCGCCCGCAAGCTGTTGATCAAATCGGCGCTAGGTCGGGCGAACTTAGCGCCCGCCGCGGGAAAAGTCAAACCTCGCGGCATGATAAGATTTTCCTCCGCATCACCAATCGGTACCGTCATGATCCAGGTCATCGTCAATGGCCAGCCCCAAGCGCTGGCGCCCGGTCTCACCGTCCTCGGCCTGCTCGAAGCGCGCGGCCTCGTCGGCAAGCGCCTGGCGGTCGAGCGCAACGGCGACATCGTGCCCAAGGCGCGCCATGCCGAAGTGCAGCTCGCCGAGGGCGACCGGGTCGAGATCGTCGTCGCCGTCGGCGGCGGCTGAGTCCGCCGCACGCCGGCCGTAGATCCGGCCGCTGAATCCGCCTTCGCGCAAGCGCATGCATCGGCGCAAGCTCCACCCCATCATCGAGAACAACACAGGCTTTCACACCATGAACGACCCCCTGGTCATCGCCGGCAAGACCTATGGCTCGCGCCTGCTGGTCGGCACCGGCAAGTACAAGGATTTCGCCGAGACCCGCGGGGCCATCGACGCCAGCGGCGCCGAGATCGTCACCGTCGCCATCCGCCGCACCAACATCGGCCAGAACCCGGACGAGCCCAACCTGCTCGACGTGCTGCCGCCGGACCGCTTCACCATCCTGCCCAACACCGCCGGCTGCTACACCGCCGACGACGCGGTGCGCACGCTGCGCCTGGCGCGCGAGTTGTTGTCAACCGAGGCTCGACGGCATGATCTGTGCAAGCTCGAAGTGCTGGGCGACCCGAGCAACCTGTTCCCCAACATGCCTGAGACGCTGAAGGCGGCCGAGATCCTGGTCAAGGACGGCTTCGACGTCATGGTCTACTGTGCCGACGACCCCATCCAGGCCCGCATGCTGGAAGACATCGGCTGCGCCGCGGTGATGCCGCTCGCCTCGCTGATCGGCTCCGGCATGGGCATCCTGAACCCGTGGAACCTGCGCCTGATCATCGACAACGCCAAGGTGCCGGTGCTGGTCGATGCCGGCGTCGGCACGGCGTCGGATGCCGCCATCGCGATGGAGCTGGGCTGCGACGGCGTGCTGATGAACACCGCCATCGCCGGCGCCGGCCAGCCGGTGCTGATGGCGAGCGCGATGAAAAAGGCGGTCGAGGCCGGCCGCGAGGCTTTCCTGGCCGGGCGCATGCCGCGCAAGTTCTATTCGGCCGACCCCAGCTCGCCGACCCAGGGGCTGATCGGTTCATGAGCGAGGCAGGCGAAGTGCAGCACGACATGCAGCAAGCCGTGGCCGGCGTCGAGATCATCGGCCGCGACAGCCCCGAGCACCGCTTTTCCAGCCGCAGCATCCGCAGCTTCGTGCTGCGCCAGGGCCGCATGTCCGAGGCGCAGCAGCGCTACCTGGACGAGATGCTGCCGAAGGTGGGCATCGACTACCGCCTGGCGCCGCTCGACCTGGATGCCGCTTTCGGTCGCCGGGCGCCGAAGATCCTCGAGATCGGCTTCGGCATGGGCGAGACCACGGCGAAGATCGCCGCGGCGATGCCCGATCACGACTTCCTCGGCATCGAAGTGCATACGCCGGGTGTCGGCGCGCTGTGCAAGCTGATCGCCGAAGGCAAGCTGAGCAACTTGCGCATCATGCAACACGACGCCGTCGAGGTGATGCGCGACATGATCGCCGACGGCGCGCTGGCCGGCGTGCATGTGTTCTTTCCCGACCCCTGGCGCAAGAAGCGCCACTTCAAGCGCCGCATCATCCAGCCGGATTTCGTCGCGCTGATCGCGCGCAAGCTGGCGCCGGGCGGCTACCTGCACTGCGCCACCGATTGGGAAGACTATGCGCACTGGATGCTCGAGGTGATTGCCGCCGAGCCCCTGCTGCACAATACTGCCGACGGCTTCGCGCCGCGGCCCGACTACCGGCCGCTGACCAAGTTCGAGAACCGCGGCCTGAAGCTGGGCCACGGCGTCTGGGACCTGGTGTTCCGCCGCCGCACCGACTGAGGAGGGGCGTCCTGTGATCCGGGGCCTGTTCCGTTTCATCTTCGCCACGCTGCGGCTGTTCGTGCGCACGCTGGACTTCGTCGTGCGCGGGCTGTTCTACGCCATGCTGGTGTTCGGCGTCGGCATGATCGTGGCTTTCTTCTTCCGCCCCGAACCCGATATTCCGGCCGGCTCCGCGCTGCTGCTGCGTCCGGGCGGCGCCATTGTCGAACAGGCGGTGTTCGACGGGCCGCTCGACCTCCTCGGCTCTGGCGGCACGCCCGCCGGGCAGAACGTGCTCGCCGACCTGCTCGAAGCGGTCCGCCTGGCCAGGGACGATGCGCGCATCAGCGCGCTGGTGATCGAGACCGACCAGTTGCTGGCCGGCGGCTTCTCCAAGCTGGGCGAACTGCGTGCGGCCATCCTCGACTTCAAGGCCTCGGGCAAGCCGGTGCTGGCGCGCGGCGAGCGCTTCACCCAGGGGCAGTACTACCTGGCGACGGCCGCCGACGAAGTGCACCTGTCGCCCGACGGCTTCGTGCTGCTGCACGGCCTGTCGCGCTACGGCGCCTATTTCAAGGATGCGCTCGACAAGCTGGGCGTGAAGATGCACGTCTTCCGGGTCGGCGAGTACAAGTCCTTCTCCGAGCCCTTCACCCGCAACGACATGTCGGACGAGGATCGCGCCGCTTCGCGCGACCTGCTCGACGGCGTGTGGGCGATGCTGCGCGACGACGTCGCCGCGGCGCGCAAGCTGGCGCCGGAAGCGATCGACGCCCATGTGAACGACTACCGCGATGCGCTGGCGGCAGCCGGCGGCGACGGCGCGCTGGCGGCACGCAACGCCGGCTTGGTCGACCGCTTCAGCACGCGCGACGAATGGCGCGCACGCCTGATCGAGCGTGTCGGCACGAAGTCGCACAACGGTGATCCGCGCATGGTCGATGTCGATCGTTACCTCGCCGTGGCGCGGAGCAAGCAGCCGCAGCATGGCGAGCAGGTGGCGGTGCTGGTGGCGCAGGGGGCGATCGTCGATGGCCGTGAGCCGGCCGGCGTGGTCGGCGGCGACACCTTTGCCGAACTGATCCGCGCCGTCCGCAACGATGGCCAGGTCAAGGCCCTGGTGCTGCGCATCGACAGCCCGGGCGGCAGCGCCTGGGCGTCCGAAGTCATCCGCCGCGAACTCGAACTGACGCGCAAGGCCGGCAAGCCGGTCATCGCCTCGATGAGTTCGGTGGCGGCATCCGGCGGCTACTGGATCGCCGCCGGTGCCGACGAGATCTGGGCGGCGCCGGCGACCCTGACCGGCTCGATCGGCATCTTCGCGATGTTCCCGGAGTTCTCCGAACCCTTGCAGCGCCTCGGCATCAACATCGACGGCGTCGCCACTGCGCCGCTGGCCGGTGCGCTCGATCCGCGCCGGCCGCTCAGCCCGGCCGCGGCCGAGGCGATGCAACTCGGCATCGAGCACGGCTATCGCCGCTTCATCGACGTCGTCGCCAAGGCACGGGACATGAAACAGGGCGAAGTCGAGACCGTCGCCCGCGGCCGGGTGTGGCTCGGCGCGGCGGCGAGCGAGCTGGGCCTGGTGGATCAGACCGGCGGCCTGGAGGCGGCAGTCGCCGCCGCCGCGGCGCGCGCCGGCCTGGAGAACTACGACGTGGTGTGGCCGGAAGCGGGCCAGTCGCTGCAGGAACGCCTGCTGCGCCGGCTGGCGGGTTTCGCCGGGCAGTTCGGCATCGAACTGCCGCAGGCCGCGCCGTCGCCGCTGCTTCGCCTGCTGGCCGAAGCGCAGGCGCCCGCGGCGGCCCTGCTGCAATGGAACGATCCGCAGCATCAGTACCTGCATTGCCTGTGCGAGGCGCCCTGAGGGGCGCGCGCATGTGTCATCCATCCCGAGCATGAACAAGGAGACCGCATGAGACTCAGCAGCCAGAGCTTTGCCGACGACAATCCCATTCCGGGCGAGTTTGCCTTCTGCATTCCGGCCGACGAGGGCTACGTCTGCCTGGGCGGCAACCACAATCCGCAGCTGGAATGGTGCGAGGTGCCCGAAGGCACGCAGTCCTTCGTGCTGACCTGCCACGACCCTGACGTGCCGAGCAGGGGCGACGATGTGAACCAGGAAGGGCGCACGGTGCCGGTGGATCTGCCGCGGGTGGATTTCTTCCATTGGGTGCTGGTCGATCTGCCGCCCGATCTGCGTTCCATCGATGCCGGCCAGTTCTCCAACGAGGTGACGCCCGGCGGCAAGCAGGGGCCCGACACTTCGCTCGGCGCCCGGCAGGGCGTCAACGACTACACCGCCTGGTTCGCCGGTGACGAGTCGATGAAGGGCGACTACTACGGCTACGACGGCCCCTGCCCGCCGTGGAACGACGAGCTGATGCACCACTACGTATTCACGCTGTATGCGCTGGACGTGGCGAACTGCCCGGTCGAAGGCCGCTTCAGCGGCCAGGACGTGCGCGCGGCGATCGACGGCCACGTGCTGGCGGAGGCGCGCATCACGGGGACGTATACGCTGAATCCGTCGCTGCTCTGATATTGCGTCCTTCCCGACCCCACCCGTTCCGGCCCGCCTCTCGAGCTGGGGGCGGGTGGGGTTTCAGTTTTCCAGGAACACCTGCAACAGGTCGTTCAAGAAGCGCTGCCCGCGCGCGCTGGGCCTGATGCGTTCGCCGCTCGTGTCCAGCAAGCCCTGTTCCTGCGCCGCGCGCAGCTTTTCGCCGATGGCTTCCAGCGGAATGCCGGTGCGCGCGGCGAACAGCTTGGCTGGCACGCCCTCGGTCAGGCGCAGCGCGTTCATCATGAATTCGAAGGGCAGTTCCGCCACCGCGACTTCGCGCGCTTCCTGGACGAAATCGCCGCGCACCGCGCCTTCGAGGTAGCGCGCCGGGTGCTTGTGGCGCATCTCGCGGCGGATGCCTTCGTGGCTGGACAGCTTGCCGTGGGCGCCGGGGCCGATGCCGAGGTAGTCGCCGAAGGTCCAGTAGTTGAGGTTGTGCCGGCTCTGAGCGTGCGGACGGGCGAAGGCGGAGGTTTCGTAGTGCGCGAAGCCGGCCGCGGCGAGGCGGGCCTCGATCGCTTCCTGCATGTCGGCGGCGCTGTCGTCGTCGGGCAGCGGCGGCGGGTCGTGGGCGAAGGGCGTGTTCGGTTCCAGCGTCAGGTGGTAACAGGACAGGTGCTCGGCGCCGAAGCCGAGCGCGGTGTCGAGGTCGGCCAACGCCTGCTCCAGGGCCTGGCCGGGCAGAGCGTACATCAGGTCGAGATTCACGCGCTCGAAATGTGTGGTGGCGGCGTCGATGGCGCGTTTTGCCTCATCGCCGCCGTGGATGCGGCCGATCTTCGCCAGCATGGCGCCGTCGAAGCTCTGGATGCCGAGCGAGATGCGATTGACGCCGGCGGCGCGGTAATCGCGGAAGCGCCCGGCCTCGACAGTGCCGGGATTGGCTTCGAGGGTGATCTCGGCCAGCGGGTCGAGTTGCAGCAGCATGCGGATGCTGGTGAGCAGGGTGTCGAGCGTGTGCGCCGACATCAGGCTGGGCGTGCCGCCGCCGATGAAGATGCTGTGCACCCGCCGGCCCCAGACCTGCGGCAGCGCGTGCTGCAGGTCGGCGAGCACGGCGTCGAGCCAGGCCTGTTCCGGAATGCCGCCGTCGCGCGGCGCGTGCGAGTTGAAATCGCAGTAGGGGCACTTGCGCACGCACCAGGGGAAATGCACGTACAGCGCCAGCGGCGGCGGGGCTTCGAGTTGCGGGCGCTGCGGCAGCGGCACAGTGCGCGCCGCCGGGGCGGGGGTGAGCGGGATGATGCGACGGGTCACGGCAGGGTCCAGGGCTGGGCGAAGCGGGCGGCGCCGGACTGCGCGCCTGACCCGCCCGGCGGCTCATAGCGGGTGTGATTCGAGGCGGGCGAGCAGGTGGCGCATGGCCGCGCCGCGGTGGCTGAGGGTGTTCTTCAACGTGGCGTCGAGTTCGGCGGCGGTCTGTTCGAGTTCGGGCAGCCAGAACAGCGGGTCGTAGCCGAAGCCGCCTGCGCCGCGCTCGGCGCTGAGGATCTGGCCGTGCCATTCGCCGTCGGCGATCAGCGGCTGCGGATCGTCGGCGTGGCGCACCAGTACCACCACCGAGCAGAAATAGGCGCTGCGCTGCTCGGGGTCGGGGAAGGCGGCCAGCTTTTCCAGCAGCAGGGCGTTGTTGCGCGCGTCGGACTTCGGCTCGCCGGCGAAGCGGGCCGACTGTACGCCGGGTGCGCCGGCCAACGCCGCGACGCACAGGCCGGAATCGTCGGCCACCGCCGGCAGGCCGGTGGCCGCGGCGGCGTGGCGGGCCTTGGCGAGCGCGTTCTCGACGAAGGTGAGGTGGGGTTCTTCGGCTTCGCCGACGCCCAGCGCGCTCTGCGGGATGATCTCGATGCCCAGCGGTGCGAGCAGAGCCTGCATTTCGGCCGCCTTCTTGGCGTTGTTGCTGGCCAGTACCAGTCGTTTGCTCATGTCGGGTTCCTCGTGTCGGCACCATTGGTTGCGGCGTCGCTCACGGCGGCGCGCTGCAGTCCGACCAGGCGGCGGATGCCGCCTTCGGCGAGGTCGAGCAGGGCGTTCAGCTCGGCGCGCGAGAAGGCTGCGCCTTCGGCCGTGCCCTGCACTTCGATGAGGCCGCCGCCTTCGGTCATGACCACGTTCATGTCGGTGTCGCAGTCCGAATCTTCAGCGTAGTCCAGATCGAGCACCGGCGTGCCCTGGTGCATGCCGACCGACACCGCGGCGACGAATTCGCGCATCGGGCTGCGCGCCAGCTTGCCGGCGGCGACCAGGCCGGCGAGGGCATCGTGTACCGCGACGCAGGCACCGGTGATCGCGGCGGTGCGGGTGCCGCCGTCGGCCTGCAGCACGTCGCAGTCGATGATGATCTGGCGCTCGCCCAGCGCGGCGAGGTCGACCACCGCGCGCAGGCTGCGGCCGATCAGGCGCTGGATCTCCTGCGTGCGGCCGCTCTGCTTGCCCTTGGCCGCCTCGCGCGCGCCGCGGGTGTGGGTGGCGCGCGGCAGCATGCCGTATTCGGCGGTCAGCCAGCCCTGGCCCTTGCCGCGCAGGAAGCCCGGCACGCTGTCTTCGACGCTGGCGGTGCACAGTACGCGGGTGGCGCCGAATTCGACCAGCACCGAGCCTTCGGCGTGGCAGGTGAAGCCGCGGGTGAGGCGGACGCTGCGGAGTTCGTCGGGTTTGCGCTGGCTGGGTCGCATGGGGATGTCCTGTGGCTATCGTTTGTCGAATTTGTGGATGGCGGCGTTGATCTCGCGGATCGCGCGTTCGATCTCGTCCTCGTCGAGGTCGACGAGGCGGCCGCTGCCGCGGCTGGAAAGCTCCATCTCGGTGGCGAAATCGTCGAGCGCCATGGTCCGGGTCGAAATGGCGTCGGGCTGCGCCGCGCCGATGTCGTCGTGCCAGCACATCGCCACCAGCGACAGGTTGTCGGCCTTGTCGCCGCCGTGGAGTTCCGCGCGGTCGAGCAGCTGCGGGACGGCCTCGGCGGGCGGGATGCCATCCAGGCCGAGCACGATGTCGTCGTCGTCGAGCGGTCCCCATACGCCGTCGCTGCACAGCGCGATGAGGTCGCCGTCCTTCAGCGCGCAGGGCTCCGAATAGTCGATCTGCGGCGCATGCGTGCCGCCCAGGCAGGAGTAGATGCGGTTGCGCCCGGGATGGGCGGCGGCTTCGGCGGGGCCGATGATGCCTTGTTCGAGCAGCAACTGCACGCGCGAATGGTCGCGCGTCTGCTGCAGGATGCGGCCGCGGCGCAGCAGGTAGAGGCGGGAATCGCCCGCGTGCGCCCACCAGGCCGTACCGTTCTGGACCACGCAGGCGACGATCGTGGTGCGCGGCGCTTCGGCCAGGTTGCGGTCGAAGCTGTCGTCGAGGATGGCATGGTGCGCGCCGCTCAGCGCGCGCGACAGGAAATGCAGCGGGTCGGGCAGCGCGGGGTGGGCGTCGCGCTGGAAGGCATGGGTGATGTACTGCGCGGCGATGTGGGCCGCCAGTTCGCCGTGCTGGTGGCCGCCCATGCCGTCGGCGACGAGCATCAGCAGCGCATCGCGCGAATAGCAGTAGGCGATGCGGTCCTGGTTGGCGGAGCGGCGGCCGGTGCGGCTTTCCTGGTAGATGGTGAATCGCATGCTGCGCTCCTTCAACTGCGGCCGACGAAGGCCTTGAGCCGGCTGCCGAGATCGGTGAACCAGCGCGTGTGCGGTGTGGCTTCGGCCGTTGCCGTGGCTTTCTGCACCAAGGCCTTCTGCAGCGCATAGACGCTCTGCGGCCGGGCCAGCGGATCGAGCAGCAGGCACCAATCCACCAGCCCCAGCAACTGCGCGCTGTATTTCTCCGCGTGCGTCCTGACGAGCGGCTGCAGCGTGTCGTTCTTGACGCGTTCGTCCGCGCGCGGCGGCGCCTTGCCGACGATACAGGCGTGCAGCGCCGCGCCGACGCTGTAGACGTCGCTCCAGGGGCCGAGCTGGTCGCGGCGGTCGTACTGTTCGGGGGCGGCGAAGCCGGGGGTGTACATCGGCTTGAGCACCGGCTGCTTGCTCGCCAGCGTCTGGCGCGAGGCGCCGAAGTCGAGCAGCACCGGCGTGCCGTCGGCGCGCAGGTAGATGTTGGAAGGCTTGATGTCCAGGTGCAGCAGCTTGTGCGCATGCACCTCGCGCAGGCCGTTGAGCATGCGCACGAACACCGTGCGGATGAAGGACTCCTTCAGTTCGCCGCGATGCTTCTGGATGATGTCGTGCAGCGTGCGGCCGCGCTCGAACTGCATCACCATGTATACCGTGCCGTTGGCGCGAAAGAAGTTGAGCACGCGGACCACGTTTGGGTGCATCAGCTTGGCCAGCGAGCGCCCTTCCTCGAAAAAGCACTTCATGCCGTAGCGGAAGGCGGGCAGATGCTCGTCCGACACCTGCGGCTCGATCTCGCCGTCCTTGCGCAGCGCGAGCGAGTTGGGCAGGTATTCCTTGATCGCCACCGGCGTGCCGATTTCGTCGTGCGCCAGATACACGATCGAGAACCCGCCCAGCGACAACTGGCGGTCGATGCGGTACTGATCGAGCAGGAAGCCTGCGGGCAGCGCGCAGTTGGCTTGAGGCGGCATCTTCGTGGGCGCTAGAATCCGGACTTTCCCAGCCTCTTTCCTGAGTGGGACCCGCAGTGTAATCCATCGCGCCGGGTTCCCGGAGACCCCCGATGATCCAAAGCATGACCGGCTTCGCGGTCCAGACCCGCGACCTGGGCAGCGTCAGCCTGCACCTCGAACTGCGCAGCGTGAATTCACGCTATCTCGACCTCGGCTTCCGCATCGTCGACGACCTGCGCCAGGCCGAACCGGCCATCCGCGAACGCATCAGCGCCCGGCTCGGGCGCGGCAAGGTCGAATGCCGCCTGAACCTCCAGGCCGGCCACGCCGCCCCGCGCAGCCTGGCGCTGAACGGCACGCTCGCCGACCAACTCGCCGAAGCCCAGGCCACACTGCGCGCCCGCTTCCCGGACGCCGCGCCGCTGTCGGTGAATGAACTGCTGCGCTGGCCCGGCATGCTCGCCGACGACAGCCTCGGCTTCGACGAACTGCTGCCGCACATCCGCGCGCTGGCCGACGCTGCATTGGACGAACTCGTCGCCACCCGCCAGCGCGAAGGCGAAAAGCTGGCCGACGCCATCCGCGAGCGCGTCGCCCGCATGCGCGAACTGGTCGCCACCGCCTCGCCGCGCATGCCCGCCATCGTCGCCGAATACCAGGACCGCCTCACCGCCAAGCTGCGCGATGCCGTCGCCAGCCTGGACGAAGACCGCATCCGCCAGGAAGTCGCCCTCTACGCCCAGCGCATCGACGTCGCCGAGGAACTGACCCGCTTGAGCACCCACCTGGACGAAGTCGAACGCATTCTTAAGTCCCCCGGTGCTGCGGGCAAGCGGCTGGATTTCCTGATGCAGGAGCTCAATCGGGAAGCGAACACGCTGGCGTCGAAATCGCCTGCGACGGACATCACGGGTATTGCGATGGAGATGAAGGTGTTGATCGAGCAGATGCGGGAGCAGGTGCAGAACATAGAGTGAGGTTTCGGGGGGGCTGATGCCGCCCCAATACGCCTTGAAACCCGGTTTCTGGAGGGGGACGTGCTGAAAATCACGTGGAACAGGGCGCAGGGTGGGTTATGAACTGGCAGACTGTCGGCATTTACATATTGATATCGTGTCCAGCAAGAACGCTGGCATACGCTTTCAGCCATGACTAGCCTCTTCTTCGAAAAACCCATTCTCAACTCCCCGTACGACTACCCGTCGCGACACTGGGAGTTGGACAAGAATGGGCAACCCACGCAGCAGATCGTCTACAGCCGGCGGCGTGCTGAGTTCATCACACCCATCCCCAAGCCCAAGAAGCAGAAAGGTCAAGCCAAACAGGGATCGCTTCTTTTCGACGAAGGCAAAGGCCTTTCAACGCAAGCGCAGCAATACGACCACCAGGCCGTCATCAACGCCGTTCGGCAAGAGGTCGATAAATGGCGTGCGCTGCCCAATCCGGCAGATTGGCGAGTCACGCCGGAAACCGCACGATTGCTCCAGCACTGGCGTCACCACGAGTTCAGCGGTGTGCGCCCATTCTTCTGCCAGGTCGAGGCTGTGGAAACGGCCATCTGGTTGACCGAGGTAGCGCCGCAGTTCGGCAAGATGGGAAAGAACTTCCTCGACCATCTGGAACGCGCCAATCAGGACGCCAACCCTGGCCTTGCGCGCTTGGCGCTCAAGTTGGCCACAGGTGCCGGCAAGACCACGGTGATGGCCATGCTGATCGCCTGGCAGACCATCAATGCCGTCCGGCGGCCAACCAGCCGACGCTTCACCCGTGGTTTCCTGGTCGTCGCGCCAGGCTTGACCATCCGCGATCGCCTGCGCGTCCTGCAGCCCAACGACCCCGACAGCTACTACGCCAGCCGCGAACTGGTGCCCGGCGACATGCTGCCCGACCTGGAGCGCGCCAAGATCGTCATTACCAACTACCACGCCTTCAAGCGGCGCGAGCGGGTGGAACTGTCCAAGGGCGGACGTGCCTTGTTGCAAGGCCGGGGCGGCGATGACCTTGACACCCTCGAAACCGAAGGACAAATGCTCCAGCGCGTCATGCCCGATCTGATGGGCTTGAAGGATGTACTGGTCATCAATGACGAAGCGCATCATTGCTACCGTGAAAAACCAGACGCCTCTGAAGACGACGACCTGAAAGGGGACGAGAAGAAAGAGGCGGAACAAAACAACGCCGCAGCCCGGCTTTGGATTTCCGGCCTCGAAGCCGTCCAGCGCAAGCTGGGCGTATCCCGCGTGTTCGACCTGTCAGCCACGCCATTCTTCCTGCGCGGCTCAGGTTATGCCGAAGGCACCCTGTTCCCTTGGGCCATGAGCGATTTCTCGCTAATGGATGCCATCGAATGCGGCATCGTCAAACTGCCGCGCGTGCCTGTCGCCGACAATATCCCCGGCGCCGAAATGCCGATGTTCCGCAATCTGTGGGAACACATCCGCACCGAAATGCCCAAAAAGGGCCGCGGTAAAGCCGAAGGCCTGAATCCGCTGGAACTACCCACGCAGCTACTGACCGCGCTGGAAGCCCTTTACGGCCACTACGAAAAGACCTTTGCGCTGTGGGAGGAAGCCCGGATCACCGTGCCGCCTTGCTTCATCGTTGTGTGCAACAACACTGCCACTTCGAAGCTCGTGTACGACTACATCTCGGGCTTCACGCGTGCCGATGGCAACCATGAGCCGGGCCGACTGCCGCTGTTTCGCAATCAGGACGAATACGGCAACGCGCTGGGTCGGCCCTACACCCTGCTGATCGACAGCGAACAACTCGAATCCGGTGAAGCGCTGGATAGCAACTTCCGGGGTATGGCAGCCGATGAAATCGAGCGCTTCCGCCGCGAAATCGTCGAGCGTACGGGCGATGCTCTGGCCGGGCAGAAGATCACAGACCAGGATTTGTTGCGCGAAGTGATGAACACTGTGGGCAAACCCGGCCGGCTGGGCGACTCGATCCGCTGTGTGGTCTCGGTCTCCATGCTCACCGAAGGCTGGGATGCCAATACCGTGACCCATGTGCTTGGGGTACGAGCCTTCGGCACGCAACTGCTGTGCGAACAGGTGATTGGCCGCGCGCTGCGCCGCCAGTCCTACGAACTCAACGCCGACGGACTGTTCAACGTCGAATACGCCGACGTGCTGGGCATTCCATTCGACTTCAACGCCGAGCCCGTGGTCGCGCCGCCACAGAAGCCGCGCGAGAGCATCCAGGTCAAGGCCTTGCGGGAACGTGAGGCACTGGAAATCAGCTTCCCACGCGTGCAGGGCTACCGTGTGGAACTGCCCGAAGAACGCCTGCGGGCCGAGTTTACCGACGATTCGCGCATGGAACTCACCCCTGCGCTGGTGGGGGCAACCGAAACCCGCAACTCCGGCATCATCGGTGAACAGGTGGATCTCAACCTTGTCCACACCGGCGACGTGCGCCCCTCGCAAGTAGTGTATGAACTGACCTCCCATCTACTGCTCACGCGTTTCCGCGATGCCGATGGGCAGCCGCAACTGCACTTGTTCGGCCAGCTCAAGCGCATCGCCCGTCAGTGGCTGGACAACTGCCTGGAGTACAAAGGGGGCACCTATCCCGCCCAACTGAAGTACAAGACCTTGGCCGACGATGCCTGCGAACGCATCAATGCCGGCATCACCCGAGCCTTTCTCGGCCAGCGGCCCGTCCAGGCTGTGCTTGATCCGTACAACCCCGTGGGCAGCACCCGGCATGTGAGCTTCAACACCTCGAAGACCGAGCGCTGGGATACCAGCGGCAGCAACGGCGGCCCGCGCTGCCACATCAACTGGGTCATCCTCGACAGCGACTGGGAAGCCGAATTCTGCCGCGTGGCCGAGTCTCACCCTCGCGTACGCGCCTACGTGAAGAACCACAACCTGGGTCTGGAAGTGCCCTACCGCAAGGACGGCCAACCGCACCGCTACCGCCCCGATTTCATCGTGCGTGTGGACGATGGACATGGTGAGGGCGATCTGCTCAACCTTGTGGTCGAGATCAAGGGCTTCCGCGGTGAAGACGCCAAGATCAAGAAGGAAATCATGCTCACCCACTGGGTGCCCGGCGTGAATCGGCTCGGCACCTATGGCCGCTGGGCCTTCGTCGAATTTGCTGACGTGTGGCAGATGCAGGACGACTTTGCCGAGAAGGTGCAGCAGGCGTTCGACGCAATGTTGCAGCAGGCGGGGGGAGCTTCATGAGCCTTATCAGAGAGAAGAAAACCGTATGAAAAGTGAACTTGTTCACTCGCTGACCCAGACTTTTGAAGGGCACGCCCAACAAACGGAAACCGGTGTCGAGTACTGGTTGGCCCGAGACCTTCAGCACCTGCTGGGATACACCAAATGGGACAACTTCCTGAACGTCGTCTCCAAGGCCAAGACAGCCTGCGAAGTCTCCGGCCATGCCATCGCCGACCATTTTGCCGACGTCGGCAAAATGGTCGATCTCGGTTCCGGCAGCCAGCGCGAAGTGGACGACCTGATGCTCACCCGCTATGCCTGCTACCTCATCGCCCAGAACGGTGACCCGAAGAAGCAGCAGATCGCCTTCGCCCAGACCTACTTCGCCGTTCAGACCCGCCGGGCCGAACTGATCGAGCAGCGCCTGCTCGACGCCGAGCGTGTGGCCGCGCGCAAGAAGCTCAGCACCACGGAGAAGGAACTGTCCGACGTGATCTTCGAGCAGACCGGGGGCAATCAGGACTTTGCCCTGATTCGTAGCAAAGGTGACCATGCCCTGTTCGGCAAATCCACTCAGGCCATGAAAGCGCAATGGAAGGTGCCCGACAGCCGACCGCTGGCCGACTTCGCCCCTACCATCATCCTGAAGGCCAAGGACTTCGCCACCGAAATCACCATCTTCAACGCCCGCGAACACAAACTGGGCAGCGAACGTGCGATTTCCAAAGAGCACATCACCAACAACGAAGCCGTGCGCAAGACCTTGCTTGAGCGTGGTATCCGCCCCGAAAGCTTGCCGCCTGCCGAAGACGTGAAAAAGGTCGAGCGCCGCATCGCATCTGAAGACAAGAAAGCCCTGAAGAAACCGGACGCGCTGGATTCCTGACAATGGCCACCCGATCACCCAAAGCCCCTCTCACCGTCGACACCCTCAAGCACGAAGGTGCCACGCGCAAGAACAACCCCACGGCCGAATACCAGTCGCTCATGGCCAAGGACGAACAAAGCCCCAAGCCCGTGGCCTATCCGCGCGCCAATACGCAATGGCTCAGCGAATTGGCGGCCTTGCACGACCAGGGCAAATCGTCGGATTCGTTCCAGCAGCGCCTGAACCGGGATCTGGACCCCCAACTGCTGTGGCGCGGCAAAGACCAGCAAGACTGGAGCGATCTCGTTGTCAATGCGCCGCCGCTCTACATCCAGGAGAAGGTGCACCCCAAGGTGCTGGTCGATGAGCTGCGCCGCGAGACCGAGCGCCAGCGCGAGGCAGCGGCACGCGGCAAGGGTCAGCCGACCGACCAGCCCGACCTGTTTGCCGACTTCAACGGTCTGCCCAGCGACAATGCCCGAACCGAGTTCTACCAGCACGACATGCACTGGGCCAACCGCATGATCCTGGGCGACAGCCTGCAGGTGATGGCATCTCTCGCCGAGCGTGAGGGCCTGCGCGGTAAGGTTCAGTGCATCTATTTCGATCCACCCTACGGGATCAAATTCAACAGCAACTTCCAGTGGAGCACCACCAGCCGCGATGTAAAGGACGGCAACGCCCAGCACATCACGCGCGAACCAGAGCAGGTGAAGGCCTTCCGGGACACTTGGCGTGATGGCATCCATTCGTACCTGACCTATCTGCGCGACCGGCTGACGGTGGCGCGGGATCTGTTGACCGAGTCTGGGTCGATCTTTGTGCAGATTAGCGACGAAAACATTCATCGCCTTCGGTGCCTTTTGGACGAGGTGTTTGGCGATGAGAATTTTGTTTGTCAGATCGCTTTCTCAAAGACAACAGCGACATCTGCCTCGCTGTTGCCAACAAGCGGCGACTTCATTCTTTGGTATGCCAGAAAAAGAAGCGTCGTAAAGTATCGGCAGAGTTATCTAAAAAAATCGAATCAACTCGCCAGTTATAACGTGGCAGAGAAAAGAGGGACTGGGGAATGGAGGAAAATGACCAGCGAGGAAATCAAAGACTGGTCCAGTCTTCCTAATGGATGGAGTGTTTTATCAGCACAAAATCTCCGTTCCCAGGGAGTAAGAGCGAATACTACGTGCGCATTCGACTATCGGGGGAAAAGTTTTCACAGTGGAGCGAATCACAACTGGAAAACGACAATGGATGGCATGTATCGACTCATCAAAGCCGATCGTCTCATTCTTTCTGGAACACTCCCAAACTACAAGCGATACGTAGATGACTTCCCAGTAGTGCCAGTTTCTGACAATTGGGATGACACAGCAATCGCAGGTTTTTCAGGCGAAGACAAGCTTTACATTGTTCAAACAGCCGCAAAAGTTGTTGAGCGGTGTATTCAAATGACTACCGATCCCGGCGACCTCGTCCTCGACCCTACCTGCGGCTCCGGCACCACCGCCTACGTCGCCGAGCAATGGGGACGCCGCTGGATCACCATCGACACTTCGCGGGTCGCGCTGGCTCTGGCCCGCGCCCGCATCATGGGGGCACGCTACCCCTACTACCTGCTGGCCGACAGCCGCGAAGGCCAGTTGAAGGAAGCCGAAGTCACGCGCAGTGCGCCGTCCACCACGCTGGTGCATGGTGACGTGCGTCAGGGCTTCGTCTACGAGCGCGTTCCGCACATCACGCTCAAGTCCATCGCCAACAACGCCGAAATCGACGTGATCTGGGAGCAGCACCAGCAGGTGCTGGAACCCTTGTGCGCATCGCTGAATACCGCGCTCGGCAAGGCTTGGCAGGAGTGGGAAATCCCACGCGAAGCTGACGACAAATGGCCAGAGCAAGCCAAACGCCTGCACGCGCAATGGTGGCAGCAGCGCATCGCTCGGCAGAAGGAGATCGACGCCTCCATCGCCGCCAAGGCCGAGTTCGAATACCTCTACGACAAACCCTACCCAGACAAAAGCAAGGTGCGCGTGGCTGGCCCCTTCACCGTGGAAAGCCTCTCACCCCACCGCGTGCTGGCCGTGGGTGCCGACGACGAACTGATCGACCCGGCCAACCCGCATGCAGCGGAGCAGCAGGCCGAATACAACGCCGAACGCAACTTCGTCCAGATCATTCTGGAGAACCTCAAGACCGCCGGCGTGCAGCAGGCGCACAAGCAGGACAGGATCAGTTTCACCTCGCTCACGCCGTGGCCGGGCGACCTGGTCTGCGCCGAAGGCCGCTACGCCGAGGGCGAGACAGAAAAGCGCGCCGCCATCTTCATCGGCCCCGAGTTCGGCACTGTGGCCCGCCCCGACCTGGTGGCCGCCGCGCGTGAGGCCGGCGACGCCGGCTTCGACGTACTGATCGCCTGCGCCTTCAACTACGACGCGCATTCCAGCGAGTTCGACAAGCTCGGCCGCATTCCCGTGCTCAAGGCCCGCATGAATGCCGATCTGCACATGGCGGACGACCTGAAGAACACCGGCAAGGGCAACCTGTTCGTGATTTTCGGCGAACCCGACATCGATATCCTCGATGCCGGCTCGGACGGCGCCGAAGGCCAGGTGCGCGTGAAGGTCAATGGTGTGGACGTGTTCCACCCCAACACCGGCGAAGTGCGCAGCGACGGTGCCGAAGGCATCGCCTGCTGGTTCATCGACACCGACTACAACGAAGAAAGCTTCTTCGTCCGCCACGCCTATTTCCTGGGTGCGAACGATCCCTACAAATCCCTCAAGACCACGCTCAAGGCCGAAATCGATGCAGATGCCTGGGCTACGCTCAACAGCGATACATCCCGGCCGTTCGACAAGCCAAAGTCAGGGCGGATCGCGGTGAAGGTGATCAATCACCTGGGGGATGAGGTGATGAAGGTATTCAGGGTATGACTGCTTATACCAACTTAGTGAGCGACTTTCCGAAACGTTGTCTGCGCTTGCTTGATACAGTTGAAGATATCTGCAAGAAGAATAACTTGGACGTCACGCTGTTACTCAATGTTGCATCAAGCGGATTGGTCATTCCGATGGAAAGGCTTTCATCGAGTCACCCCTCAGACGATCGAAATGTGCTTCCAAAATGCGCTCAGAAATACCTAAATCAAACCCTCGGACGGCCCTTCATTCAGTCAAGTTTAGCCAGCGATTCAAAAGAAGAATGGAAATTCGGAGAGGCCACCTTGGCCTCTTGGAATACTGACCCTGATGGCTGGGCAATGAGCGCGCTTACATCGCAACCCACGAATGAGGTTATCTCAATAATCAGAAACTCTCTTGCGCACGGAAATATCCATGCGAGAGGAAAGCCTGAGATTCAAGAGATTATATTTTCTAGCAAGAAGCGAAAATCATTGCAATTACCTTGCGGTTGCAAGGAGATGCAGGATGTGGGCATGAAATATGTTTCTGCAACACCGAAAGCATTTACCCGTTTCTTGCGAGAATGGTTTTCCTTTCTCGACAAACAACCTGCTGTTGAATGCTGCACGTCCCTCTAGTCAGTGAGCACAACGCACATGGATTTCCGCATCGCCGACACCTTTACCGACAGCCTCGCCCGCTTGACCGGCGAGGAACAGAAACTCGTCAAGACCACTGCCTTCGATCTGCAAATCAACCCCGTAAATCCGGGGATGAAGTTGCACCGGGTCGAACAGTCGAAGGACAAGCATTTCTGGTCAGCAAGGGTAAATCGTGATCTGCGCCTGATCGTTCATCGCACGGCAACGAGTTTCCTGCTGTGCTACGTGGCGCACCATGACCAGGCCTATCGTTGGGCCGAGCGCCGCAAGCTGGAGGTTCATCCCACCACCGGAGCCGCGCAATGGGTGGAGATTCGCGAACGCGTCGAAGAGATCGTGGTTCAGGCGGCGCTTGGGGTAGCGGATTCGGCGGGCGCTGTAGCGTTCCGCAGAAGTGCCCTGTTTGCAGAGCATTCCGACAGCGATTTGCTGGCCTACGGCGTGCCAGCCGATTGGCTGACTGACGTTCGCGCTGTGGCCGATGAAGACGAACTGCTGTCACTGGCCGGCCATCTGCCTTCTGAGGCTGCGGAGGCGCTGCTGGAACTGGCGACGGGTGGGCGGCCAGCTTTCGCCGTTGCGGCCCCTGCAGGCGCCGATCCCTTTGCTCACCCCGATGCGCAGCGCCGTTTCCGTGCCATGCACGATGTGGAAGAACTGCAACGTGCCCTCGATTTTCCGTGGGACAAATGGACGATCTTCCTGCATCCCGCGCAGCGTCAATGGGTGGAGCGGGACTACAGCGGCCCGGCCCGCATCGCCGGTTCGGCCGGTACGGGCAAAACCATCGTGGCGCTGCATCGGGCGGTGTTCCTGGCGCAGAACCATTCTGACAGCCGCGTTTTGTTGACCACGTTCTCCGACACGTTGGCCTACGCGCTGCACGACAAGTTGCGACGCCTGATCAGCAATCAGCCCCGGCTGGCTGAGCGGCTGGAGGTGTTGTCGCTGGACGCGATTGGCCTGCGGTTGTATCAGGCGCAGGTGGGGCCGGTGTGTGTAGCCTCAGAAACAGAACTGCGTGAGCTCATGCGGGCGGCCTGGGATGAATGTGCCCCGAGTTTGGGTGGATTGAAGTTCAGCCCGTCCTTTCTGTTCAGTGAGTGGGAGGAAATGGTCGATGCCTGGCAGCTCGATCAGTGGGAGTCCTACCGGGACATCAAGCGCTTGGGACGCAAGATCCGCTTGTCCGAGGCGCAGCGCGCAGCCTTGTGGCAGGTGTTCGAGCACATGCGGGGCAAACTGACCAGCCAGGGTTTGCTCACCTGGGCTGGCCTGTTCACCCGGCTTGCGTTCGAGCAAGCCAGACGCGCGGCTGTGGGGCAGGCTCCGGTCTTCGATCATGTGGTGGTGGACGAAGCTCAGGATCTGAGCGTGGCGCAACTGCGTTTTCTGGCGGCCTTGGCTGGTAATACGCCCAACGGACTGTTCTTTGCGGGTGATCTGGGGCAACGCATCTTTCAGCAACCGTTTTCATGGAAATCCTTGGGTGTGGATGTGCGAGGGCGTTCGCGAACCTTGCATATCAACTACCGGACTTCGCATCAAATCCGCGTCCAGGCAGATCGTTTGCTGGGGCCAGAGGTTTCTGATGTGGATGGCAATACCGAAGATCGCAGTGGCACCGTCTCGGTGTTCAATGGGCCGGATCCGCACGTCTGCCTTTTCGACAGAGCAGATCAGGAAATTGACGCGGTGGCGAACTGGCTGGGGGCACGCATCGCGGACGGCGTATGTGCGAGGGACATCGCAGTCTTTGTTCGCGCTGATGAACAGCTGGAACGCGCACGAGCCGCTGCCGAGCTTGCAGACATTGCGCACACAGTACTGGATGGCCGACTGGCCGCACTCACCGCAATGCCCGGAACTGCTCCGGATGCGTTGAATATTTCCACCATGCACTTGGCGAAAGGGCTGGAGTTCAGAGCCGTCGCGGTGATGGCCTGCGAGGATGAAGTGCTGCCACTGCAAGAGCGCATCGAATCCGTGGCCGACAAAGCTGATCTGGAGGAGGTCTACAACACTGAGCGGCACCTGTTATACGTGGCATGCACACGTGCCCGCGATTGGCTGTTTGTCACCGGCGTCGAACCGGGGTCGGAGTTCCTCCAAGATCTGCAGGGCACCGGCTTGGCAGCATGATGTTCTTCACCCCTCCGCGCGAGCACTTCTTCCGTCCCCTCACGCACGACAACCGTGAGTTGTGCGCCGCCGTGCTGCGGGCGCTGCACGAGCGGGTGCATGGCGCCAATGCTGACTATGCCGAGGTGCTGACGCGCGAACTGGTGCTGGAGGTGATCCAGCATGCTCTGACCGATCCCGCGCTGCGGGGCCTGGCCTTCGGGGCCGGGCAGACCGTGCGTGCCGACGAAGAGCGCACCTACGCCAGCGACCTGCTGCGCAAGCTCAAGGACCATGGCTGGCTGGAGGACTACCGCGATCCCATCGATCTGCGGCCCACGCTCAAGCTTAGCCGGGCCGGCAAGGCCTTCAGCGAGACCTTCGCCAATCTCGACGATTCCCGCGCCAAGACCCGCCAGCGCAACATGCGTTCGGCCCGCAAGGCGTTGGCGGCCTTCATCGCCGCCCGGGATGCCGACGAACTGCTGGACGCCCACGAGTTCGCCAGCCGCGTGGTGCAGGATTTGCAGGATGACATCGAATATTTCCGCCATCTGATCCAGAGCCTGACGCGCGAGGCGCTGGCGCAGAAGGTGGCCTGGAACGAGTTCAACGATTTCATCGAGAAGCGTTTCGCGCGCGAATACGCCGTGCGCCTGGTGGCCGACTCTGCCGAGCGCCATCGCGGCCAGATCAACGAGGCATTGGAAGAGGTGCGCGCCCTCGACGGCGAGCAACGCGCCCAGGTGGATGCTCACCTGCTGCAGCGCGCGCCCTGGCTGGAACAGATGGCGCAGGGCCGCAGCCCCATGCTGTGGCTCGCGGACCGCATCGAGAGCATGGTGGAAGCTGCCTGCGGTCTGAAGTTGCCGATGCTGCGCTCCGAAATGAACAACTACGTGCGCCGCTTCACCAGCCTGCTGCGGCAAGCGCTGTCGCTGGATTACGGCGCCGAATCCCCTCTGGGTCGCAGCATGGCCTGGCTGAAGGAGCGGCCGGCACCCGCGCGCGAAGCGCTGCTCGACGCGCTGGCCCGGCGCCTGGCCACCAGCGAGATCCGCCTGCCCGGTGGCGTGCTGCGCTGGACGGTGCGCGACCGCGAAGCCGAGGCGGTGGCGCAGGCCCCGCTGGTGGTGGACGAGGCCAGCCGCCTGAATGCTTTACTGCGCCGGGCCGAAGCCGAGGCTTTTGCCTTCAGCGATCAGCAGGTGCTGCAAAGTCTCTTGCCTCACTTGCAGGATGGGCCGATCACGCTGGCAGCACTGCCGGTGGACACCGCCGAGGACGCGGTGCGTGTGCTGCACGCCGTGGGCGCAGTGCGTTCGGCCGAAGGGCGGCGCCTGTTGCAGGCGCGCAAGACGGCGGGGCAGATGAGCACGCCCTACTTCCAGGCCGATGACTATGAGCTGCGCTTCGAACCGGTGGATGGGGCCGATGTGACGCTCGATCAGGCGCCCAGGAGATTCTGAACACACCATGCTGCAATCTCTGGCTCAGTACATCGAACAGCGGCTGGCGACCGAAGGCGCCGCTACCGTCAAGCCCGCACGCTTCGCCGAATTGGCCGGGCGGCTGCTGGCCAGCGGCGTGGTGTGGCGCGAGCATTCCCGGCCTGAAGCCGCGCTGTACGACGATGCCATCCAGTGCGAACAGTTGCTGCGCGAATGGTTCGCCTGCATCGGCTTCGTGCTGGTCCACGACAGCGATGCTCGCCTGCTGCGGCTGTACCCGCCTGGCGAAGGCGGTGGCGACGAGGAGGAAGACGGCGTGCGTCGCCTGCGCGCCCGCTTGTCGCGTGATTTCGTGGCCGCTGTAATCGCCCTGCGTTTTCTCTACACCGAGGCGCTGACCGGACGCCGCCCGCTGGTGGACGAACGCCTGGCCATCAGCCTGGAGGAGCTGTCCCAGGCAGTCGTGTCGCTACTGGCGCACAAGCTGCCCCACGCGGCCAGCGAGCGCATGGCCTTGTTGCGTGACCTGCGCAAGCACCGCGTACTGCATTTCGTCGAGGGCGATGACGCCGGGGACATGCAGATGGGTCTGGCCGTGCTGCGGCCGGTGATGAGCTTCGTCAGCGACGAGGCCCTGGAAGAAGCCTTGCGGCTGGTGGGGCGGCAGGTGCCCGCGTTGCTCAAGCCCGCCCCCGAGCCGGAGGGCAGCGCATGAAGATCGCCAGGCTACTCACCTGGCACTGGGGCTCGCTGGAGGACCGCGAATGGCCCTTTGCCGACGCCGTGTTGCTGACGGGCGAATCGGGTTCGGGAAAATCCACGCTGCTCGACGCCATCCAGACCGTGCTCACGGCCGCGCACCAGCACGTGGTGCAGTTCAACATCGGCCAGGACGAATCCACGCAGAGCCGGCGTGGCGGCAAGGAACCGCGCACCTTGGCCGCCTACGCCCTGGGCCAGCAGGCCGACGGCGTATTCCTGCGCACCCGCTCGACCAGCTACGCCGGCATCGTATTCGAGGCCTCCGAACAGGCGGGCGAGCAGGCCGAGCCCTTCACCGCCCTGGTGGGCGTGGAGGCCTTCGAGGACGGCCGTCGCGCCGTGCTGCAGGGGTCACCGCAGTTCTTCATCGTGCGTCGCCCGCTGTCGCTGGATCACCTGGCTCGCCGCACGGGCGAAGTGCTCACGGCCATGCCGGTGCCGCTCAAGGAGCTGTACGTGCAACTCCAGCACCGCCTGCAGGCCCATGCCGACAAGGCCGCCTCCGTGGTTCAGCGCTTCCCCGACAAGGGCGGCTATCTGCAGCATCTGTACGGCGCGCTGATGGGCAAGACGGCAGTAGGCGAGCACGATGCCACGCGCGCGGCAAAGTCGCTCGTCAAGGCCATGGCCTACAAGGAACTGGGCAACGTCAACGACCTGGTGCGCGACGAAATCCTGGAGCCGCACGATTTCAGCAAGGATCTGGACAAGATGCGCGAGCTGATGCGCGCCATCGCCAGCCTGAAACTGGAGGCCGAGCGCCTGGCACTGAATCTGGAGCGGCTCGACGCCGCCCAGGCCAGCGCGGACCAAGTGCTGGATGAGGCGCGGCGTTTCGTCACCACCACCATCGCCCATGCCCTGCGCACGCGCAGCGAGGCCCAGGATGAACTGGCCTCGGTGCAGCGCCAGATCGCCACGCAGGACAGGAAGCAGACGCAACTGCAAGAGAAGCTGGCCTCGCTCGAAGCACAGGAAACCCAATTGCGCGAGCAACTGCGCGGGGTGGACAAGCGCCTGGACGACAGCGACGTGGCGCGCGAAAAGCAGGCATTGGAGAACCAGATCCGCCTGCAGGCCGATCAGTTCCGCCTGCACTGGGGCCGCGTACAGGAGGCTGCGCGTGGCATTGGCGGGATGGCCACGCAGCTCGAACAGCTGCTGGCGCTGGACTTGTCGGCCGTGCCGGCGCTGGCGGCTGCAGTGGCAACCCTGCGCCCTCCAGCGCAGCAGGTTCTTAAACCCTGGCCCACCATGGCCGCGGCTTACACACGCGACGGCGTTCTGGACGGGGAACTGCCCGCCTTCGAACTGGAAGCCTTCGATGCGCAACTGGCCGCCTTGCGCCAGGGCATCCACGATGGTGATGCCTCGGTGCAGGGGGCGGTGCTGCAAGCCTTGACCGATGTGGGCGTGCAACTGAACCAACTGAAGGACGACACCGAGCAGCGCGACGCCGAACTGCGCCGCCTGCAGGGTGGCCGCCCCCAAGGGCCGAAGGATGCGCACGAGGCGGTGGCATTGATCGAACGCGAAATCCCCACCGCCCGCCCCCACCTGCTGGCCCAACTGGTGGAGCCCCGCCCCGGCTCCTGCTGGCAGAACGCCATTGAAGGCTACATGGGCGGCGACCGCTTCGCCATCATCGTCGAGGCCGGCATGGAGGCGCGCTGCGCCCGGCTGGTGAAGCAGCACTACCGCGTGCGTTCGCCCAAGGTCGTGCAGGGCCGCAGGGCGATGGAGGATACCGAGGGCCGCCAGCTGGAGGCCCGGGCCGTGCTGCACGAACTGGTCTGCCAGCACCCGGTGGCCCATGCCTTTCTGATGGCCCAGTATGGCCGCGTGCGCAAGGTCGAGAGCGAGGAGGAGCTGGCCAGAACCCCGCAGGGCCTGATGGAGCAAGGCCTGGGCAGCCGGGGCTATGGCATGTTCGCCTGCTATGAACCCGATGAGAAACTGACCTTCGGCGAAGCTGCCCGGCAGCGGCGCCGACAGTGGTGCGAGCAGGAACTGGTGCGGCTGGGGGAGGAGACGCGCGTTAAGAAGGCGCTGCGCCAGTCGCTGCAAGCGATCACCCGCATGTTCAACGGCCCCGTGTTCACGCCGTTGACGCCATTGATGCTCGCCGTGCTGGAGAGCCAAGTCCAGCATGCCCATGCCGAGCAAGCGCTCAAAGCGCTGGACCTGTCGGCCATCGACGCCTTGCTGGCCGAACAGAAAGACCTGAATGGGCGCATCACCGCCGTGCGTGTGCGACACCGCGATGAAACGGAACAGATGGGCGGTACCAAGCAGGCCATGAGCGGCCTGCGCCGGCGCGAAGCCGATCTGCAGGCGCGCTTGCCCGACCTCGATATCGCCTGCACCCACGCTACGGTCTGGGCTTCGCGTTTCGTGGGGGCCGTGCCCAGCCTGGCCACCGAGCCCCAATTGCTGGACGAGGCCCAGGCACTGGCGGCCGAACCCGAGACCAGTCTGGATGCGTTGCGCCTGCGGGTAGACCGCTTGCGCGAAGGTCTGCCCCGCACCTTGCGCGAACTGGCCCAGGCCGTGGGCACCTATCTCTCTGGCGCGCGTGACGACAGCGAGCGCTTCACCTGGATCGATCCGCCACGCAGCGTAGACCGCCTGAAAGAACTGCTTCCCCTCGTCGAATGCACCCGCGCCGCCATCGCCGAACAGGCACAGCGTCAGCGCGCCATCGGCCTGGCGGACAATGCGCGCGCCTTGCGCGAGGCCGAAGGCCAGTTCAACCACGTCTTTACCAGCAGCTTCTGCTTCAAGGTGCGCGACGACGTCAAGCAGGGCGCACTGACGCTGCAGCGGCTCAATCGCCACCTGCAGGACATCCGCTTTGGCAGCGACACCTTCCGGCTGGAGTGGGACTGGGTACCGCGCATGCAGAAAGTGCAGGAATTTTTCGAGGCGGTGGAAAGCGCGGTCGAAGGACTGGAGCATGACCGCGGCTCCATCTTCACCTCGCCCCGGCTCACCGATGAGCAACGCGCCACCGCCGAGGAGATCCGCCGCCTGCTGCTGGCCAACGACCAGGGCGCCAGCGAACGCGCGCTGCGTGATCTGGCCGACTACCGCAACTACCGGCGCTACGACATCTTGCGCACCAGCCCGGTGGGCACCACGCGGTTGTCCACCTGGGGTACGGGCTCGGGCGGCGAACTGGAAACGCCGTTCTACGTGGTGCGCTCGGCTGTGCTGGCCCATGCGCTTGGGCATTTCGGCCGCGACCGTCGCGAAGCGCCCGCCCTGCGCCTGATGCTTAGCGACGAGGCCTTCTCCAAGATGGACGAAACGCGCTCGCGCAACGTGCTGCAGTTCCTGTCGCGGACGCTGGGGCTGCAGCTCGTGGTGGCCATGCCCACCTCCAAGTCGGGCGCGGTCAAGCCCGAGTTCGACAAGGAGTTCACCTTCTCCAAGGTGATGGCACGCAGACCCAGTGGGGAAGGATTTCAAGAACTCTTCATCAGCGAAGCGCAGGAGAAAACGCTCAATCGCCCGGCCCTGGCCCGGTTGTGGAGTGCGCATGCCGAGCAGGCCCGCGAGGCCGCGCGCGTCCAGTGGCGGGAGACGCAGCAAGCTCAACAGCCGGTCGCCGAAGCCCGGCAACCCGCCATGGGATGTCCGGACATTGGGCCCGGTGGCGAAGACGGCGGTGACGGCCACACCGATAGCGGACCCCAGCCCTGATCATGGACACGCCTGAATCGTCCTCGACCCCCGATCTGCCTTCGCCGACCCCCTTCCTGCTGCGCCTGGCCCGCGTGCTGCTCGCCAAGGCCGAGCGCAGCACGGCCCAGGGGCCGGTGCGCTTGGCGCTGGACCGCAAGACCGCGCCTGAACTGCACGATGCCGTGGATGCCGACCAGATCCAGCTGCTGCGCATGCAGCTCGATGACCTGTGCGCTACGGGCTGGATGGCCTTGCTGCTGGAGGCGCCACGCGCATTTGCCAATTTCAGCGACCGCAAACCCCGGCTGGAGCTGTGCGATTTCGACGCCCTGGCGGCGTGGGCTGGCTACACCCCGCAAGCCCTGCGCTGGCGGCAGCAATGGCGGGCACACCTGGCCGCGTACTGGGCGGCGGATCCGCAGAACGCGCCTGCCGATCCGCCCGCCGTGCTGGACCACCTGGCCCGCAACCCGCTGGTCGCGATGGAAGAACTGCCATTGGACGAGGCCACCCGCAGCCTCTCTGCCTTGACCGCGTTGTGCCGGTCGGGCCGGACGATGGCCCTGCGCGAAGCCTCCGCCCGCGCCTTCCAGGGCCGTTCCAAAGTGCTGGACCACCGCGAGGAGCTGCTGCGACTGCTCGGTTCGACCTCGGGCCAGTTCACCGAGGCGCCGATCCAGTTGCTGTTGGCGCCGCCACCTGGGAAACCGGCAGGCGCCAACGATGGCGGGGCCAGTGCCTTCCAGGATGTGCTGTTCATCGAGAACCTGGTCACTTTTGAGCACATGGCCGATGCACGAGCCCAGGCCTGGGCGGGCAGCCTGCTGGTCTATGCGGCCGGTTTCCGGAGCAGTGCCCGCAGGCTGCGTTCCCGCGCCGGCTGCCGCCTGTACTTGCGCGCACCGGCGTCCGCCGCGTCACTGCCGGCGATCGAACGCTGGCTGTTCGAGCCGCCGCTGGACGCGCGAAACGGCTCGCTGGCCGTGCCTGTGTACTTCTTCGGCGACCTCGACCACGCCGGCATGCAGATTCTTGCCAGCCTGCGCGAGGTGTTTTCCCAGGCCAGCGCCTGGCGTCCAGGTTATGTTCAATTGGCGAGCTTGCTGGCAGTCGGCGCAGGCCACCCGCCGGAGCTGGCGGCCAAAGCTCAGCAAACGGACCCAGGTCGCACAGGCTGCGCCTATGCAGACGATGAGTTGCTTCCCCTGCTGCGCAGCCAGGGGCGTTTCATCGATCAAGAGGCTTTCGATCTCGACAATGTCGATGGACAGGGCCGATGATCGGCGCGTACTACGATACGGTGTTTACCGCCGCGCAAGCACAGGGCCTGCCTGTCGAAACGGCCGCGGACCACGCAGCTAGTGTAGTGATGCGTTCTTGAAGTGACTTATATTCGATCGTAACTTGTTGTCGTTATTGGATTTTGTATGGATTCATTAGCGTGCAACACCACACTAGCGCCTTCCTGGATGGCAAGCCCGCGCGCCAAGGCAAACGCAAATGCAGCGGCGCCGACCGCCACACCGCCTTCTGGGCGTCCAGCTTCCTGCGCACGCTGCCGGCGCAAACCTGGCAGCAGGAGTCGCTCGGCCTGGTCCTGGCCCGCTACCTGGGCCAGGATCGTGTCGCCTGCCCGGACATCGTGGCCCACGTCGCCAGGCTTGCACCCGATGTGCTCCAGCGGGCCGCCCGTCACGCCGGGCTGGTGCTGCG